>NZ_CABFJY010000010.1 GCF_901687125.1 Actinobacillus vicugnae
GTTTAGCGACCTCACGAATACCCAAATCCTGTTCGGTCACTTGTTTGATAATGTTTAAACGAAATTGATAAGAATAAGACATAATCTGCACCTCAAATTAGGTGTCCAGGTTTTGGGGTGCAGATCAACAAGCGGTCAAATTTTAGGAAATTTGACCGCTTGTTTAAATGGTTAAGCCAATTACAGGGCTACCGTTAATTTTGCATAAGCACGTTCGGCTTTTGCCAAGGCTTTTTCAGTATTTTCATCACGCGCTAAAATCACCCCTAAACGGCGATGCCCATTCACTTCACCTTTACCGAACAAGCGGATATTGGTACCGATTTCTTCTAACGCTTTATCCAAATTACCAAAGGTTACATTTTTTGATTTACCTTCAACCACAATCGCTTTTGATGCTGCAGGGCTAATTTGATAGATTTCAGGAATCGGTAACCCCAAAATAGCACGAGCATGTAATGCAAATTGTGAAAGCTCTTGTGAAGCTATAGTCACCATGCCCGTATCATGAGGACGAGGTGAAACTTCGTTAAAGATAATTTCATCACCACAAACAAACAGTTCTACTCCAAAAATACCTCGTCCGCCTAATGCTGTAGTAATGCGTTCTGCTGTTTCTTGCGCACGTTTTAGTGCTAGATCAGACATCGCTTGTGGCTGCCAAGATTCACGATAATCACCATTATCTTGACGATGACCAATTGGTGCAAGGAATGAAGTACCATTTATGTGACGTACGGTTAATTGGGTAATTTCATAGTCAAATTTGATAAAACCTTCCACAATCACACGTCCTCCACCAGCACGTCCACCTTCTTGTGAATAATCCCAAGCCTGTTGAATTTGCTCTGCAGATTTGATTACCGATTGTCCATGACCTGATGAAGACATAATCGGCTTAACCACGCAAGGGAAGCCGAGTTCATCTACCGCTTTTTTAAATTCATCAAAAGTATCAACAAAGAAATAAGGTGAAGTTTTTAAACCGAGTTCTTCTGCCGCTAGACGGCGAATACCTTCACGGTTCATAGTTAATTGGGTAGCTTTAGCGGTTGGCACAATGTTATAACCTTCTTGCTCAAGCTCAACTAGCGTTGCAGTGGCAATCGCTTCCACTTCTGGCACAATAAAATCAGGCTTTTCTTTTTCAACTAATGCACGTAAAGCTATACCATCTAACATTGAAAGAGTATAAGCACGATGTGCAACTTGTTGAGCGGGCGCATTTTCATAGCGATCTACCGCAATCACTTCTACACCGAAACGTTGTAATTCAATCACAACTTCTTTACCTAGCTCTCCTGAGCCAAGCATCATTACTTTCGTTGCATTCGATGTTAATGGGGTGCCAATTGTGGTCATTTTTGATCCTCTTTGATACAAAAAGCAAACGTTTGCGTAAGATTATATAATAAAAGCGGTAAGATTTTGTGAAAAATTTGTAAAATCTTACCGCTTGTTCAAACTATGAAGCTATGCTGATTCTTCTTCAACTTTTTCCATCGCACCTTGAATAGTGAGTTGAATTTCAACTGAAATCAATGCTCTGAGCATTTCCTCAGCTTCTTTGACTTTAGCAACCACTGCGTTACCTTGTTCATCAAAATACCCTTGTGCTTTTAAACTTGCACTAAAAGTCGAGAAAATCGCTTTATCAAAGAATTCTGGTGCGTTAATACCATGTAGAATCGACAGACGTTGTGCAATAGAACGACTTTCTTTTTCTAAGTTATTACGGCTCATTTCTGGCTGTTCTAACAATACACTTAGACTGATGTAATAACGCTGTAAAATCTCACGAATCCCTGCAGCGTGTAACTGTAACGCACGCACACGAGAACGGTTAATTTTCAATACATCACTTTCGTATTTAATAATTTGCTGGCGTGCAAACTCAGTTAAAATCAGCTCAACTTGATTACGTACTTCATTCTCTTTGAAATGAAGGAATAGCTCCGCTTTTAAGAACGGATAAATATGATTTACCGTTTTCATAATCAGATCTTTAGATACTGATTCATGATGCAACACAATACTTGCAACTAACGATGGCAATACGAATAAGTGCTGAATATTATTACGATAATAGGTCATCAACACCGCCGACTCTCGGTCTAAACGGATCATTTCACCAAAATTATCTTTTTCACTTACTACACCAGAGCGAGGCAAACTAAGCACATGCTCAAGCATTTGCTCTGCAGATTCCACAGGCACAGTGATATCTGTAGCATACGGCACATTTTTAAAGAGCTGTAAGTAACTATCCACTTGTTCAATAAGTTGTTCACTAGCAAGAGCTCGTTGGCGAGAAGCAAGTAAAACTGAACCAATTAAGTTTTTCGCGTTTACTGCAGCCGCATTATTAATATTTACCATCACTTGCTGTGCAATCTCATCAACCGCATCATTTAGCCATTTAGGGCGACTATCTTCTGCTGGCGGTTCTTTCCATTCAGGAAAATGTTGGTTCAAATAAGTGTTTACTTGAATCGGTTCACCAAAATTCACAAAGCCTTGACCTAAATTACGTAATTTTTTAATTACTCGTAATACTAAGCCCGCATTTTCTTTTTCTTTTGCCGCACCACGCAACTCTTTTGCGTAAGTATCTACTTCAAGCACGTGTTCGTAACCGATATACACTGGCACAATACTAATTGGGCGAGAGAGCCCTCGTTGTAGTGCTTGCAAAGTCATCGACATCATGCCTGTTTTTGGCTCAAGTAAACGTCCAGTACGAGAACGCCCCCCCTCAATAAAATATTCCACCGAATAACCACGATAAAATAATTCTGCTAAATATTCACGGAAAATAGTTGAGTATAAGCGATTACCTTTAAAAGTACGGCGAATAAAAAACGCACCGCCTCGACGGAAAAATGGTCCCGCTGGCCAGAAATTTAAGTTAATTCCTGCCGCAATATGCGGTGGAACTAAACCTTGATGATACAAAATGTACGACAATAATAAGTAGTCCATATGACTACGATGGCAAGGCACATAAACAATTTCATGCCCTTCTAAAGCCAATTTACGCACACGATCCGCATTTTGAACCTTGATACCTTGGTATAACTTATTCCATAGCCAACTTAAAATACGATCAGCAACACGCAATGTTTCGTGGCTTACATCTGCAGCAATTTCATCTAAAATTTTCTCGGCTTCCTGACGTGCTTTTTCTTTAGAAACCTTTTTCGATTTTGCTTCGTCTTCAATTGCCTGCACAATGGTTGGTAATTGAATCAGCTTATTGAACATTGCTTGACGATCAGCTAAACGGGGCCCTGTTGCTGAATAACGTTGCTTCGCAAAATGGATTTTTGCTACACGAGCGAGTTTTTGTGCTAAGCCTTCTTCAGAACCATGTTCGGTTACCATATAGCGTAATGAGAGCGCTTGGGAGAAACGCACAAAGTTATCTCGCCCAAACCAAATCATTGCAATAATACGCTGGAAGGTACTCATAAAACGAAGTGAAGGTGCTTTTTCTTTACCTGGTGAACGTCCCCATAATACTGACACTGGTACTAATTGCACATCTAAATTTTCATCCGAACGATGTAAATCTAAATAGCGATAGAAAAGAGATTCAGTCTCGCTTTTTGCCCCTTTCGATTTAAAAAATCGACGCCCTTCATCTAAAAAAACATAACGAGGTAACGATTGACCGTTAATCTCATTATTTTGCAATGGGTCTGGTAAATTCAATGCCTGACAATTCTTTTGAAGAATTAATAAATCCGTTTGCGATGTGTAAGGTAATACGTAAATAATAGGTTGAGATAAGTTTAATGAAAGCTCGTTTACAGGATCTGTAGGAATAGAACGAGACTTAACTAATAACGAAAGTGGAAGATTCAACACTTGTCGATAAAAATTTAAGAGGCTAGACATTTTAATATCCTTAATTGTTATGGTTTATGCCATCTAATATAGAGATAACCCTACTAAAGAAACAGTTTACCATAAATTTGTAAAATTTTTCTGAATTTATCTAGTTACAAATAAAAAATTACTGTATATAATGACACAAAATTCTGTATATAAAGACAGTGAGGAAAAAATGTCACGTAAACACTTAACTGCTCGCCAACAAGAAATTTTTGATTTTGTTAAACATCATATCGAAACAACTGGCATGCCACCAACACGTGTTGAAATTGCACGCGAAATCGGCTTTAAATCCCCTAATGCAGCAGAAGAACATTTAAAAGCGCTTGCTCGTAAAGGTTATATTGAAATGCTTTCAGGTACTTCTCGTGGGATTCGTATCTTAGTCAATAATGAAACTGAAGAAGCTGCGAATGATGATGGCTTACCGCTGATCGGTAAAGTTGCTGCAGGTACTCCCATTATGGCGATTGAACACGTTGAAAGCCATTACCCTGTAAATGGCGCTATGTTTAATCCAAATGCGGACTATTTACTCAAAGTAAACGGCAATTCTATGGAAAAAATCGGTATTCTTGATGGGGATTTACTTGCAGTGCACAAAACCAATTTTGCTCGTAATGGTCAGGTTGTAGTTGCACGAGTAGATGACGAAGTGACTGTAAAGCGTTTAGAGAAAAAAGGTGAGCTGATTTATCTTCACCCTGAAAATGATGAGTTACAACCTATTGTTGTTGATCCTCGTATCGAATATATCGAAATTGAAGGCATTGCTGTCGGCGTTATCCGTAATAACGCTTGGATGTAAAATCAAGCTCAAAGCAGGAAATAGGAGAATAAAGCGTTCGTTTATTCTCCTTTTCACCCCATAATATTATGCAACTTTCCACCTTTTCACACACTGAAGCAGAATTACTCAAGAAAGCGAATTGGCTTGCGGGCTTTACGCTTGGTGAAATTGCCCATCAATTAAATATTGACGTTCCGCTTGACCTGCGTAGAGATAAGGGCTGGGTCGGTCAATTAATTGAAACTGCTTTAGGCGCAAAAGCAGGTAGCAAGCCAGAACAAGATTTTGCTCATTTAGGCATTGAGCTCAAAACCATTCCTATCAATCATAAAGGCTTTCCATTAGAAACGACTTTTGTAAGCCTAGCTCCACTTACTCAAAATACAGGGGTTACATGGCAAACTTCTCACGTTCGACATAAATTACAAAAAGTGCTGTGGATTCCAGTACAAGGTGAAAGACATATTCCCGTTGCTGAACGTTATATAGGACAACCCATTTTATGGACCCCCTCATTTAAGCAAGAGCAACAATTAAAAAATGATTGGGAAGAACTAATGGAATATATCAGTTTTGGGCGCTTAAATGAGATCAATGCGACATTAGGCGAAGTCATGCAATTACGGCCGAAAGGTAGAAATAGTAGCTCACTTACCAATGCAATTAATCAACAAGGTGAACGCGTTCAATCTTTACCACTCGGTTTTTATTTACGTAAACAATTTACTGCTGAAATTTTACAGAATTTTTTACGTTCGCCCCTTTAACTTTTGCTTGGCTACCGTTATGCTTTCACCCTTTTGATCGTAGGCAATTGCCTATTAATTCTCTGTTTTAAAGGATATTTTATGTTTGATTGGATTGCCAATCCCGAAGCTTGGGTTGCTCTCTTAACCCTAACTGGACTTGAAATCATTTTAGGTATCGATAACATCATTGTTATCAGTATTTTAGTTTCTCGTCTACCAATTCATCAGCGCCAATCGGCTCGTATTATTGGCTTAGCATTAGCGATGGGAACTCGTATTCTATTATTGCTTTCACTGGCTTGGATGATGAAATTAGTCGATCCGCTTTTCTCTATTGCGGGTATGCCGATTTCTGGTCGAGATCTTATTTTATTACTCGGGGGGATTTTCCTTATCGTTAAAAGCGCAATGGAATTACAAGAATCTATTGCAGGTGAATCTCATGAAGAAGCCCAAAATGCAACTAAAACAGCAAATTTCTTAATGATTTTAGTACAAATTGCGATTTTTGACGTGGTATTCTCGCTTGATTCGGTAATTACTGCAGTGGCAATGGCAGATGATATTCCAGTAATGGTTATTGCTATTATTATTGCGGTTGCGATAATGATGCTGGCGGCAAAATCAATCGGCGATTTCGTTGATAACAACCCAACCATTAAAAACCTCGCATTAGCATTCTTAATTTTAATTGGGGTGGTATTAGTGGGCGAAGGCTTCAATATTCATATTCCAAAATCAGCAGTTTACACCGCAATGGGTTTCTCTGTTGTAGTAGAACTACTCAATATTAAAATGCGTAAAAATCAAGAAAAACACACTAAAGCATAATAAATTGCCCTTGATGAAAATCGGGGGCATTTTTAATGCTAAAATAACACCTATTTAATGATTATAAGCGGTCAATTTTACGCCGAATTTTGCATTACATTCTCAATAAATTATGTTACTGATTGATATAAAAGATAAAGAACTCAGCCAAGAAGAGATTGAAATCCTTGGGCATCCACTTATTTCTGGCTTGATTTTATTTAGCCGTAACTTTTACGACAAAGCACAATTAGCCGCACTCATTAAATCTATTCGCCAGCGAGTAAAAAAACCGCTATTAATCACCGTCGATCAAGAAGGTGGCCGAGTTCAGCGCTTTCGTGAAGGCTTTACCAAGTTGCCAGCTATGCAAGCTTTTCAAACATTAGCAAAACATACGCAAGAATCGACCGCTTTAGCTCAACAAGCTGGCTGGTTAATGGCGGCAGAGATGTTTGCACTTGATATTGATTTAAGTTTTGCACCTGTGTTGGATTTAGGTCATCACTGTAAAGCGATTGGAGATCGTTCATTTGGTGAATCACCAGAAAGTATATTACCTGTTGCTGAAGCATTTATTGATGGAATGCGAGAAATGGGAATGGCAACAACGGGTAAGCACTTCCCTGGGCATGGACATGTTCTCGCCGATTCACATTTGGAAACTCCCTTTGACGATCGTCCAAAAGAAGCCATTTTTGCTCATGATATTTTGCCGTTTAAGCAATTAATTACAAAAGGAAAGCTCTCAGCAATTATGCCCGCGCACGTTATTTATACGCAATGTGATAGCCAGCCTGCAAGCGGCTCAGAATATTGGCTTAAAAACGTATTACGAACCCAACTTAATTTTAATGGCGTGATTTTTTCTGATGATCTCGGAATGAAAGGCGCAGGTTTTATGGGCGACTTTGTACAACGTTCTGAAAAAGCAATTCACGCAGGTTGCGATTTATTACTACTTTGCAATGAGCCTGAAGGCGTGGTTCAGGTGTTAGACGGTTTAAAATATCAGCCGACAAAAGCTCAAACAGAGCGCCATATTTCGTTGATGAAACGCAAAAACGTAAGCTGGCAAGAACTTGAAGCAAGCACACGTTATCAGCACGCGCAACAACGTTTAACCGCATTACAAAATAAATGGCTAGAGTGGAAAACTCAGCATTGTTAGTCCAAATAAATAGGGCATAAACCTATTTTATGCCCTCATAAATAAAACCCTACTTATCACTAAATGACATTAAATTGCCCACATTTTCAACATCAGCATTGTGTTTCATGCCAATGGCTAGAAAAGCCTTATCAGGTACAACTTTTGGAAAAAGAAGCCGATCTCAAGCGGTTAATTTCTCCGTTTATTTTGCAAAATTTCACTGAAATCCTACCGCTTGTTGCCTCCCCAGCAAGTCAATTCCGTAACAAAGCAAAAATGGTGGTTTCAGGTAGTGTAGAGCGACCAACTTTAGGCATTTTAAAAGATCAGACGGATGTCAAAACAGCGCTAGACCTGACAGATTGTCCACTTTATCCTATTGAATTTAAAACACTTTTTCCTATCCTCAAAGACTTTATTGCACGTGCGGGATTAGTGCCTTACAACATCGCCAAAAAGAAGGGTGAACTTAAATATATTCTGATCACCCAAAGCCAACATAACAAATCCATCATGCTGCGTTTTGTGCTAAGAAGTGAGCAAAAACGACCGCTTATTGAGCGCGAATTAACCAATTTATTGACAAAATTACCGCAAGATTCTGTAGTAAGTTTGAATATTCAGCCTCAACATGCCGCAATTTTGGAAGGTGAAACCGAAATTTTTCTCACTGAGCAAACCACAATTGAAGAAAATTTTAATGGCATTCCACTATTTATTCGCCCACAAGGCTTTTTCCAAACGAATCCCAATGTAGCAAGTCAATTATATGCAACTGCACAAAATTGGATAAAAGATTTGCTGATTCAACAATTTTGGGATCTATTCTGCGGCGTAGGTGGCTTTGGTTTGCATTGTATGAAAACGTTGCAAACGAAAAATAAAAATGTGCAATTAACAGGAATTGAAATCTCTGCTTCTGCGATTGCCAGTGCAACGAAATCTGCCGAAAGATTACACCTAAAAAATGTTAAATTTGCTTCACTTGATTCCGCTCAATTTGCGCTAAATGAAAAAGGAACATCACCAGATTTAGTGATTGTCAATCCGCCTCGCCGAGGCATTGGCAAACCATTAGCGGAATTTTTAAATCAATTAGGCGCACCTTATTTAATTTATTCAAGTTGCAATGCACAAACAATGGCAAAAGATTTTATATCATTAAGCAACTACTCACTCCAAAAGGTGCAATTATTTGATATGTTTCCGCATACTTCGCATTATGAAGTGCTGACTTTTTTAGTGAAAAAGTAACTATTGCCTACTGGTTAATATTGGTTGGAGTTTATATTTTTTGCAAAATTTAGGTATAATTAGCCCGCTTTAGTTTTATTTATCCGTATTCGATCAAAGAACCGTTAAATTTTGTGATCCAACTCACTTTTTTACAAGACAAAAGCGCAAAATAGCTTTACTATATTGCTATTCTTTTTTCTATTAACTCTCAATTAGAGGATATTAACAATGGCTAAAATCGTTAAAGTAATTGGTCGTGAAATCATCGACTCACGTGGTAACCCAACTGTTGAAGCAGAAGTTCATTTAGAAGGTGGCTTCGTAGGTCTTGCAGCTGCTCCATCTGGTGCGTCAACTGGTTCACGTGAAGCATTAGAATTACGTGATGGCGATAAATCACGTTTCTTAGGTAAAGGTGTATTAAAAGCTGTTTCAGCAGTAAACAATGAAATCGCTAACGCATTAGTGGGTAAAGAAGGTACTGCTCAAGCTGAAATCGACCAAATCATGATCGATTTAGACGGTACAGAAAACAAATCTAAATTCGGTGCAAACGCAATCTTAGCGGTTTCTTTAGCAACAGCTAAAGCAGCAGCGGCATCTAAAGGTTTACCATTATACGCTTATATCGCTGAATTAAACGGCACGCCAGGTGTATATTCAATGCCATTACCAATGATGAACATCATCAACGGCGGTGAGCACGCTGACAACAACGTTGATATCCAAGAATTTATGATTCAACCAGTTGGTGCATCAACATTAAAAGAAGCACTCCGTATTGGCGCTGAAGTATTCCACAACTTAGCGAAAGTATTAAAATCGAAAGGTTTAAATACTGCAGTAGGTGATGAAGGTGGTTTCGCTCCAAACCTTGCTTCAAACGCAGATGCTTTAGCATGTATTAAAGAAGCAGTTGAAAAAGCGGGTTATGTATTAGGTAAAGATGTAACGCTTGCGATGGACTGTGCGTCTTCTGAATTCTACGACAAAGAACGTAATGTGTACGATATGAAAGGCGAAGGCAAAACCTTCACTTCACAAGAGTTCACTCACTACTTAGAAGGTTTATGTAAAGAATACCCTATCGTGTCTATCGAAGATGGTCAAGACGAGTCAGACTGGGAAGGCTTCGCATACCAAACTAAAGTTTTAGGCGACAAAGTACAATTAGTAGGTGATGACTTATTCGTAACTAACACGAAAATTCTTTCTCGTGGTATCGAAAACGGCATCGCAAACTCAATCTTAATCAAATTCAACCAAATCGGTTCTTTAACTGAAACTTTAGCAGCAATCAAAATGGCTAAAGACGCAGGTTACACAGCAGTAATTTCACACCGCAGTGGTGAAACTGAAGATGCAACTATCGCAGATTTAGCGGTTGGTACAGCAGCAGGTCAAATCAAAACTGGTTCTATGAGCCGCAGCGACCGTGTTGCAAAATACAACCAATTAATCCGTATCGAAGAAGCATTAGCAGCTGCAGGTACACCAGCACCATTTAACGGTCGTAAAGAAGTTAAAGGTCAAGCGTAATCTTAATTGATTAATAAAAAATGCCACAGGATTTCTGTGGCATTTTTTTATATATTTGGAGTGATTTATGCAAGAAACTCTACTTTCTGAGCCGTAGCTTCAATGGGCGATTGAAATTCAAGGTATTGCACAAAATGGGCTTACTTATACAACAGGAATTTATGATCGTGAACGCTATCAACGTCTGCGAGAAATTTCTGCTGAAATGTTAAGCTATAAAACTGCTATTCCAATGGAAACCATAAAATTGCTTTTTTGTAACGAGGATGGCTACCAAACTCCTAAAATAGACACCAGAGCCGCTATTTTTCAAAATAAGCAGATTTTACTTGTACAAGAACAGGACGGACGTTGGGCACTTCCTGGCGGTTGGGTCGATGTATTAGAGACAATTAGTTCTAATACTATCAAAGAAGTAAAAGAAGAAGCAGGATTAACCGTGCAGCCACAATTTCTTATTGCTATCCATAATCAACGACTGCGTAATGATCCTAATTATCCTTATGGCGTTTTAAAAGCCTTTGTCATGTGTGAATTTCTCAGTGGCTCATTCGTTAAAAATAGCGAAACTATTGCATCTCAATACTTTTCTTTTGAGCAACTTCCTGAACTTGCACAAGAAAAAAATAGCAAACAACAAATTGCTCTATGCTTTGAGGCTTATCAAAGCACAAATTGGCAAACTCAATTCGATTAAAAAGGAAAAACCATGTTGTATTCAGTATTAACCGATCAATTACTTATTGGGCAGAGCTATCGTAATGGCGCTCATTCAACAAAGTATGAACATTTAGTTGTGATGTTTGAGGATGATGGCGAAACAGGCTACTTTTATGCGATGGATTTACACCAATCAGCCAATCCTGTGGTAGATAGTTTATTTGTTTATAGTAAAGCCGATATTGAAGAGAAAACGCTTACCGAGCCTCGACGTTTAGAAATTTGTTGGTCTGAAGATGGATACCAAGCCTTTTTACTTATTAATAGCTATCCGCATGCAGTATTTGATTTTAGCCAATTTGTTGGCTACAACCATACCAAATTTCCACAACCTGAATTAGGTAGTATGTGGGTACATAAAGAAACTACTTCTGAATTAGTTAAACGTTGGCTTAAATAAATTCAATAACTAGACTATCCTGAGAATTTTTTTTACAAAAGCCCTTGACTTTATAAAGTTTAATGCATAAAGTTCAAATATCAAGCAAACTATTGTCAATAGTCTGTTTGATGTTTTATCTATTTATATGAATTTATTAGGAGTTCATTATGAAAAAATTAATTCTTGCAACCCTTGCAACTTTTACTTTACTTTCTGCAACGACAAGTGCTTTTGCGGCCAATTTCCCTGGTGCTTGCACCCGTGAATACGACCCAACACCTTACCTCACTAAAGATGGTAAAGTAATATATGCTCCAAACCCATGTATTGCTGAATTATGGGCGATTCAAGGCAGATAATATTTTTAAATAGATAGTGATATAAAGTGAGTTGAAGCTCTTACTAGAGTTCAGCTCACTTTTTATTTATAGTGCTGACATTCTAGAAAAATGTGTTCTTATTTCCAAAGAAAGCTGACAAGTTAAAATCTTTAAGAAACATTATTGACACTCCAAATGGCTTCTGAGTAAAATTCGGACATCAAACATTGCTTCTGATAATCATTGTCAGTTTTTTGTTTGATACTTTGATATTTTATTTTTTGATAAAACTTATTAGGAGTCAATTATGAAAAAATTAGTTCTTGCAACATTCGCAACTGTAACTTTATTTTCTGCAACAACTAACGCTTTCGCAGCGAACTTCCCTGGTGCTTGTACTCGTGAATATGATCCAACACCTTACATCACTAAAGAAGGTAACTTAGTTTACGCACCGAACCAATGTATTGCAGATTTATGGGCTGCTCAAGGCAAATAATCTGAATTGATAAACTGTACTTAGTTTCACTTTGAGCTCAGGTGATTCTAAGTGCAGTTTTTATTTATGGCTATTGCAATGCTCTCTAATTAAACTTAAAAATGCGCCACCAAAACGTTCTAACTTTCGTTCTCCCACACCATTAATATCCAACATTTCCACTTCCGTAAGCGGTAAAAATTCTGCCATTTCCTGCAATGTTGCATCATTGAATACCACATAAGGTGGAATATTTTCTTTATCCGCAATTTGCTTACGAAGAAAACGTAAACGAGCAAATAAATCTTTATCGTAACGTACCGAAGCCTGCTTCTGTATATAAGCTGTGGCAGAGAAGGTCAAACGGGGCATCGCTAATTCAAGCTTTTGCTCAGAACGCAAAATTGGGCGTGCCTGTTCAGTAAGCTGTAGCGCCGAATGATTCACAATATTTTGCCGAATTAAGCCCAAATGAATCAGCTGGCGAATAATACTTAACCAATAATCTTGGCTCTGCTCTTTGCCGATACCGTAAACTGTCAGTTGATCATGATTAAATTGGCGAATTTTCTGATTATTCATTCCACGCAATACTCCAATCACATGATGAGCACCAAAAGTTTGCCCTGTGCGATAAATTACTGACATTACTTTTTGTGCATCTAAGCTACCATCATATTTACGAGGTGGATCAAGACAAATATCGCAATTTTTGCATGGTTCTTGGCGTGATTCGCCAAAGTAATTGAGTAACACTAATCGACGACAAGTTTGTGATTCTGCAAAAGCACCTATTGCTTGTAATTTATGCTGTTTAATATCCCGCTGTTCACTTTCAGGCTCTTCTAATAGCACTTTTTGTAACCAAGCGTAATCGGCTGGATCGTAAAACAATAATGCTTCAGAAGGCAGATCATCTCGCCCCGCTCGCCCTGTTTCTTGATAGTAAGATTCAATACTACGAGGCAAATCAAAATGCACCACAAAACGCACATTTGATTTATTGATGCCCATACCAAACGCAATGGTTGCTACCACCACCTGAATATTATCTCGCTGAAAAGCATTTTGTACCGTTTCACGCTGTTGCACCGACATACCCGCGTGATAGCCCATTACCGCAATTTTACGAGCGGCCAATTTTTCAGTGATTTCTTCCACTTTCTTACGACTATTGCAATAAACAATCCCACTTTTGCCCTGTTGTTTACTGATAAATTTAGCTAGCTGTTCCATTGGCTTAAATTTTTCTTGCACCGTATAACGGATATTTGGGCGATCAAAACTACCGAGGTAAGTATGTGGATTTCTTAAGCGCAAATGTTGCAAAATATCATGACGTGTCGTTGGGTCTGCAGTTGCAGTCAGCGCCATTAACGGCACATTCGGAAAAGTGTTACGCAAATTGCCCAGCAACGTATATTCTGGGCGGAAATCGTGTCCCCATTGTGAAACGCAATGCGCCTCATCAACCGCAATTAAGCTGATTTTGCATAATGAAATAAAGTGGAAGAACCCTTGTGTCATCACTTTTTCTGGCGAAAGATAAAGCAATTTTAACTGCCCAGAAATCGCCTTTTGTTCAACGCATTGTTGCTCTTCAAGCGTTTGAGTAGAATTTAAAAAGCCAGCTTCAATCCCATTGGTAATAAGTTGATCAACCTGATCTTTCATCAATGAAATTAGCGGAGAAATGACCAACGTGATGCCATCAAGGCATAGCGCAGGCACTTGGTAACAGAGCGACTTACCGCCACCTGTGGTCATAATCACAAGACAATCTTTTCCTGCCAATACCGAATCGATTACCTCTTGCTGTCCGTGACGAAACGCTTGATAACCGAAAACGTTATTTAACACCTCTTTGGCAGTGGTTCGAGAAAGTTGCATTATGATTCCAATAAGATAAGCTCAAAAGAAAAGGATCAAGCGGTCAAATTTGCGAAATTTTTCGACATTATGTAGCAAATGCACAAAAGTGCGAATTTGTCTCAATGATGTAGAAGCAAATCCTGTGCCCGCCCCTACAAAAAATGCTTGTGTAACTGCTACATAATACCTAAATTTTTTGCAAAAACGACCGCTTATAACTTAGAAACTGATTTGTTCACCGTGACGTGCAAATGCTTCTTCAAGGTGTGTCCAAAAAGAGCGACCTTCTGCCGTTACCCATTCCCCATCGCGGAACGCAAAATGAAAACCACCCAATTTGCTTGCTAACCAAAGCTCTAACATAGCTTCTTGTTTGTTGATGATAATTTGAGATTCATCATCAAAAGTTAAAGTACATACTGCGCCTTGAATTTCTGTATCGACACTTAAACCTTCATCATCAATTTTTTCTTCGATTTGTTGCCATACTTGTTCAATTTTTTGGTGAAATTCCGCTACATTCATTTAATGCTCCCAATAATTTATAAAAATATTTTATTTAAATTCAAGTTCTCTATCAAATAGTCGTTTATTTAATTAATAAAATGGGCTAATTATTTCTCTACAATAATTTAGATAGAAAAGGTACGTTAAGTATTCTCTTATTAGCTAATTCACTATTAAAGCTGGCATAATGTTATGCCTTTGCACTGTGCATGCAATCCTTATAGCCTTAGAGTAATAACAATTTTTTGCTTCATCAAACAGTTATTTTATTACCCGATTAAAACTTACTTGAAATAAATCTTCTTATATTTAAGTTGTAAAAAAGGCCTTTTCAGTTCTCTAATGATTTTCTTGAAAAAAGTAAGCTTTTCTTTTTTTACGACATTTAAGCATCGAATATCTCTTTCATATTTTAAGGCACTAATAAAACTAACATTTTTATTTAAAACAAAATCCTGAATACAGATAGCAGGATTCATTTGTAAAACATGATAATCCTCATTATCCAACAGAATTTCAAAAATAAAATCATCAATTGGCATCAATAAATGATAATCTCTAAGTTTATCTAAAATATAATCAATTCCTTTCTTAGAAACAATATAACCAGCCAATCCAACGTGCTTAGATTTCAACCTGTAAAACCTTCTACCCATATAAATTAAACTTGGAAAAATCGACATATTTACACGATGAGAAAATTTTTCTATCTTTAATACATCTACATTCTTAGGTAAGTAATTTACATTTAGTAAGTTTTGAGCATTCTTGCCCAAATAAATATCATCTTCAAAAATTACAATATAATCTAGGCTCTTAGCTTGAGCCAAACGCCATAAAGCAATATGACTTAATGCACAGGCAATTTCACCTTTCGTTAATGGGCTATTAAAAATATCAAGCCCAAATTCTTTTGCTTTTTCTTCCATTAAATCAGGCGTAATCGCATCAAAAAATTCAAAAGGAATATTTTGTTTGCCAAATTCTGAAATAATATGTTTTCGACGTTGAATATTATTTTTTACGCTAATAACATAATTATGTTGCGCTGTGCCATACTGCATTATTTTCTCCTTTAAAGATAAAATGAACAGTTATTAATAATTATACTTAAATGCTAGGTAGCTCTGTCATCGCCCAACGAGGTTTTACACTTACACTTAAATCGGTGGTTTCACCATTTTTTAAGCGTAAGAAGCCCGTATAAGCGATCATTGCACCATTATCGGTACAAAATTGTGGGCGAGGGTAATATACCTCTCCTTTTAGATTTTTCATCATTTCAGCTAAATCTGCGCGTAATTGTTTATTCGCACTCACACCACCCGCCATCACAAGACGCTTGTAGCCTGTTTGCTGTAACGCACGTTTACATTTGATGATAATCGTATCTACTACGGCTTGTTGGAAAGCGTGCGCAATATCGCAACGAGTTTGTTCATCTAGCTCTCCAGCCTCATTTAGATTGGCTTTGATGGTATTAGCAGCAAAGGTTTTAAGCCCAGAAAAGCTAAAATCTAATCCAGGTCTATCCGTCATTGGACGCGGAAAAACAAAACGATTTGGCGAGCCTTGTTCAGCAAGTTTTGAAACTGCTACACCAGCAGGATAATCTAAACCGAGCAATTTACCTGTTTTATCAAAGGCTTCGCCTGCTGCATCGTCAATCGACTCACCTAAAATTTCATATTGCCCTACACCATCAACTTTTACCAATTGGGTATGACCGCCTGAAATTAATAGTGCCACAAACGGAAATTCTGGCGGGTTATCTTCTAACATTGGTGCAAGCAAATGACCTTCCATATGGTGAACACCAAGCGCTGGTACATTCCAAGCATAAGCTAATGAACGTGCAATAGTTGAACCAACCAATAATGCACCAACCAAGCCAGGACCTGCGGTATAAGCCACACCATCAATATCACTTGCAGTTAAATTTGCTTCTTTTAACGCTTGTTGAATTAATGGCAAGGTTTTACGAATATGATCCCGTGAAGCAAGTTCTGGCACAACACCACCATAGTCGGCGTGCATTTCAATTTGGCTATAAAGTTGGTTTGCCACCAAACCTTTATGTTCATCATAAATTGCTACTCCTGTTTCATCACAGGAAGTTTCAATACCTAAAATTCGCATATTTTCGTCTTATTTATTAAATGGGAAAGGGGCATTATTCAAAAATAACGCCCCTAGAATAGCAAAACTTTGATAAAAATCGACCGCTTGTTTAGAACTGTTCGCTATATTCAGGCTTAGCGATTTCAGGGAAGTTTCTATCTTTATTTGCTTCAATTAATCCAGCCACTTTTTCTGCTGAATCTTTAATGCCCATTTGTTCGTAGGCTTTTTGCATATAAGGCAAAGCTTCATAAGTTGATTTACTTTCTGGATAGAAACGTAACATTTCTTCTACACGGTTTACTACTGCAACATAAGCTTCACGATCGTCGTAGAACTTAACGATAGCTAATTCATGTTCTGCCATACGATTAACTAAATAGCCCATCCAATTTCTTGAATCTTGTGCATATTTACTTTGCGGATAGTGTTGAGTGATCGTTTGGAAGCTACCATAAGCATTGCGTACACTATCTAACGCACGAGATGAACGATTAATACCAAAGAAATCTTGAATAAAGTTATCTCCTAAACGAGCATTACTTAAACCCGCTAAATAATAAACATAATCCATGCTTGCACTATTTGGATAAGCACGCACAAAACGCTCAGCAGCATCTAAGGCCTTGTAATACTCACCCACTTTGTAATTTGCATAAATTAAGCTAAGTTGAGTTTGTTCACCAAAAGCACTTTGCTGACCGCCTTTAGTTCCAACCGCATCTAAATAGCGAATCGCTGAGTTATAATCGCCATCTTGTAAATAGGTTTGTCCTTTAGTGTAGAGATCTTGTGCGGATGATTCTTCTAATTCTTTATTCGCACTATTAGAACAACCTACTACTAAAAGCCCCGCTAACACCAGCGAAGCAAGAGATGTGAATTTACGCATAATGATTTTACCTATAAAAAAGTGTCTATGAGCCAAAGTTAATGTACAATGGTCGAGTTTGACCAATGGCACTTTGCTAAGTTCATACCAATTGCCCTATTTTATAGAACCTATTCAAATAAGCAACAGACAAATTTTGGAATTTATCTTTAATGACTCAACAAATGATATTAACCGCTGAAGTTTCGGCGGATTTACTCGGTGCTCGCTTAGACCAAGCGCTAGCACAGCTCTTTCCTGACTATTCTCGTTCACGCTTGAAAGTATGGATCGAAAACGATTTAGTAAAAGTAAACGGTGAAATAGTAAACAAAGCTCGTGAGAAAGTTTTTGGCGGAGAACAGATTGAAGTTCTAGCGGAAATAGAAGAAGAAGTACGTTTTGAACCACAAGATATTCCGCTAAATATTGTTTATGAAGATGACGATATTTTAGTCATCAATAAACCGAAAGATTTAGTTGTGCACCCTGGCGCTGGTAATCCTGATGGCACGGTACTGAATGCGCTATTGCATTATTACCCACCAATTGCGGAAGTGCCTCGTGCAGGTATTGTGCATCGTCTGGATAAAGACACCACAGGTTTAATGGTGGTGGCGAAAAATATTCCAGCACAAACACATTTAGTAACCGCTCTGCAAAAACGCCAAATCACACGTGAATATGAAGCGGTTGCAAGTGGCATAATGACACAAGGCGGTAAAGTAGATGAGCCAATGTCTCGCCACCCGACCAAACGTACTGCAATGGCTGTGCATCCAATGGGTAAACCCGCGGTAACCCATTACCGTATTATGGAGCGTTTCCGCAACTATACACGCCTACGCTTACGCTTAGAAACAGGAAGGACCCACCAAATTCGTGTACATATGGCGCATATCGCCCATCCATTATTGGGTGATCAGCTATACGGTGGTCGTCCGCGTCCACCCAAAGGCGCAAGCGAAGAATTTTTAGCAGTATTGCGAGGCTTCCAACGTCAAGCGCTACACGCAACGATGCTGCGTTTAGAACATCCAATTACGGGCGAATTAATGGAGTGGCATGCACCATTACCTGATGACTTTGTGGCGTTGATTGAGGCGCTCAAAGCAGATTATCAATTATACAAAGATGATTTAGATTACTAAAAAGAAAGGCGCTCTGACATTCACCGAGCGCCTTTTCCTTTAGGCTAAAATTAAGCAAATAAAAAAAATCAAAACCACAGGAAATTCAAACATTCCAACTTGTTTTACATTCCAACCAAAACTTGGCACAACAATCGCTCGTGCAAGTGCAATCAAATAACTTGTAAATAACCATAGGTTTCCACTCAATATATAAATCAGCGCAAACAACAAATGAAAAGTGATACTTAGCTCCATATAAACAGGATTTTTTCGTTCCCGCACCATACTTTTTACATATAGTGTTGCAACGATAAAAAAGAGCGTTGGGTGAATTAATATCGCCCAATTAAATTGCTCGTGTACTAAATAAAAGCTCGCCATACCAATCACACCAAAGGTTAAATAGCCCGCCACATCATTAATAAAATTACGTTCATCTTTTCGTTTTGCATAGTAAATTTGAATCACGACAAGCGGTAAAATTAGCCCTAAAAATTGCAAGATTTGCGGTTGGCGCCACAAAATCGGCATGGCGCAAATCAAACTTAACAGCGCATAAATTAATGCCCATTTTTTATTGCGGCTGGTTGGTTTTTTACTAAATAACGAAAGAAATGGGTAAGAAAAGAGGTAAAGAAATAGCCAAGTAAAACCAAGTGAGAGATGCGCCAGTGTAGGAGTTGCCGCAAACATTCCATATAAAAAAGGAATAAATGCCATTGCTAATGCACCGTGCTGATTAGAAATAACAGGCTTATCATTAAACATAAATTATCCTTATATAAACAAAAAGGCGACTTAATTAAGTCGCCTTTCGATTTTAAGAAAAATTAGAATAATTTTCTAGCTGCATCGAACAATTCTTCTTTGAATGGACGACGCATATTATTAATTGCATCAATAATGTCGTGGTGTACCAATTTCTCATTTTGAATACCCACACAACGACCACCGTAGCCTTGTAATAATAAATCTACCGCATATACGCCCATACGTGAAGCTAAAATACGGTCGAATGGGCAAGGCGCACCACCACGTTGAATGTGACCTAATACTGTTGCACGCGTTTCATGGCCGAAGCGACCTTCGATCTCTTTTGCTAATTGGTGAACGTCCGTCATTAATTCAGTAATTGCGATAATTGCGTGACGTTTACCTTTTTTGAAGCCTTCATCGATATTACGCATTAATGATTCTTTATCTAAACCTTTCTCTGGCACGATAATATATTCACAACCACTTGCAAGCGCTGCACTGATAGTTAAATCACCACAGTGACGTCCCATAATTTCAACAATTGAAATACGTTGGTGTGAAGTAGAAGTATCACGTAAACGGTCGATTGCTTCTACTGCAGTTTCTAATGCTGTTTGGTAACCAATAGTATAGTCTGTACCTACGATATCATTATCAATTGTGCCTGGTAAACCGATACAAGGGTAACCAAACTCTTCGGTTAAAAGTTTCGCCCCCATATAAGAGCCGTCACCACCGATGACCACTAATGCATCAATTTCATATTTTTTTAGGGTTTCTACTGCTTTTCTACGCACTTCAGGATCTTTAAATTGCGGGAAGCGTGCAGAACCTAGAAACGTGCCACCACGGTTAATTGTTTCTGACACTGAACGGCGGTTAAGCTGGATAACTTTATCATTATATAAGCCATAATAACCGTCTTGGATACCATATACTTCTAAACCTTCATTGAGTGCAGCACGAACCACACCACGAATCGCAGCATTCATACCTGGTGCATCACCACCACTTGTTAGAATCGCAATTTTTTTGATTTGTTTAGTCATTTTTAGACACCTTTTGCTATAAAATTAAAATTTTGAAATAAATCAGAAATTGGCGTGAAGATTACCCTATTTAGGTTATTCATTCTAGTAAAATTTTATCTTTTTTTGATCTAGTCAGCCAAAATATCCAGCGCTATATCTAAAGCGTTGCAAAAGCGCTCAACATCTCCCATTTGGTTATAATGGGCTAACGATAAACGCAACGTTCCTGTCTGTTGCAGATAGTGTAGATAAGGTTTCGCACAATGTTCTCCACTACGTAATGCGATCTTGCTTTCAGTCATCATTGCAGCAATATCTGCATGATGAAGATTACGTAAAGCAAAGCTCAATGTGGTGCAACCTTGTTGTGAAAAGAGCTGAATATTCGGGTATGTTTTTAAGCGTTGGTACGTTTCATCAGCTAATGCTTCTAGCGAGCGATTTAACGCTTCAAAATCCCATTGTTCCAGCCACTCCAGAGTTTTTCCAAAGCCAATAATACCCGCAATATTTGGTGTTCCTGCTTCTAAACGATAAGGCAATTTTGCAAGCGAAAGTGAAGTTTCTGAAACCTCTTCAAGCATCTTTCCGCCAAAAAATAGCGGTCGAATTTGCTCCAAACTTTGCAATTTACCCGTCAGCACGCCCACCCCATTCGGTCCATACATTTTATGTGCAGAAAAGGCATAAAAATCAGCATCTAACTGTTGCACATCAACCTTTTCACAACAAACTGCCTGTGCACAATCTAACAAAATTTTTGCCTGCGAAAATTGGCGGGCAATCGGAATTAACTGCTCAACAGGCTGACGTACTCCCGTGACATTCGAAACCAAATTCAAAGCAACAATTTTAGTTTTAGCCGAAATCGCTTGGGTGAAAGCGGTCAAATTTAGCTGAAAATTTGCATCTAATGGCAAAACAATCAATTTGGCTTGAGTGCGCTGTGCCAATTGTTGCCACGGAATAAAATTGGCATGATGTTCTGCGACTGAAATCACAATTTCATCGCCTGCTTGCAATAAATGTTCTAGCCCGTATGCCACTAAATTAATCGAATGCGTTGTGCCTGTCGTCCAAATCACCGCATTGCGTGACGCCACATTAAACCGCTTTGTAACTAAATCTCTCGCCTGTTCATAGGCTTGGCTTTGAGCAAGATCGTATTGGCTACGGTGTACCGATCCTGCCGAGGCATAAAATGCTGCTGTACTATCAATTAAAACTTGCGGTTTAAGTGTTGTCGCTGCTGAATCCAAATAGATCCATTGGTCTGTTTGATTGAAAAAAGGGAATTGAGATCTAAACGCGGTCGTTTGTTGCATATCCATTAACGTGTTGCCTCTCGATACAATTTATTACAAGGAATACCGTCGTTATTGCCGTCCATTGTTTTCGAACCACATTGGTCGAAATAGCGTTTTGCCGCTTGGTAATCGCTGAAATCACTACAATGCAAAACTTTACCGCAATTCACGCTTTGAGCCGTTGCAAGCGGTCGTTTTTGCCAATTCCAGCCCGAATCGAGCCGCTTGTCTGCACTATGTGTTTTACGCCATTGGGCAGGGTTAATTGGTGATTTATCTTGCCACAAGCCTTTTTTAGCTTGCTTTGCTTTTTGCATAGCTTGCTCATAAATCGGTAGCGTTTCATGATACGCCCATGCCATTCCTTTTTCGACTAACAACAGATTAATATTTTGTTGCTGTTCATCATACACTACCGCCAATAAACGCTGATAACGATCGTAACCTTGAGTGGCTAAACTAACTTGTTTTTTAAATACTAACTTGGCAAGCGCTTGTTTCGCTTTATTACCAAAAGGCTGTGCAGATTCGGGCGCATCAATATATAACAAACGCACCTTAAACGGTGTGCGTTGATATAAACAAGTGAGCGTATCACCGTCGCTAACCCCCACCACTTTACACTGAATAACAACGTCTGGCGTATTGGCATAAGCAAGCGGGGCTTGGCTAACCAATAGCAATAAAAATAAAGAGAAAATTGATTTCATATAAAACAAAAAAGTGTAGGAATAATCCTACACTTTACCATAATTTCTTGGTATTAATCTTATTTGATTTCACCGTTTTTTAAACGGAAGAAATAATTTTTGGTTTCTTCAATAATCACTTTACGCAATGCAATTAAAGCGATCAAATTTGGGAATGCCATTAAGCCATTTACAATATCTGCAATCGTCCAAATCGTCTTTAATTGTAAGAATGGCGCTGAAGCAATTAATGCGATAAAGAGTAAGCGGTAGAATTTAATCCCTTGTGTTTTGCCATTGGTTAAATACACAAAACAACGCTCACCATAATAACACCAGCCTAAAATGGTTGTGAATGCAAAGAACACTAACCCCACGGTTACCACTACCGCACCAAATGAGCTTTCTAAACCTTGGCTAAATGCTTGTGTGGTAAGTTCTGCACCTTCCGCATCACCAGTCCAAGCACCCGTTAAAACAATCACTAAGCCTGTCATAGTACATACGATAATCGTATCTAAAAATGTCCCCGTCATTGAAATTAAACCTTGACGAACAGGCTCTTTGGTTTGTGCGGCTGCAGCTGCAATGGGGGCAGAACCTAAACCAGACTCATTCGAGAAAATACCACGTGCAAGCCCTAATTGAATTGCCTGCATGACGGTAAAACCAAATACACCGCCTAGTGCTGCTTCTGGGTTAAATGCTGCGTGTACGATTAACACAATTGCATCAGGTACTTTTTCCGCATGCATAATCAACACACTTACCGAAGCAATTACATAAGCTACTGCCATAAATGGCACCACAATTGAGGCAATTTTAGAAATACGTTTTACCCCACCTAATACGATTGCCGTTACGACTAACGTTAAAATCATCGCACTAAATACCACTGGTACATCAAAAGTTGATTCTAATGAATGAGTGATACCATTTACTTGTGGGAAAGTACCAATCCCTAATAATGCAACTAATACACCGAAGAAAGCAAACGCTTTAGCAAGCCATTTCCACTTTTTCCCCATCCCCATTTCAATATAGTACATCGGACCGCCTGCAATGAAACCATCTTTATCACGCCCTCGGAACTTGATTGCTAATAACCCTTCTGCATATTTGGTTGCCATACCGAATAAAGCAATTAGCCACATCCAAAATAGTGCACCGGGCCCTCCCGAGTGAATTGCAGTTGCAACACCGACAATATTTCCCGTACCGATGGTTGCCGCCAGCGCAGTAGAAAGTGCAGCAAATGCAGAAATATCTCCAGATTGTCCTTGCCCTTTTTCAGGTTTAAACATATAGACAAAAGCACGTCCCAATTGACGGAACTGAATGCCTTTTAATGAAAGGGTTAAATATAAACCGACACCAGAAAGTAGGATTAAAAGAGGGGCGCCCCAAATCAGGCTGTTAATAGAGTTAAGAATATCGTCAAATGACATTGTTGGTTCCTCGTAAAACTGAATTACAAGGAAAGAAAAGCAAGCTACAAGCGGTCAAATTTTTGCAAAATACCACAAAATAGAAATAGGTTATACTTTTCTCCCCTGTCCTTTTGCCTGAGCGTTTCATGCTTACGCACTTGCGCCTTCGGCGTCCATTTTCCATAAACTACATGGATTGGATCTCTCCAAGGGTTCGTCCAGTAACTGTCCCCGCTATTGCTAGCACCTGAAAGATTTTACCTCGTCGGTAGAGTTATCACTCTTCTCCAGCTACCTTCATCCGAACGTATCTTTTATAAAAAGAATGCGCCAAATTCTACCGTTTCTAACAAAATCGTCAATAGTCAAAAACACATTTTAAAGCGAACGTTTGCTTTTGTTTCTCGATTAACCATCTATCTAAGTTGCCATTCTTTTAGTGCCTTAAAAACAAAAAAACAAGCGGTCAAATTTTCAAGAAATTTTGACTGCTTGTTAAAAATACAATAAATCTTAGCGTTTAATTTCTTCTATATCACCTAATAACACTGCATAACGACGCGTTGATTTACCCGATTCTAATGCGATTTTTAGCGCCATAGTTAATGGAACCGAAAGCAACATTCCCACCGTGCCTAATAACCAGCCCCAAAATAATAAAGAGAGAAATACAACCAGAGTAGAAAGCCCTAAGCGTTTCCCCATCATCCTTGGTTCTAGTGCGTTGCCAAGTAACATATTTATTCCAATTACGCCCGTTAATACAATTAATCCAACTGAGAATCCATTGAGTAACAAGGCTTGTAATACAATTGGAATACCAGCTAATATTGAACCAATATTAGGAATATAATTTAATAAGAAAGCCAATACCCCCCACAATACCGCATATTGCACCTCAAGTAGCATGAGTAAAATCCAAATACAGATCCCTGTTAATGTACTAACAATAGTTTTAACACCTAAATAACCAATTACCCCATCTAATACTTGATTAATATAATATTCTTCATTTGAAAGATCATCATCAGGGCTTAGTGCAAGTGCTAATTTATATTTAGCCATTGGTGATTCCAATAACATAAAAATCACCACTAAAAATAATACAAAAATATTAGATAGCACCCCTGAAAAACTTAATAGCAATCGGCTAACTAAATTCATTACTGCGCTAGGATCGAACTTATTTAGTATATCTTCTTGGCTAATGATAATTGGCAATTGATGTTCTTTTAGCAAAGTAAATATAGTTTGCAAACGTGTAGTAAGTAATAATTTATATTGTGGAATTGAACTGGTAAATTCTTGAATAGCATTATTTACCATACTGGTTAAAAATAGGAAGATTAAGATTATCAATCCTAACAAAATACCAATAGCTAAACCTAAAGGAATACGACGATTTGTCATCAATTTAATTATCGGTGAACAAATAATCGCAATAAATAATGAAAGCAAAAATGGCACAACAATTTCAGTAGCTGCTTTTATCCCCGCTAAGATCACAATAATCGCAGCAGTTGCGACCAGCGCTTTAGTGGTTGATACATGATCTTTTTCCATAATTTCTCGTCTATAAAATAAAAAATAAGCGGTAAAATTTTAGCATTTTTTGCAAATAAAAACTAAAATTCAACCGCTTGTTAGATGAGTTATTTATATTCAATGTGATATTTTTTCTTCATATCATCCAATGAATTTAGCATCTCTTTCGCTTGAGCTAAATTACCTTGTTTCGCCTGTTCATCTGCTTTTTTCACGAAATCAATCACTTCTTGCATTGCACTTTGATAACCCGCAAAACGCTCTTGATCGCCTTCCAAACTCGCTGGCATAGTTTCTTTCGCTTTTTCTGCTTGAACTAAGAAAAGCTCAGCCGCTTGCTGAAATTCTTCGCTTGTTTCCGCCTGCATAAAGCTATTCATTTGCTTTTTCATTTGGAACATTTCCATCATTACCCCTTTCGCGAAACTAAAGCTTGAGCAGACTAACAATGCGGTCGCTAGTAATCGTTTAAATTTTTTCATAAATTCCCACAAAATAAATTAGGGCGCTTGCCCTTGCATAAGCATAAAAAGTCGCATTTTAATCTATCTATTGCTTGCGAGAAAGAGATATTTCTTAGAGAATAGGCTCTTTTATGCCTCCCACTCGTGGGGGGTACTGACTTGTTATCAGAAGAGAATCAAACCTATGTCCGAATTAAAATACCCAAAACCCGAATTGCTCTCGCCCGCAGGCACATTAAAAAATATGCGCTATGCATTTGCTTATGGTGCCGATGCAATTTATGCGGGGCAGCCTCGCTATAGCTTACGTGTACGTAACAATGAATTTAACCATGCAACGCTAAAAGAAGCCATTGATGAAGCGCATAGCTTAGGCAAAAAATTCTATGTTGTGGTAAATATTGCACCACATAACTCAAAACTTAAAACCTTTATTAAAGATCTGAAAGTAGTGGTGGATATGAAACCCGATGCCCTGATTATGTCAGATCCAGGTTTAATTATGTTAGTGCGTGAAAATTTCCCAGAAATTGATATTCACCTTTCAGTGCAAGCAAATGCGGTAAACTGGGCAACGGTAAAATTCTGGAAGCAAATGGGCTTGACCCGTGTAATTCTTTCACGCGAATTATCATTAGAAGAAATTGAAGAAATCCGCCAACAAGTGCCAGATATGGAGTTAGAAATTTTCGTACATGGCGCACTTTGTATGGCATATTCAGGCCGCTGCTTACTTTCAGGCTATATTAATAAACGAGATCCAAACCAAGGTACTTGTACTAATGCTTGCCGTTGGGAATATAAAATGGAAGAAGGCACTACAGACGAAGTAGGTAATATTGTGCCAAAAGCAATGGTACAAAAATATGAGCCTGAAATCGAAGTGAAAAACGTTGCGCCGACCTTAGGTGAAGGTGCAAATACCGATAAAGTGTTCCTTTATACTGAGCCAAATCGCCCAGACGAACAAATGACCGCATTTGAAGATGAACATGGTACTTATTTTATGAACTCAAAAGATTTACGTGCGGTACAACACGTAGAGCGTTTAACCCAAATGGGCGTTCATTCACTAAAAATTGAAGGTCGTACTAAATCATTCTATTACTGCGCGCGAACTGCTCAAGTTTATCGTAAAGCGATTGATGATGCGGCGGCTGGTAAGCCTTTTGATGAATCATTAATGGATACATTGGAATCACTTGCACATCGTGGTTATACCGAAGGTTTCTTACGTCGCCATACACACGATGAATACCAAAACTATGAGTATGGTTATTCTATTTCAGAACGCCAACAATTCGTCGGTGAATTTACTGGAAAACGCAATGCCGAAGGTATGGCAGAGGTTGCGGTGAAAAATAAATTCCTTGTGGGTGATTCAGTAGAAATGATGACGCCAAAAGGCAATATCGTGTTCAAAATTGAACGTATGTTAAATCGTAAAAATGAACAAGTTGAAGCGGGGCTGGGCGACGGACATTTTGTCTTCTTAGATGTGCCTGCAGATATTGAATTAGACTATGCACTTTTAATGCGTAATCTGGTTGATTCTAATACAAGAAACCCGCATAAAATGTGATCAGCCTCACAACTTTAATAAAATATTGTAAAGATTGCAAATTTCTTGTTGAAGTTATGAATTATATTCATATAATGGAGGCTCAATACTCATAGAAGTATGACTCCATAATAAGTTTTACCCCTCCAAATGAGGGGTTTTTTTATGCCTATTGGAAATTTACACGATAAGGCTAGCTTTTCTCGCTTTTCTTTCCTTTCTTACACTATTTTTAAGTATAATGCGCTATTAAAATTTTTATGTGGGACTCTTATGCTAACGCAAATTAAATCGAATAAAAGCCAAATCTATTCAGTACTTATTGGGCTATTTTTTATGTTAATTCTTCAATTTAAACTAAGTTATAGCCTCATTCCGATCTTATTAGCATTAGCGGGCATTACGCTACTTATTCCACATATAAAAAATAAATCCTATACCTTAACCAGCGTAGATAAATGGCTGAGTATTACTTTTATCTGCTATTTTTTGTTATTTGTCGTCTCTCTTATTGTGCATAAGGGAAAAGGGAGCGAATTAGATCTCGCTAATCGTGCATTATTAGCATTACCAATTTTGGCAATTTTCTATAAAAATCCGATCAAACATTCATGGATTATTTATTCACTGTTAATTGCAGGTATTGGTATAGGCATTACCAGTATATTACAAGTTTTCATATTTGATTTCGAAAGGCCATTCCCTAAAATTATGCATATTCAAGCGGGCGATATAGCTATGTCGCTTGCAATGTTCTCGCTTTGTACTTTGTTCTATTTTTATACGCAAAAACAGCGTATTGCGATGTATTTTAGCTTAGTAGCTGGATTATTTGCGATGATCGCTAGCTTTCTTACCACCGCTCGAGGGGCATGGATTGGCGTACCATTTGTGCTTTTAGTGATCTTTTGGCTGAATCGTAAATCACTCTCAAAATGGCTTATCGCAAGTGTGCTATTGATTACTGTTGGCGGGGGTATTTTTACGAGTAAAATTATTCATCAGCGTTATCTTGACGCACAACGCGATATCGCCGCTTACACTGATGGAGCAAATAAAAGCACTTCCGTTGGTGCACGTTTTGATATGTGGAAAAGTGCACTACTCGGCATTCAAGAAAAACCGATTTTTGGTTGGGGAATACAAGGCGTAAAAGCAATGCGCCAACAGCATTTCGCAGAAGGCGAAATTTCAGAATATGCAGCAAGTTTTGAGCATGCACATAATCAATACTTACATGATGCCTCAACCCGAGGTTTGTTAGGTTTAATGGCACTACTGGCAACATTATTTGTACCACTTTATCTGTTTTGGAAAAATTTAAAATCAGCCGAACCCAATTCGTTAGCTTATTTGTGGGGCGTATTAGGTATTACTCATATGCTATTAATGATGAGTTATTTTTTAACTCAAGCATTTTTATCGCATAATTCAGGGGCGATTTTCTATTTTGTTACCACCGTTATATTCTTAGGCTTGCAAACAAATGCACAAAATAGACCGCTTATGGAGAAAATCTAGTGCTACATTTATTCTATACGATTTTAAGTTACATCATTCAGCCGTTCATTTTATTGATGATGTGGAATCGTGGGCGTAAACAACCAGCCTATCGTCATCGTCTGGCAGAGCGTTACGCTTATTACGATAATGATCAACAGCCTGTAGAGAACGGTGTATTAGTACACGCCGCCTCTGTAGGAGAAGTCATAGCAGCGACGCCGCTTATCAAAGCGATCCAAGAAAAATATCCAACATTACCCATTACCGTAACCACGGTTACTCCAACGGGATCGGCTCAGGTGCATTCTGCATTTGGTAACAGCGTATCGCATTTTTATTTGCCTTACGATCTGCCTGATGCGATGACCCGCTTTTTGGATTTTGTAAAACCTAAGTTGATCATTGTGATCGAAACCGAGCTATGGCCAAATTTAATTCATAAAGCGCACACCAGAGATATTGCCTTTGTGATTGCTAACGCCCGTCTGTCGCCACGTTCAGCAAAACGTTATGGTTGGATCAAATCAGGCTTAGCAAAAATATTAAATAAAATTGATTTAATTATGGCGCAAGATGCAGTAAGTGCAGAACGCTACTTAAATTTAGGCTTTCATCAACAAAATTTAGTGAATACGGGTAATTTAAAATTCGACTTAGAAATTAATAATGAACTGCGCAATCAGGTTGAGCTGACAAGAAAAGAGCTAAATTTACAGCAACGACCTGTTTGGATTACTGGTAGCACTCATGAAGGCGAAGAAAAAATATTGCTCGAAGCACATAAACAGCTACTTACTCGTTGGCATGATTTAGTACTTATTTTAGTGCCAAGACACCCCGAGCGTTTTGCAAGCGTGGAAGATTTACTGATTAAATCCGAACTAAATTATACAAAGCGCACCGATAAAGTAGCCTTAGACGCCAATAGCCAAGTGCTACTCGGCGATACCATGGGTGAAATGATGACGCTTTATGGGCTAGCTCAAATTGCGTTTGTTGGCGGAAGTTTGGTCAAACACGGCGGACATAACCCTCTTGAGCCGATTGCCTTTGAACTTCCTGTTATTTCAGGTGTACATACTTTCAACTTTCCTGAAGTCTTTGCCAAATTACGCTACGTAAAAGGCGTTATTGAAATAAAAAGTGAAGTAGAAGACCTAGTACAAGCGGTCGATTTTTTACTGGAAAATCCGAATGCTTGCCAAGCAATCAGCCAAGCAGGCTTTAGTGTATTACAAGAAAATCAAGGCGCATTAAAACGTCATATGGCGCTCCTTGCACCTTACATAGAGAAATAAAATGAGTTATACCGTTATCTACGCAGGTACTTTTGACCCGATTACCAATGGGCATTTAGATATTATTGAACGTGCTACCAAGCTATTTGGCAAAGTGATTGTTGCTGTGGCGAAAAACCCAGGTAAGCAACCACTTTTTTCGTTAGAAGAACGTACACAGCTAGTTGAGCAAAGTTGTGCACATCTTAGCAATGTACAAGCGGTCGGATTTAGTGGCTTATTAGCACATTTTGCTACCCTTCATAATGCTAAAACTTTAATACGAGGCATTCGTGGTAGTGATGATATTGAATATGAAATTCAATTAGCACAATTAAATGAAAAACAAGCCGCAGGGTTAGAGACGGTGTTCTTCCCTCCTGCTGTGGAATGGCGCTATCTTTCTTCAACTATGGTGCGCGAAATTTATCGTCACCAAGGTGATGTTACACAATTTGTACCAGCGCCTGTTTTAAAAGCATTAAAAGAAAAGGAATAACAATGAGTAAATTAGACAACCAAAACCTAATTTGGATCGATCTTGAAATGACAGGTTTAGATCCAGAAAAAGAACGCATTATTGAAATTGCGACGATCGTAACGGATAAAGATTTAAATATTCTTGCTGAAGGTCCTGTTTTAACCGTACATCAGCCAGATGAACTATTAAATAAAATGAGTGATTGGTGTGTCAAAACGCACACCGAAAATGGCTTAATCGAACGAGTAAAACAAAGTAAACTGACTGAACGTGCAGCGGAGTTACAAACACTTGATTTCTTAAAACGTTGGGTGCCAAAAGGTGCTTCGCCAATTTGTGGCAACAGCGTGCCGCAAGACAAACGTTTTTTATATAAATATATGCCTGATCTTGCCGATTATTTCCATTATCGCCACCTTGATGTAAGCACCCTAAAAGAGCTTGCGCGCCGTTGGAAACCAGAAATCTTGGAGCAATTTACCAAGAAAAATACTCATTTGGCATTAGACGATATTAGAGAATCTATCGAAGAACTAAAATTTTATCGTAGTCATTTTATTAAATTAGATTAAAATGCCTTCTATTTTATTAACCTTAGCTGTAACAATTACTCACTGAAATGTCAGATTCAATCACTTTTTATTCTCCAACTGAGCAACAAATGTCGCAATTTGGTCAAGCGTTGGCTCAACGTATGCAGACCTATTTAAATCTTTCCACTCAGCACTCGCTCGTGATTTATTTAAACGGAGAATTAGGCGCAGGGAAAACCACCCTAACCCGCAGTATTGTACGGGAGTTTGGTCATATTGGAAATGTGAAAAGCCCAACCTACACTTTAGTTGAAGAATACCAATTAGCACCTTATACGCTTTATCATTTCGATCTTTATCGTCTTAGCGATCCTGAAGAACTTGAGTTTATGGGTATTCGTGATTACTTCCGCCCCCAAACCGTTTGTTTATTAGAATGGGCTAGCCGTGGTAAGGGCATGATTCCAGATGCTGATATGATTATCCAAATTGATTATGCCGAAACAGGACGAAATATTAGCTTATTAGCACAAACCGATGCTGGCGCACAGCTTTTGGTAAATTTTAACCTAAATCAGATCGCTTAATTGAAAGGAATAAGATGAACAAGTTAGTAAATTATATTGCTGTTAGTTTATTTGGCTTATTTTTTAGTCTTAGCAGTTATGCTAAAACCGTAGTGGTTATTGATGCTGGACATGGCGGAAAAGACCCTGGTGCAATTGGTGCAACCCTTGGCACTAAAGAAAAAAATGTCACTCTCGCAATCTCAAAAGAGTTAAAAGCGTTATTAGACGCTAATCCGAATTTTAAAGCGGTAATGACACGTAAAAGTGACTACTTTATTCAACTTCCAGAACGTACTGAAATTGCACGTAAAAACAAAGCAAATCTTTTAGTTTCTATTCATGCGGATTCATCGCCGAAATCAAATAGTCTAAAAGGCGCTTCTGTTTGGGTACTTTCAAACCGTCGTGCAAGCGATGAAATGGGGAAATGGCTCGAAGATCACGAAAAACGCTCTGAACTACTCGGTGGTGCAGGCTCTGTACTGTCGAATACGAACGAGAAATATTTAAACCAAACTGTATTAGATCTGCAATTTTCGCACTCGCAACGTTCTGGCTATGAATTAGGTAAAAGTGTGTTATCTCGTTTAGGCAATGTGACATCACTTGCCAAAAGCGCACCACAGCACGCAAGTTTAAGTGTATTACGTTCGCCTGATATTACTTCGATCTTAGTTGAAACGGGTTTTTTATCGAATCCAGAAGAAGAGCAAAAACTCGCAACGCCAGCCTACCGTCGTAAAATTGCGCAAGCGATTTACAACGGCTTAGTTGCTTATGCTTCACGCCATTCAGGCAACAGTAGCAAAGTGGCGTATAAAGAAGCTAAAGAAGAGAAAAAATCAACCGCTGATACCAACAAAGCTAAATCAGATAGTAAAGGCAAAAAAGCCGAAAAATCTGTTGAAAAGCAATCTGTTAAAAACACTTCTGAAAAAGCTTCAAATAGCAAAAAAGAAGATACGGATAAATCGCAAGGCTCAACCAACAAACGAGAGCCGCAAAAATCCAACAATGGCTATCATGTTGTCCAACAAAATGAAACGCTCTACTCTATCTCGCGTGTATACAATACGACACCAGAAAAATTGAGTGCGCTAAATAACATCAAAGACAACAAAATTACTGTAGGCAAAAAACTAAAAGTAAAATAACCAAGCAATAAACCACGGAATAATGAATAACACGAAGGTACGCTTTCCAAGTTATGAATTATTCCGTGGTTTTATATTGGCAAAATTCAGCCCAAATTCGACCGCTTGTCATAGGGAAATCGGCAAAACAAAAGCCTCGTTGAAAACAACGAGGCTTTTGCTAAATTACCCGAATATCAGTAAAGATTAACCCATACCGTATTTTTTTAATTTTTTACGTAATGTACCACGGTTGATACCTAACATCGTTGCTGCACGAGTTTGGTTACCACGGGTATATTGCATTACCATATCTAACATCGGGTGTTCAATCTCAGATAATACTAATTCGTATAATTCTGTTGGATCTTCACCGTTTAATTGAGATAAGTAATTTTTTAATGCTGCTTTTACGTTATCACGAAGTGGTTTATTCACTTGTTGCGCTTGAGCATTTAACATAGATACCGTTAATGGGTTTTGTGTAGGTTGTTGTTCTAACATTGTCCTTCTATCCAACTAAATAAGGATTCTAACGAATCGATTTCACAAAATCTTCTAATGCCAAAAGTTGTTCTTTTGTAGATTCTAAGGCATTAAAAGCACGTTTAAAATTCGAGCTTGGAGCAAGTTGTTCTACATACCAACCAACATGTTTACGCGCAATTCGATAACCTTTCTCCTCACCGTAAAATTGGTGAAGGTCTTCGATATGCTTCAACATGAGTTCGCATTTTTCATCAAATGATGATTTTGAAGAACGTCCATTCTCTAAAAAATCTTGAACTTCCTTAAATAACCAAGGGCGACCAAAACTGCCTCTACCGATCATAACCGCATCTGCTTTGGTGTAATCTAGAACATATTTTGCCTTCTCTGCGGAAGTTATATCACCATTAGCAATAATCGGAATAGAAACTGCTTGTTTAACTGCTTTCACACTTTCATATTCGGCTTCACCATTGAATAAACAGTGACGAGTACGACCATGAATAGTTAAAGCAGAGATACCTGCTTTTTCGGCAATTTTAGCAATATCCAAACAATTTCTATTTTCTTGATCCCAACCTGTTCTAATTTTTAATGTTACAGGTACGTTCACGGCATTCACGACTGCATCTAAAATTTGAGCAACGAGTTCAGGTTCACGTAAAAGTGCAGAGCCTGCCATCTTTTTGTTTACCTTCTTCGCTGGGCATCCCATATTGATATCAATAATTTCAGCACCGTACTCAACATTGACTTTTGCCGCCATTGCCATTTCTGTTGGATCAGCCCCAGCAATTTGTACCGCATTCACGCCAATCTCTTGATGATGCGCAAGCCTCAAGCGAGATTTTTCCGTATGCCATACGTCAGGGTTGGTGGACATCATCTCTGAAAACGTTAGTCCTGCTCCAAGTTGGCTACATAAACGACGAAATGGTTGGTCAGTAATACCTGCCATTGGTGCAAGGAAAATACGGTTTTTGAATTCATACTGTCCTATTTGCATCTTACCTTCACCGTAAATGATTAAAATTAAAGCGATTTTAACGAGAGAAACATCCAAATAAAAAGTACGGCTAAAAAACCGTACTTTCTTATTTAAACCGTTCAGGCGAACCTGATTTTCGAGGTGCGTATGATACGCATTTTTTTGTCATTTTGGAAGTCTATTTATTCGACAATTTTTAAAAATATTTAAAAAAATTGCATAATTTCGCAAAATAGCGTTAATTTATGGTTGTACCACTGCGCTGATTTCACCTAAATCACGTTGCCAATCAATTTCTGCGAGTACTGCAGGATAAAAATGCACAGCACTTTGATTAGCAGTTAAAGCAAGTACCAATTCATACACTAAAGGCAAATGCGAAATAATTAACACATTTTCCGCACCTTCTTCTCTTAAAAAAGCTAAATAATTGCATACATTTTCAGGATCACCTGCTGGGGTAATGCCATCCCATTGCTCAATAATATTCTCATTTATAAAATTTTCAGAAAATTTGACCGCTTGCATTCCTTGCTTGAAACAATCAAGCGTTTGCTGGGTACGACGATATGGACTAACTAAAATTTTATCGAGCTTAATCTGTTTTTCAATCAAACGATTAGCAAACCATTCACCTTGTTGTATTGCGCATTTTTCACCGTGTGGGGTCAGAGTACGCTCTCTATCTGTACTCGCATTAAAACCCGCTTCGCCATGGCGCATAATCCAAATATTCATCGGAAAACCTCATTACTGTATTTAAACCTAATCGATTTAAGCGTATAATGCGCTACGTCTACGACAGTATCAAGCCCTGTCAATGAAAAGAATTTTTAATTTCGACAAATCAATACATTACGGAGTCTATCAATGTCTAGAAAACTCAGAAGAACCAAAATTGTTTGTACAATGGGTCCAGCTACAGACCGTGGCAATAATTTAGAAAAAATTATTGCTGCTGGTGCAAATATGGTTCGTATGAACTTCTCACACGGTGTGCCAGAAGATCACATTGAACGTGCAAATAAAGTACGTGAAGTTGCAGCAAAACTAGGTAAAACTGTTGCAATTTTAGGTGATTTACAAGGTCCTAAAATCCGTGTATCAACTTTCAAAGACGGTAAAATTTTCTTAAACATCGGTGACAAATTCACTTTAGATGCTGACTTACCTCGTGGTGAAGGTCATCAAGATGCGGTTGGTTTAGACTATAAAAACCTACCAAACGATGTAGTACCAGGCGATATTCTTTTATTAGACGATGGTAACGTACAATTAAAAGTACTTTCTGTTGATGGCGTAAAAGTTCACACAGAAGTAACGGTTGGCGGCCCATTATCAAACAATAAAGGTATCAACAAATTAGGCGGTGGTTTATCTGCACCTGCATTAACTGATAAAGATAAAGAAGATATCAAATTAGCAGCGAAAATCGGTGTTGATTACCTTGCGGTATCATTCCCACAATCAAGCGCAGACTTACATTACGCACGTCAATTAGCGCAAGAAGCGGGCTTAAATGCGAAAATCGTTGCAAAAGTAGAACGTGCTGAAACTGTTGCAACTGAAGAAGCAATGGATGACATCATTTTAGGTGCGGACGTAATCATGGTTGCTCGTGGTGACTTAGGTGTTGAAATCGGTGATGCAGCACTGGTTGGCGTACAAAAACGTTTAATCCGTCGTTCACGTAAATTAAACCGTGTAGTTATTACTGCAACACAAATGATGGAATCAATGATTAAGAAACCAATGCCAACGCGTGCAGAGGTTATGGACGTTGCAAACGCAGTATTAGATGGTACTGATGCAGTAATGCTTTCTGGTGAAACCGCAAACGGTGACTACCCAGTAGAAACAGTTAAATCAATGGCTGAAGTGTGTTTAGGTGCTGAAACAATGCCTAGCATTAATATTTCTCGCCACCGTATGGAAGGTTCATTCACAACCATTGACGAAGCTGTTGCAATGTCTGCAATGTATACGGCAAACCACTTAGAAGGTGTTTCTGCAATTATTGCTTTAACTCACTCAGGTGAAACAGCGAAATTAATGAGCCGCATTAGCTCGGGCTTACCAATTTACGCATTATCTCGTAATCAAAAAGCATTAAATCTTTCTGCACTTTACCGTGGTGTTACACCTGTATTTTACGATGAAGAAAGCCGTACAATTGATGGTGCGAAAAAAGCAATCACATTATTAAAAGAGAAAGGTTACTTAATGTCTGGTGACTTAGTATTATTAACACACGGTGATGAATTAAAAGAAGGTGGCACAAACACTTGCCGTATCTTAAAAGTTGAATAATTCATTCACTGAATAAAATAAACCCACGTTTCAGCGTGGGTTTTTACTATCAAAAACCAAGGGATACTTCCATGACTGAACAAGAAAAAATGCTTTCAGGCAATTTATATAACCCTGCCGATCCGCAATTAGAGCAAAATAGAGCAATCGCTCGAGAAATTACCTTCCAGCTCAACCAGCTTCCGCCATCACAGCAAGCCGAAAAAATGGCGTTGTTTAATCAATTATTCCATTCTAGCCAAACTGATTTTTATATCGAATTACCATTTCGTTGTGATTATGGCTATAACATTAAGCTAGGTAAAAATTTTTACTCAAATTACAACTGTACTATGCTTGATTGTGCTTTAATTACGATTGGCGATAACGTAATGCTTGCACCGAATGTTTCACTCTTTACCGCAGCTCATCCAATTGATGCCGAATGCCGTAACTCTGGCACTGAATTCGCGTTGCCTATTGTAATTGGCAATAATGTTTGGATTGGTGGAAATACTGTGGTTATGCCTAATGTAACAATCGGCAATAACGTCGTGATTGGCGCGGGTAGCGTCGTTACTAAAGATATTCCTGATAACTGCATTGCCGTTGGCAACCCTTGCAAAGTGCTACGCCAAATTAATGAACAAGACAAAATTTATTACTTTAAAGATCGTAAATTTTAATGAAAAAACGACCGCTTAATATCTGTGTTTTACGCCTTTCCGCAATTGGAGATGTATGTCATACCCTTGCGGTGGTTCAAGCTATTCAACGCCAGTATCCCGATGCACATATCAGTTGGGTTATCGGAAAAACTGAGGCAAACCTAATGCAAGGTTTAGCTAATGTAGAATTAATTACTTATGATAAAAAAACAGGTTGGAAAGGAATCTTTACACTCTGGAAACAGCTCGCTGGTAAGCGGTTTGATTTTTTACTAAATATGCAAACCGCATTTCGCGCCTCAATGATTTCTCTCGGTATTAAAGCACACAAAAAAATTGGCTTTAATAGAGATCGAGCGCGTGAAGCACAGTGGTTATTTACCAATGCCAAAGTGGAAATAACGTCTTCTCCCCATGTACTCGATGGACAAATGATGTTCGCCAAAGCGATTGGCGTAACAGATTTAACCCCTCGTTGGGAATTGCCATTAAGCCAATCCGATCTTGATTACGCTACGACCTTTATTGATAAAACGAAAAAGAATGTGCTGATCTCACCTTGCTCAAGTAAACCAGAAAAAGATTGGAGCTTAGAGGCTAATGCAGAAATTGCCCAATGGCTTATAGATCGTAATGTGAATGTAATTATTGCGGGTTCACCAGCAGCTTATGAAATGGAAACAGCACAAAAAATTCAACAACTTGCGCCTAATTGCATCAATATCGCGGGAAAAACTAGCTTAAAACAACTTGCAGCCGTGATAAAACAAGTAGATTTAGTAATAGCCCCAGACACAGGTGCTGCGCATATTGCTACCACTCAAGCTACTCCTGTCATTGGTTTATATGCGATACATAATCCACGTAGGACTGCACCTTATAATGATCAACACAACGTAATATCTGTTTATGACCAAGCGATCTTGGATTATTACGCTAAGCCGTGGCATGAATTACCTTGGGCAACGAAAGCTAAAAGTAAATCGGCGGAAAAATTAATGGCACGTATTAGTGTTGAACAAGTAAAGAAAAAAATAGTTGAAACGCTAAGTGTTAAGTTGTAGAGTATCACTGTACTAAAAATTTTACAGAACAAGGAAACAAAAATGAACACTGTAGTGAATCAAGATAGCTTACACAATGTAAATATTTGCGATGAGAAAGTTTTACTCACCCCTGCTGAACTTAAAGCTGAATTTCCGTTGCCTGAGCATTTACGTAAACAAATTGAAACATCACGCCGCGAGATTTCAGACATTATTCATAAACGTGATGCTCGTAAACTGATTGTGATTGGTCCTTGCTCTATTCACGATTCTGTGGCTGCACTTGAATACGGTAAAAAACTGAAAGCATTAGCAGATCGTGTGTCAGATAAACTTTACATTGTAATGCGTGTTTATTTTGAAAAACCTCGTACAACTGTAGGCTGGAAAGGTTTAATTAACGATCCTAAAATTGACGGTACTTTTGATGTAGAAACGGGTTTACGTGTTGGACGTAAATTATGTTTACAACTCTCAGAACTTGGTTTACCCCTTGCCACTGAAGCGCTCGATCCTATGACCCCACAATACCTCGCTGATTTATTCAGCTGGTCGGCGATTGGCGCTCGCACCACAGAATCACAAACTCACCGTGAATTGGCTTCGGGCTTATCTATGGCAGTTGGTTTTAAAAATGGTACGGACGGTGGCTTAGCGATAGCAATTAATGCAATGCAATCTGCAGCACAAGGTCATAGTTTTATCGGTATCAACCAAAAAGGTCAAGTAAACTTATTACATACCAAAGGTAATCCTGATGGTCACGTTATTTTGCGTGGCGGTAAAACGCCAAACTTCGAAAAACAATATGTAGAAGAATGTGAACTTGCATTACGTAAGGCAGGCTTACCTGAAGCAATTATGATTGACTGTAGCCACGGCAACTCCAATAAAGATTACCGTCGCCAACCGCTTGTTGCAGAAAATGCCTTAGCACAATTGTTAGAAGGTAATACTTCAATTATCGGTTTAATGATCGAAAGCCATTTAAATGCAGGTAACCAATCTTCTGAACAGCCATTCAGCCAAATGCAATACGGTGTCTCAATTACCGATGCTTGTATTGATTGGCAAACGACAGAAGAAGTTTTAACGAATTTTGCAGAAAAATTAAGACAATAATCATACAAGTCATACATACAAATAAGCGGTAAAAAACTTGCAAATTTTTGCAAAAATTTGACCGCTTATTTATTCCAATTTTCTAGCCACATAAAGGGAAAACAATGAACCCACTCACTCCTTTACGAGAAAAAATTGACCATGTTGATCAGCAACTCATTCAATTATTTGCGGAACGTCTAAAATTAGTTGCCGAAGTTGGTAAAGTTAAATCAGAACATGGTATTCCTGTGTACGCGCCAGATCGTGAAAGTGCGATGATTGCTGCTCGCCGTCAAGAAGCCGAAAAACAGGGTATCCCTGCAGATTTAATTGAAGACGTTTTAAGACGAGTCATGCGTGAATCTTATGCAAATGAAAATAAGCATGGCTTTAAAACAACCAATCCGAATATCAAAAAAATTGTCATCGTCGGTGGTAAAGGCAAATTAGGCGGTTTATTTGCACGTTTTCTTAGCCTTTCTGGTTACCAAGTCGAAGCGTTAGGTAGCAAAGATTGGGATAACGCAGAACGAATTATTAATGGCAGTGATTTAGTGATTGTTTGTGTACCGATTATCAAAACCTTAGAAACGATCGAACGCTTACAACCCTTTTTAACGGAAAATATGATTTTAGCCGATTTAACTTCTGTTAAAGCGCAACCATTAGAAAAAATGTTGGAAGTTCATAGTGGTGCAGTTGTTGGTCTACATCCGATGTTTGGACCAGATATCGCTTCAATGGCAAAGCAATTGGTCGCTTGTTGCCACGGACGCTATGCAGAAAAATATGAATGGTTGATTGAACAAATAAAAATCTGGGGAGCGAAAATTGAGGTAATTGATGCACATGAACATGATCATGCGATGACTTATATCCAAGCATTGCGCCACTTCTCTACTTTTACCTTCGGTCTGCATTTATCCCGCCAACCAGTAAAATTACCACAGCTCCTTGCGCTGTCCTCACCGATTTACCGTTTAGAACTAGCAATGATCGGGCGTCTATTTGCCCAAGACGGCGGATTATATGCGGATATTATTTCGGATAAACCAGAAAATTTAGCAGTGATAGAATCGCTAAAACAGACCTTTGAAACCAGTTTAGAATTCTTTAAAAACAATGATAAAGCAGGCTTTATCCAAGCATTTGAAGAAGTGCATCATTGGTTTGGCGATTATTCGGAACAATTTTTAAAAGAAAGTCGAATTTTGCTCCAACAAGCAAACGATAACCGAAAATAGTAAAAAAACTCATTTTTAACAATGCTCTACCCCCAAAAATTAGACTAACTATTGGGGGTAGGGCAAATTTCACCACACTTTTGTTTTTATATTAGTTATTTGTTGCTTGTGCTAATTTTTTCTTTTCTAAACGTAACACACCTAAATGAGTCATATAACAGCAGAAGATACAACCGCATACTGCGAATAACAAGAGGTAGAAACCTGCGTCCCAACCAAAGCGTTCTGCCAAAATACCAAATAATGCAGTGCCAGAAAAACTACCTAAAATATAACTGAGTAAACCACGTAACCCCGTTGCTGAGCCTGCGGCAAATGATGGCACTAACTCGATAGTTTGTAACGATGATAAGAACATTGGCACATAAATCAAACAACCGATAATTCCTGCACCAATGGTGACGGTTAAGAGATCTTGTCCTCCCCAATAAGCGAACATTGCTGCACCTACGCCAATTAAAGTAATGATTGCAAGTGGCATACGACGACCTTTGAAATAGGTATCTGTTAACCAACCAGCCAATAATGTTGAAGGAATTGCTGCCCATTCAAAGATAGCAAATGCAGTTGCCATTTGACCTTTTGAGAAACCTTTAGTTTCTAATAAGTAAAGTGGTAACCAAGTTAACACACCGAAACGGATCATATAAGTAAATACATCGATGAATGATACAAACCATACATTGATATCCTTCACAATATAATTGCGGAAGATTTCCCATGTCGTAAGGTTTACATTCTCTTCTTTAGTAACGATCAACTCTTCTTGTTCTGTGCCTAATATTTTACTTGTTGGCGGTAAACCTTCATTATAAGTACGGCCTTTACCAACGACATACACTAGGATAGCAACGATAGTGGCTAATATCACTGGTACAATAAAATGTGCTGCTTGCCAATGTTCTGTACCTAACCATGCAATACTTGCGCCAGCGATTGGCGCCACTAAGCCGCCCCCTACATTATGTGAGATATTAAACATTGCGGTGGTGATACCACGAGATTTACGAGGAAACCAGCTTGCCAATACCACATAAGCAGGACCTGCACCCATACCTTGGAAAATACCATTCAGAATGCAAAGAAATAAAAACACCCAAAATGATGCGCTAAAGCCCATCATGAAATTTACTGCCGCTGACATCATTAAACCGAAAATCATAAAATGTTTTGGGTTAGATTTATCAGCAAAAGCAGACATAAAGCCTTTACTTAGACCGTACACGACTAACATTGTGCCAGAAATAAAGCCTATGTCTTTTTTGGTGAAACCGAATTCGCTGATTAGCTCTGGTGAAGAAAGTAAGAAGTTATTACGCAAAATGTAATATGCAGCGTAACCGATGAAAATGCCGAAAAGAGCATGCCATCTTAAACGATTATAGCGTTCAAATTGTTCCGTTTCTGGTACTGGTTTACCCGGCTTTGATGCTAAAAATGAAATCATAATGTAATACCTTTAATAATAAAAAATAGGAAATTTTTATTTCTCGTTCAAGAAATTGGGCGATATGTTAATATGTCTGAAACAAAAGGCAATACATTGAAATTTAAGTCAAAATTGACCTTTTTGAGTTTTTTTGTGTGTCAAAAATAACTCAAAATAATTGAATGCAATGATGTTTTTATACGCTGGGAGAAAATTGAGATAAAATTCACCCCTTTGTAGAATGTGAATAAAAAAAATTTTTTTAATTTTGTGACCTAAATCACAAAAATGGATATAAAAATGAACAAATTTATCGGCTATTTAAGCCTGTTATTCGTATTGTTGCTTACGATTCAGGCACAAGCTAAAGGCTTGGTCATCGCAACGTCCTTTGCACCAGAAACTATGGATTATATTCAAAAAGAATGGAAAGAAATTTATCCAGAACAAAATATTCGTTTAATTAACCGTACTGTGAATTCATTAGAGCGCTTGTTAACGCAACCCAATATAGAGGGCGTGGATTTGGTACTAAGTTCGTCACCTTTTTTGTTTCAACAGCTACAACAGCAACAGGTTTTATTCTTATTACCCGACTCCCTGCAACAACATGATAAATGGGTGCCTCATCAATTAAGACAAACTACCACAGCGGTAGCGTTCTCTGGCTATGGTATTTTTTATAATAAAACCTTACTGAAGGAACGTCATCTGCCCGTACCAACAGATTGGGATAGTCTGTTACATAGCAATTACTTTAATAGTGTATTAGTGAGTTCGCCTTCACGCTCTGGTTCAAATCATATTATGTTGGAAATGTTGCTACAACAACGAGGTTGGATACAAGGTTGGCATGATTTTTTGACCCTCTCTAGTAACTTATCTTTGATTTCTTCGCGTAGCTTTAATGTTGCCGATAAAGTTAAAGCTGGTTTAGCGGTTGCAGGGGTAAGCATTGACACCTATGCGCTTAATTCACCTAGCCATTCAGATGTTGGGTTTGTGTACTTCCCACATTCTATTGCTTCCCCTACTTTTGTAGCTATTCATCGTAATAGTAAGCATATTGAAGAAGCGATAGTATTTATTAGCTTCTTATTATCAAACCAAGGACAGCAACTGGTAGCGGCACATAATTTTGCCAAATATCCCTTTAACCCTTTAGATGTTAAAGATTCTTTATATGCAGAACAACAAAAATTAATAAATGAACCTTTACTGGATTATGATCGCCTATTGGCGCGTGAATATTTAGTAAAAAAGCTCTTTGATGTGGCAATTACCTTTCGTTTAGCTCAACTCAAAGAAGCTTGGAATGCTCTAAATGAAAAAGAGAAAAAAATAGGCAAAAAATTAACTGCACTTCGTGAACAGCTAACAGCAATGCCATTAACAGAAGCACAGGCTAATGAAAAACATTTTTTAACACAATTTAAAAATGATAGAGCCTTTGCCTTAATGCAGGAACGAAAATGGACAGAATTCTTTCAAGGGCAGATCAATAAAGTCTTACTCGCCCTCGAAGAATAATAAGGTTATTTCATGCAACTGGAAAAAATGAAAAAAACAACCATTACACAGGTGTTGAAAAATGCCTTTGCAATGAGCCTGATGCTGAGTGTAATTTTAGGTATAGTGAGCCTTTTTTCTTGGTATCAGCAACATAAACAAGTGAATTATATTTTAGACGATTATTTTCCAAAAACTCGCCTTGCATTGAAATTGGAAGATAATGTTGCCACCTTTCTTAATGAATTAGATCGCTTTGCTGCGGTGAAGAATAATATGAGCCGCCAGACAATGTTTAAACAGCTCAACGGACAGTTAGAACAAATTGAGCAAGACGCTTTGGTATTGTCTGATGATGTGCATGATGAAGGACGGATTTTGCAGAATATCGCCGATTTAAAGGCATTGATTGTAAAAATTCATACCCATTTAAATCAAAGTTTTCATATTGAGCAAAAAAAACAAGAATTAGCGACTAAGTTACAATGGTTGCATGATGACTTTAATAATGAAATTGTCGCATTAGGGCAGGAATTAAATTGGCAACAAATTAATTTATCTAAACAGCCTGTTTCTCATTATCAATCCAGTACAGAAGCCTTTAATTTGCAAAGTGAATTGCAAGCTATTGCCCAGCTTAAACATACTGAAGATAATATTAAAACTGAGATTTCACAATTTTTGTACGGATTGGATCAACAAGATATTTTGCTGAAATATCAAACATTGAAAGAGTTGGTCATAAATTTACAGCGTAGCGCTCCCTTACAAACTAACAATCCGAGTATCACTACTTTACAACAAATGGTGGAAATGTTGGTAAATATAATTGCCCCGTACCAAGATTTAGATGTTTTAGTGGCAAACATTCATCAATTTCAACTATCAGCAATAGAAATTAGTCAGCAACAAGCGAAGATTTTTCAATCGACACGAAAGATTACGGAAGGCATTCTGGTAAAAACGAATGAATATTTGTCCACCCTTAATCAGAATATGAAACAACAAACGCAGATTAGCGGTTTCATTATTGTGGCAACTTTGTTGATAGCATTGATTTTTATTTGGTATTTTACTCATTTTTATCTGCAAGGACATCTCACCAAGCGCTTTGAAAACTTAATTGAAGCCGTAAAGTTACTCAATAAAGGGAAAGAAGAATTGCCGATTCAGGTCTCGGGTAATGACGAAATTGCAGAAATTAATCAACTGCTGAAACACCATACGGAAATGATTAAAGAACGCCGTATTATTGAACAAAATTTACGTGATACGCAGAATGAATTAATTCAAGCCGCTAAATTAGCAGTAGTAGGGCAAACAATGACGAGCCTTGCTCATGAAATTAATCAGCCATTGAATGCAATGGCAATTTATTTATTCAGTCTGAAAAAGAGTTTACAGACAAATAATCTACCACAAGCTGAAACTTATACCGATAAAATCAATAAATTGGTAGGGCGTATTGCACATATCGTGAAAGGATTACGCCAATTTACTAAACGCCATACGCTGCAAGAGCCACTACAGCCTATTTCTCTTAGACAAGCAATTAATGCCGCATGGGAATTGCTGGAATTACATCATCAACCAGTCCAAGCGCAGTTATCGGTTGAAAATGAAGCCGTGGTGAAAGGTAATACCATTTTGTTAGAGCAGATTTTTGTCAATCTATTGAGTAATGCGCTTGAGGCGTGCAAAACACAAGCTCATATTCAGATTCGCATTCATTCTCGTCAATATAAAACATATGTTTATATTGAAGACAATGGTGAAGGTTGGCAGATTGAAAATGCAGATAAATTATTACAACCTTTTTATAGTAATAAAGAAGTCGGGTTAGGCCTCGGTTTAACCATTTGTCAACGTATTATGCAACAATTTAACGGCAATCTTTATATCGCCTCTAGCTTACATAAAAGTGCGGTGATTATTTTAGAATTTCCGTACTGTGAATCACATTTATTAGGAATAAAATATGAATTATAACAATACCGTCTTATTAATTGATGATGATCAAGATGTATTACAAGCCTATCAGTCCTTGTTAGAGCTAGAGGGTTATCGCACCATTGCGGTAAATAATCCAATTTCAGCGTTAGCACAGATTAATGAAAACTGGCAAGGCATCGTAGTGAGCGATATTTATATGCCTCAAATGTCAGGTTGGGAATTGCTTGAACAAATTCATGCCAGAGATAAGCATTTACCAGTTATTTTAATTACTGGACATGGTGATGTGCCAATGGCTATTGAAGCGATGAAAAAAGGTGCTTTCTATTTTATTGAAAAGCCTGTGAAGCCAGAACAATTATTACAACAAGTAGCACAAGCCTGTGAGCAACGAAAAAACCAGTTAGCTACGCAATTATGGCAACAGAATGAACTCAAAATGTATTTTATCGGGCAAAGCCATTGGATTAAAACGAAACGCAAACGCTTGCAACAATTATCCGAAACCAATTTACCAATTTTTATTTTCGGAGAAATTGGCACAGGCAGAACCTTGGCGGCTAACTATTTATATAAATTAGCAAAATCACGTTTTGAGCAAAAATATTTTCTTGAATTGTTAGATGCGGAGGATAGCGAAATATTACAAAGTCAGGTTTCTCATTTAAAAAATGCGGTCATTATTTTAAAAAATATTGAATATCTAACCAAATCCGCGCAAAAATTGTTGGCACAATTTATTCAGCAAAATCAACAAAATCGTGTAATTGCAATCAGCCAATATTCGCCACAACAATTGTTATCCGAATATAGCTTATTGCCCGAATTATTTTATGCTTTCAACCTCACGCAGATTGAATGTATTCCTCTGGCACAACGCCCATCAGATATTGAGCCGTTGTTTCGTCATTATTTAGCGTTAACTTGCCAAAAGCTGAAAAAGAAAAAACCAACAGTAACAGAGGCTTTCTTAAAACAACTGCTATCCCAACAATGGTTAGGGAATATTAGTCAATTGATTCATACTGCTGAACTCTATGCGGTGGGGGTTACTGTTCAGAATGATAATTTACATTTCATACCAGAGCATCAGGGGGAACTCTCGTTGGATTCATTAATTGAAGAGTATGAAAAAACCGTGATCACCGATGTGTTAGAGCGTTTTCAAGGGCGTATCAATGACGTTGCTGAATATCTACAGATTCCGCGTAAAAAACTATATTTACGTATGAAAAAATATGATCTCAGCAAAGAAGATTATAAAGACTAAAACAGCATTTTAGACAAAATGGCTGCAAAACCTGCTAAAAATCAATGAGATAGTGTAGTACACATCGAAAAAGGGGAAATATTTTAACAACAATTGAACTATTTAACGGCTAACGATTTTGTCAGTTAGCCTAAAATAGCAAGGTCTTAGAGCAAGATTTTCGTGGGGGCAAAATAAAAACTGCCCACCAGTTATTTGAAATGTTGGCTGTTTTTAGCCATAAAAAAATCTGCACCTTAATCCGTTAGCAATTAGTCCAACTTTTGGGGCACAGATCACAAGATACGTTTTTCTTTATAAATTTACTACTGCTTGGATTCTTTGTTCAATGCCTGCTGCATCTAAACCTAAATCTGCATAACTTTCAGCTTGAGTCGCTTGTGGTACAAAGAAATCTGGAATACCGAGCATCACAAGCGGTCGAATTTTACCAATTTTTTGCAAATATTCATTCACGAAACTGCCCGCCCCGCCCTGAATCGCATTCTCTTCTAAGGTCACCAATAACTGATGAGAGTCCGCTAATTCAGACACTAATTGTTCATCAAGTGGCTTCACAAAGCGCATATCGACCAACGTATAGTCATATTTTTCCGCCACAATTTTGGCTTTATTGAGCAATGGCCCAAAGTTCAGAATCGCCACTTTTTGCCCTTGGCGAATCGGCTTAGCTTTACCAAGCTCAAGAACTTGCATAGGCTCTAATGGCACACCCTGTGCATTGCCTCTTGGGTAACGCACAGCAGTCGGCGCATTGGTATGATAAGCGGTATAAAGCATTTGACGCATTTCATTTTCATCCGATGGACACATAATGGTCATATTCGGAATGCAACGCATAAAGCTCACATCAAACGCACCTTGATGGGTTTGTCCATCTGCTCCAACAATTCCCGCACGGTCAATTGCAAAAATTACAGGTAAATTTTGGATTGCCACATCGTGAATCAGCTGATCATAAGCACGTTGTAAGAAGCTTGAATAAATCGCTACTACAGGTTTATAACCTGCAATCGCCAGCCCTGCACCAAAAGTGACTGCGTGCTGTTCCGCAATCGCCACATCAAAATATTGCTGTGGAAAACGCTTAGAGAACTCAACCATTCCCGAACCTTCACGCATTGCAGGCGTAATACCAATCACTTTACTGTCCTGTTGCGCCATTTCGCATAGCCATTGCCCAAAAATATCTGAGTAGGTTGGAATCGCTTTTACTTTGGGCAATTGTCCGCAAGTGGGATCAAATTTAGGCACGCCATGATAACCAATCGGATCATTTTCCGCTGGTTCATAACCTTTGCCTTTTTTGGTACGAACATGTAAGAACTGCGGGCCTTTTAACTCACGCATATTGCTGAGCGTTTTAAGCAATTCATCAATATTATGACCGTCAATTGGGCCGATATAGTTAAATCCAAGCTCCTCAAATAAAGTGCTTTCAGGCGAAATCACCCCCTTCATATGCTCTTCACTTTTCTTCATAAAGTTTTTAATAGTCGGCACTTTATCTAGCACTTTTTTACTGCCGTCACGCACAGTCGTATAAATTGAGCCCGAAAAAATTCGTGCTAAATGGTTATTCAGCGCACCAACATTTTCGGAAATCGACATTTCGTTATCATTTAAAATAACTAGCATATCTGTATGTAACGCACCTGCATGGTTCATCGCTTCAAATGCCATACCTGCAGTAATCGCGCCATCCCCAATAACACAAACGGTTTTACGTCCTGCGTTTTCTTTTTCTGCCGCAACCGCAATACCAACACCTGCACTGATGGACGTTGAAGAGTGCCCAACACTTAGCACATCATACAAACTTTCTCCACGCCAAGGGAAAGGGTGAATCCCATTCTTCTGGCGAATAGTGTGCATTTGGTCACGACGACCAGTAAGAATTTTATGAGGATAAGCTTGGTGACCAACGTCCCAAATCAGTTGATCGAAAGGGGTTTGATAAACATAATGCAAAGCCACTGTAAGCTCCACCACCCCCAAACCAGAGGCTAAATGACCGCTTGTTTGGCTAACCGATTCAAGTAAATAAGCACGAAGCTCATCCGCTACAGGTTGTAATTGCTCTTTTGAGAGCAAACGCAAATCTTCTGGAGAATTGATTTGGCTTAACAGAGGATATTTGTTTTGCATAGTGTTTTCTTTGAATTTAACCACGAATAACACGGATTAACACGAACCTTGCAAAACCAACGAAAAATTTGACCGCTTGTTTTACCTTGTTCGTGTTATCTATGGTTTAAATTAGTTTTTAAGATCTTCGGTTAATGTTGGTTGGATCGTATTTAAAATTTCTTTTACTACACGAGCTTGACCTGCCACCACATTACCTGATTTTAAGTAATCTGTCCCACCAACGAAGTTCGTTACAATTGCACCTGCTTCACGTGCAATTAGATCGCCCGCTGCGCAATCCCATGGTTTTAAACCGATTTCAAAGAAACCATCCACACGGTTTGCCGCAACATAGGCTAAATCCAGTGCTGCAGAACCTGTACGACGGAAATCTGCCACACCGTTATTCATTAAACCTTCGAGCATATTTAAGTGCGCTGGACGATGTTTAGCTGCTTTGAAAGGGAAACCTGTTGCAAGTACCGTGCCGTTTAAATCACGACGCTCTGTATCTACACGCAAACGGAATTCATTGAGTTTTGCACCTTCACCACGTACCGCAGTGAAAAGTTCGTTACGGATAGGATCGTAGACCACACCCACCGTTGTACGACCATTTTCACGTACCGCAATAGAAACTGCAAAATGAGGTAAGCGTTTCACGAAATTCGTTGTGCCATCTAATGGATCAATCACCCATTGCACATTTTCGTTTTCGCCAGTCAAAATACCTGACTCTTCACCAACAATTGCGTGATCAGGATAAGATTTACGGATCACATCAATAATCGCAGCTTCAGCCGCTTTATCAATTGCAGTTACGTAGTCATTTGTACCTTTTTGAGCCACTTCGATTTCACTCGCGGCTTGCTCATAGCCTTTAGCAATAATATTGCCTGCTTTTCGTGCAGCACGAATAGCAATGTTTAACATTGGGTTCATAATTCCACCAGATTTTAAAGAACATAAAAAGACGTACAATTATAAAGAAACTTAGCAAATAAAGGAATAACAAGCGGTCTGATTCTCAAATTTTTTTGCAAAAAAACGATATTTTACTAGGCGAATAAACTATAATAACCCCAAATTTTCCCTAAGGAACGATAGAATGAAACCAAAATTTAATGAAAATAAACCTCGCTTTCAAACCGTTGATGAACGTCGTGATAGCAAATTCCAAACAAAATCTGACCGCTTTGTGATCTGCACCCCAAAACCTGGACACCTAATTTGAGGTGCAGATTATGTCTTATTCTTATCAATTTCGTTTAAACATTATCAAACAAGTGACCGAACAGGATTTGGGTATTCGTGAGGTCGCTAA
>NZ_CABFJY010000011.1 GCF_901687125.1 Actinobacillus vicugnae
CGTTATCCAAAATCGTTGAAAACGCAGGACTTGGATTAAAACTCGCCAGCTCTAATTCTAAACGAAATAACTGTGAAAGCCCTTCTTTTAACACAAAACTCACTACATCAAATTCCGTCTCGCCATTAACCTTGAGGCTGTAGCGGTAATTGGATTGTACATTCATGTTTTTATCCGTCCAAATTTCAAATAAAAAATGCTGCAAAGTCAATTTATTAGCAATAAAAATTGTTGACTTTTGAAAATAGATGGCATTTTAGCACAGTAATATAATCATATTAAATATTGAGAAAGATAAAAAATTGCGGCGTAATGGACAGATCAGCAACTATTTTATCCATTACACCTTGTTTTATCGTTTCAGATTAGATATCTAACTGTGCGTACAACGCATTGCTTTCAATAAAGTCTCGACGAGGTTCAACTTCATCACCCATTAAGGTGCTAAATAATTTATCCGCTGCAATTGCATCTGTGATATTTACTTGTAACATCTTACGTGCAACAGGATCCATCGTAGTTTCCCATAATTGCTCTGGGTTCATCTCACCTAATCCTTTATAACGTTGGATAGTTAAACCTTTACGAGATTCACGCACTAACCAATCTAACGCTTCAGCAAAACTGGTTACTGATTGGCGACGCTCACCACGCATTACATAAGCCGTCGGTGATAATAAATCATTCAATTCATTACCTAATGCAGTGATTTTGCCGTATTCATTGCTATTGATAAAGTTGAAATCAAAGCGATAAGTAATATCCATGCCGTGGGTTGTTACCACAATTTCTGGCTCATACACTTGACGTTCAGTATTAAACAATACTTCACTACGATAGAAACTACCACCCGTTTCTTTTTCCATTAATTTCGCAACAAATTCGTTATTCCAAGCGGTCACTTTGGCTTGATCTTTTGCAAATTCAGCCGATAACGCAGGGCTATAAATTAACTCGTTTAATAGTGCAACTGGGTAACGACGGCTTAAACGATCAAATAATTTTTGCACGCCATTATATTGTGCAATTAAATTCTCAAGAGCTATACCACTTAACGCAGGAGCATCTGCACTCACATACAAACCAGCGCCTTCTAACGCAATATCAATTTCATATTGAGACATTTCATCGTTATCTTGAATATAGCGCTCTTGTTTACCTTTTTTCACTTTATAAAGAGGTGGTTGAGCAATATAAATATAGCCATTTTCGATCAATTCTGGCATTTGACGATAGAAGAAGGTCAATAATAACGTACGAATATGCGCACCATCTACGTCCGCATCGGTCATGATAATGATTTTGTGATAACGTAATTTTTCAATATTATAATCATCTCGACCAATCCCCGTACCTAATGCAGTAATTAAGGTTGCGACTTCTTGTGAAGAAAGCATTTTGTCGAAACGGGCTTTTTCTACGTTTAAAATTTTACCTTTTAACGGCAAAATCGCTTGATTTTTACGATCACGACCTTGTTTTGCCGAACCACCTGCAGAGTCCCCCTCCACTAAGTAAAGCTCAGATAACGCAGGGTCTTTTTCTTGGCAGTCTGCTAATTTACCTGGTAAACCGCCTAAATCTAACGCTCCTTTACGGCGTGTCATTTCACGCGCTTTACGAGCAGCTTCACGCGCACGTGCTGCATCAATAATTTTAGTCACGATATTTTTCGCATCATCTGGGTTTTCAGCTAAATATTCAGCTAGCGCTTCATTCATTGAGCTTTCCACTGCACCACGTACTTCGGAAGAAACTAATTTATCTTTAGTTTGTGATGAAAATTTCGGATCTGGCACTTTCACTGAAATCACCGCCACTAAACCTTCACGAGCGTCATCACCTGAAGCATCAATATTGGCGTCCGCTTTTTTCACCACACCGCTGTTATCCATATAGTTTTTTAACGCACGGGTTAATGCACCACGGAAGCCCGCTAAGTGTGTACCGCCATCACGTTGCGGAATATTATTAGTAAAGCAGTAAACGTTTTCGTTATAACTGTCGTTCCACTGTAATGAAACTTCTACGCCAATGCCGTCTTTCTCAGTTGAAAGATAGAATGGCGTATTATGAATATGGGTTTTGCCTTCGTTTAAATATTCAACGTAGGCTTTAATACCACCTTCATATTTGAAATGCTCTTCTTTGCCATCACGCTCATCCACTAAACGGATTGATACACCTGAGTTTAAAAATGAAAGCTCACGCAAACGTTTAGAAAGAATCTTATATTCAAATTCAGTTTTATTTTTGAAAATATCTAAACTAGGCCAAAAGCGTACCATTGTACCTGTTTTGTCGGTATCACCAATGATCGTCAATGGTGCATCTGGCTCACCTAAACTATAAAATTGCTCGTGTACATGACCTTCACGGCGAATCGTTAATTGCAATTTTGAAGAAAGCGCATTTACGACCGATACACCCACGCCATGTAAACCACCCGATACTTTATATGAGTTATCATCAAATTTACCGCCTGCGTGTAATACTGTCATAATTACTTCCGCTGCCGATACCCCCTCTTCTGGGTGAATACCCACTGGAATACCACGACCGTCATCTTGTACAGAAACTGAATTATCTGAATGGATGGTTACAATAATATCTTTACAGTGCCCTGCTAACGCTTCATCAATTGCATTATCCACAACCTCAAACACCATATGGTGTAAACCTGTGCCGTCATCGGTATCACCGATATACATACCAGGGCGTTTACGTACCGCATCTAAGCCACGTAAGACTTTAATGCTCGAAGAATCATAACTATTTGTTTGATTTTGTTCAGACATTCGTTATTCCTATAGTTTATGAAATGAAAAAAGCTCAATTTCTTATCAAGAAATTTAAAGCCAAAAAATTGTAAGAATTATAGCAGAAAAATGCAGAAAAGTATTGAAAACAAGCGGTTAAAAAACGGGAAAAATTTGTAAATGAGAAGAAATAATCGAAGTAAAGTCGCGAATGTGTATCACAAAAAAACGGCTAACTTTTCTAGTAAAAAATTCAGAAAAGTTAACCGCTGGTGATTCAGTTTTAACTACATATAAATGCCAACTAAAATTGCAAAAAACACCCCTAAACCAAAATAATGATTATTTAAAAATGCCTTAAAACATTGTTCTCTTACTCGTTGTTTAGTGAGCCAGCATTGATAGCTAAATAAGGTTGCACTCAAACCGAGTAGTAAAAAATAGCCCCAATGGTATTCACGACCCCAACCAAATACAACTAACAGAACTAATGCGATAAATTGCAATAAGGCGATGATTTTATTGTCATATTGCGCAAATAAAATCGCTGTGGATTTTACTCCAATGCGCAGATCATCAGCACGATCTACCATTGCATATTGGGTATCGTAAGCCACCGTCCAAAAGATATTGGCAAAAAACAGTAGCCAACACTCCAGTGGAAGCGATTCGCTCACCGCAGCATATGCCATTGGAATAGCCCAGCCAAACGCCATACCTAACACCACTTGCGGTAAATGAGTAAAACGTTTCATAAAAGGGTAAATAATCGCTAACGCCACCGCCACAAAAGAGAGCAAAAATGCATATTGATTGAGTAACAAATCCAACAAAAATGCGATACATATCAATAATGCAAACAGTATTTTTGCTTCTGTGGTGGTAACGCGTCCTGTTGCTAGCGGACGCTGTGAGGTACGCTTTACTTCGCCATCAATATGGCGATCGGCGTAATCATTAATCACACAGCCCGCAGCTCTCATCACAATAACTCCCAGCACAAAAATAATTAACACCGAGAACGGTGGTATTCCGTCTGCCGCAGCAAATAACGCCCAAAGGGTTGGATGAAGTAAAAGTAAAGTTCCGATTGGCTTGTCAAAGCGCATTAACTGCGCATAAGCCCACCATTTATTCCGAGAAAAATGTTGTTGAAAAAATGTTGTCATTCATTACCACAGATTTGCACTGCTACTTTGGTTGATACTAAACGTTGTTGCAATTCTAACGGTAATGGCAAATCTGTAAACAAATAATTTACTTCTGCAATATCACCTAAACGCACAATCGCACTACGGCTGAATTTTGAATGATCGGTGACCAAAACAACTTGGCGAGAACTTTGCATTAACGCACGTTTTACTTGCACTTCGTGATAATCATAATCCAACATTGAACCGTCACTATCAATCGCGCTGATACCTAAAATGCCAAAATCCAAACGAAACTGGCTAATAAAATTTACAGTGGCTTCGCCAATCAAACCGCCGTCAGTACGCAAATTACCGCCTGCAACTGTAATATGGAAATCTTCTTTTTGCATTAAGATATATGCGGCGTTTAGGTTGTTCGTCACAATCCGTAAATTTTTGTGGGACAACAATGCATACGCCACCGCTTCAGATGTTGTCCCGATATCTAAAAAGAGCGAAGCACCATTTGGGATCATTGCCGCCACATGGCGTGCAATCGCATTTTTCTGCTCTGAGAAGAATTGCTTGCGCTCGGTATAATCACTATTCTCACTATTCGACGGCATACCTGCTCCGCCATGGTGACGGCGAATAAGGTTTTTTTCCGCTAATTCATTTAAATCTCGACGGATCGTTTGAGAACTTACATTTAATTGAGTAACTAGTTCTTCCGTACTGATGTAGCCGAGCTGATTAACCAATTCAATAATTTTGTTGTGGCGAATAGATTGTTTCATTTGCGTATTCCTTCTGCAAAGTTTTTAACAAAAATGACCGCTTGTAAGCGGTCATTTTTCAGCTGAATTTTACAATTTTTCTACAAGCTCTACCGCATAACCAATGTAACTTGCTGGTGTCATTTCTTTTAAACGCTCTTTTTCTGACTCTGGGATTTCCAGTTTTTCAATAAACTCACGCATTGCACCTGCATCTACTCGTTTACCACGCGTGAGTTCTTTAAGTTTTTCGTATGGTTTTTCAATACCGTAACGGCGCATTACCGTTTGGATCGGCTCTGCCAATACTTCCCAGTTTTGATTTAACTCATCATGTAAATGCTGTTCATTTACTTCTAATTTGCTTACGCCTTTTAAAGTTGCCGCATAAGCAATTAAACAATAACCTAAACCAACACCTAAATTACGTAATACAGTTGAGTCGGTAAGGTCACGTTGCCAACGAGAAATCGGTAATTTTTGACCTAAGTGATTCATCACTGCATTGGCTAAACCTAAATTACCTTCTGAGTTTTCAAAATCAATCGGATTCACTTTATGCGGCATGGTTGATGAACCAATTTCACCTGCAATAGTGCGTTGTTTGAAGTGATTTAATGCGATATAACCCCACATATCGCGATCAAAATCAATCAAAATTGTATTAAAGCGTGCAACACAATCAAAAAACTCTGCAATGTAGTCATGCGGTTCAATTTGGGTTGTGTACGGATTCCAAGTAATGCCTAGCGATTCAATAAACTCTTGGCTGAAAGTGTGCCAATCTACATCAGGATACGCAGATAAATGAGCGTTGTAGTTACCTACTGCACCATTGATTTTAGCGAGGATCTCTAAGTTTTCGAGTTGTTTATATTGACGTTGTAAACGGTATGCCACGTTTGCCATTTCTTTACCAATAGTGGTTGGACTTGCAGGCTGACCGTGTGTACGAGAAAGTAATGGAATACGTTGATAACGTTTTGCCAGTTCTACCACAGCATCAATTACTTTTTTCCATTCTGGTAATAACACTTCTTCACGAGCAGTTTTTAACATTAAAGCATGTGAAGTATTGTTAATATCTTCCGAAGTACAAGCAAAATGAATAAATTCGTTCACCGCTTGCAATTCAGGCAACGCTTCGCATTTTTCTTTTAAGAAATATTCCACCGCTTTTACATCGTGGTTAGTGGTACGTTCAATCGTTTTAATACGATTTGCATCTTCAATTGAGAAATTTGCCACGATCTGATCTAAGTAATCGTTTGCTTTTTCAGAAAAGGCTGGAACTTCTGTAATTTGTGTCTGAGAAGCCAATTTTTGTAACCAACGCACTTCCACTGTTACGCGGAATTTTAATAAGCCAAATTCACTAAAAATTGGGCGTAACGCAATGGCTTTGTCGTGGTAACGGCCATCAATTGGGGATAATGCTGTTAAAGCGGTAAGTTCCATTGTTTTCTCCAAATAAATAACGGTTCGGAACACCATCCTCCATGAAGGAGAATGTGTTTAAAGACTTTTATAAAACTGTTGTGCTTGATTAAGAATCTTTTTACGGGAAAATAAAAATTGCCAGCGACTACCGCCGACTTGTTGCCATAAAATACCAGCGCGAATCCCCGCTAATAAACTTGCTCGGATTTTTTGTTGAATGTCTGGGCGTACTAAATAGTCTTGCAAACCCAATACATGAATTTTTGAACCAAGTGGGCTAATTACATCACTGTAAATCGCAGCCAAATTAGCGATCATTTGATCTGCCATAATATCATTTTCATAGAGTGGTAATTGGCGTTCAATTTGTTGTAAACGCTCCGCTAATTTTGCTTTGGCTTCAGGGCTTTTATTTAACTTTTGGCTTAACGCAAGCACGTTAATCCAATAACGCCCAATTTCGGTATCTAATTTACCGTTTGTGCTTCCCATTTGTGCTTGTGCGGTTTCCAAACCTGATTTTAAATGACTAATTTGATTGCCGAATACCGCCAATGCTGATTCTGGCTGAGTGATTAATAAGCTTTTAATTGAGTGGCTAAAAACATCTCGATTTGCATTGCCTTGATGTGCAAATTGTTGAACTAAACTAACCGCTTGGCAAACACCAGCAAAGGCAATAGTAATATCGTGATAATTGGTAGACATAAAATGAAATAATTAAGCAAAATCAAACTGAAAATTGTTCTTGAATATAACACTTTTTCGCTTATTTTTGAATAATAAAAGCAAATAAATTTATCTCATAAAACTAATAAAGGCGCCAACGTAACCGTTTGCGCCCTTGTCCAGCTAGGATAAAATTAGTTTATAAACGCCCCGTTATCCATTCGATATACTTTATCAAATTTATCCAATCCATGGAGGCGGTGTGTAATCATCAACAAGGTTTTATCCTGACAATGATTTAAAATAAGCGTCAAAATTTGTTGCTCGGTTTCACGATCTAAGCCTTCTGTTGGCTCATCTAGCAAGACTAATTCTGCTTTGCTTACTAATAAACGTGCTAAGCCCAAACGGCGTTGTTCACCGCCAGAAAGCGGACGACCGCCCTCACCTAGCCATAAATTTAGCCCTTGCTCCTCTAATAAATAAGCTAACCCCACTTGTGCTAATACACGTTCTAATTGTGTATCCGTAGCCTGTTGATTCCCCAACAACAAGTTATCACGTAAGCTGCTGTTAAAAATATGTACTCGCTGACTTAAAGTTACTATGTGCTGGCGCAAGGTTACTTCCGAATAATCAGCAATGTTGCAAGAATTTAAACAAATTTGACCGCTTGTTGGCGCGTAATTACGATTAATTAATTGGAAAATCGTGCTTTTCCCACTGCCCGTTTTACCTAAAATAGCCACTTTCTGCCCCGCAAATACCTCAAACGAAATCGTATGTAACACGGGCTCCTGACGATTTGGATAGTTAAACGTCACAGCCTCAAATTGGACAAGCGGTCGATTTTCTACAACTTTTTGCCAATTATCGTTAGTGCCAAATACAACTAACGGTTGCTGTTCAGTAATTTCATTTAGGCGTTCTGCCGCCGTAATTACTTGTCCTAAATGCAAAAAGGCTAAGCCAATTGGCATTAAAATCTCACCTGATGCCATCACACAAAATACCACAAGTGCAATCAGTGCTTCTGGATAATCGGCTGAAGGCAGATTAATTGCGGTTGAGGCAAGATAAATCACCACGCACAATAAAAGCCCATTCGAAAAAATCAATAATGCATTAGATAAACCTGTTAATTGGCTTTCCTTACTTTGTGCCGTTAGCCATTCATTTTCGGTTTGAGTGAGTTTTCGGCTTGCTTGTTGCACCACTCCAAACAATAAAAATTCAGCGTGCATTTGAATCCATTCAATAAATTGGCTACGATAATTCGCTCGCGCTTGTACTACTTTCTCACCCGATTTGCGTCCTAAACGATAAAATAATGCAGGGAAAATTAATAGCAATCCACTAAGCGATCCGCAAATCACTAGCGCAAGTAATGGCGAAACAAAAGATAAACCAACTGCCATAAACGCAATCAGCATGATTGCACTCACAAATGGCGAAATCAGATTTAAATAAAGTGTATCAAGCGTATCAACATCTGCGACTAAACGGTTAAGCAATTCGCTATTTCTAAAGCGATTTAAACCGCTTGGGCTAATCGGAATCAATTTACGAAACACGTTAACACGTAAATTTGCCAATACTCTAAATGTTGCATCATGAGTGACCAAACGTTCAAAATAACGAGAAATCGTACGCCCAATCGCTAAGCCTCGTACACCAGACGATGGGTAAAAGAAATTAAAAATAATTGCCGATCCTGCTAAAAACGAAGCCGATAAAAACCAGCCTGATAGGCTTAATAAACCAATACTTGCCGTTAAGCTGGTAATCGCTAATACAACACCAAGCAACAAATGCCCTAAATGGGAGCGATAAAGAGAAAGAAAAGGAAAAATAGATTTCATGTATCACCTAGTGTTGTTGTAATTCTGCAAAATAACCTTCTTTTTCGAGTGCTTCAAAGCTTCCTTTTTGTACGATCTCGCCTTGTTTCATCACCCAAATTTCATCACATTGTTTAAGATCTTCAATGCGATGCGTGATCATCAATGTAGTTTGCGTTTGGCTTAAATGTTGTAGTGCATTTAATACTTCTTGCTCTGATTGCATATCTAAGCTAGCGGTTGGTTCATCTAGCAATAGCAATTCATAATCACGCAATAATGCTCGCGCAATCGCAATACGTTGTGCCTGACCACCAGAAATACCCGCATTGGCATCTTGCACCTGACTGTCCAAGCCCAAACGATACACAAATTCATCCGCTTTTGATAACGCCAATGCTTGTTTTAACTCCGCTTCGCTCGCATGAGGGTTGCCTAATAAAATATTTTCACGCAATGAGCCTTTAATCAATTGTGGATTCTGCCCAACCCAAGCTAGCTTTTGGCGATATTGCACCAAATTTAGCTCTCGTAATTCGACGCCATTTACCGTTACCGAGCCTTGATAAGGCAAAAAGCCTAATAACATATTCATCAACGATGTTTTACCTGCCCCACTTTGCCCCACCAATGCAATATGTTGGCGAGAAGCAAGGCTAAAGTTTAGTGGTTTGGTTAAAGCTTTACCTTGTGGTGAAAGGATCACGCAGTCGTTTGCCAAAATCTCAAGCGGTCGATTTTGCAGATCTTTTTGCAAATCGTTTTGTGTTTGAGTAATCGGTTGATTTAAAAAGGCTTCAATACCATCTGCTGCGCCAATCGCTGCCGCTTTATCGTGGTAAAACACACCTAGTTCACGTAGAGGTTGATAAAATTCAGGCGCAAGCATTAAGCAGAAGAAGCCAATAAATAAACTGACGCCTGTGCCGTAATAGCCAAAGTCTAATTCACCTAAATAGATAAAACCAAAATACACTGCCATTACTGCAATCGAAATGGCAGTAAAAAATTCCAATACCGCAGACGATAGAAATGCCATTTTCAACACATCCATCGTACTTAAACGAAACGCTTCGGTACTTTGATAAATTTGTTCAGTTTGTTTTTCTGCCTGACCAAATAAACGAATGGTTTCAAGTCCTCTTAGTTTATCTAAAAATTGACCGCTAATACGAGAAAGCACGCCAATATTACGCTGATTTGCCTCCACGGCTTTAATACCTGCCAGTGCCATAAACACGGGCAATAATGGCAATGTTATAAATAAAATCAAACCTGCTGCCCAGTTAATCGGAAACACAAAGCACAAAATAATCAGCGGCACGCACAGCGATAAAAATTGTTGCGGTAAATAACGTGCATAGAAATTATGTAGGTTTTCAACTTGCTCAAGCATCAATGTCGCCCAGCTTCCTGCTGGTTTTTGCTGAATGCCCATTGGCCCAATTTCTGCTAACTTTGCCATAATTTGCTCACGCAAATGCAAACGAAGGATTTGTCCTGCTTTAAAACCTGTACGTTCTCTTAGCCAAGTGAGTAATGCCCGCCCACTAAAACACCCTAATAGCAGACCTAGTTCCGTTAAAAACGTATTCGGGCTTTGGTGCGCAATAATCATTTTATGTAACATCGAAGCCAAAAGAGCCATTTGTCCAATCACTAAAACTGCGGTTAAGCTCCCAAATAATACATTGAGGTACATCCATTTTTTAATTATTTTTTGTTGCCCTCGAAGCCATTTTTGCAACTGTTTTTGTCGTTGTTTTTCCATTTTTGATTAATTTCTATTGAGATAACACATTGAATTAAATTGAATTTTATCATGTTATCCACCATTATTGGGCAGAATTTATAGAAAAATGTTAGCGAGTTTTTGTAATAATTCATCACTCGGGTTAGCAGGGCTTGCACTTGGAATAATGACACCTAAATGAACATACATAAAATAAAAAAAGGGCTTTCGCCCTTTTTGGTTTGAACCACTATTATAAATTAGCGATGTATTATTAATCGGTTTTCTCGCTAACCACCACGGGTTCAAATTCCGCTTTTTTAAGGAAGTTTTGTTCCCTAAAATTGATTGGAAAATGGCAAGCGAATTCATGTTGTTTGAATTTACGTAATGGCGGTTTTTGAATACATTTTTTCTGAGCAAACGGGCAACGAGGACCTAAACGGCAGCCAATTGGCATATTTTGCAACATCGGAACCGTGCCTTTTAAAGTGTTTAAATGACTTTTAAATGCGAGCGGTTGTGAAAAGTCTGGAATGCTATTCAATAATACCGAAGTATAAGGGTGGTAAGGCGCTTCCATAATCGTTTCTTTACTCCCGATTTCAACGGTTTGTCCGCAATACAGCACATTAAATGAATCAACCCATTTATGAATACTACGAATATCATTTGCAACCAATAAAATTGAAGTACCGAGATTTTTATTCATACTCGATAATAAACGATAAATTTGTAATTGAGTGGTTGGTTCCAACGTGTGAGTAGGTTCATCCGCCACTAATAAGCGAGGTTGATTTGCGACTGCCATCGCGATAATCACTTTTTGGGCTTCACCCTCTGTAATATCAAATGGATAACTTTGCATAATAGTCTTGTGATCACGAATCCCAACGCGATGTAACAATTCAATCGCTTTTTTCTTTTTCCAACCAAACCATTGCCACCATTTGCCTTTAAAATTAATCGTTTGAGTTAATTGTTCACCAATACTGCGACTTGGATCTAGACTGGAACGAGGGTCTTGGAAAATCATTGAAATTTGCTCCCCCACTACTTTCCTGCGTTGTGCGGGTGAAAGTTTTAGTAATTCCACATCATTAAAGCGAAAGCGATCTGCAGTTACGATCCATTCATCTTTCATCACACCGCAAATAACTTTTGCAATTAAACTTTTACCTGAACCCGATTCGCCAACTAAACCGCAAACTTCCCCCTCATCAAGAGTGAGATTAATATTATCTACCATTTTTACTCGACCATTTGGTGTATCAATTTCGATACTTAAATGGCGAATATCTAATAAAGCCATAATCTATTCCAACTAATAACGATATTTTTCTAATACACGGCTGATACCGTTACCTAGCATACTAATAATTAAAATTACCAAAATAATTGCCATTCCAGGCAAAATAACTGTCCAAGGTGCTAAATAAATTAATTCCAATGAATCTTTAATCATTGCACCCCATTCAGGCGTTGGATTTTGAGCACCAAGTCCAATAAAACTCAGTGCGCTAATATCAAGCACTGCAATCATAAAAATATGCGTAGCCTCTTTTACGGCAACTGAAGTTAAATTAGGCAATACCACTTCTTTAATCAAATCCCAACGAGTTGCCCCATCTAAACGTAAAGTAATCACATATTCGCGTTTAAGTTCTTGTTCGGTCGCTTGATAAATTTTATGGATAAAATGCGGTAACATAGCTAATGAAATTGCCAACATCGCATTGATCAGACTCGCATCCATCAACGTTGCAATAATAATCGCAATAATTAAAATCGGGATAAATAAGAACGTGTCGAATAAATGCCCAATAAAAGAAAATGATTTACGGCTTGTGCCAGCCAGTATGCCAATGATGCCACCAATCAAGCCAATCGAAACTGTAATTACCAGCGCAGAACCCACCGTATAATAAAAGCCATACAGCATACGGCTGAAAATATCGCGCCCTAAATCATCCGTTCCAAAAAAATGGCTAATTTGCCCCTTGTCATCCCAAGATGGAGGCATGAGCTCTGCACCAATAAATTGCGAATCCGCATGATACGGTGCAATTAAGTAGCCAAAGAAAACCAACAACAATAGTGCGGTAAACAGGTATAAACTTGTTAACGTTAATTTATCTTTACGCAATTGAAACAGAAATTGTTTGAAATAATCCGATTCTCTAAACTGTTCTGGCTCTTCTCTATTTAACATACCAATCCTTTTTCTGCGAGGGGTCTAATATCGTCGTAATCAAACTAACTAACATATCCATTAGCAATACAAACAAACCAATTGCCACAACGCCCGCTGAAATTGCATTATAGTCTTGCGCTGAAAGTGCATTAATTAGCCATAAGCCAATGCCGCCCCAGCTAAATACATTTTCAATCAACATTGAGAAAGCAAACACAAGTGTAAAATTACGCGCACTCATTGGAATCAATGCAGGCAAAGTATTATGCAAAATATGTGTACGCCAGATTTTAAACGGAGACCAACCACGGGTTTGTGCCACTTTAATATAGTTTTGCTTCATCACATATTCCGCACGTTGACGGGTAAAACGAATCACTTCTAAAGTAGCAGGTACAGATAAAATCAACGCAGGTAGCGCCAAATGATGTAGCACACTTTGCATCATTTTCAATTTATAAGGCGAATCTGCTAAAAAAATATCCAATAGACGAAAACCAGTCACCGAAGAAATTTCATAAATCGGATGTAATTCTCCCACGGCGGCAATTGCCCATTGATTACTCGAGGCATAATAAAGTACGACAATCGCCAGCCAAAACACTGGCATAGCCAAACTAAGTGACCCTAACGTTGCCAACGCTTTACCCGCAAAATGATCGCGAAATGCTGCTGAAAACAACCCTAACGGCAAGCCAAGCACTAATGAAACAACCGAGGCCGCTATACATAACGAAATGGTCGCTGGAAATACATTTAAAATTTGATCGGCAATTACCTCGCCACTAATATAACTGATTCCAAAATCCCCTTGCATCAGCCCGCTAACATAACTGACATACGCCTCTACTCCCTGTAAATCCAAAAAGTGATTCAGCGGATCTCTTAATAAAATGTTGTAGCTGATCAAGGTTAAAATAAACAAAGTGATCAGGGTTAAAAATAAGCGTCTAACTAAAGCTAATAACACGGTTATTTCTCTTCATACTTTAATTTTAAATCTGCCAAACGAACCTGTCCGAACGGCGTAACTTGCGCATTTTCAATTCGAGGATTAACCAACAACACTCGATTCCCATTCACCAATGGCAACACGGGTAATTGCTGCTCTAAAATCTTTTGCGCTAAGCGATATAACAACTGGCGAACATAGGCTAACTCGCTTCCCTTCGCCAATTCTAATAAGCGGTCGAATTCTGGATTACACCAATTGGCTAAATTGGTTAATTCATTTTTAGAACGGCAAGCAAGAATTGGCGATAAAAACGCATTTGGATCCAAATTATTTGCTAACCAGCCTGTTAAAATCAGATCGTAATCTGCTTTCCCCGCCTCGGCAAACTGCGCAACATAAGCTCGGCTTACAGGTTTAATATCCAGCTCAATGCCAATTTTAGCTAAATCTGCACGAATCAGCTCCGCCATTTTATGTGGATGCAAATTGTAAACCCGATTTTCATCTAGCACCCACAGTTGCAAGCGGTCAGATTTCTCTGATTTTTTACCTGTCAAATCTGCTCCTGAAAATGGGTAGCTATTATAATTTTTGATGGGATACAACGTAGGAGGAAGCACATTTTGTGCTACTTGTGCTGCATCATAAAACAAAATATCTGCGATACGTTTACGGTTAATTGCCTGTGCAATTTTGTGTCTAAATTGCAGATCCTGCATTTTTGCTTTTTGCGTGTTAAACGCTAAAAATGCCAAATTAGCGCCTAAATTCTCAACAACCTCATCTTTATGCACAACTGAACGTTGGCTTGGTTCAGGCAATGCCACTACATCGCACTCTCGGTTTAAGTATTTGGCAATACGTCCTGCACTGTTGGTGGACATATCTACGACCATATTCGGGATTTGTGCTTTTTTACCCCAATATTTGCTATGCGGTTTTAATCGAATATATTCATTGGCGACATAATCATTTAGCTGATAAACGCCCGTGCCAATCGGTAATAAATCAAGTTGCGCAAGGTTTTCATCTGCATTTAATTGTAAAGCATATTCTTTCGATAAAATCACTGCATATTGGCTCGCTAAATGCGCCAGCACTGAATTATCCGCTTCAATTAAATGAATCTGAACCGTATAGTTATTTGGTGCAGTAATTTTTTTGATTTTATTTTTGAGCGCCACACTTTCAAAATATGGGTAATGCGCTAAGTTTGCTTTAAATTGGTAAGCATAATATTGATTTTGCTGAAACTGCGCGCGCCCACCTTCGTTAAAATCCAATGCAGGCAATTCTTCCACATAACCAATAATACGGTTAAGCGAAAACACGACGTCTTCCGCATTAAAATAACGGGTTGGTGTAAACCACGAAGTTGTATGAAAGGAAACTTTACGACGCAAATTTAACGTAATCACTTTACCATCTTCGCTAATCGTAAAATGCTCCGCTAATGCAGGTTTTAGTGAATTAGATTTAATGTCAAACTCAAATAATTTGTCGTAAATTTGCTCGGTGACGACATTCATATTTGCCCCGATATCCGCTTTTTGCGGATTAAAAGAAGCACCTAACCCCCCCGTGCAATAAACTAGGCTTTCATTACGCAATTCTTTTGGAATGCTAGGGGCAGAAAAAGCGGTCGAATTTAAGCCCAAAATTGTAAAAATTACGCCAAATTTTACCGCTTTGCCAATAAAAGGTTTTATCTTGATATACATTGCTATTTACTAATTCCGTAAGCTCTTAATTTATTTGCCACTGCTGTGTGAGAAATCCCCAAACGTTGAGCTAGTTTACGAGTACTTGGATATTGTGCATAAAATTTGCGTAATAAAGTCGCTTCAAAATTATTCACCAATTCTTCCAAGCTCTCACCATTATCCAAAATTTGAAATTCATCTGATTTTGGCTGATGAGTAGGTAAATTTAAATCTTTTACGGCTAAACGATAGCTATGTGCTAAAGTACAAGCTCGATAAATAGCATTGTATAACTCACGCAAGTTACCAGGCCAATGATAAGCCTTCAACGCTTGTAAAAATTCATCATCATATTCCAGCTTACTAATGCCTAGCTGCTCGCTAATTTGTGCAATAAATCGGTCTGCAAGCAATGATAGATCAGCATGGCGTTCTCGTAATGGCGGTAAATCTAGCGTTAACACATTTAAGCGGTGATATAAATCTTCACGCACTTTGCCTTCTGCAACAAATAATGAAAGCGCTTTTTGAGAGGTACAAATAACACGCACATCCACATGAATTTCTTTATCTTCGCCGACGCGGCGAAATGATCCATCATTTAAGAAACGCAATAATTTTGCCTGCATTTCAAGCGATAATTCTGCAATAGAATCCAGTAATACCGTGCCACCATTAGCATATTCAAAAAAACCAATATTTTCTTTACCACTACCACGATGTCCAAACATTTCCGTTTCAGCTTCATCTGGTGGAAGTCCTGCGCAATTCACAGCAATAAATTTATGTGAACGACGATCACTTAACTCATGACAAGCTTTGGCAAATACATCTTTTCCCGTGCCGGTTTCCCCTTGGATTAATAATGGCGCATCTAATAATGCAAATTTTTTCGCTTGGGCAACAACTGCTTTCATATTGTCACTTTCAGCAATCAACTGTGCAAAACCAGTGCTGTGTTCAGTAAATTCTACTTTTTGCACAGCTGCAAGCGGTCGGATTTCAGCCAAAATTTGCATTTGTTGCGTTTCTGACAACAAATCGAATTTAGCTTGAATTCCTGATTCCGTGAAAGTGATATTTTGAATAGATTGATTTTGTTTTGCTGCAAAATGCATTAAAGTTTCTGCAACCGTTAGTTTTTCTGTACATTCAATCAATAACTGCATAAGAAAGTCGCCTTGTATTCACTGGAATTGACTAATAATTATCGCTAATCATACTCTTAAAAAGCTATTTTGGAAACTTTTGTTTACAATTCCCCTAGAAAAATTCAGCGCATTGTTATTTACTTTACAGCCACAATCCCCTACACTTTTGCGAACTTCGCCCTGTGGTTCATCACTCCAAGTAGGCGATTATGTTTACCAATTTTATAAGGGACTTTTTATGTACTTAGCACAAATTAAAGCAGAACTACAAGAAGCTGCAGACCTACTCGACAAATTCATGAATGATGAAAATAATATCAAACTCATTCAAGAAGCAGCACTATTAATCTCAAACAGCTTTAAGCAAGGCGGTAAAGTGTTATCTTGCGGTAATGGTGGATCGCACTGCGATGCGATGCATTTTGCCGAGGAATTAACAGGTCGCTACCGTGAAAATCGCCCTGGCTATCCAGCAATTGCAATTTCTGACGTAAGCCACTTAAGTTGCGTAAGTAACGATTTTGGTTATGAATATGTGTTCTCTCGCTATTTAGAAGCAGTTGGTCAAAAAGGCGATGTATTATTCGGCTTATCAACCTCTGGTAATTCTAAAAACGTATTGAATGCGATTAAAGTTGCAAAAGAAAAAGGCATGAAAGTAATTGCAATGACGGGGAAAGATGGTGGTCAAATGGCGGGGCTTGCCGATGTTGAAATCCGTGTTCCGCACTTCCGCTACGCAGATCGTACCCAAGAAATTCATATTAAAGTGATTCATATTTTGATGATGTTAATTGAATTTGAAATGGCAAAACAAGCGTAATTTCAATCGTTAAAAAGGCGTTCAGACGAGCGCCTTTTCTCTTGCTACGAGAGGTTAAATTTCATACTTTCTGCAAACCGACCAAGTCTATATCGGTGTTAATTAAGATCGGTTTTCTCAATCATTTTATAAGGCACTCTTAGCACACGATCTTTTAATTGCCATTCAGTTCCTACATCCGCAGGTTTACCTTTGGCTAAATTAGCACTAAATGCCATAATGGCTTTACTTTGGCTAATCCAATCGTTCTGAATTGTACCTGCAAGCGCGCCTATTTTAATTAAATTAAGCGCTGCTGGAATGCCATCAATGCCATAAATTGGTATCAATTTACCCTGTGCTGCGGTTGCTTCTGACGCACCAATTGCCATCGCATCATTATTGGCAATAATCACTTCAATTTGTTCTTTGTGTGGTGTAGCAAACCATGCACTGACTTTTTCTTTTGCTAGCTCCGTTCTCCATTGTGCGGATTCCAATGCCAACATTTGCGAACCTGTAACAAGTTGTTCTAGGTGTTGAGCCACCACTCTGGTTCTTAGCTCTGCATCGGGATGCCCATTTTCTCCTTTTAGAATTGCATATTGAATTTGTCCATCTTTATTAAGATCATATTGGGGATTAGCTTTCCACTGTTTTACTACCATTTCAGCTTGTAATTTGGCAATTTCAGTTGCATCTGTACCGACATAGTAAACATTATCGTAACTTTCTAACGCCTGACGTCCTGGATCTTTATTAAATAGAATAATTGGCACATTACGATCAATTGCCTTGCCCACCACAGTACGCCACGCATTTTGATCGACTAAATTGACCGCTAGCACTTTCACTTTTTGCTCAAGTAAAGCTTCAACTTGATTGTTTTGTACAAATTGAGAATTTTGCGCATCATTCATTAATAACGAAAGCTGTTGTTGATTAGCATGCTTTTCTAGTTCTCCTTTCATCAAATAAATAAAGTTATCGTCGTAGCGATAAAGTGTTACTCCTACTTTATCTTGCGCCAAACTTGCATTTGCAATACCGATACCTAAACTTGCGATTAGAGAATAAATCATCATATTTCTCATAATATGCTCCCATTCTTTATCTTATGGCATTAAAAGGATTGGCTTGATACTACACCGATTAACCTATAAATAATGTGAAGCAGTTCACAGAATAAACAATTTAATCGTTTGCTTTTCGCATAAAATATGAAAAATAGCCATAACAAGCGGGCAAATTTACAAATTTTTTTGCAAATTGCACCGCTTGTAAACAAAATCCGCTATAATTCAAAAAATCTTATGGTGCATTACTATCCTGCACCTTTTTTATTTTTATAGAGAGAATTTATGTTTCAAAACAACCCGTTACTTGCCCAATTAAAACAGCAGATTGAGGCAAATAAAGAATATGTGGAAGGTACGGTCAAAGCGTCAGAAAAAGCGTTTGGCTTTTTAGAATGCGATAAGAAAAGTTATTTCATTCCGCCATTCGAGATGAAAAAAGTAATGCACGGCGATAAAGTAAAAGCAGTAGTGAAACGTGAAGGTGATAAAGAACAGGTTGAAATTGATAGCTTACTTGAACCAATGTTAGATCGCTTTATTGCACAAGTGCGTTTTAACAAAGACAATAAATTACAACTAGCCGTTGATCACCCAAGTATCAAAAACATTATTCCAGCCAATACCCATAAGAAAGTAACTGAATCACTAGAAAATGGCGACTGGGTGGTGGCGCAATTAAAAACTCACCCATTGCGCGATGATCGTTTCCTATTCGCTCAAGTTACTCAATTTATCTGTAAAGCGGATGATAATTTCGCACCTTGGTGGGTAACACTTGCACGTCACGAACAGCCTCGCGAACCTGTTGCGAACGAGAAAAACTATGCATTACATGATGAATTAACACGTGAAGATCTGACTTCGCTGTACTTTACTACTATTGATAGCCCTAGCACGCAAGATATGGACGATGCGCTATTTATTGAGCCAATCGAACAAAATGGCGCTCAAATAGGCTGGCGTTTAGTGGTAGCGATTGCCGATCCAACCGCTTATATTCCAGAAAATTCAAATATTGAAAAAGCGGCTCGTCAGCGTTGCTTCACCAACTATTTGCCTGGCTTTAATATCCCAATGTTGCCACGTGAATTGTCAGATGACCTATGCTCACTTGTGCCAAATGAAAAACGCCCTGCGTTAGTCAGCTATATTGAAACCGATTTAGTGGGCAATATTATTGCTGAACCTCGTTTTGTGTCTGCATGGGTAGAAAGCAAAGCAAAATTAGCTTACGACAATGTTTCTGACTATCTCGAAAACATTGAAAATGCGTGGCAACCTGAAAATGCTGAAACCAAGCAACAAATTGATTGGTTACACCAATTCACCTTAGCTCGAATTGAATGGCGCCGTAATCATGCGTTATTATTCAAAGAGTCTGGCGATTATTCATTTGAATTAAACGAAGATGGCTCGGTGCGTAATATTCATGTTGAATATCGTCGTATTGCAAATCAAATGATTGAAGAATCTATGATTATTGCCAATATTTGTTGTGCTAAATTCTTAGCTGATCATGCCAAAACAGGTATTTTTAATACCCATTCAGGTTTTGATCCGAAAAATTTAGAATTAGCACAAAAATTCTTATTGGATACACTTGCTAACGATGAAAACCATGCAACGCTTAGCGAATTATATGCACCAGAAAAACTTGCTACCCTTGAAGGCTATTGCGCAATGCGCCGCTCAATTGATGAGTTCCCTGAAAAATTTTTAGAACTTCGCTTACGTCGTTACCTTACTTTTGCGGAATTTAAATCAGAAGTAGCACCGCACTTGGGTTTAGGAATTAGCCATTACGCCACTTGGACATCACCGATTCGTAAATATGGCGATATGGTAAACCACCGCTTAATTAAGCAAGTATTACTAGGTCAGCAACCAAAAACGATTGAAGAAAGTATACTTGCTCGCTTACAAGAAGCGCGTCGCCAAAACCGTTTAGTTGAGCGTGATATTGCTGATTGGTTGTATGCTCGCTACCTTGCCCCAATGGTAGAACAAGCGGTCGCATTTGAGTGTGAAATTGCAGATGTTTCACGTGGCGGTGTACGTGCTAAAGTGATCACAAATGGTGCGCAAATTTTTGTGCCATTCTCCACTATTCACGATAAAAAAGAAGAAATGGAGTTCCGCCCAGAAGAAATTGCTCTCTACATCAAAGGCGAAAAAGCCTACCAAATTGGACAGGCTGTCAAAGTAAAACTCACCGAGGTTCGCTTAGAGACTCGTTCAATCGTGGGTAATATTATCTAAATTATAAGCGGTCAAATTTCGAGAATTTTTTGCAAAATTTCCTTGAAACTTGACCGCTTGTTCCATGAGGCTTTTATGCAAAAAACGATTATCGGCTTTGTGCTTTCTCTCGCTATTTTGTGGGGAATGCTCTACATCGGCAAAGGTTTGAATATATTGATTCCAATTGGCATTCCCGACAGTATTTGGGGACTACTCGTGCTCTTTTTTGCCCTGATTACAGGTCTGCTTAAATTAGAATGGGTATTGCCAACGGGACGGTTTCTCAATCGTTATATGCCTATTGTATTTTTGCCTATTTGTGTTGGCATGGTTGAATATGGTGATATTTTAACCCGTTATTTTTCCTCATTAATTATTTCAAATATTCTCAGCACCATTATCACCATTGTGATTGTAGGTTGGGTCGCACAACGCTTATTCAAAGATTCAGGAGATGAACAATGATTTACCTCTATACCGTTCTCACCGTAGTCGCATTTTTTTTAAGTGTGAAGCTTAGTAAAAAACTCGCTATTTCTCTGCTAAACCCTTTTTTACTCACTTTATTGTTACTATTAGCGATCTTAATCATTTTTCAGATTCCTTATAAAGAATATCAGCAAGGCACTTCTCCATTGAGCCATTTTTTAGGCTTGGCCATCGTTGCGCTTGCAATTCCGCTCTATGAACAATTTCCACAAATTCGCCAGCGTTGGAAGGCAATCAGCTTTATTCTGTTGCTCGGTACAGTGGTTTCAATGTGTAGTGGAATGCTACTAGCGTTGTTATTTGGCGGTACTCAGGAAATCGTAGCCGCTTTAATGCCTAAATCAGTCACTATGCCGCTTGCATTAGTGATTACAGGCGAAATTGGGGGCGAATTTGCCTTAAGTGCAGTAGGCGTAATGGTGGCTGGATTGTTTGGCGCTGTTTTAGGTTTGCCTATTTTGAAATTAGCTCATGTGACCAATGCCCAAGCAATTGGTATGAGCTTAGGCATCGCCTCACACGCACTCGGTACGGCTCGCTGTATGGAATTAAACACAAAAGCAGCAAGTTATAGCTCGCTTGCGTTAGTCATTTGCGGGCTACTTTCTTCTTTTATCGCACCACCTATTTTCCATTTCGCCGTAAAATGGTTTATGTAGTTTAGTTATTATTGGAGAACATAAATGGCAACTTATATTGTTGGTGATTTACATGGCTGTTTTGATGAATTACAACTATTACTCAAACAGGTTAATTATGATCCCAAACAAGATGAACTTTGGCTAACGGGCGACTTGGTTGCACGAGGCGAAAAGTCGTTGGAATGTTTACGTTTTGTAAAAGATCCAAATAACAATGCCAAAACGATTTTAGGCAATCACGATCTACATTTACTTGCAACGCTACTTGGCATTAAAAAAGTTAAACCTAATGATAAAGTGACTGCTATTTTTGAAGCGCCAGACCGAGAAGCATTGCAAAATTGGCTGAGAAATCAACCGCTTCTCGTTCAGCACCCAACACATAAATTCCTATTGGTTCACGCAGGTATTAGCCCTGAATGGAATCTTGCCGAAACACTCGCTTGTGCAAAAGAAGCTGAGGCAGTGTTACAAGGTGAAATGTATGCCGATTATATTGCACAGATGTATGACAGCTATCCAGATTACTGGTCTACCGATTGGCAAGGCATTGAGCGTTGGCGTTATATTATTAATGTATTCACGCGTATGCGTTTTTGCTATCACAACAAGCGGTTAAATTTTGCTTGTAAATTACCTATTGAAGAAGCACCTTGCGAATTAACACCTTGGTTTGAATTAAATAATCCATTATTTGCTGAACAAGAAATTATTTTCGGACATTGGGCAAGTTTAATGGGTAAATCAGATAAACCGAATATCTACGCATTAGACACAGGCTGTGCATGGGGGAATCATCTCTCAATGATTCGTTGGGAAGATAAACAAATTTTCACACAGCAACGCTTAAAATAAAATCAAACAACCTGAGGATTATTGCTATCATTTCCATTTTCGATTAGAATTCGCCTCGTCTATGCAACTATAGCTCAGTTGGTTAGAGCACCACCTTGACATGGTGGGGGTCACTGGTTCGAGTCCAGCTAGTTGCACCATTTTCCAATCCCTCGCTTTACAGCGGGGGATTTTTTTATGCCTTACATTATTCAACGAAATGGCTAATTAAAAAGCCCATTTAAAATTGCTCATTTGAACATTTTTAAATGGGCTTTCGCCTTTGCCATAACCCGCTTTGCGGTGCTTCGCATTGCGCTGATAACTACCTTTACCTTTTCGATTTCGCTCAATACGGCTTTTAAATAATCGGTCAGTAACTAAAGCTTTTAATGCATTTTCTTGGATTTCCCCTCGATTATGCTGATAGGCTATTGTTTTTAATGCTTTTTTCATTTTGTTTCCTTTTTGTTTGATTGTGTTATTAATCTATCAAATAGACAGCGTATGATGCCAAATTTTATGATTATTGTATATAAGAATCACGAAAACTTCGGTATAATCTCATAAATATCCACCATAAAAAGCGGTTACATTTTCTCACAATTTTGCAATTACTGCAGAGAGGTTTCTATGAAAAAAGAAGAAGTAGGACATAACTTTTTAGCTCGCCTTGGCAAAACACGTCTACGCCCAGGTGGTAAATTAGCTACTGATTGGCTGATTGCGAATGGCGACTTTAACAAAGATAAAAAAGTATTAGAAGTGGCTTGCAATATGTGCACTACCGCAATTGAGATTGCGAAACAGTATGGCTGTCATATTACAGGTATCGATTTAGACGAAGATGCACTTGATAAAGCTCGTGCCAACATTAAAGAAAACGGTGTTGAAGAACTAGTTCAGGTACAACGTGCAAATGCGACGAAATTACCATTTGAAGACAATTCGTTTGACATTGTAATAAATGAAGCAATGCTAACCATGTTACCTATTGAGGCAAAGCAAAAAGCAATTCGGGAATATATTCGTGTGTTAAAACCAGGTGGTTTTTTATTAACCCATGATGTAATGCTAAACACTGAAGAAGCAGAACCAGTGATCCAAGCCCTGCGTGAAGCGATTCATCTTACCGTTACCCCACTAACTAAAGATGGTTGGAAAACATTATTCCATGAATGTGGTTTCCGTAATGTAGATGCGTATTCAGGTGATATGACATTACTCTCGCCTAAAGGCTTGATTTATGATGAAGGCGTGTTAGGCGCAATGAAAATTGTAGGAAATGCCTTGAAACCTGAAAATCGAGACACCTTCAAAAAAATGTTCCAAACCTTTAATGATCCTGAAAACAAACTGGGATTTATTGCTGTTTGTAGCCAAAAATAATTTTAATCCTTCTAGGCTCGGTTATCTGGTTTAGAAGGATTTTTCAAATCATACAGAGGGAAATCGAATGTTTGAAATGTTCCAATCTTGGTATAAACAGAAATTTAATGATCCGCAAACTGTTGCTTTGCTCGGTATCTTATTGATTGGATTCGGAATTATTTATTTTTTTAGCGATCTTATTATGCCTCTTCTGGTGGCTATCGTGTTCGCTTATTTACTTGAATGGCCGATTCGTTTTCTGACTCGCCATTTTAAATTTCCGCGTTTTCTTAGCCTTGTGATTGTGTTGGGAGGTTTTATTTCGCTCCTAATTTTCTTGTTTATGGTGATGTTACCAAGTCTTTGGAATCAAGCGGTTACTTTTATTCGAGATCTTCCCTCAATGTTCAATCTATTAAATGCTTGGCTTGAAGCATTGCCAGAACATTATCCAGAGCTGATTGACTATGCCATGTTAGATACATTAATGGGCAATCTAAAAACAAAAATTCTAGGCTTTGGGGAATCTTTATTAACTTTATCTGTCCACTCTATTATCAGTCTAGTTGGGCTAGGTATTTACGCATTTTTAGTGCCATTAATGGTATTTTTCTTATTAAAAGATAAACACCTTTTTGTGCGCAGTTTTGTGCGTATGTTACCTAAAAACCGCCGCTTAGCAGCAAATGTATGGTTTGAAATGCAACAGCAAATCGCCAACTACATCCGAGGTAAATTTTTAGAAATTTTGATTGTAGGGATCGCAACTTACGCTATCTTTTTATTCTTTGATTTACGCTATCCATTATTACTTTCTGTAGCTGTCGGATTATCGGTTTTAGTACCTTATATTGGTGCAGTTTTGGTTACGATTCCCGTTGCTTTAGTCGCATTATTTCAGTTTGGGTTATCGCCTGAATTTTATTATTTGCTACTTGCATTCGTTATCAGCCAATTACTAGACGGAAATTTAGTTGTGCCATTTTTATTCTCAGAAGCGGTCAATTTACATCCACTCACTATCATTGTAGCGGTGTTAATTTTTGGCGGATTATGGGGATTTTGGGGTGTATTTTTTGCAATTCCACTTGCAACTTTAGTAAAAGCCGTGATGAATGCACTTCCTTCGAATGAAGACGATATTGCTGAAGTTCGTGAGTAAAAAAATGTCACTTATGGCGTAATGCAAACACTATAGTCTCTGTTCAACAATAAAAAGGAAAAGAAATGCCTGAACAAAAACTATCCTCACGTCACCCTTATTTAAATAAAATGAGTAGCGTTGTTGCAATTGGTGGCGGACACGGTTTAGGTCGAGTGTTATCATCACTTGCATTTCTTGGTGAGCGGCTCACTGGTCTTGTTGCCACCACAGATGATGGTGGCTCTACTGGGCGTATTCGCTCTCAGCATGGTGGGATTGCGTGGGGAGATCTACGTAATTGCCTAACTCAAATTATTATTAAACCTACTGTTGCCTCTGCACTATTTGAATATCGCTTTGGAGGCGTAGGAGAATTAGCTGGACATAATTTGGGTAATTTGATTTTGAAAGCGTTAGAAAATATGAAAATTCGACCGCTTGAAGGCATTAATTTAGTCCGAGAGCTGCTGCACGTTAGAGCGGGTCTGATCCCAATGTCAGAATCGCCAGTGCATTTGGCTGCTCAATTAAAATCAGGTGTAACCATTGTGGGAGAAGTATCCGTCGATGCGCTTGAAGAGATTCCTCGAAATCTCTTATTGATCCCGAAAGTAAGTGCGACACCAGAGGCTATCGATATCGTAAAAAAAGCCGAATTGATCGTTCTCGGTCCAGGTAGCTTTTTAACTAGCATTATGCCTTCATTACTTATTGATGAAATATCCAGCGCAATCACACAAAGTAACGCAAAACTCATTTTTATCGATAACATTCAGCAAGAATCAGGCCCAGCTGGTTCACTTTCGTTAGCAGATCGTATTGAGTGGTTAGAAACTCGCATTGGGAAAAATCGCTTAAACGGTATTATTACTGTACCAACTACATACAACGATTTGCCTGAAAATATTACCGTATTAAAGCAAATTTTATCTGATGATGAGGTGGAATACCGTCACGACAGAAATAAGCTCAGCAAAGCCATCAATGATATAGTAGAATTATTAAATAGATAAATATCTGCCCCTTTTCAGGGGCAGTCTGTTTTTTATAGAGGTTTACCATGTTAGTTTCCGATTTCCATTTTGATTTACCTGATGAGCTTATCGCTCGTTATCCAACAACAGAACGTACTGCTAGCCGTTTATTACATTTAAATGGTGAAACAGGCGAATTTGCAGATAAACAATTCTCAGACTTGCTTGCTCAAATTAATCAAGGCGATTTGCTTATTTTTAATAATACTCGAGTGATTCCAGCCCGTTTATACGGTCGCAAAGCAAGTGGTGGGAAATTAGAAGTTTTAGTCGAGCGTGTGTTAGATGAGCATCGCTGTTTAGCGCACGTACGCGCCTCTAAAGCACCGAAAGAAGGCGCAGAGTTAGTGTTAGGTGAGGATAAATTAGGCGAAGGTAACGGCTTTAAAGCAACCATGCTTGCCCGTCACGAAGCGTTATTTGAATTACAATTTAACGAGCAACAACCGCTATTTGAATTACTACAACAAGCGGGACATATGCCTTTACCACCTTATATTGATCGCCCTGATGAAGATACTGATCAAGAACGTTATCAAACCGTTTACAGTAAAGTTTTAGGTGCGGTAGCAGCACCAACTGCGGGTTTACATTTTGATAATCCAACATTAGAAAAGCTAAAAGAGAAAGGTGTAAATACGGCTTTTGTGACATTGCATGTTGGTGCTGGAACATTCCAGCCTGTACGAGTGGAGAACATTTTAGATCACAAGATGCACGCTGAATACGCGGAAGTAAGCCAAGAGGTTGTCGACCAAATTTTAGCAACCAAAGCTGCTGGGAAACGTGTGATTGCGGTTGGAACGACTTCTGTTCGCTCAATTGAAAGTGCAGCACAAGCGGCTGAAAAGGACGGTAAATTAATTGCGCCCTTCTTCTCAGATACGAGTATTTTCCTCTACCCAGGCAAAACATTTCGTGTTGTAGATGCGCTAGTGACAAATTTTCATTTACCTGAATCAACATTAATAATGCTCGTTTCTGCGTTTGCAGGCTACCGTAATACTATGAAAGCTTATCAGCATGCGGTTGAAGCGAAATATCGCTTCTTTAGTTATGGCGATGCCATGTTTATCAATAAAAATCCAAACGCATTTCATGATGTGCCTTAGTTCACAGAGCTAGAGGCATTAATTGGAAGCCCATAGGTCATTCGATACCATGGGCTTCTATCATTTCTAGCTGTCTCTAACGTCCAGCTACCACCTTCTTCAAATTTCACCTTTACCATACCAACCATTGAGGTACTAAAAGCCTTCACATTATACTGGTGTAACCGAGTTAATACTTGTTGATTTGGCATTTTCCAAGGGTTCCAACGCCCTGCCGAAATTACGGCAATCTTTGGTTTTACTTGAGCTAACAAGGTATGACTAGAACTCGTTTTACTACCATGATGAGGCACTTGTAGAAAATCAACTTGCCCAATTTGATGGGCAAATTTATGCTCTTGAAGTGCGGTCGTATCGCCCGTAAAAAGCAGTGATAAGCGGTCAATTTTTACCAAAATAATGCAAGAGTCTTCATTTTTTGCCCGAGAAACTTTCGAAGTAGGATAAATCGCTTCTAATTCAAACTCACCAAATTGCCATGTATTACCCGCAATACAAGCTTCTGGGTAACGTTTAGCATAGGATTTTTCGCTTGGAGAAATTAAACGAGCCTTGGGATACGCATTAAGTATATCCACTACGCCACCTGAATGATCATTATCATCATGGCTCAAAAAAATCGCCTCTAACTGAATCTGGTTGCGCTTTAGATACGGCAAAATCTCTAGCTGTGCCATAGAACTGATTTGCCCCGAATGTCCTTTCCAACTCGCACCCGTATCATAAAGCACCGCCCTTTTCTCTCCATTTTCTTGATAAATAAGCGCTTGTGCTAATCCTTGCCCTATATCAAAAGTCAGCCATTCTGGCGTCATAGAATGTTTAGCAACAGCCCAGAAGATACCGTAGAAGCTAATCACTAATACACCGAGTTTTTTCCAATAAGTGACTAATAATTGAGTTTGCCATAATGCTAGCAATAACAAACAAAAAGCATTTACTAACAATAAATTGGCTTGTTGTATCTGGCTTAATGGAATCCAATCTGATGAAAAATAAGAAAGTATGGCTAAACTCTTTTGGGTTAGCCAATCCGCCCAACTCCAGCTATTAAATAAATTATTGGTTAATAATGAAAATAGCACTAAAGGCACTAATAACAAGCTATATAAAGGCACAATAATAAAATTAGCACAAAATGCCCAAGGTGAAATACCTTCAAAAAAGAAAAATTGTACAGGAGAAAAAACAAGAAAAATGCCTAATTGCAAATGAACTAATGAAAGCCACAAGCGGTTAAATTTTTGCCATTTTTTGCACAAAGGGAAAAGGTTCATAAGCGGAAAATAGCGATACCAAATGATTAAACTAAGCACCGCTAAAATAGACAACCAAAAACTATCCGATAAAATCGTAACAGGATCTAGAATCAGCAAAAGCGCCACCACACGCCACCATAACTGCCAAGGCGTATAATAACGACGTATCCACTGACAGAACAAAACAATACTAATCGCAAGCAAAGCTCGCATCGTTGGAATCGCAAAACCAGATAAATAACAATAAAAAATTGCAAAGATTAGGCCCAATATTCTTGGAAAATGATATGAAAAACCGACCGCTTGTAGCACGCTTAATCGCAAACATCCCCACTGAAAAATCTTCGCCAGCCAAAAGCCAATCCCCATTGCCAACCCTATATGCAAACCCGATATTGCAATTAAATGTGCGGTTGATGTTTGTTGAAATAATTGCCAATCAGCATTAGCTAGCCATGCTCGTTCACCAAATGCTAAAGCAAGTAATAACCCCTGCGAAGGATATGATGCAAGTTGCGCTTTGGTATAATTTAGCCATTGATTGCGCCAAGATAATGATGTTTCTGTGGCTAATTTCTTCACTTTTGTAACCGTCGCTTGTCCATTTAAATGTTGCGCAAAAAGCCAACGTTGGCGATCGAAATTTCCAATATTCAAACGCGCCGAAATTGGACGTATTTTAAGTTTTGCTTGATAAACTTGCTCTAATTCTAGGGCTTCGCTCGATTGCCAATTTAAATAAATACGATCGCCATTATCTAGTTTGGCGAATGCGGTCTGAAATTCCGCTTGTTTAATGATTTTTTGGATTTGAAATGTATAACTTTGTGGGGAGGAAATTGCATATTTATGCGCATTTTCTGCTAGATGAATAATTTGTATATAATTAATCAAAACTAAACTACCAAGTAACATAAGCAGTTTTTGTTTAAAAAACACACCAACAACAAATATTACTACCGCAATATAGCATCCTAAAATAAGCCATTCACGAGCAAGAAAAAGTAACGGAAGAAATGATAAAGATAAGGCAATAGTAAAGCGGTCAAAATTCATAGCAAATTCTCTTTTTGCAAAGTATGCTAAAATTTTGACCGCTTGTGGAAAGTTCACCTAAAGTTTGCGATCTAGATCGCAAAAATCAATAATATAAATTCAACAATTCAAATAAGTCACGTACTATACAGCAAGTTACTTATTATCTTCTGCCATGCTCACCGCCGCAGTAAATAATACGTCTGTCGATGAGTTTAACGCAGTTTCTGCTGAATCTTGAATAACACCAATAATAAAACCAACGCCAATTACTTGTGCTGCAATATCATTTGGAATATTAAATAAGCTACATGCTAATGGAATAAGTAATAGAGAACCACCAGCAACACCCGATGCGCCACAAGCACAAATAGATGCAACAAGACTTAATAATAGCGCTGTTGCAAAATCAGGATGGATTCCTTGTGTATAGGCAGCCGCTAAAGTTAATACTGTTACGGTAATTGCCGCGCCAGCCATGTTGATATTAGCACCGAGGGGAATAGCAACGGAAGCGATCTCGTCACGTACACCTAAACGTTTCGCTAAGTTCATATTCACTGGAATATTTGCTGCTGAACTACGAGTGAAGAATGCCGTTACACCGCTTTCACGTAAACAAGTTAGTGTTAATGGATATGGGTTACGACGAATTTTCCAATACACAATGAGTGGATTTAAAATAAATGCCACAAACACCATCGAACCTAATAAAACACTTAATAAACGTGCATAGCCTTCGAAAGCGTCAACACCATTTACTGCAATAGTTTCAGCAACTAAACCAAATACACCGATTGGTGCGAATGCAATAACAATTTTAACCACATAAGATACTGCTTCTGCAAAATCATTTAAGAAAGTTTTAGTACTTGGTGCAGCATGACGTAAGGCAATACCTAAACCGATAGCCCAAGCTAAAATACCAATAAAGTTTGCATTTGCTAACGCCTGTAATGGGTTATCTACTAAATTAAATACTACCGTTTTGATAATTTCACCAATACCTTGTGGTGGATTTAAATTATCAGGATTTGAAACAAGCTCTAACGTAGTAGGGAAAAGGAAACTAAACACGACGGCAGTTAATGCTGCAACAAATGTGCCTAACACATACATGATTAAAATCGGTTTTAATTTACTATCTGAACCAACCTCTTTATTTGTAATTGCAGAAAGTACTAATACAAAAACCAGAATTGGAGCAATTGCACGAAGTGATTTAACAAAAAATTGTCCTAGCACACCAACACTTTTTGCCCATTCAGGTTGGAAATAAGCTAAAGTGACGCCCAGCACTAGACCGACGGCAATACGTAAAACTAAATTGCCCCCGAAAAGTTTTGAAGATAAAGAAGAGTTACTCATAATATTTTACAATAGAAGACCAAAACAGAATAAACGGCTAGCCGCCTATCCACCTAATGAATATGAAGTTTCGAGATTAACGGAAAACGCATCATTTTGGAATAGCTAATCAAGCATTTTTATTAGATTTTTAGATATTAGCGATTAAAATTTGTTATCTCTTGCAGATTAATATACTACCACCAAGAAAAATGCTTTTCGCAACCGATTTCTTTCAGGTAGAATGACATATATTTTGATAATAAAACCACAGGAAACTAAATGAAACCAGAAAATAAAGCAGATTTTAAGCGCGTGATACGCGCCACTGGTTACTCAATGAAAGGACTTAAAGTAGCTTATCTTCACGAAGCTGCATTTCGCCAAGAAGTTTGGTGTTCAATTATATTAATTCCACTAGCACTCTTACTTGCAGATAATATTATTGAAACCATTTTATTACTCGGTAGTGTATTCTTAGTGCTACTCACTGAATTGTTAAATAGTGCAGTTGAATCAGTAGTTGATCGGATTGGTTCCGATTTTCACGAGTTATCTGGACGAGCAAAAGATATGGGCTCTGCGGCAGTCTTTATAGCTATGGTTTTATTAGCAATTACATGGCTACTTATCATTCTTTTTTAATTCATATAGGCAATAGATTTATAGCACAACTATTTATCTAATGCCTATTTTTTTGCATATCAATCTAAAGCTGAGGTTCTTATGAAATTTACTAAAACACTTGTTTCTGTTGCATTGCTGTCTGCAACATCTGCAATGGCATATCAAACAGATAAAACTTATTCGTTCACGCTCCTTCACACTAATGATATCCACGGGCATTTCTGGCAAAACGATAAAGGTGAATACGGACTTGCTGCACAGAAAACGGTTATTGATAACATTAAAAAAGAAGTTGAAGCAAAAGGTGGCTCAACCATTATCTTAAATGCGGGTGATATTAATACTGGCGTACCAGAGTCCGATATGCAAAATGCCCGCCCTGATTATGAAGGTTTAAATGCAATTGGTTACGAAGCAATGGTTTTAGGTAATCATGAATTTGATTTCCCTCTCCAAGTTCTCACTATGCAAGAAAAATGGGCGAACTTCCCTCTTATCTCTGCGAACGTGATCAACAAACGTACCCAGAAAGAACTTACTAAGCCTTATGTGATGTTAGATAAACAAGGCTTAAAAGTTGCCGTTGTAGGTTTAACGACCGAAGATACAGGTAAATTAGGCAACCCTGATGTTACTGAGAATGTAATTTTTAAAGATCCAATTCAAAGCGCTAAAGATACATTAGCTCAAATCAATAAAACCGAAAAACCTGATATCCGCATTGCACTTACTCACATGGGTTGGTACTTAGATGGCAAACATGGTAGCAACGCTCCAGGTGATGTTACTATGGCAAGAACTTTAGACAAAGGTACTTTTGATGTCATTATTGGTGGACATACGCACGACACTGTATGCTTCGATGAAAAAGGACAATTTAGAACAAAATATACGCCAGGCGATAGCTGTAAACCAGATTTCCAAAATGGTACTTGGATTATGCAAGCAGGCGAATGGGGTAAATATGTTGGCCGTGCCGATTTTGAATTCAAAAATGGTAAAACAACATTAGTTAACTACGAGCTAATTCCAATTAACTTGAAAAAAACCATTAAAAAAGAAGATGGCTCAAAAGAGTATCAACTTTACCAAGCTGAAATCAAACCAGATCAAGCTCTATTTGAGCACTTGAAAAAATATCAAGATGAAGGAGATAAACTACTCAATATAGAAGTGGGACAAGTGAAAGGTTTATTAGATGGTAAACGAGAACATATTCGCTTTGTACAAACGAATCTAGGCAGATTAATTGCACAATCACAAAAAGAGCGTGTAAAAGCCGATATTGGTATTATGAACTCGGGTGGTATTCGTTCATCAATTGAAGAAGGTAACGTAACGTATAAAACGATATTAACGGTACAGCCATTTGGTAATATGATCTCAACTCTTGATTTAAAAGGTCAAGAATTATTAGATTTCCTAACTACCGTAGCTTTAAAAGAAGTTGATACTGGTGGCTACCCTCAATTTGCAGGTATTTCGATGACTGTAGATCGCGTTGCTAAAACAATCTCAAACCTTCAAATCGCAGGAAAACCATTTGATGCTAACAAAACATATAAAATCTCGATTCCAGATTATTTAACTGCGGGTGGTGATGGCTATCCAGTTATGAAAAAACACCCTAGCTATGTAAATACAGGCTTTATTGATGCAGAAATGTTGAAAAAATACTTTGAAGAAAACAAAGTAATTGATGCAAGCAAATACGATCCAAAAGAAGATATTATTTTTAAATAATCTCAACTAAAAAAGAAAAAAGCTAAGTGAAAGCTTAGCTTTTTATTAGCTCAAATGGCTTTAATTCCTTCCTATTACATCACAACTACATCAAATTGATCTTGATGATAATAAGGTTCTAATTTTATTTCGACTTTCTTACCGATAAAGGCTTCTAATTCTGCAATCGAAGCATGTGTTTCTTCGTTAATCAAATACTCTGCCACTTCTTTCGATGCATAAACACGCACTTTTTCGGTTTTAAACAAATGATGAACTCGCACAATTTCTCGTAAAATTTCATAACAAACTGTTTCCACAGTCTTAATCGTACCACGCCCTTTACAGGCTGGACAATCGCAACAAAGCACACGCTCCAAACTTTCACGGGTACGTTTACGCGTCATTTCTACTAAGCCCAATTGCGTAAAACCATTAACATTGGTTTTTACTCTGTCACCTTTTAATGCTTCTTGCAACGACTGCAACACACGCTCACGATGTTCTTCTTCTTGCATATCAATAAAATCAATAATGATAATTCCACCCAAATTACGCAATTGTAATTGATGCGCAATCGCCTGCGTAGCTTCAATATTAGTATTAAAAATGGTATGCGCCAAATTACGAGAACCAACAAATGCACCCGTATTAATATCAATCGTGGTCATTGCTTCGGTTTGTTCAATAATTAAATAACCGCCCGATTTTAAATCAACTCGCTTATCCAATGCTTTTTGAATCGCATCTTCCACTCCATAAGCATCAAACAAAGTTTGACTACCGCTATACAAGCTCACATTTTCGGTTAATTCTGGCATAAACTCAGATAAAAACTCTTTTACCTGCTCATAAGTCATTTTAGAGTCAATCCGAATTGCATTGATATGGGTACCGACAAAATCACGTAGTACACGTTGCGCTAGCGCAAGTTCGCCGTATAACATTGATTTAACAGGATATTTTGCCTTGCGTTCTAAAATTTTACGCCACAAACGCTTCAAGAAAATCGTATCTTGTTGCAAACTTTCTTCCGAAACCTCTTCCGCCGCCGTACGCACAATAAAGCCACCAAGCTCATCACAATAAGGCTCAACTAAGGCTTTTAAACGGCTACGTTCTTCTTCACTTTCAATCCGTTGTGAAACACCAACATGACTATTTTCTGGCATAAAAACCAAGTAGCGCGAAGGTAAGGTAATATCGGTAGTTAAACGAGCACCTTTAGTACTAATTGGATCTTTCACCACTTGTACGATAATATCCTGCCCCTCACGCACCAGTTCTGCAATGTCTTTTACCACAAACTGCTTTTTCTCATTTTCATCGACACATTCTGTATGAGAAACAATATCGGAAGCATGTAAAAACGCCGCCTTTTCCAAACCGATGTCAACAAATGCCGATTGCATACCAGGCAAAACACGGGTAACTCGCCCTTTATAAATATTCCCGACAATCCCCCGTTTCGCCTCACGCTCAATATGAAGCTCTTTTAACAATCCATTTTCCACTAACGCTACCCGAGTCTCGCTCGGTGTAACATTCACTAATAATTCTGCTCCACTCATTGTTATCTTTCTCTAAGTCGTTAAATCATAATTAATTAAAGTTTAACATTGACCAGCCAAGAAAACAAAAAACAAGATCAAACAAGCGGTTGATTTTTTGAGGAAAGAACTAAAAAGGAAACCAATTTATAGATAGATATAAAGACTTTAGAAAAACAGCTACCATAAAGATAACTTCATTATCGATGTTAAAAAATAATTACTTTAATCAGTTTCAACACACAGCCACGTGAAAGTGGCTGCTAACGATTCTTTACCTTCGTCTTTTTTAACTTTAGTTTCAACACACAGCCACGTGAAAGTGGCTGCTCAGGCAACGGTGAATAAAGGGATTACACAAGCGGTTTCAACACACAGCCACGTGAAAGTGGCTGCCACCCCATTTCTTGCGCCGAACGCTTAAGACGTTGTTTCAACACACAGCCACGTGAAAGTGGCTGCTTGCTACCCTTGAAGGCTATTGCGCAATGCGCCGGTTTCAACACACAGCCACGTGAAAGTGGCTGCCAACAGAAGCCAATGCGATATTATCAAATCCAATGGTTTCAACACACAGCCACGTGAAAGTGGCTGCAAACAAGCGGTCAGATTTTATAAAAAAATTGCAAGTTTCAACACACAGCCACGTGAAAGTGGCTGCTACCGTATCCACATCTAAACGAAAGTTTGCAGGAAGTTTCAACACACAGCCACGTGAAAGTGGCTGCTCCCTACAAGATAACGTATTGAAATATCAGGCTTTATTTCCTTTTATTCGCTAACGTAGCGTAGAAAGTAGAAAAAGTATAGCATATCGTCAATATACTTTTCTTTATTTTTTCTAACTCCCTGATTTTTAAAGAACTATTTATATTCGCTAACCTCTCGGCGTTGTGATGAGAACTACATGTTAGCGATTTATAAAATCAGCGTATCTTTAAAAATATCAATCGGCTCTTTCATTCCATGATGTTCGACTTTATTCCGCCATTTACTGCCCAAATGGTAAAAGCGCAAACTGTCGCAATCGGGGTTATAGGTTGCCAATAATTTATTTTTAAGTGTTACCCATTGATCGGGCGTGACATCACACTCAAACACCGAATACTGGGCTCGCACGCCATAATCTAGGCAATGCTTGGCGATTTGCCGTAGGCGTTTTTGCCCTGCGGGATCATCGAATGAAATATCGTAGGTAATTAACATCAACATAACGCCCTCCAAACAAGCGGTCGGATTTCAACAAAATTTTGCAAAAGCTAACGCATTAAAAACGGTGGATATTCGGCTAAATCACCACGCAAATGGCGGGCTAAAAGCATCGCTTGAATATAGGGTAGTAATCCAATTTCTACTTCTTCCTGTAAAAAGGGGTGAATAATTTTTTCTTGTTTTTTCGCTTGTAAGGTTTGAAACAACAATTTACGAGCCTCCGGTTTTAAACTCACCGCTCCACTGGCTTCCACCACAAAATCACTGGGCTTAATTTGCTTACGATTAATCAAAGACAGTACCATTCTATCCACCCACCAAGCACGAAATTCTTCCAGTAAATCCTGTGCCAAGCTATCGCGACCGGGGCGATCAGCATGTAGAAAACCGACTTGAGGATCAAGCCCCACGCCTTGCAGCGCACCGCTGATGTCTTTGCCCAAAATGCTATAAACAAAAGAGAGCAGTGCATTCACGCCATCGCGTGGGGGGCGGCGGTTGCGACCGTCAAAGGTAAAACCGCTTTTTTCGCTGATTAACTGCCCGAACACGCCGAAATAACGTGCCGCCGCTTCGCCTTCAATACCACGAATCAACGCCAAATCGTCCGCCCGTTCCAGTTGCCGTAAACTTGAATTCAAGCCGACAATCGCTTCCTGCAACGCCGCATTTTCGCCGTAATTACGAATCTGCCGTTGCAGAACCCGTTTCGACGACTGAATTTTCGCCGCAATAATATGGCGGGCAATCGGCACAGGGTTTTGCTCCGACACCTTATATTGCGCCCGACGTAACAACACATTACCACTCTGCCGCCCCTGCAAACGCCCCAAAAACCGCCCGTTTTCAGTAAAAAACGCCAAATTTACGTTATTTTCCCCGCAAAATCCCAACAAAAACGGCGACACCAGCACATTACCAAAACAGAAAATATGTCCGATAGAATGCACCGGCAACTGCGCCACTTTCTTGCGTTCCTGCTCCACCACCAAAGTTTCCCGCTCTTTATGCAAATAACTGCCTTGAGTAGTGATGTAGAGCGTGTTTTGAAGTTTTCTCATAGTGTAAAAACTCCTTGAATTTTGACCGTGCTTTTATGCCGTCTGAAAGCATATTTAATACAAAGAAATGAATGTTTTATTCTTGTTGTCCAAAAAGAGCTTTTCCTATATACCAAATAGCTTGCCCATAATTTGATATAAGCTGTTTCCCTTGTTGAAGAAAAGATTGGTTTTCATCAACCCTTGCCAGTTTTAATGCACTCTCAATTTTAGAACTTGTTGGATGCGCATCTCCCAATCTCATATCGTAAACACCAACAATCACGCTAAAAATCCTATGTGCATTATCTTCTCCTATTTTTTGAGCAACAATGTCTTCTAATAATTTATTGGAACCGAGTGTTTTTTTATCTTTATGAGTAGATAGCCCACGAAGAGCTTTAACGTTAAGTCTATCGGTAAAAGTGCGAACCAAATCTTTTGCTAATCTTAGCAGTGATGCTTTGTCCGTACTTGCAAAACGGGAGATTTGTTGAAAAAAGTCCTGTTCAGTGATGTCATGCGAAAACAAAGCAATATTCAACTCTTGTTTAAAACTCATTTCCAACAGTTTCATTACTTCAAATAATAATTTCTCAACAGCATGAGTAGAAGCGGGTTGGACTTTAACCTGAGAAGCTAATAATTCTGCGGAAACTTTACCCTCAGGCACAGTATTATAGGCAGCCCAAATATGTTGCTCCCATGATGGAAGTTTAGCAATATCATAGGCATATACCGTTATTAAATCAGAATTATTTATCCCGAAATGGGTATGATAGCCTGATGCGGAATGAATACTACCTGTTTCTGCGCTATACCATTCTAATGAAAAGCCGCGATGTTTCAGTAGTTCATTTACGATACCTGAACGAAACCACAGCCATCTTCCAACATCTTCATTATCCAATTCAGATGAAGCCATTCTTTGTCCATCGGTTTCTACAATAAATGTTGGAAGATGCTTATCTTCATCTTCCCGAACACGGATACTTAATCCTTGATGTTCAATCCATTCATTTCGCCAGAACTCTCCTTCCACCCTTATACCTTCATATCCACCACGATAACCTTGCGAGCTTTCTGATTCTGTATTTCCATCATGTTCAACCCCCAGCACAGGTGCATCATCTTCTTCATCAATATCAGTTCGCCATACTCGAAATGAAGCCCAACTTCCGCCATAGACATCATTTAAACTACGGATAAGCAACTCAAACCTACCATTATCCCGTTCTTCTTGGAAATTAGTTAAATCTGAATATTCACCGCTTTCTAATGCTTCAATGTTTTCTACTCTTTGACGATAATAGGAAAGACGGAGAGAAAGATTTCTTGCTGCCAAATAATCCATTAAAAATTCTCTTTTAATTTCAATTTGGACATGATTGCCTTTATCATCAAAAGATTCGCGGATAACTTCAACGAAATCCTCTTCAGGTCTGACCCAACTGTTATTTTCTTTTACTAATCGGAGCGCAAGAATCAAATCTGGACTTATTATCCATTTTCGTCCGCCAATTACAGGTTGGGGATAATCAAAAATAAGATGAATACCAATGGGCTTATTTTCATTCCATTCATATTGTTCAACTGATTTATAATATCCATTATTGTAAGCATAGGGTTTGGCATCCAAACTGATTCCTATGTCAGACCACCCTAAGGTTTCAGCAAACTCTTTATGTTCAGGCGGGAAAGCAATTGCATTACATCCAAAAAATTCAGACTTATAACCAATTTCTTGAGAGTCTCCCTTTTCATTTTCACAAATAGCCCTCAAAGGTATCCAAGTAGCAGTTGAAAATGTGCGACGTGTTTCTCTTATTTGTAAAATCCAATCTTTAGTCATATTTAAATCTCTCATAATTTAATTTTATCTATCATATTTTAAAACCAATTTATCCCTCAAATAACTTGTAAGCAGAACTTACAAGTTGCGCTGCGCTTAATGCGAGCTGTTATTCAAAATTTTAATGCCGTCTGAATCCTACTCCCCAAACAACCCCTTCACATACCTCACCGACTTATCCCTTTCCATCAATTTCGGCTGGCAAATCTCCACCAGCGAACAAGCCTTGCAACGTTTGCCGTATTCGGGCGGGGGCGTTTGTCCGCTGTTTAACAGTGAGCGGACGGCATTGATAACCGCTAAGGTTTTTTCGCGTAGCTCGGCGGAGAAGACAACAGGCAAGCGGTGGCGGGTTTGCATATACCAAAGTGCGCCTTCATTGATGGTTTGCCCCGTCATTTCTTCCAAGCATAAGGCTTGGGCGCAAAGTTGAATTTCATCAATGGGTTCACGTTTCGGTTTGCCACGTTTGTATTCGACAGGTTTGAGAGAATTGGTTTTGAGATCCTGTTCGACCAGATCCAAAATCCCCGTTAGCCCTAATTTTTCCGCAAAGACGTGGACGGTGCGTTCAAAGCGAATGCCTTTGCGTTTTTCTGGCTCGCCCGAGTCCACACGTTCGTGTAAGACTTTGCCTTGGGCGGTGAGATAATTTTCAGCCCACGCCTGTTCGTTATGGATTAACGCACATTGACGTGGGCAGAAAGCATAATGTTGCAAAGCAGAGAGAGAAATCAACCGCTTGTCGCTTGTACTTGGGGCTGCAAGCGGTCGGATTTCGGCGGAATTTTGCAAATCCATACTCATTGGAGAACTAGCCTAATTTACGGTGAAGTATAGTTTTACCTAAATCCTGTTCATTAACACTAACGGTGTAGTCATCAAAACTGCGGCTAACATCCACGCTTTCTTTTTTGATAACCTGAATACGCTTGAATAGGCTGTCGGCAGGGGCGTCGCCCAAGCTGTTGCTATGTTCAAATACATATAAACCACGAGCGTTCATTTGCCCACGAGCCGCCGAATGATCGTGGTCGAACATATTGATTAAGGCTTGCCAAAACAATTCTAAATCGTCATCTGAAAAGCCTGTTTGCTTAGCAAAGTGAGCGGAAACAAAACCGTGACAACGATATAAGCCGTAAGGCACGGTGAATTTACGTCCCATACGTCCACGTTCAGACGTTTCTTTATTTTCTTCAGAGCCTTTTTTGTCATTTTCAACTTCTTTGGCTGCTGCTGAACGTGTAATTGAATGCTCCAAAGTTACTATTGGCTCTACAGAACGAGAAAAGGTAAGTTGGACAGGACCTCTTACTTGCCCTGCGTTTTCACCTGTTGTCAATACTGCACCAAATGTACGAATATCATAATAACGATTACACATATATTGACGAGCAGATTCCGTTTTTTCTTTACCTTTCGGTTTTTCTTTAACACTTTCTTGTTGGTGTGCGTCTGCAATCAAATCATTTAATATGGCTTTCTCACGTACAAAAATATCATTGTGCTTTTTATCATCTTCGCTATCTTTGACAAGTTGCACAAAATTACGCACTTTACGTTTTAAGCAAACATCAGTAACCAATCCCATACCTGTTTCAGGATCAATGCGTGGCAAGTTGCCTGCGTCAGGATCGCCGTTTGGATTACCATCTTGTACATCAAATAAAAATACGAAATCGTAGCGTTTTTCAATAGTCATTTTTATTGCTCCTGTGATTCAGTGGATTGGTAAAAGTCTTGTTTTTGTTGGTAATAACCGATAGCAAATAAGCCTTGTTGGTTGATATTCAGATGATTTGGGAAAGCGTGAATTTTATTCACAATTTCTTGCTGTGATTTTTCTAAATTGATTCTTCTGCCCGTATGCAATTTAGCCAAGTGATGTTTAGACAGGCGAAGTAATGTGCCAAATACGGTAATCGGTGTGCTACTCGCTGCTCCAAAATAACGATCCCCAATGGTTGCATTTAAGCCTGGATTAGCTTCATCTTGGATTTTTTCTAAGACGGCAAACAATCTGCCTAAGAGATAGCCAATATCTTCTCGGGTTTTATCTAAACTCATCGATAACTCCTTAATGTTTGTTAAGCGGTTGGCTCGGATTGCTCGGTTAAGGTATGCCTTAATCAAACAAGCTCGTCCATAGGTAATTTTTTGTTCTGCTTTGTTGCGGCGTAATGCGGTTTGAAACAGTGCAATAGGTAGCGGTAAATGATTTAATGCGGATAATGTCGTTTGGGCAATTAAATCTGGTGGCAGATTTTCCAGTTTGCCATCTAAAACCAAATTACCCAGCAAGCGTGATAACGGCATAAATTCTGGATAAGGCGATTTTTCGCTACGCACCATTTTTAAATCTTCATACCATTGGGCAAGATTTTCGGATAATTCTGCAACCGTAGTTTCGTGCCAAAAACGCACAACTATCCGTGCTGAATTGGGCGATAAACCTAAAAGATAAAATTTATCTGTCGCATTAGGTTGGATGTATTTACCGTTGTATAGACTTTTATAAAGTGCTTTGACTTCGCCAATGTGTGCATCTGGATTATCTTTGTTACCGTTTAACATAATAGGTAGACGGGTTTCCAATGGAGCAGGTTTTTCACTCCAACACACCGCTGTCACATCGCCTATACGAAAACGGTTTTCACTGGCAAGCAATGTGTTTAACGCGGTAGAATATTCAAACATTGCTTGTTCACCGACAGGGAAAATGAACCCTTGTGCCTTACCATAGGATTCAAATGCGGAAAGGTTTACGGACGTAAACGGAGCTGGTTTGGCATTCACCCCTTTTACCGCATTATGCAGTCGAGCAATCGGTGCATTTTTCCCTGTTACCAAACAAATGCCTTTTGGCGTATCATCTGAACTCAATTCTTTGGTTTGAGCTAAGTAATTTTGCAAAGCAGGAGATTGACAGACCAAACTGGCTACTTCATCTACCAAACGAAAACTCAAATTACAGCCTTTGATTTTGCTACATTCTGCCCAGTTTTCATGTTGCATCACTTTGGCTTTTTCATCGGGAGAACCTAAGAAGGCAGCAACAGCTGCAATACCTTCATCTTCGGGAAGAGTTTGTTGAAGTGCTTTTACTTTTTCCGTAAAACTTTGGTGTTGTTTATCCGCTTGTTCCTGCTCTTTTTCACCAGCATAAGCTAGTACATAACCATAATGATCCCAAAGTATATTACTGATCTCATAGGATTTTTTACCTGACCGAGCCAAACCTTTCGGAACTAAAAAAGTGCGGGCAATTTTTTTCTTGTTTTGTAATTCTCGTGTATCTTCAAAAGCGATAAATTTCCCTTGTTTATCAATCACGATGATAAAAGGAATTTCTTTATGTTCAAAACCTTCTGGGGCAATATCACCACCCAAAGCGGCTTTGCGTTGGTAGTATTGGGTAAGGGCGTGCAAGATCATCTTTTCACCTCATCACTATTGGCGGGTGGCACAATGATCACACCGTTTTCAGCTTTACAATGATAAAACATCGGCTCGGCATTATCGGAATCTCGTGGGGCGGATTTGCTGTAATCCATATCGTAGAGCATAAAGCCAAAATCTTGGGTGATGTCTTCTCGTGGCAAGCCATCTTCTGCCCTTTCCAATAATCTAAAATTGCACGGAAATTCACGGCAACCTAAATAGGGTTGATGAAAATACTGTCCCTTGCTCGCACGGCGTTTAAACATTTCCACAAACTTGATGCGATTATCATCTTTGCCAGCCTGATCGGTCATTTCAAAATCAGCGTGAATACGGTAAGCCACATCGCGCAACAACATAGACGCTCTCTGTTGTCGGTTATCTTCAATATAAAGCGATTGACTACGCTCACTCATTTTGCTACCCAGCTCATTACGGCGGATATTTACCCATTGAATGGGTTTTAAAATCTCAATTTTAGACACTGACCAGCGAATAGCCGGCTTCCACAGAATTGCCGTCAAAATGTTTCGTGCCACAGACGGCGTAATCACAGGATAACTCACCCGTTCCACTTTCAATTCAGGGCGAGTAAAACAAGCTAAATCACCGCTAATTTCCAAAATAAAACTCATAAACCCTCCAATTTATTCTTTAAAACTATAATACTATTCTAAAACACAAAAGATTGCATTTCATCATCAAAATTCGCACCTAACACATTGTCATAATAACCTTTATCTAATAACAGTAAACCTGCTCGGGGATAAACGGAATTTGCAGGTAACTTTTTAAGTTCATTTTCATAAATGGTGATGGTATAGCGTTGCAACTTCCGATAAACCCATTTATGTTTTAGAGGATCACTTTCAAGATAATTAAACCAACTTTCAAAAGGTTCAGGCAAAGGCGGGGTATCGGTTTGTCCGTAAGTTTCATCAATATCGCTTGGATAACGATATTTTTCCAAATGATTTAGCCACAAATCAGGCGATATATCGGCTAAATGTGTTTCATAAAATGTGTCTAACTCAGCCGTATCTACCACTTTTGTTGTTTTCCCCTTTTCCTGCCAAGCCAGCGGAATAAATGGCACAATTAACGCAATGCCTTGATTATCAATCAAGCGAAACTTCTCCGCTACGGTACGAAATTTTATCGATAGAGGATTTTGAGCACTTGATTCCAGGGTTAAATCGTGGCAAATGTTATGTTTATCTCGATCTCCTTTTCCGTTAAATCGTTGGAAATAATCACTAAATGCAACTGGCGATAATGGATCAGCTAATTTATCGCTCTGTATCATCTCCTCCGTAATATCCTGCCCTTGTTTCAAACTGCCATTTGGTGCGCCCTCTTCGGCTCGAAATACGATCACTTCACCCAAATTCGGCAATTTACCCTCACGATTACAACGCCCCGCGGCTTGGGCAATGCTATCTAAACCTGCCATTGCTCGGTAAACCACAGGGAAATCTAAATCAACACCTGCTTCAATCAATTGTGTACTCACCACCCAAAGCGGTTGAGCGAGTTCTCCATTGCGATAAGCGTGTAAATATCGGCGAATTAACCCAATAACTTCGGCACGGTGAACGGCACACATATTGGCAGAAAGGTGCAATTTAATGCCATTGACTGGCAAAGCAGCAAAAAGTTTGCGTGCGTGTTTGCGAGTATTCACAATCGCCAACACGCAATCTCGTTGAGCAATTTCATCAGCAATTTCTTGCCAGCTTTGTTTCAGCTGATCTTTCGCTGGAAGCCTGATTTGCACACGGCGAAGTTTTTCCGCAAGGGCGATTTTATCTTTGATGATTTCATATACATCGGGCAAACCTTCCAATAATGTCCGCCCAAAAGTATCAATATCTTTGCCTAATTCAGGTTGCGTTGCGGTACATAACACAAAAGTAACGCCATAATCCCGAGCCAATACTCGCATAATATCGGTAATCGGCTTTTGAAACTCACGGGGAATTTGTTGGGCTTCATCTAAAATAATGACGCTATCAACAATGTTATGCAGTTTTCGACAACGGCTAGTTTTAGCTGCAAATAGGCTTTCAAAAAGTTGCACGTTCGTGGTAACAATCAACGGAGCATCCCAATTTTCCGTTGCCAAACGAGTTCTTGCAGTTTCTTTATCTTCGCTTACTTCTAAATTGCTATGATGTTCTAACACCACATCTGCACCTAGCACATTGCGAAAAACCACTGCATTTTGCTCAATAATGCTGGTAAATGGAATGGCATAAATAATGCGTTTTTTATTGAATTTCAATGCGTGTTTTAACGCAAAGCCTAAACTCGCCAAGGTTTTTCCGCCCCCTGTCGGCACTGTCAGGCTGAACAATGATTTATCTAATTGAGCTGCGGTAAAGCATTGTTGCAAAATAGCATTACGTTCCTGATTAAGCGGTGAGTTATCCGCTTTTTTTGCCAATGTCGCCATATAATGCTCATAGCGACTGTATAGCTCATTCAGATCTGCAAATTTAGGGCGAAATCCTACCGCTTGTGCTTCATCAGCACTGGCATACCCATTCATAAAGGCTTCGGTATCTAAAAAGTCCGCATCGACCAAACAAGAAAAGAGAAAACGAATCCAAATATGCAGTTCTTGTGCACAATTTGCTTGTAAAAAAGCAGGAAAATCACTTATCAAGTCGTCATTAGAAAGTGCAAAAAAATCCTCAGACAAACCACTTGATAGCCAACCTTGCAACGCCTTCTCTAATTCATCATTCGCATTCTGCAAACGTGCTTTTAAACTGCCTTTATTGAGCCAATCAGCTAGCCCTGCGTGATGTCCTGCGATGAGATAGGCAAGTATATGACCAATAAAAGGATCAAGTTTTGCAACCGCATATTTTGCCCCTGCGGTGGAATGTGGAATTTTCTGCGAAGAAGATTGTTCTACCTCTTCCAAATGGGCATTTTCTTTATCACTCCCTGATTTTTCAGCAAGATAACGTTGCCATTCTAACCGTGCTTTACCTAAATCATGTAATAGCCCCAAAACCTTGGCATACTTTCCACCACGTCGAGCTGCAAATTTCTGAGCTAATTGGCTAACCTGTAACAAGTGAGTAGGTAAAGTTTGATATATCCATTCGCTATTCTTATTTTTATATAAGTGGGCAACTAAAACAGATTTTGTTTCTGTATCTTGAGCCATCCCAAAATCAAGCTTGTCAGCAAATTGCTTGGCTAATTCTGCCGTTTCAGTTAAATGGGGTTCGAGTGTTTGAATTTTACCATCAGATTTGCAGATATGAGCAATTCGAGTTGAGTTCATAGATAGCTCCTATTGTCTTTATTGTATTTTATTATCCCAATATACTCTGCAATAATAAAATCATAAATATGAAATTATAGAAATTGCAATTTTTCATACAAAAAATACCGCTTGTTGTGCCAATTTCACAAAAAAATTACTTTTATCTTGAGATTTGCTAAAATAGCCTGATTTTTATAGTCATTTACAAGGAATATCATGTCAGAACAAACTTTTATTACGGGTAAAGATGCTGCGCTTGAAGACAGTATTTCTACTTTTCAGCACAAATTAAAAACGCTTGGTTTTAATATTGAAGAAGCATCTTGGTTAAACCCTGTGCCAAATGTGTGGTCGGTGCATATTCGTGATGCGGACTGTCCGCAATGTTTTTCTAATGGTAAAGGCGCAAGCAAAAAAGCCGCTCTTGCTTCTGCTCTTGGGGAATATTTTGAGCGTTTATCTACCAACTATTTCTGGGCAGATTTCTATTTAGGCCAAGAAATTGCCAATGGCGAATTTGTCCATTATCCAACCGAAAAATGGTTTGCTATTGAAGATGATGAGCAACTACCTGAAGGTATTTTAGACGATTTCTTATTGGATTATTTCGATCCAAATGGGGAACTTACACCCAATTTATTAATTGATTTGCAATCAGGTAATTACGATCGTGGTATCGTAGCGTTGCCTTATACACGTCAGTCAGACAATCAAACGGTTTATATTCCACAAAGCATTATCGGCAATTTATTTGTGTCGAATGGTATGTCGGCAGGCAACACGAAAAACGAAGCTCGCGTGCAAGGCTTATCGGAAGTGTTTGAGCGTTTTGTAAAAAACCGTATTATCACTGAAGCAATCAGCCTCCCTGAAATCCCACAAAATGTGATTGATGGCTACCCAACAATCAAAGCTTCCATTGAGAAATTAGAGCAAGAAGGCTTCCCAATCTTGTGCTATGACGCTTCTTTAGGTGGTGAATTCCCTGTAATTTGTGTGATTTTATTAAACCCGACCAATGGTACGTGTTTTGCTTCTTTTGGTGCGCATCCGAATTTCCAAGTTGCATTTGAACGTACGGTAACTGAGCTGTTACAAGGTCGTAGCTTAAAAGATTTAGATGTATTTGCACCGCCTTCATTCAATAATGAAGATGTGGCGGATAACGCTAATCTTGAAACGCACTTTATTGACTCAAGCGGTCTGATTTCTTGGGATCTTTTCAAACGTGATGCGGATTATCCGTTTGTCCATTGGGATTTCTCTGGCACAACTGAGCAAGAATTTGCCAATATGATGGCAATCTTTAATAAACACGAACAGCCTGTCTATATTATGGATTATGAGCATTTGGGCGTGTACGCTTGCCGTATTCTTGCACCAGGTATGTCAAATATTTACCCAAGCGATGATTTAATTTACGCAAATAACAATATGGGTATGGATTGGCGTGAAATTTTGCTAGATCTACCTCATTTCCATCACGATCATGAAACCTATCAAGAACTGCTTGATGAATTAGATGAACAAGGTATTGATGATTTCACCCGAGTGCGTGAATTTATCGGCATTGTGGCGGAAAAAGGCTCAGCGATGCAAACTTTACGTATTGGCGAACTCAAATCAATGTTGCACCTTGCATTAGGCAACTTGGAACAAGCTCTTGACTGGGCAAATTGGACAGCAAATATGAATGCCAGCGTGTTCTCGTCTGAACGCAATAACTACTACCGCTGTTTAATTCAATCGATTGAATTGTTCTTAGATGAAAGCCGTGAAGCCGAACAATACCGTATGGTCTTTGAGAAAATGTACGGCAAAGACGCGGTAGAATTTGCTTGGAGCGCAATCCAAGGCGGTAACCCATTCTACGGTTTAACGGCTTCAGATGAAACATTAGAAAATATGACTGCGCATCAAAAATTACTGAATGCTTACCGTAAACTACAGGTAGCAAAAGTAAATCCGATTGCGAGATAATTGGTAGAGGCGAACAACGTTCGCCCATATTTTTTCATGGTTACATTGTTTGGGCGAATGCCATTCGCCCCTGCATTGTTGAAATAAACTTACATTTCGGAACAGACTATGATCGACTTTCGTCCTTTTTATCAACAAATCGCAACCACTAATCTTTCCGCGTGGCTTGAAACGCTTCCGCTACAATTAAAACAATGGGAAAAAACCACCCATGGAGATTATGCCAAGTGGGCAAAAATTGTAGATTTTATGCCAAATTCGACCGCTTGCATTAATTTAAAAGATAAAGTGGAATCTATTCCTCATTCATCCCTTTCAACGGGGGAAACCAAACAACTTACTCATCATTTAAAACAGCTAATGCCTTGGCGAAAAGGCCCATACCATTTGCACGGTATTCATATCGACACCGAATGGCGTTCAGATTTCAAGTGGGATCGCGTGCTTCCTCACTTGTCGCCATTAAAAGATCGCATTATTTTAGATGTGGGCTGCGGTAGTGGATACCACATGTGGCGAATGGTCGGTGAAGGTGCAAAAATGGTGGTTGGTATTGACCCCACCGAGCTCTTTCTTTGCCAGTTTGAAACGGTGCGTAAATTGCTTGGCAATGATCGCCGTGCGAATTTAATTCCGCTAGGCATTGAGCAAATGCAACCGCTTGCCGCCTTCGACACCGTGTTTTCAATGGGCGTGCTGTATCATCGCAAATCGCCCCTCGATCATCTTTCACAGCTTAAAGCTCAATTAGTGAAAGGTGGCGAATTAGTGCTAGAAACCCTTGTGATTGATGGCGATATTAATGATGTGTTAGTGCCAGCGGATCGTTACGCTAAAATGAAAAACGTCTATTTTATTCCGTCTGTAAAAGCATTAATTAATTGGCTGGAAAAAGTCGGCTTTAAAAATGTGCGTTGCGTTGATGAAGCCATCACTACACTTGAAGAACAACGCAAAACGGATTGGCTTGAAAATGAATCTTTGGTGGATTTTTTAGATCCAAATGATTTATCTAAAACAATTGAAGGGCTTCCTGCTCCAAAACGAGCAGTCATTTTAGCTAACGCTTAAACCACTTTGTGCGCTTTTACAAAAGCGCACCTTCCCAATTTGAATTAGATCAAAAACCTTTCTCTTCACCGTTAAATTTACCCCTTTCTTTGTATGGTCGCTTGTCGTTTGCTTTTTTAAAATTTACGCACAGTTTTTGAGCAAAAAAGGAATAGTAATGACAAATCCATTTCAAGCTGAATGGACTCGAAAAGCCCAAGTTATGTGTTTAGGACATTGGATCATTCGTTACCAAGGTAAAGAAATTACGCTACCAAAAGACCGCTACGATAAAGATATGGGCACAAAAGGTATTTATAACTATATGGATCCCGATGATGAGCTTTATTTAGAAGGGTTAGATGAAGACGATTGGATTGTGGAAAATATCGAATGGCTAAGCGATGTTTTTATTGCGGAAGATATTCCGATTGAAGAAGAAATGATGCGTTATTTCTACCAAGCCGTAAATAAAGAAGATTGGCGTTGTGGTTCTTGTGGAGGCTGTATCTAGCAACAAGCGGTCAAATCTCCGTCCAATTTTGTTCGAATTTTACAAAATTGGACGGAGATTTGACCGCTTGCTATAAATAAGAATATTAGTTTAATACCCAAACTCGTCCATAGTGTTTCATTAAGCCTGCTTTATGTCCAGCTTCGTCGCCAATACCTTGGTATAAGTCAAAGTGCTGACCTTTTACCGCACCGCCCACATCTAATGCGACCATTAAGCGCAATTCGTGTTTGCCTGTCCAGTTACCATTACGATCGATTAATGGCATTTCAACCAATAATACGCTACCTGATGGCACAATGCTTTTATCTGAAGCCACTGATGCTAATGCCACTAATGGCACGCCTGCGGAGCCTTTTACTTGTCCTGTTGGATCGTTTTTAAAGAACACATAAGATGGGTTACGTTCTAATAAGCCTTGTACACGGTGTGGGTTGCGTTGCCCCCATTCACGAATCGCTTGAATCGACATTTTCTCTTTTGAAATTTCGCCGTCTTCTACTAATAGACGCCCAACACTTGCATATTTAAAGCCATTTTGACCTGCGTAAGCAAAGTAGTTGAGACGTCCATCACCAAAATCAACATAACCACTGCCCTGCACGCCAAGTAAGAAGTTATCTAACATTGAATCGCTATACGCCAGTTCTAAACCTTTGCCTTCTAATGCGCCGTCATAAATTTGTGAACGGGTAAAGCGTTTTTGGCTTGGCATTGCATAAATTGGATGCTGATATTTACCTTGCGGCGTGCGACGTGCGTGAATCACTGGTGAATAATAGCCTGTCATTAATACGTTTTGGAAGCCGTCTTCGCCACGCATTTGTAATGCGTGAATATTATAACGCGCTAAATCGGATACTTTACCGCCTGCGGCAATCCATGACGAAATTTTGCCATAAGTGCCTGCGTAACGTCCTGTAATACCACCTGCATAAGCACGCACGTTATTTAATTGTTTTAAGAAGTCTTGGAAATTTACAATAGTGCCATTTGCTGCCACAGTAGGTGTACTAACAAAATTATATGGAATATATTGTCGACCTTTATAGATCGCGCCAAACTTAGCGTGTTCGGCTTGGTAATCCGTTTTCCCTTTGCTTGCCTTATCCGAAGAACAGCTCGCCACTAAAAACGCAAGAGTTGTCACTTTTGTCCATGTTTTACATGCTTTCCAATTCATAAAAAAACCTTAAGTAATGATGATTCGAAAAGAGGCTAGCGTACCAAAATTCATCGTAAAACGATACTAAATTTTTATCCTTTACATAGGCTTAATTTGTGATATTTTATGCTACTTCTGTTTCAATTTCAGTCAAACAAACTATTTTTAATAAATTACGCTTGCAATCATGCTAAAAGTGAGTATTATACACCGCATACAGACGCGGGGTGGAGCAGCTTGGTAGCTCGTCGGGCTCATAACCCGAAGGTCGTTGGTTCAAATCCAGCCCCCGCAACCAGAATTGCTAGCCCTTGATAATATCGAGGGCTTTTTCGTATTTACAAAAAAATTAAATTTTACCGCTTGCGAATCCGTTTCTTTTGCCAGTACACTTGGCAAACCTCACACTGGTTTTCTACAATTCTACTATGAATAACATTCTTACCATTACTCAACTTAACTATTCAGTACGTAACTTACTTGAAATGGAATTAGGGCAAGTTTGGCTCACGGGCGAAATTTCTAATTTTAGCCAGCCTGTATCAGGTCATTGGTATCTCACACTCAAAGACGAAAATGCCCAAGTGCGTGGCGCTATGTTTAGGATGAAAAACCAGCGTGTCGCTTTCCGTCCACAAAATGGCACGCAAGTGTTAGTGCGTGCCAACGTGAGTTTATATGAGCCTCGCGGTGACTATCAGATCATTATCGAAAGTATGCAACCTGCAGGAGACGGGCTTTTACAGCAACAGTTTGAGCAATTAAAGATGAAACTGGCTGCTGAAGGGTTGTTTGCGCAGGAGAAAAAAAAGCCAATTCCTGCTTTTGCTAAACGTGTGGGCATTATTACTTCCTCAAGTGGCGCTGCTTTACAAGATATTCTTAATATTTTAAAGCGCCGTGATCCGAGTTTATCTATCATCATTTACCCTACTTTAGTGCAAGGTAAAGAAGCAAGCCAAGATATTGTTGCCACGATTGATTTAGCTAATTTACGCAATGAATGCGATGTATTGATCGTAGGGCGAGGCGGTGGTTCGCTAGAAGATTTATGGTGTTTTAATGAAGAAGTCGTAGCTCAAGCAATTTTCCGTTCTAACATTCCAATTATCAGTGCGGTGGGGCATGAAACTGATGTCACTATTGCCGACTTTGTTGCAGATTTAAGAGCGCCAACCCCTTCTGCTGCAGCCGAATTGGTTAGCCGTGATCAGCAAGAGTTGATTCGTCAATTACAGCATCAATTTGACAGAATTAGTCTCGCTTTTGACCGCTTGTGGAACGAGAAAAGTGCTGGTTTTGCACAATTAAAATTGCGTTTAAATGCTCAACATCCTGTGCGCCAAATTCAAATGCAACAACAGCAATTAACGCAATTTAACTACCGTTTAGAAAGCACAATCCATAAAACATATTTAACTGAAAAGCAAAAGCTAGCACAGTTGTTGCTTCGTTTAACCAATCAACACCCACAACATCAGCTACAACAACAGCAAACACAGTTAAAGCAAGCTGAATACCGCTTAACCCAAGCAATAGAACAAACTCTTCTTGCCAAACAACATCAATGGAAAAACCTTACAGAGCGAGTTAAACGCAATCCATTGCCACATTATGTCGCAAAACAAACGCAACAACATGCTCAGTTAGCACAACAACTTCAATTTGCAATGGAGAAAAAATTTAGTAAAGCACAGCAAAAATTCCAAGCACTTTGCACCAAAATTGATGGATTAAGTCCGCTAAAAATTTTAGCGCGCGGTTACTCTGTTACCCAAAATTCACAGGGCGAAATTCTTTGTTCTACCGCAAATCTAAAAGTTGGCAGTCAAATCACCACCAAACTATCACAAGGTGAAATTGTGAGTGAAATCCTGAAGATTGATTGATTAAAATATACCCAATTTGAATTTAATTCATTTTTCTTTTGGCAAATCAAAGTGTTAGTCCATCATTGGCTATGTTGTTCACGAAGTTATCCACAAGTTGTGTGAATAACTTCGTTTTACCATGCAAAATAAGTGTTGCTTTTTACGGCAAACAATGATTTCCTCCTTTTTTATTTGTTGCACAAGCGGTCTAATTTGCCTATAATCACGCACATTGCTAGCGTGATTCTTGCTTGGCAATTTACAATCATTTATCCTTAGCCAGTGTGACGAAATTGGTAGACGTAGCGGATTCAAAATCCGCCGCCCTTAAAAGCGTGTCGGTTCGAGTCCGACCACTGGCACCATTCATAATTCTCATATCTATCTAAGCATAAAACACAATCCATTCAACACGAAGGAGTGTTTATATGCTAAATCAATATAAACCATTTATTGTTACTGTAATGTCCACTAAAGGTGGCGTAACTAAATCTACTAATGTCGCAAACACATTGGTGTAAATTGTGATCTTCGTACATTAATGATTGACACAGATACTCAACCTACAGTATCTTCTTACAACCATATTGATGAACAATCACCATTTGGTATTTACGAATTTTTTAATAGACCTGATTTACACTATAGAGAACTCATTTCTGAAACCGAGTTTCAAAATCTTGACATTATCCAATCAAACGACCCAAATGATCGTTTAACTACTGAGTTAAAGAACAATCCTGCGGGTGCTCTTCTATTTAACAAACTTGTTCATCAGATTGAAGGTTACGACCTTATCATTATTGATACACGCAGTACACGTGGCATTACGGTTGATATGACCGCATTGGCGAGTGATTTAGTTATCTCTCCAATTAAACCAGAATTGGTTTCCGCACGAGAATTTGTGCGTGGAACGTTGAATTTATATCAATCTCTTGAAATATTTACAGACTACGGTTTAACCCTTCCTCCATTAAAAGCTGTTATTAATTACTTAGACCATACAAAAGATGCGAAAAAATCGTTATGGCTAATTCAAGTCAATCAGAGCTATACCATCCTATTCTATTGAAGCCGAGCAAGCCGTATTAGGCGGATTGCTTTTGGATAATAATAAATGGGATTGAGCTGTAAAACAGATTCAATTGTGACAGGTACATCTTTCGGTATTGATCGCTTAGATAACAGTACTGCTAGTGGGCAAAGTGGCGATTTAATTATTTTAACTGCTCGCCCATCCATGGGAAAAACCGCATTATCACTAAAATTTATCGAAAGTGCGCTGAATTAGGCAACCAATAAACCCGCACAATATTATCCGCACATAAACATTTATTTGAACTAAGTCCCTATAACCTTGCCTATATATTAGGGTTATAACTGTTTTTTAACTATTTTTTCACATTAATTATAAAGTTTTAAAGTCGTTTATATCATTTAAAGGACGAACCTTTTATGCAAAACTTAATAACATCTCATTGTACTTCTCCTCCACCTCGAATTGCGTTTTATTCCCACGACACAATGGGATTCGGACATATTCGCCGTAATATGTTACTAGCGCAATCAGTATTACAAGCCAATCCGAACACAGATGTGTTATTGCTTTCTGGTGTACGTGAATCTGGCGCTTTTAAATTACCTAAAGGCGCGGACACCGTTACACTGCCAACCTATTTTAAAACGGCTGACGGAGAGTATATTCCGCGTTCTTTAGGCACGGATATCAAACGTCTGGTTAAAATACGCCGTAAAATTATTCATGCAGCATTGGAAGCATTTGAACCAGATATTTTAGTGGTGGATAACGTGCCACGCGGTGCCATGAATGAATTGGATAGTATTCTGCCTGAACTCGCCAATCACGGTACACATTTGGTTTTAGGTTTACGCGATATTATTGATGAACCAGATGTCGTGCGTAAACAATGGCAAAAATTAAAAAATATTGAAATCATTAGATTATATTTTTCCAGTATTTGGGTTTATGGCGATCCGCAATTATTTGATTTTACTCAAGAATATAATTTACCTAATGATATCAGTAAAAAACTCCATTATATGGGCTATTTAGATCAAACCCGACGAATGGAATACCAAGGCGGTTTGAATACGGTGATTTCCGATATGCCATCCCCTTATGCATTATGTATGGTCGGCGGCGGTCAAGACGGTTTCGATCTGGCCAAAAATTTCTTACAAGCACAATTACCTGAAGGCTGGAGTGGCTTATTGATCAGTGGCGCATTAATGCCGTCTGGACAACGTCGTCACTTAGAATTATTGACTGAGCAACGTCCTGATATCTGTATGGTCGATTTCGTTGCTGAACCGTTAAAGCTTATGCAAAACGCAGAATGCATGATTTCTATGGGCGGTTATAACACCACTACTGAAATTCTTTCTTTCAATAAATGCGCATTAATCGTACCTCGTATCAGACCACGCTTAGAACAATGGATTCGAGCTTCCCGCCTAGCCAAAATGGGCGTTATTGATTGTCTACACCCGAATGATTTAACGCCTGAAGCATTATCAGCTTGGTTAGCAAAACAAAAACTGCAAGCGAATGCCCGCGATATGCTGAAATTTAACGGTTTAGACAATGTAGTCAGCCAAATTAATCAAATTATAAAGTTCGGTTCTTCTCTTTAACTCATTTTTTATGGATGTAATTATGAATACTTTAAACAACACTACTCCTATGTATGTCGGTTATGTGCTGAAACGTTACCCTCGTTTTTCGGAAACTTTTGTTGTTAATGAAATTTTAGCCCATGAACGAGTCGGCACTAAAATCGATATTTTTGCTTTAGGTCCAGTTGAAGAAACCCATTTCCAAGACGGAATTTCTCGTGTTCGTGGTCCTGTAACGCGTTACGAATCCAAACAACGTAATCTAGAAAACTTATGGGAAGCAATGCGTAAAGGGTTTGCCGAATTACCGAATTTTGTTGAAAAATTAGCTCAAGTTGATCAATGCAACGTATATGAATTATACCAGGCAATTTCTGTGGCATTAGAAGTGAAAAAACGCGGTATTCAACACTTACACGCTCACTTTGGTACCCAAGCAACCACCGTGGCTCGTCAAGCCGCGCGCCTTGCAGACATTACTTATACTTTTACCGCACACGCAAAAGACATCTTCTTCCAATATGAGGATTCGACTAACTTAGGGGAAAAAATGCGTGATTCTGCAACGACCATTACCATTTCCGACTACAACAAAGCCTATTTACAAGCACAATACGGTTCGGATGCGGATAAAGTGGTACGCATCTATAACGGTATGGATTTAAAAAAATTCCCTTACGCACCATTTGAAAAAAGAGAACGTCATATTTTAGCCGTTGGGCGTTTAGTCCCGAAAAAAGGGTTCACCTATTTATTGCAAGCGCTTGCAATCTTAAAAGCTCGTGGCGAAAAAATGTACTGCACTCTTATAGGCGACGGTAAATTACGCGATGAAATCGCTGCGGAAATCACTGCACTTGATATCGGTGATGTGATTACCATGGTAGGACCTATGGCTCAACCAGATATTATTCGTCAAATGTCAACGGCAAATATGGTGGTCTCACCTTGCGTAATCAGCGATGACGGTGACCGTGATGGTTTACCGACGGTATTACTTGAATCTATGGCATTAGGTACCCCAGTGATTTCTACCCAAGTTGTAGGCATCCCCGAATTAGTCAAAGACGGCGAAACGGGTTTATGCGTAGAAGCTGAAAATGCCGAAGTTCTCGCTGATGCAATGATACGCTTATTAAATGACCATGCATTATGCAAAAAACTGTCTGAAAACGGACGTCAATTAATTGAACAAGAATACGATGAAGATACCAATGCGGCAAAACAACGTGATTTCTTCGCCGCTGCAATTAACTCATCAAAAGCATAACCAGGAAATAAATTATGAGAATAGCTTATATTTGTGCTGATCCAGGTATTCCCGTATTCGGTACTAAAGGCGCCTCCGTACACGTACAAGAAGTAATTAAAGGCATGCTGGCACGCGGTCATGAAGTTACTCTCTTTGCTCAGCGTTTAGGCGGTGACGCACCAGAAGAATTAAAAGAGATTAACATCAAGAAATTTGCAAAATTACCTAAAACCTCCAAAGAAGAACGTGCGCAAACCGCATTAGCAGCGAATACTGCCAATGAAGAAATGTTGGGAAAATACGGTCCGTTTGATTTGGTTTACGAGCGTTATTCTTTATGGAGTAACGTCGGTATGACATTTGCGAAAAAACATCACATTATGGGTTTATTGGAAGTCAATGCACCGTTAATCGAGGAACAAAAGAAACACCGCGAATTACCGTTAGAACAAGAAGCGAAAAAAATTGCTCATGCTGTGTTTAATGATGCAGATGCAATTATTGCCGTATCACCAGGTGTAAAACACTATTTAGAGGCATTTGCAAAGGTAGGTCACAAAACGCACGTGATTGCAAATGGTGTCGCATTAGATCGCTTCCTTCCTGCGGCTACAAAAAACACGGAACGCTTAAGTCACTTAAAACAAACGGTTGAACAACATCAACCCGTGACAGTTGGTTTCTTAGGCACATTAAAACCTTGGCACGGTCTTGCAACACTAGTGCAAGCATGGCGTTTATTACGTGAACAAGACCACAATGTCCGCTTATTAATTGTGGGTGACGGCCCTGAGTTTGAACCGTTAAATGCAGAAATCAATCAGCTAAATCTAGCTGATTACGTCACATTTGCTGGCGCGGTACAACCTGAAGACGTACCGCAATGGCTTGCTCAAATGGATATCGCAGTCGCCCCGTATCCGCAATTAGAGAATTTCTATTTTTCTCCATTGAAGATTTATGAATATATGGCAGCGGCATTACCGATTATTACAACCAATGTCGGTCACTTACCTACAGTGGTTGAACATAATCATAACGGCATTTTAGTTGAACCTGAAAATCCGCAAAAAATGGCGAGAGGTATTTTATCTTTGATTAAAAATCCCGCAAAAACGATCGCACTTGGTAAGGCTGCGCGTTTAACTGCGGAACAAAGACACAGCTGGTTATCGGTTGTAGATCAAATATTGGACATCGCGCATGACTGCAAAGAACGTTAAGGTACCGAAAATCAATACCACCGCTTGGTGGTCTGTTGCCCGAAGGTTAAAAGATTACATTCGTCCTGAACGGACGCTCGTGATTACATCACTCTTAGCCTTATTAATGACCACTGGAATGCGCTTACTTAAGCCATTGCCATTAGCATTCGTATTTGACCATGTATTGATTGAATCACTGGATCCCTCGGATGTCCTTAAGGAAAGTACCAAAGAATTTGAGACTAATTTACACTATGGGTTATTCGATTCGTTGCTAGTTCAACTCACCCAAGAACAGATATTAATTGGCTGCGGTATTGCTGTTGTCATTGTCGCTTTAATGACATCGGCGTGCAGTTTTTTTAGTACCGTTGGTTTAGCGCTTGCGGGTAGCCGTATTCTTAGTAGTATACGAAATGATTTGTTTGAACATATTCAATATCTATCGTTACGTTTCCACTCACAGGCAAAAGCTGGCGATTTAACAATGCGTTTAATCAACGACATCGGCATGTTGCGTGAAGCGGTTATCACAGCATTAATGCCTATGCTGGCAAATATTCTTATTTTGCTCGGCATGACGGGAATGATGTTTTACTTAGACTGGAATTTAACGCTCTTAGCTATACTCTCTTTCCCTGTTCTTTGGTGGACAACGAATCGTACAGGCGAAAAAATTCATCAAGCCAGTCGAGAACAACGTAAGCAAGAAGGTTCATTAGCTGCAAAAGCGGCAGAATATATCAGTTCAATTCGTATCGTACAGTCATTATCTTTAGAAGATGCAACCTTGCAAAGTTTTGCTGGCAACAACACCGATGCACGTAAGAAAGATGTGAAAACCAAACGCCTTGCGGCAGGTCTTGAACGTCGTGTAGATATTCTCGTTGCTTTTGTTACGGCAATCGTCTTATTCATGGGGGCAAGATCTGTATTACATGGTGAAATGACTCCAGGTGAGTTATTAATTTTTATGTCGTATTTAAATAACTCTTTCCGTCCCGTACGTGAATATGCGAAATACACGACTCGTCTATCTAAAGCATTAGCAGCAGGCGAACGTATCGTTGATCTGTTGGATGAAGAGCCAGATATTCAAGACAAACCGAATGCTCCGAAACTGAAACACGTAAAAGGTGAAGTGCGATTTGAGCATGTTTTCTTTAGCCATCAAAACAAAGAAAACCTTGCTCAACCAGTATTAAAAGATATGAATTTTACTATCAAACCAGGGCAAAGCGTGGCGATAGTCGGTCCGTCTGGTGCAGGTAAATCCACGATTACCAGCTTATTGCTACGTTTATATGATCCAGATGAAGGTGCTGTGCGCATTGACGGCAAAGATATTCGTGACTACAAAATATCTAGCGTTCGTTCACAAATCGCCATCGTGCCACAGGACAATATTCTGTTCGGGGTATCTATACGTAGAAACATTGCTCTTGGCGCACATAACAATAAAGATGAAGTGACCGATGAACAAATCATCGCAGCAGCCAAACTGGCACAAGCACATGATTTTATTATGGCAATGCCTGAAGGCTATGACACGGTATTAAGCGAACGTGGTAGCTCATTATCTGGTGGACAAAGACAGCGTATTGCGATTGCACGTGCTGCGGTAAATAACAACTCAATCTTAATTTTAGATGAACCAACGGTCGGTCTCGATCAGGAAAGTGAAAATGCGGTGATCAAGGCGCTAGATAATCTTACCCATGGGCGCACTACTATTATCATCACGCACGATTTGAATTTTGCCACTAAAGCCGACCGCATTATTTTTGTAGATAACGGTGCAGTTAAAGAGCAAGGCAGTCACCAAAAATTACTGGCGAAAGGCGGTAAATATGCTGCTTGGTGGAAACTGCAAAACGGTTAACAGCGAATCAAAGGAGTTTATTTTATTATGCTGACAAAAGCAGACAAACAAATTATCGCCCGCGAGCCGAATCTGCCAGGATTAGCCGTACTATTGAACCAACAAGCATTATTGGCACAGCTTAAAACGCTGCCTCAATTTGCAGATGCGATCAAAGCGCAAGTGCAATACCTGCGTTATAAACCGAATACAAGCTGTGCCTGTACCGTAAAAATTGAGTTTGACGGTCATTCTTCCCAATATTTTTATGCAAAAGCGTTGAGCAAAGCACGTTTTGATGAATCATGGAATCACCCTAAACGTCAAAAGCTGGTACTACAAAACGATCCGCTTTCGCCTTTTGCCTTAATGGATCAGTACATTTTATTTATGTACCCTGTACATGACCGCGGTATCGGCAATCTGAAATGGTTAACCAGTAAAAAGGCACAGCAAAATTTATTAAAGCAATGCATTTTGCCCAACGCCTCAGAAAGCTGTTTACACTTTGAAGTGTTGCGCTATAAACCTGAACGCCGTCTCGTGGCTCGTGTTCGCCAAGATGGGAAAACTATCGCAGTGGTGCGTAGTTCAAATAGTGTGGACTTCAGTCGCATTATTATCGGCGCGACGTTTTCGGTGGCGGAACGTCATCAAAAAATTTACGGTATTGACGGCACAACGTACACATTAGTTACCAGCTGGCAAAAAGGTACAAGTTTGTGCCCAGAAGAGGGGGAATTTCCGTCTCAAGAGTTGATTCCGACGATAGCCAAAACGATTGCCCGAATTCATCAAAGCCCGTATAAACATCCTGGCAAATATGATGTTGCAGATGAGTTAAACGCACTCAACGACGTAACGAATACTTTCCAGCATATTCTGCCTGAAGCGGCTCATTGGTTAAAAACCTTGATTATCGAATTGGAGCAAAAACTCCCGAAAATCATACCGCACTTTACGTTAATCCACGGTGATCTTTCGCTTGATCAAATGATTATGCGTAAAAATAAAGAAGGTCGCGTGAAATTACGTGTGTTGGACTGGGATCGTGCAACTTCTGGCAATCCGTTAATGGATTTGGCGACGATGCAGGCACGCTTAGAGTTACAAGTGATTGAAGGCGTTATTCCACAATGGAAAGCAAAAAATTTAATGACTGCGCTACTGAAAGCATACCAAAAACGGACTCAGTATGATTTAGATGGTTTACCGTATTTTGTTGCTTCGGCCATATTAAAATTAGCAACGGAGCCATTTCGTAAACGTAGTGCAAAATGGGAGCAAAACTGTCTGCAATTATTGCAACGAGCGGAAATAATATTAAATCAGCCAAGTAATCCGTTGACTGTGCATATCAATGCGCCGACAGATATTTCTGCCGACCCGCTGTTATCAACCTTAACGGATCATGTGGCAATGCAAAATATGCTCATGTCTACTCTGCCTGAAGATTTCCAAGGTGAATTAAAAAGTGCAGTGTTGAAACGTTATAAAAAACAACGTCGCGCCTTAATTGATTATGCCGTTAATACCGAAAACGGACTACGTTATTTCATCGGCAAATATCGTACCAAAGGTTTGGACAATCGTGCTTATAAAGTACAGAAAGCCTTATGGAATAAAGGTTTTAAATACGAGAAAACCGTCAGTGTCGCACGCCCTTTGGGTAAACTGCCTGAACTGCATACGTGGTTGCAGGATAAAATCGACGGTTTATGCCTCGGTGAATTACTACACCCGAATAATCAACGCTTAGCGTTTTGGGGTGAATCGGTCGCCAAAGCATTACATACTTTGCACCAAAGCAATGTGGCACAGGAACTCGAACTGCCAGTTTGGACAGTCGAGAAAGAAATGGAAATTTTGCAAGATCGTTTAACCCAAGCCGAATCTATCCTGCCTCATTTGGCTGAACGTATTGCCAAAGTACGGTGCGATAGTTGGGAGATTTCGCGTTTAATCTCAAGCCAAGAATTAGTTTCTGTGCACCGTGATTTTTATCAAGATCAGGTGTTAGAACGAAACGGACACCCAGGCCATCTGGTTTTATTGGATTTGGATTTGATGAGTCAAGGTCATGCCGCGTTAGATGCGGGAAATTACCTTGCTCATATTCAAGAATATGGATTACGCCAATACGGCAATATTAATACATTCAAAGTACACATGGATGCGTTCGAGCATAGCTTTATTGCTCAAACTCATGCGAATGCAAAAGATGTGAACACTTACACCGCGCTTTCGCTCGCACGGCATATTTATATCAGTACGTTATTTGATGATCGTAAACCGATTACGGAATCATTATTAAAAATAACGGAACAAAACTTTAAAGTATTACTGAATTAAGTTAAGGGGAAAGCATGAAAATTACTATTGTCGGCGCAGGCTATGTAGGTCTATCGAATGCTATTTTATTAGCACAAAAACATCAAGTGACCCTGCTTGATATTTCTGCTGAAAAAATTGAAAAAATTAATCACAAAATTTCACCGATTCAAGATAAAGAAATCATTGAATATTTAACGACTAAAGCATTAAATCTTACAGCAACAACGGATGCTACAACGGCTTATACTGGTGCTAAATATGTGATTATCGCAACACCGACAGACTACGATCCGACAATGGATTACTTCAACACAAATTCCGTTGAAGCCGTCTTGAAAGCTGGTTTAGCTCAAAATCCACAGGCATACTTTATGATTAAATCAACTATTCCTGTGGGCTTTACACAAAAAATGCGTGCGTATTTCAATACAGAACACATCATTTTTTCACCAGAATTTTTACGTGAAGGTAAGGCATTATTTGATAACTTGCATCCATCGCGTATTGTGGTGGGTGATACCTGCAAGGCCGCCGAGAAATTTGCCCATATTCTGCGTGAATGCAGTCTTAAATCAGAGACACCGATTCTGCTAACCAATCCGACCGAAGCGGAATCAATTAAATTATTCGCGAATACTTATTTGGCTTTACGTGTAGCATTCTTCAATGAGCTTGATTCATTCGCAGCCACATTTAATCTTAATGCGAAAGATATTATCAACGGCGTATCCCTAGATCCACGTATCGGCACGCATTATAATAATCCGTCATTCGGTTACGGTGGTTACTGTTTACCGAAAGATACGAAACAATTATTGGCGAATTATAAAGGTATTCCGCAAAATTTGATTAGTGCAATCGTGCAATCCAATGCCACCCGTAAAGATTTCATTGCAAATGAAGTGATCGCTAAAAATCCATCCGTTGTGGGTGTTTATCGATTAACAATGAAATCTGGTTCGGATAATTTCCGCAGCTCAAGTATTCAAGGCGTGATGAAACGTATTAAAGCGAAAGGCATTGGAATTATTATTTATGAACCTGAGTGTCACGGTGAGGAATTTAATCATTCAAAAATCATAAAAGATTTGGCTGAATTCAAAAAACATTCGGACATCATTTTGGCAAATCGTGTCACTGAAGAGCTGGGAGATGTTTTAGACAAAGTTTATACCCGCGATTTACGTGGTGATGATATTTAATTTATTGATTTTTTCTTGTTAGGAGAGCAATTTTATGTTGAAGAAACCCTTGTGTTTAGATAGTGCACATCAAATTTTTACGCAATAAAATAAAGATAAAAAGTGGGCAAATCACTTATTGAGTTGCCCGCTTTAAAATTATGATTAACCGATATATGTTGATAACGGTTAGCATCCTGCTCCAGATTGTCGTATGAGTTTGGTTTCAAAGTTTTTTTGATTGATTTCTTTGTGTTACAAACAGCAAATTGTTTCAGTTCAGAACCTTGAGTAACTCGAAATACTCCTGCAAAGAATGGCTTAGCATCTCCCATTGATTCTTGATATTGCACATAATAACTATCTTGATTGTCTTCAAATTCAAGTGAAGACAACACATAACCAGAACGACTGGCAATAATTGAATTATTACGTTGCGTCTTGACGAAAGAGGCGAAATTGCCGCACCTCCGCCGATAGAATCATGAATATAATCGGATAATACTGCCTAAAAACGTTTGACCACGTCATTTGCAACAGCTATACGGTCGCCATAACGCCCAACTATAATTTTCGGTATTTGATAGTTTGTGACCGTATGTATCGGTAACATTGCTATCTGGAAAAATGGCGCAACTGTTTTCAGTTTTCGGACTGAGCATTTGCCATTTATGCGTTTTTATTTCGCCTTCCTTCACTTCTTTTGGATACCATTTCCCAGCCTTATCCTTTTTCGTTGCAGGAATTATGTATTGCTATTTGAATCATTATCTATTCGCTATAACGATAATATTAGCTATATATTTAACCATGTCGCATTCAGTTATTAACCAAGTAAATATAAACACTATAGATACAAAAAAATGCAGCCCTAAGGCTGCATTTTTACTATAAGTTAATTAGCTTCAATTACCATTGGTAACCTACACCCACAGAGCCACCTAAGTCTCCACGAGTATTCGCATTACCTTGTAATTTAAAGATAACTTTGCCGTTATCGCTTGAACGAGAGTAACCTACGGCTAACGCACTTTCACCTTTGAAAGTACCAGCCGCCGCTGCCACCATTGATTTACCTGGTACATAAACTTGTGGTAAACCTGCTGCAGCATTCGCACCTGCAATACCTGCACGAAGTTCTTTATTCACTTTGTTGATACGGTTATGAACATTATTTGTTGCCGCTTTCAATTGGCTCACATTCACTGCGTCAGTATCCGCTTCGCCCGCTTTCACATTAGTGATCTTCGTACCTGCTGCATCAACGCCTGATTTTGTCACGCTTGGGCCATTTGCAATCTTCACGCCATCAGAATCAATTGTTGTATCGCCTGCTTTCACAGTATTTGTAGTAACTTCCGTTGCATTTACACTGCTCACATTCAGATCTTTCGCTAATTTCACAGTTAAAGTGCCATTTCCGTCAGAAACTACCCCAATATTGTTATCTGATAATTTAGATTCATCAGTAATACCACCCTTCACTGTCATTGTGCTACCTAGTTTCTGCTCTGATGCTGTTCCTGTGTCACCCGCAAATGTAAGTGGTTTAACAACTTCATTGTTGAGGTTATTAATTGCTTCACCGACACTGTTTGCTGTTGTAGTAGATCCGTCAGTCTTCGTAATAGTGTAGCTTGGGGCTGTAATAGTACCATTTGCATCAACTGTTGAATTTCCACCGAAGTAATTTGCAATATTCTGGTTTGCGGTATAAAGCTGAGAACCATTGATTGCATCTTTACTTGTTGGAGAAATATCACCGTCTGCAACACCTGTCACTTTATTGTCGCCAGCATCAATACCATTATTACTCACCGTAACATTACCCACAGTTAAGCCACTGTTATTCACGGTTGTATTACCAATCGTTACACTACCATTTTCAGTTAAGCTTAGATTGTTTGATAACGTCACTTTAAACTCAGTGTTATTACCTTCGGTTACATTCGTTACAACAAGGTTGTCATTACCTGATACTACCGTTGAAGTTAATTCAGAATCTGTAATCGCTTTCGCTACCTCTTCTGCGGTTGCAAATGTATCGCCTGCTGTATTTGCTATGACCGTTACATTGTCGTTACCGTCTTTACTCACCGTTAAACCAGATTTGTTTACGTTAAAGGTTACGTTGGTTTGTGTACCATCAGATGTCACTTGCGCTGTTGTACCCGTGCCATTTACAAAGTTCACTTGGTTGCCTGCAGTCACTTTATCCGCTTCAACTCCATTACCTTGGATGGTCCAAGATACGTTGTTTAATGCGTTTACTACATCGCCTACTGTAGTGAAACTATTGTTTATATCACCTGTAGTATTGGTTTCTGCTACACCCGTCGTGCTGTTGATGGTAACTGGCGCTTTGTTTACCTCTACTGTGGAAATCGTTTGACCATTTGCACCTTGAGTCGTATTTACTGTCGTGGTTGAGCCGTTGCTTAACTCTGTTTTCGCCGCTGCTGCAGTTTTATTTAACTGATCTAAATTAACCGCATCTGTGCCATTTGTCCCTGCTGAAACATTGGTGATAACTTTATTACCTGCATCAATACCATTATTGGTAATACTTGGGCCATTGTTAATCGTTAAGCCATTATCACTTAAGCTTGTGTTACCCGTTGTTACTGTCGTAAATGTTGGGTTCTCACTGAGCTTAATCACTAACTGACCATTTTCTGTATCTACACGGATATTTTTTGCACTTGCTGCGACTGTTTCCGCTAACTCACCTACAATCGATAATGTTTCGCTTAAATTCTTGTGAATTACACCGCTTGCGTTGTTGCCCACAAAGTTTAAACCTGCATTTGTTAAGTTGCTGGTTGCGTTAAATAACTGACCGCCATTTACCGCTTCTTTACTACCCGCTTCAACTTTGCCGTCTTTCACATTGCTGATTGTGGTATTCGCTGCATCAATGCCATTATTTGTGATACTTGGGCCATTATTGATGGTTAAACCTTCATTGTTGATCGTAGTGTTACCTACCGTTACGTTAGTGAATGTTGGCGTTGCACTCGTTGAAATCTTAATACCTTCATTATCTGCTGTTAATTCAATATTATCACCTGAGATAAAGTTGGCAGTATTGTTATCTTTTGTAATGTTTTTTACATCAGTTCCATCGATTTGCGTAACAACGGTTTGTAATGCTGAATTTGCCGTATTATTCGCCACATTTGCAGTATTGTTAGCGGTATTAGCGGTATTATTTGCTAAATTTGCCGTGTTATTTGCTGTGGTAATATTATTTTTCGCACTTTCAGAAAGATCGATTGTGTAATCAATCGTATTTGTTGCTGTATCAACATTAGCCGTAACATTTACTTCTGTTGAACCTGCTTTTGCCGTCGTATTCCACGCATCAACAGTATAAGCCGTGCCTGTATTATTTACTTTGGTATTTTTACCATCTTCTAAATTGATTGCTGATATTGCATCTACGGCTAAATCATAAGTATTCGTAGCCTGGTTATAATTTACTGTTACAGAGTTATCTGTAGATGTTACTTTGGTACGTCCATTATCAACATATTCTTTATTTGCAGCGTCTGTATTATTTACTGGTGCGCCAACATTCGTAATTACATTCCCCCCCATATTAATGTTGCCATTTGGCTGAACATTAAAGTTTTGAGTTGTTACTGTGTTAAATGTTGGTGTTGTGCTAGTTGCAATTGAAATTTTATTTGCTGATTGAGTAATATTGATATTATCGCCAGCTTCAACTGTTAAGGTTTCCCCCATTTGAATATTATCATCAATCGTATTAACCGCATTACCAGAGCCAGTTTGTGCACTAGTAATATTCCAGCCTTTATTTACTGTTGCATTTGCTGTATTTGCAGTCGTATTCGCCGCATTTGCCGTACTATTTGCAACATTAATTGCAGTAGTTAAATTATTCGCCACCACATAAAGTTGTGAGCCATTGATCGCATCCGTTGAGTCTGCACTAATTCGACCTGCCGCCACATTTTGGATTTGACGTTTTTGAGTATCATTACCCACAGAAACTACTGAATAAGCGATATTTCCAGCAAAACCAGAGTAAGTCACGCCATTTACTTCTGCTGAATTTGTATTCACTGCCACAGAAGTTGTCGAACCAGAACCTAACGCTACTGAATTGTCCTGCGATGCTATTGCATTATCACCTAGTGCCATTGAAGAACTATTAAGTGCTTTAGCATCAATACCCAAAGCTACTGAGCGACTACCTGTTGCGGTTGATGTATCACCCACTGCAGTTGCATAAGTGCCTGTTGCATTTGAGCTTTCACCAATTGCTACCGCACTTTGACCTGTTGCATTTGAATCATTACCAATTGCCACTGCACTGTCTGCCGTGGCAGTTGCGCCAACCCCAACAGCTAAAGCACTTGTTGCGCTTGCAATAGAGTCTGAACCTAATGCCATGCTATTTTGTGCTGAAGCAGTTGAATTATAACCTAATGCTGTTGATTCAGGACCAGAAGCTATTGAAGATGTACCCACAGCAACAGTATTGTTATTTGAAGCATTTGCTTCAAAACCCATTGCATTTGCACCATCTGCCGTTGCTTTAGCTAATACACCAATTGACGTTGCAGCTAACCCCGTAGAAGTTGCAGAAGTACCTATTGCAGTTGAAAGCCCGCCAGATGCTAATGAATTATCCCCTAGTGCAGTTGCGCTGACTGCTGAAGCCATTGAATTATTACCAATAGCGATTGTATCTGCATCAGCGGCCTTACTTTGATTACCTACAGCAATAGAATTTGTTTTTGTAGCATTCGCTACATTACCAATAGCAATAGTGTTATTTGCTAAAGCTTCTGCACCATAACCTAAAGCGGTCGATTGTAGACCTACAGCAGAGGTCATCGCACCAACAGCAGTTGATTCAATTCCTTCTGCTAAAGCAAATGAACCAAGCGCTGAGGCATTTGTGGCAGTTGCAACCGAACCACTACCTAGCGCACTTGCGTAGTTAGCTTTTGCCTCAGCGCCTTGTCCGTATGCAACAGATAACAATCCTATAGCTGTTGCATTTGCACCTACGGCAGTCGAAGACAATTGTGTTGCTTGTGCATTTGTACCAATAGCCACCGCATCATTTCCAGATGAATTAGCCAGTGAACCAATAGCAATAGCATCCTCATCTATTGCTGCTGCTCCGTACCCAATAGCCGTTGCATTCAATCCCGTTGCTCGAGTAGAAGTGCCGATTGCCGTTGACGAGGTGCCTGTAGCACTAGATACTTGCCCAATAGCTATTGAACGATAGCCCGTTGCACTACCGCCATCCGCAGAAAACGCAGCATTTGCATCTAATGAAGTTAATGTAACGCCAAGTACTAATGCTGTTGTACCTAAATTTAATAACCCATTTGTAGGAGAACGTCTTTCATCTTTCGTAACAGATGAAGACTTAGCCCTTGTTTTAGACAGTTCTGAAGTAACGACAAACGTCTGTGTTGCATGATTCCAGATGATTTTAAAAATTTTATTCATATTTTTCTTTCCTTTTGATTCTTAAATTGAATACAAATGTATTCAATTTAAAATGTACGAAGATTCCTCAACGTACCACTACATACATTTTGGTTTATCTAAGCCAAAATCTCCTTATTCTAGCCTAGTAAGCATACAGCTAGTCCTCTGATCAGGGACTACCTCATACTTTGTTACATACACTTACAGAGTAAGCTTTTGTAATAAATAGCGAAGTAACTTCAATTAAGTCCATGTTATTTCGTCAATTTATTAACAAGCCCTTAGAGACACTCCATTTCTTTTAAAGTTCAAATTTTTTAAATTTTAACTTTAAAATACTATTAATTTTAAATACTCTACATACCATGAAATTAATAAAAATTATCCTCACCAAAAATATTTTAAAAGATAACAATTACCATTTATAAATGGTTAATAATAAAAGCCATATAATGATATATAGCTTTTATTAATTTAAAATCAAGTAAGCTTTAATCAACATTGATTAACTTACATAAAAAAACGACTAAACAAATAAATTTTCAAACATTAATACAAATAGAAAAATATCTTTTCAACTCTACATAAAAATAAAAAACCACAAAACTCACAGATTACATCGAAAAAAATTCCATGTAATCTGTGAGTTTCGTGGTTATTAATTACTATCGTTGCTGACTATCTATTTATTACTCAAACATTTCGTCAAATTCAAAACGATACATTAAATCTACCGCTTGATTTACACTAGATACCCATTGCAGATAAAGGCGTGGTGCTAAGTTATAACGCAAAGTCAATTCAGTAAGTGCTGCAAAAATTCCTACTCCATATTTCACTTTAAATTTAGGGGTTAAATTTGCACTTACTTCCACTTTGGTATTATCACCAATCCCTGCTGTAGTTACATTTAAATCATTTAAACCAAATGTACTCCCCACTGCGCCAACAGTTTTACTGCTTTTCGCTAAACTCATACTCAATAAAGCAGCAGCCATTGAGTTACTTGAGCCTGCATCCCCGCTATTATCTAGTGAGCGCCCTGTTAATATATAAGAAAGTGCTTCATTTTGTGACATTGACGGTTCAGAAAACACCTTAACTTCTGGGTTATCGGCTAAACCGATCATTTTTACCCCAGCGGTAACATTGGAATCTTCCATCGCCTCAGGGTTGCGAATCGCTTCAATATTTAACGTTGGTTGTGACGGAAGCCCTGCAAAGCTGATTACACCTTTACGAATCAGTAAATCTTGCCCAAATGAGGCATAACGCCCATTTTTAAGATTGACCTGACCGTAAAGCCCTAACCCTTGCTTGCCTTGGCGAACAGCAATGCTGCCATTTAAATGACTTTTTAAACCGTAAGCATTAATACTCACATCATCACCAATGTTAATATTAATATTCGATTTAATCGCTATACCGCTTGGCGTTTGCTGTGGAATTTTACGTTGTGCTAGTGGCACTTTTTGTTTCATCGAGCCATCCATAATCACTTCATCACTGCTCACGCTGATAGCACTTTCTGGCAGAGATTCGACCACAATTCTCGCCCAAGGAATATCAATATTGCCACCTAACATAAGCTCTTTTGGCGTTACGGTAACTTCAATATTTGGGCTAAATTCTACCTTCGCCATATTCGGCACGTTCACACGAAAGCGGTTTGCTTGTGCATGTACTCGAGTACGCCACGCATCCAAACGGCGCCAGTCTGCCTCACCGTCTAAGCGTAATTCACTTTCCGTCGTTTGTACTTTGCCTGTTAAAGTTGAAGTTGCACCGTGGAAATTTAACGCTAAATTGCCGCCTGTCACATCAAATGGCATTGCATTCGCCTTTGCACGCAGTTCGCTTAGCGTTAAGGTGCCATTTAATAACGGTGTGCTAGCAGAGCCTGCCACAGTTAAACGTGCATTAATATTACCGTCCACTGATTCACCGCCTGTTAATAACGGTTTAATGAGTTTTAAAGTGAGCTGTTCAATCTGAATATTACCCGACAATTTACGCGCATTAGCAACATCATTCATCAGCAAATCGCTGGTTAGGCGACCGTTATTTTCCACCTTAATATCGGTTTTCAGCTTCAGATTATTATCTGCTAAATTGGCATTCACTTTTACTGGGCTTAATGCTAACGGAAAACTGTTGCCACCCTCTAATTTTTGAACGAATTTCAATGAATTTGAATCTAATTCCACATTCACTTGTGGCTGTTTGTTTTTAAACCAAGCCACATCACCTTTTGCATTTACAATGCCCGATAGTTGGCTTGTTTGTGCTAAAAAAGTTTTCAGTGCAGCAAGATCAAATTGCTTAATTTCAAATGGAACTTTACCTTCTTGCCCTGCATTAAATGTTTGTGGGAAGCACAAATTAATTTTTGGATTATTCCAACAGTGCGCTGAAATATTCGCATTAATTTGTTTATTATCATAATTTACATTTACCGCTCGATTTATTTTAAATAAGCCGAACTCTTTTGCATCAATCTCCACTTGACTTAATTGCCCATGCCATACTTGTTGCAAGCGGTCAAATTTTCCAGAAAGTTGCAAATTTGCCCCAACTGGACTGCCTTTGGCATTTAATTTTAAATTGTGGTTCGCTTCATTACCTCTTGCCACTAAATTCGCATTTTCTACTTTTACATCGCCATATGCCAATTGCGCTAAATGAATATTTAGATTACCTTGAATCGTTTTTTCTGTGGTGATTTTGCCTTTTGCAATTAAATTTTTAAGATTAAGCTGATCATAATTTAAAGTATTAGCCGTTAAATCCAAATCTAAATTTGGCTCTGCGATTTTGCCTGTTAATTTAAGATTACCTTCAATATTAGCTGCTAATTTCGGTAATAATCCGCTTAAATTTGGTGCATGAATTTGCGCAGCAAAATCGGATTTATCGCCCAAAATACCTTGCAACGCAATATTATTTTCACCATAAACCAAAGTGGCGGAAGGCACATTCAGCAAAGTTTGAGGATTAGAAGTTAAATCCCCTTTAAGCTGTAAATTTTTTTGCAATAGCGATCCTGTTAAATCTAGGTTTGAAACCTCAACATTCCAATCCTCCCCCATTTCACCTCGCCCTACGTAACCTTTCGATTGCAATCCACCAAATAGAATTGCAGGCCAATCTGGCGTAAGCGATTTAGTATTGATCGAATTCAGAACGGTTTTTGCCTGCCATTCCAGCCCATTTTCCCAGCTGATATTTCCGCTTAAATTCGCTTTGCCATCTAACGCATTTAACGCTAATTGCTCAATGTTAAATTGGCTAATTTCGCCTTTACCTTTTAAATTCGCTTGGCTCGCAGGAATGCCCATACCGCTCGCACTGATTTGCGTATCTAATTGATAATTAAGCAAATCCCCCATGATTGATAAATCAATTTTAGACAATTTCAACGGAACTTGCCCTTTTTCTGGGATAAATGGATACGACACTGCATCACTGGTTAAGTACAAATTGAACGGCATTTTAGCTTCTGCCAATTGCACATTGCCCGTTAAATTCGCTTTTATTGCGCCATTAGTTTGAATATCTAACGAAGTTTTGCCAAATAATTCGCCCGTAAGCGATAGTTTTGCTTGGCTCGCCGGGATGTTTAAATCTACCAATAACGGCGAATCCGCCTTTAAAGACCAGTCAAGCGGGTAATTTTCGCTAAATTTTAGCAAGCCTGTGCCATTTAGATCACCTCTATCACTTTTGAGTGAAAGTTGAGATAATTCAAGCACTTCTTGATCGGCATTTGCTTGCAACGCCAACGATTCCACTTTCACAATAGATTGTGGTGTAATCAATTTGCCATCTTTGTCTTTTACCTTTTGCTCAACTTGAATATTTTTTGCTGACAATTGTGGAATAGCAGCATCTAATGGCAATTTAATTGGCGCTTGCTTGGTGAGCAAAGGTTGTGCTAATTGCTGTTTTATGGTCACCCAATCAATTGGAGAAGCGGTCGAATTTTGTGAATTTTTTGCAATTTTTTGCGTTTTTTCGACCGCTTGTTCTGCCTCGACTGGCGCAAGTGAAAGCTGTAAGCCGTCCAATTTAGTTGGTGCTAAGCGAAGCGCTCTGCCTTTACCCGAAATGCCTGAATAAAAATGATTTAGGCTAATATCCATTTCATCCACTTGGACTTGAATATTATCTAAAGTAAGTTGCTTAACCGAAACGCCAAGCGGTAAATTTAATTCGGTAAAGGGCTCTCTGTCTTCAGACGGCCGAGAAGGTGGTAATTTTGCTGTGTCAATTACCACTTTCGTATCTTTAACCGCAATATTTTCAACGCATGCTTCTTGATTAAATAAGCAACCAAAGCCAATATGTAAATCTGCTTGCCCAACAGCTACATCCACACCGTCCATTACAAATTTTGCATCGCTGAGTGTTAATCCGTCTTGCAAACTGCCTGCGACATTGCCGATTGTTAATGAATCGAGCCACTTATCCGCTAATTCAAATGCTGTACGTTGCCCTTTCCCTGTCGCCAAAAGCGCCACAGGTATTAATGTTACCCCCAATAAACCGCCGCCCAAATAACCAAGCCAGCGCCATTTACTTTTTTTAGATTTTACTGGTGCTTGTGCTAATTGTTGGGGATCTTGTTGTTGATTTTGTTCACTCACCGCTATCACCTTTAATTCCATACAAATAAAGCGGATAAATCTATCCGCTTAAATACTACTCTCACGATTATAATTCTGAGCCTAGCCCAATATAAAACTGTACGCCTTTTTCATTATTTGGCGATCTTACTGGTGTGGCTAAATCAAATTTAATGGCACCGATTGGTGAAGCCCAACGCACACCAATACCTGCACCTGAATGTAAGTCTTTCGCTTTAAATTTGTTTGACGCTAAACCTGTATCATAAAACACGGCACCCCACCAATCTGGATACACTTGATATTGATATTCCACTGTTGCTGTTGCTAAATGAGAACCACCCAACAATTTGCCGTCGCGTGGATCTTTGGGCGAAATATCTTTATAGCCAAAGCCTCGTACACTCATATCGCCCCCTGCAAAATAACGCAATGCAGGTGGAATGCGATAAAAGTCTTTCGAATGAATATATCCTACTTCACCACGCAGGAAGAATCTATGATGATCAAAATAAGTTCTTACCCAAGCATTTGAAACTTTCCAGCTATAAAAATTTACGTCCGAAGCAAGGGCTTTTGACCCCCAGTTTACCGTTAATTTTTGGCTATCGCCCCACAATGGAAAGCGATTGCCATCGGTACGGGTACGATTGAGTGAAGCAGTAGGATAGACCAACAATGTACGATGCGATTCATTTGCTTGCGTAAAAGAATCGTAACGCGCTTTTACCCCTGCAGAAAATGACCAGCCTGTTTCATGCGTCCAAAAACGCTGAAAACCAAGTGTTGCAGCGGTTGATTTAGTGTCGTTTTGATCTTCATTTTCCAATGAGCCTGAAAACTGGTAGTAATAATGTAGCGGATCTTCCCGTAACGGAATATTATAACCAAACTCGAAACGTTGCTCTGGTTTAGAAATATAAGTGCGAGATTCGATACTATGCCCACGGCTATTCAGCCACGGTTTTTTCCAATTTAATTGCAAACGCGGCCCTGCTTCCGTAGCAAAACCGATCCCCACCTCAACATCATTTTTCTTTTTAGGTTGAAATAATACATTTAAATCCACCGTTTTTTCTGCTTCATTTAACTGCGGTTCAACCAACACAGATGAAAACCAATTGCTAGAAGAATAATCAGAAGTCATTTGCGAAAGATCATTTGCATAGTAATGATCCCCCGTTTTTACTTTTAAGATATTACGTAAATATTCTTCTTTCATTTGATTATCAGTAAAACTGATCTCGCCATAACGATAACGCACGCCACTGTCATAACCTAAACGCCAATCAACAACGTGTTCTGTTGAATAAACTTCTAAGCGATGATATAACCAATTACCATCAAAATAGCCTTTTTTAAAAGCTAAACTTTCAATGTTACTTTTAAAGCTATCGTACTGTTCGTGATTTAAATCGCTGCCTTTTTTAGGTGCAGAATCGACGAGCTTAGTAAATTCCTCATCTTTATTCGCTTCACCTTTAATTTGAATATCCGTTTCATCAATTTTGACTTTTTGGCTATCCAGTTCAACATTGAGTGTTAGTAACGGCTTTTTACCCGCTCTCGGCGTTTGAATAAATTGATACTGTGTATTGTAATAACCCTTAGCACGCAATGCTTTATCCACCGCAGTTTGCACTAAATATTGGTGACGTTCTGAGCCATCAGCATATTCATTCGCAATTTGTCCGAGGTAAATTTTAACATTCGCCCAAGCCTCTCTATCTTTTTGTTCAATGCCTTTTACGTCTAAATCAACAAGCGGTTCAATTTTCGAATTTTGTTGCACATCTTCATTCTTTTCTACTTGTTCAGCGGTTTCGGTTTCCGCTGGTGCGAGTTCATCGGCATGGCTCATTTGTGTCAATGCCAATAAGCAACAATAAGTTAAAAAATGTGGTTTAAATTTCATAATTTTACTCTTTTGGAATACCTCGTAATAGAGGAACAGCGTTAAACGGTGCAATTGACGTTGGCGCAGGCGGATTATCAAACAGCATAATAAATGGCTCTTCTGGCACAACGGTTTCATTACGCCATAGACTGCCTATGCTCACTAGCTGAATATCTTTAGGTAAATTAGCAATGCTACGCTCAAGTACCGCTACACTATTTTTACGAGGATGCCCAATTAAAATTGCTGTACCATGCTTACGTGCATATTCCATTGCCGCATTAAATTGATGCTGAACATCGCTTAACGCATCGCTATCATCTAAAAATAAATTGCGTTCAAGCGCTTTTACACCAAATTCTCGTGCCACTTTGGCCGCAACACTGGCACCCGTTTTGCTATCTAAAAAGAACAATTGTTGTTGAGCCAACACCTTCATCAAATGGCCCATGGTTGTACGATCTGCGGTCGCCCCACTACCCATATGATTATTTAGCCCTATCGCATACGGCACTTGATTGCGTGCTGATTGAATAAGCTGTGAAATTTTTGCTTCACTTGCACCAACCATTAACGCCCCCGATTCAATCGGTTGATGTTTATTTTTAGGTTGCATCGGTAAGTGAATCAAAATATCTCTTTTTTGCTCGTATGCTTTCTTTGCTCTGGCTGTTGCATAAGGTGCAACAGGAATGATTGCTACACTGACTTCTTTAGGAAGAGCATAAATAGCATCATCTTCTTTAACCCGATACCCGATATCATCAATTACAATGGCTAACTTGCCTGCTTGTGCCAGCGGTGTGATTAAGCATAAAATTTGCAAAAAAATCGCCAAAATAGACCGCTTATATCCAAATAAATTCCACATTATTTCACCCAACCCATTGGATTTTTCGGATTTCCCTTACGACGAATTTCAAAATAAAGTGCCGAACGATTTTGTCCGCCTGAATTTCCAACACTTGCAATCTGCTGCCCCGCAGAAACTCGGCTACCTTTGCGCACTGAAACAGACTGGTTATAACCATATAACGACATATCGCCATTACCGTGATCGACCACCACAACTTGTCCGTAGCCTTGTAACCAATCCGCCAAAATTACACGACCGCCCGCAATGGCTCGCACTGGCGTACCTGCGCTGGCTGCAATCACCACACCGTGCCAAGTTACTTCCCCCATTTGGCGAGAACCAAAACTATTCACGACTTTACCCGCTACTGGCATATTAAATTGTTTATTCGGCGCACCTAAACCGCTACCCGCACGCACTTGTTGTTTCTCTTGCTCGGTCGCCTTACGTTTTTCTTCGCTATTTTTTTTCTGTTCTAATTTTGCAATTTCTTGTTTTTCTTGTTGTGCTGATTCTGCAGCAGCTTTAGCTAATTGGCTACGTAACGCAGACTCATTATTTTTTAACGATTCTAAACGGCTTTCGTCTTGTTCTAAGGTTTTATTAATCGAACGTAATGTATTTTCACGTTCGTTTTGTACTTTCTTTAAATCTCTTTCCTGTTTCTTTTGCTCAGTTAAGGTAGTTTGCTGACCTTTTTGTTGTCCTTTAAGTTCATCACGACGAGCTTTTAGTTCTGCTTGCGTACGACGTAATTCATTAATTGTATCAATCCTAACTTGATTAATATGCTCATAATAAGCGGTCATTCTTTCAGCATTTTTTGCATTTTCCGACATTAAACGCTCTAATACTGAAGGATGAATCCCTGAACGATAAGCTGAATCAAGTTGTTCTTTCAATTTTTCTTTTTGCTCTTTTTCTTGCTTTTCTAATCTTTGAATTTCTTGCTCGGTACGCTTAATTGCTTGACGGGTTTCTGATAAAGACATCTCCGTTTCTTTTAATTTATCTAACACTTTGCCCATTTCCACTTCTTGGGTTTTAAGCGTAGATTGCAACACATTGCGTTTTTGGCGCTGTTCATTGATTTTACTTTGTTGTTGTTTAATTTTTTGTTGAATATTAGACAATTCCGTAGCCATAGCAGACGGAAAAGAAAGATAAACAAGCCCTGAAAAAAAGAGCGTTAAATAAAGAGGTCGGAATGCTTTCACAAAATATACCTATATCAAGAAATCGTAGATTACAAAATAGCTTATTCTAATAAAATATTTGCGTAAAATCAGCTTTTCTGTGCCTTTTACAAAAAGAAATCATCTTGCTATTTCAAAACAAGCCAATTTTTGCTATAAATACGCAGTTTTCAAATCAACTAAAAACATAGGAGTCTTTATGGAATTAGTATTTATTCGCCACGGTTTCAGTGAGTGGAATGCTAAAAACTTATTTACAGGTTGGCGTGATGTTAATTTAACAGAGCGTGGTATTGAAGAAGCAAAATCTGCTGGTCAAAAATTAAAAGCAGCAGGTTATGAGTTTGATATCGCATTCACTTCTGTTTTAACTCGTGCAATCAAAACTTGTAACATCGTATTAGAAGAGTCTAATCAATTATGGATTCCACAAGTAAAAAACTGGCGTTTAAATGAACGTCACTATGGTGCGTTACAAGGTTTAGATAAAAAAGCGACAGCTGAACAATATGGTGATGAGCAAGTTCACATTTGGCGTCGTTCTTACGATATCTCTCCTCCAGATTTAGATGCTGCAGATCCAAATTCTGCACATAACGATCGCCGTTATGCTCACTTACCAAAAGATGTGATCCCAAATGCAGAAAACCTCAAAATCACCCTTGAGCGTGTTTTACCATTCTGGGAAGATCAAATTGCCCCTGCATTATTATCTGGTAAACGTGTTCTCGTAACCGCTCACGGTAACTCTCTCCGCGCATTAGCAAAACACATTATCGGTATTTCTGACGAAGAGATCATGGATTTTGAAATCCCTACAGGTCAGCCATTAGTATTAAAATTAGATGACAAATTAAATTTCGTAGAAAAATTCTACTTATAATTTAGTTTTCGACTCAAAGAAAAAACGCTCGGAGCTAACACTTCGAGCGTTCCTTTTTGCAAAGAAATAGTGAAATTTGACCGCTTACCAAGCAAAAATTTGTTTTGCTAATTGGAATGCATATATCGCTAAACTTATCGCAATCGCATACATAATTGCGCCAGTAATAAAATCTAGAATCTGCCACGTTCTGCGCTTTTCAAAATAAGGGGATAAAAACCCTGCGCCATACCCTAAGCCAAAAAACCATAGCAATGAGCAGGTTAATGCACCACCTAAAAATTCCATTTTGCCCGTAAGGTCTAGGTTGCCACCAATCCCACCTAAAATCACTACAGTATCAATATAAACGTGCGGATTTAAAAAAGTGATCGCAAAAGTAATCATCAATGCTTTTTTTAAACTTGTTGCATTTTCATCACTTGCTTTTAGCGCCTCATCATTTTTGAAAATACTGATAAACGAACGACTACCATAAGTAAGCAGAAAAAAGGCGCCAAGTAATGCAATGGCTAAACTTAACATGGGTAAATTAGCAACGATTGAGCCTAGCCCTAAAACGCCTAAGGTCATTAAAAATACATCGCCTAAGAAACATAATAATGCCACCCCAAATACGTGTTGCTTTAAGATCCCTTGTTTCAACACAAAGGCATTTTGTGCACCAATTGAAACAATCAAACCAAAACAAACGGCAACCCCTTGAATAAAAGTTTCCATTTTTTCCTCAAATAAAGTGAATAAACCGCGGATTATACGCCAATTTTTACAAAAATGCGGTATAATCCCCTGAATTTTTGTCCCTATCCTTAATGACTAGTATTTAGGAACCGATTTATGTCTGAAACAATTGAAAACCAAGCTTGCATTGTGATTGCAATCGCTGGCGCTTCCGCTTCTGGAAAAAGTCTTATTGCCTCCACCATTTATAAAGAATTAAAAGAAGAATTAGGCGCGGACGACATCAGCATCATTTCTGAAGATGCATATTATAAAGATCAAACCCACTTAACTATGGATGAGCGTGTTAAAACGAACTACGATCACCCCAATTCAATGGATCATCATTTACTGGTAGAACACTTACGCCAACTCAAGCAAGGCAAAGCAATTGAAATCCCAGAATATGATTACGCGGAACATAACCGTAAAACCACCACAAAACATTTTGAACCGAAAAAAATCATTATTTTAGAAGGCATCTTACTCCTTACCGATGAAGAAATTCGTAATGAAATCAATGTGTCTATTTTCGTCGATGCGCCATTAGATATTTGTTTTATCCGCCGTTTACAACGTGATTTGGTGGAACGTGGTCGCTCAATGGAATCGGTTATTACCCAATATCGTAAAACGGTTCGTCCAATGTTCTTACAATTTATTGAGCCATCTAAGCAATATGCGGATATTATTGTGCCAAAAGGTGGTAAAAACCGTATTGCAATCAACATCTTAAAAGCTCAAATCAAGCAATTATTAGCAGCTAAAAAATAGGATAAATCACGATGCGTTTATGTGATACAGATATAGAACGTTATTTAAATGAAGGCAAAATTGCAATTGAGCCTCGCCCCTCAAACGATAAAATTTCAGGTGCTACGGTTGATGTGCGTTTAGGTAATTCATTCCGTGTATTTCGTGAACACGCTACACCGTATATTGATTTAAGTGGCCCTCGTGAAGAAGTTACCGCTCAATTAGATAAAGTGATGAGCGAAGAAATTATTATTGCTGACGGCGATGCGTTTTTCCTTCACCCAGGCGAATTAGCGCTTGCTACCACATTAGAATCCGTCACTTTGCCTGATAATATTGTGGGTTGGTTAGACGGGCGTTCTTCGTTGGCTCGTTTGGGTTTAATGGTTCACGTAACCGCTCACCGTATTGACCCAGGTTGGCATGGCAAAATCGTGTTGGAATTTTTTAATGCAGGTAAATTACCTTTGGCACTACGCCCAACGATGGCAATTGGTGCATTAAGCTTTGAAGTGTTAAGCGGTCATGCTGCAAAACCTTATAACGCACGTAAAGATGCAAAATACAAGAATCAACAAAATGCTGTTTCTAGCCGTATCAATCAAGACGACTAAGCGGGCAAATTTTCAGATCTTTTTGCAAAAAAACCATGAAATTTAACCGCTTATTCCAAGTATAAAGGACAAAAAAAAGAGATCGAAAATTCGATCTCTTTTTGTTTATTAGCTATTTAATGCTCTTAAAATGTCATCCACACGCTCTTTCGCATCACCGAATAACATTTGCGTGTTTTCTTTGAAGAACAGTGGATTTTGTACGCCTGCGTAACCAACTGCCATTGAGCGTTTGAATACGATAACGTTTTGCGCTTTCCACACTTCTAATACTGGCATACCCGCAATTGGGCTTGAAGGATCATCTAATGCCGCTGGGTTTACCGTGTCATTTGCACCGATAACCAATACTACATCTGTTTCTTCAAAATCATCATTGATTTCATCCATTTCAAGTACAATATCATAAGGCACTTTTGCTTCTGCAAGTAATACGTTCATATGGCCAGGTAAACGACCTGCAACAGGGTGAATACCGAAGCGAACATTTACGCCTTTTTCACGCAATTTTGCTGTAATTTCTGCAACAGGATATTGCGCTTGAGCTACCGCCATACCGTATCCTGGGGTGATAATGACAGAGCTTGCATTTTTCAGCATTTCAGCCACTTCTTCTGCATTAGTTTCACGGTGTTCACCGTGTTCTTCATCACCTGAACTTGCTTTCACTTCGGTACCGAAGCCTCCAGCAATTACACTGATAAATGAACGGTTCATCGCTTTACACATAATGTAAGAGAGAATCGCACCAGACGAACCGACTAACGCACCCGTTACGATTAATAAGTCGTTGCTTAACATAAAGCCTGCAGCGGCAGCTGCCCAACCTGAATATGAATTCAGCATTGATACCACAACTGGCATATCCGCACCACCGATAGAAGCCACTAAGTGCCAACCGAAGACTAATGCAATTGCAGTCATAATCAACACTGGGAAAATATTGTGCGGATTATTTAGGAATACCACCATTAAAAAAGCAGAAACAACTAGTGCCGCTAAATTCCATTTATGTTTATGTGGAATATTTAATGCTGCAGAAGACACTTTACGTCCGAATAATTTACCGCTTAATTTACCGAATGCCACTAATGAACCAGAGAAAGTTACCGCACCGATAAAGATACCAAGGAACACTTCAACATTATGAATGTTTGCAAGTGTTGCTTGCTCTGCATGGAATGCCGCCAATGCAACTTCATCTAAGTTTGCAGGTGGAATAGCATCTACGTGTAAACCGTAGCTATTAAAGCCCACTAATACTGCTGCTAAACCTACAAAGCTATGCAGAATTGCTACTAGCTCTGGCATTTCTGTCATTTCCACTTTAATCGCTTTTTGCACACCAATCACACCACCGATTGCCATTGCAATTAGAATCCAAAGTGTACCGTGCGATTGCGGCCCAAAAATAGTTGCGATTAACGCAATTGCCATACCGACAATACCGTACCAACAACCTGCTTTTGCGGTTTCGTGTTTAGAAAGCCCTGCTAAACTCATAATAAAGAGAATCGCAGCAATAATATATGCAGCAGTTACAAATCCAAAAGACATGAGTTTCTCCTTAACCTTTTCTAAACATTGCAAGCATACGTTGCGTTACTTTAAAGCCACCGAAGATATTAATGCTCGCAACTAAAATCGCAATAAAGGCAAGAATATCAACGAAAAAATTACCTGTTGGCTGAGAAATTTGTAGCACCGCACCTACAATAATAATGCCCGAAACTGCATTGGTTACCGCCATTAACGGAGTGTGTAGCGCATGACTTACATTCCAAACCACATAATAGCCTACTACGCAAGCTAAAACGAACACAGTAAAGTGAGATAAGAATGCAGCTGGTGCTACAGATGCAAGCCATAAAAATAATGCTCCCACACCTGCCATTACACCATATTTCACACGAGGATCGGTTGGTTTCTCTTCTTTTTTCTCAACAGGCGCTACTGCTACTTGCTTTTGTGGTTGAGCCGAAACTTGAATTGGTGGCGCAGGCCATGTCAATTCACCATCACGCACCACTGTTACACCACGTAACACCACATCTTCAAAATTAATGTCAATTTGACCATCTTTATTCGGCGCAAGTAACTTGAGTAAATTCACTAAGTTTGTACCGTAAAGTTGTGAAGATTGAGTTGGTAAACGCGCTGGGAAATCGGTATAACCAATCACTTTTACTTGGTTTTCGGTTACAACTACTTCACCTGCTTTAGTGTAATCACAGTTACCGCCCGTTGCAGCGGCTAAATCAACGATCACCGAACCTGGTTTCATTGAATCAACCATTTCTTTGGTGATCAAACGTGGCGCAGGTTTACCAGGAATTGCAGCCGTAGTAATAATAATATCAACTTCTTTTGCTTGTGCTGCATAGAGTTCCATTGCACGACGGTTAAACTCTTCTGACATCACTTTCGCATAACCATCGCCAGAACCGCCCTCTTCTTCGAAATCAATTTCTAAGAAGTCAGCACCCATTGATTTAACTTGTTCTTTTACTTCTGGACGAGAATCGAATGCACGTACAATCGCACCTAAGCTATTTGCTGCACCGATTGCGGCTAAACCAGCCACACCAGCACCAATTACAAGTACTTTTGCAGGTGGAACTTTACCCGCCGCGGTAATTTGTCCTGTAAAGAAACTACCAAATGCATTAGCTGCTTCAATCACCGCACGATAGCCTGAAATATTCGCCATTGAACTCAATGCATCAAGCGCTTGCGCACGAGAAATACGAGGCACCGCATCCATCGCTAATACATTGATTTTTTTCGCTTGCAGCTTTTCCATTAATTGTGGATTTTGCGCAGGCCAAATAAAACTCACCAGCGTTGCCCCTTCTTTGATAAGAGCAATTTCTGCATCGGTTGGCGCATTCACTTTAAAAATAATATCTGAATTCCAAACCTCTTGTTGCGAGCCAACAGACGCGCCTGCATTTACAAATGCGCTGTCATCAAAACTTGCTTTAAAACCTGCATCGTGTTCAACGAGCACATCAAAGCCAAGCTTTTTAATCTGTTCAACGGTTTTTGGCGTTGCCGCCACACGTGTTTCACCGTCTAACAGCTCTCTTGGTACACCAATAAGCATAAAGACTCCTGTATGGTTGTGTGTTTATATATTTGACTACAATTAGTCTATTTTGAAAAAATAAGACTAGCCGTAATGTACCATTAAATGAGTAGAATTGGTAAAAAATTATGCCTACTAAATCAATAATTGTGGGTTTTCTGAGCTTTATTTTTCAGCCCATCACAAATCTGCTAGAATCTCGTCTAACTCAATCTAATCACTAGAACAAAAATGCATATCTTAGACCAAATTCAAATTATTTTGATTGAAACCTCCCTCCCCGCCAATATCGGTTCTGCTGCACGCGCGATGAAAACTATGGGGCTTTCAAATCTCCGTTTAGTTGCTCCGCTTAATCCAATTGATGAACAGGCTCAAGCCCTCGCTGCTGGTGCAAAAGATGTGCTTGATAGCGCACAAACTTTCGATTCATTTGAACAAGCGATTGCTGATTGCCAACTGGTTATCGGCACCAGTGCAAGATTGCGTCATTTACAAAACAGCTTAATTGAGCCGAAAGAGTGCGGGAAATTGGCAATTGAACGCGCAATAAAAGGCAAGGTGGCGATTGTATTCGGACGGGAACGAGTTGGATTGACTAACGAAGAACTGCTTAAATGTCACTACCATTTAAATTTTCCAACTAATCCCGAATATGGCTCATTAAATTTAGCCATGGCAGTCCAACTGGCAAGCTACGAAGTACGGATGGCTTGGTTAGATTTGCAAAAAAATGCTAAAATCCGACCGCTTGTTGAAGAAAAAGACTACCCAACCAATGAAGCACTAGAACATTTCTTTAAGCATACCGAACGCCTCTACAAACAATTAGGCTTTATTCGCAATGATGCAGTCATGTTAAAACTACGTCGCTTGTACCAACGCGCCGAACTCGAAACCAATGAGCTGAATTTGTTAAGAGGTATGCTAACCTCTGTGGAAAAACAGTGGTCAAAATAACCCTAAATAAAAACACACGAAATCTCGCTACTGAACGAAAATTTCGTGTGTTTATTTTTATTGACGTGCCATTCTTAAGTTTGCTGGAACGGATTCAAAGTTTGAGCGGAATGGGTTGATATCTAAGCCGCCTCGACGAGTGTAACGGGCGTACACCGTCAATTTTTCAGGCTGCGCAAATTGGATTAAATCGGTAAAAATTCGTTCTACACACTGTTCGTGAAATTCGTTATGTTCACGGAATGACACCAAATAGCGTAATAGTTTTTCTCGATTTAATTTTTTACCTACATAGTGAATTTGTACGCTGCCCCAATCTGGCTGTGAGGTGATCAAGCAGTTTGATTTAAGCAAATGACTGACTAATGTCTCCTTAACCACTTCCCCTTGTGCGATATTCTCTAAATAACGATTCGAAAAAGCATAGCTATCAATCTGAATAGCTTGTTCATCAATACAATCACCCTCAAAATCAACAATCGGTTGTTGGCTATAAGCCGATAATTTGTAAACTTTTACCGAAACTTGACCGCTTGCACAATGGCTTAAATCTTGCGCTAATGTTTGCTCTACTTGTTCAATCGAAGCAAACTTGGTTTGATTAAAGCTATTTAGATAGAGTTTAAAGCTTTTTGATTCAATTAAATTTTCGCTGCGAAAATCAATTGCCACATCAGCAATTGCCACTTGTGGTAAGCCATTCTCGTTTAACCAAGACAGTTCATAGCAAGTCCAAACATCAGCACCACGATCAAACGGCTGTTGATCGGTAATCCCTAAACCATCACGGTTTAATTTACGTGGTACGGGCTGTAAAAGACTTGGATCATATTCACTTTTATATTCCGTTTTTTGCCCTAATTTCAGAGCAGCTAAAGATTTATCGTTGTAGTTCATCTTATTTTCATCAATTATTTAATATAACGCACTAAATCCACTAGACTATCTAGCACAAGATCGGCTTTCGTTTCGCCTTCTGGGGTTACCGTTTTCCCCGTGCGGACAAGTACTTTGGTTTTCACGCCTGCGGCTTCAGCGGCTAATAAGTCTTCTAATTTATCGCCAACCATATATGACTGCTGCGGATCAATATTTAGATCGGCAATCGCTTGGTTAAACATGCCTGCTTTTGGTTTACGACAATCACAATCCTCTTTGTATTCGCCTTTGCCTTCAGGGTGATGCGGGCAATAATAAATGCCGTCTAACACTACGCCATAGTCTTCATCAAGCGACCAATCCATCCATTCGGTTAATTGATTAAATTGCTCTTCGCTAAAATAGCCACGCGCAATACCTGATTGATTAGTCACTAAAACCAATAAATAGCCTTTATCTTGTAGCTGTTTTAACGCTTTTCCTACGCCTTCAATAAATTGAAAATCATCAATTTGATGTACATAACCATGATCGATATTGATGGTGCCGTCACGATCAAGAAATATCGCCTTATTCGTCATTATTTGTTTCCTTTTACAAAATCAATCACCATTTGATGATGTTCGCCTGTTTTAAATTTCTCGAATACCTGCTCAATCACGCCTTGCTCATTCACGAGAAAACTAATACGGTGAATGCCGTCATAGGTTCTGCCCATAAATTTCTTTTCACCCCATACACCAAAGGCTTCGGCAACTTGGTGATCTGCATCAGATAATAAAGTGAAATTCAGTGCTTTTTTCTCGACAAATTGCGCTAATTTTTTCGGTAAATCGGGACTAATGCCTAGCACAATCACATTGAGTTCATCTAACGCAGATTTGCTATCACGCAAGCCACAAGCTTGTGTGGTGCAACCTGGTGTGAGCGCTTTTGGGTAAAAATAAACCAGCACTTTTTTACCAGAAAATTGGCTTAATGAAACAGATTGTTCGTGCTGATCTAATAAGGTAAATTGTGGCGCTTGATCGCCTGCTTTAAGTGTATTCATTTGCAAAAAATTCCTAAAAAAAGACCGCTTGTATTCTACTACAAGCGGTCAAATCTTTGAATTTTTTTGCAAAAGCTATTCCAAAAAACCTTCCAACAGTTCATTTAAAAACAGTTTACCATGCTGAGTGATCTGCCAATGACTTTCCGTTTCTGAAATATAGTTTTTGCTCAACGCCCAATCCATGGTAGGTTTAACAATTTCACGATCAAGCCCAGTGTATAGTTCAAACTCCTGTTTTGGCGTGGCTTCTAACAAACGAAAGCGGTTCATAAAAAATTCAAATGGACGATCACCTAATTCGATCAGATCTTGGCTGTAACGATATTCACCTCGCATATAGCCTTTTGGATGTTTGGTTTTACTAAAGCGATAAATTTCGCCCGTTGGATAGCTGATCTTACTGTGCGCGCCACAACCAATCGCTAAATAATCACCGAATCGCCAATAGTTTAGATTGTGGCGACATTGATAGCCCTTTTTCGCATAGGCAGAAGTTTCATACTGTTCATAACCTGCTGCGGTAAGTAGCTGATGCCCTTGCTCAAAAATATCCCATAGCTCATCGTCATTTGGCAAAGTTGGCTGGCGATAATAAAACATGGTATTCGGCTCAATGGTTAATTGATACCACGATAAATGTGGCGGATTAAGTTCAATGCCCTGCTTTAAATCGGATAAGGCTTGCTCAACCGATTGATTTGGCAAACCGTGCATTAAATCGATATTAAAACTTTTTAAACCTGATTTTGCAGAATTTTGCGCAAAAATGACCGCTTGTTTTGCCTCATTAGCATCGTGAATACGCCCAAGTTTAAGCAATTTTTCTGGCTCAAAACTTTGGATTCCCATTGAAATGCGTGTTACTCCACCTTGTGCATAGCCTAGAAAACGTTCTGCTTCTACCGTACCTGGGTTGGCTTCTAGAGTAATTTCAATATCAGCTTCAAATGGAATACGTTGCTCAATTTCCGCTAACAAATAAGCGATCCCCTCTGCCGAAAACAAACTCGGCGTGCCACCACCAATAAAGATAGAATGGATTTTTCGGTTGCCAATTGCAGTTTGATAAGCGGTCAAATCTTGCGATAAATCTGCAAGTAAATGTTGAATATACTCCGCTTCTGGAATCACGCCCTTTTGCGCATGGGAATTAAAATCGCAGTACGGGCACTTCTGTATACACCACGGAATATGAATATAAAGACTTAATGGAGGAAGAGAAAAATTCACGTTTTAATGACTATAACTAAATAAAAATATGATAACGAAAAGTGGTTAAACTTAAAAGTAAAGTTTTCTGTGAGAGAGATCACAAATCTAACATTATCGACTTTACCCACTTTAATAACTTGTTATGATGAATTCGATCCATTTTTATATTAAATTTTGATTTAAAAACTTCATTTTGAATTCAACAAAATGATTTGCCCACTATTCAGCTTATGGTTGTACTGAATTACTCCATTGATTTTAAAGATTAAGAGGTGTGTTATGACTTCTCATTTTGCCCATAACGACTCACGTCGCCACTTCATAAAATTACTGACTGGTGTTGGTGCAGGCTTTGCATTTTCAGGTACGTTAGGAACGTTTTCGAATAATGCATTCGCAGCTACTGGTAAAACGATTGAAGCGGGAATTGCTTATCCTATTTCAACGGGGTTTGACCCGCTTACTTCTAGTGGCGCTTCTTCAATGGCTGCAAACTTGCATATTTTTGAAGGCTTAGTGGATTTACATCCTGCTACTCGTCAGCCTTATTTAGCTTTAGCCGCCAAAGAACCTGAACAAAAAGATGACGTAACTTACCATATTACTTTACGTGAAGGCGCAACTTTCCATGACGGTAAACCTGTTACGACGGAAGACGTAGTTTATTCCTTTGAACGTGTGTTAGATCCTGCAAAAGCTTCCTTGTTTACTCAATTTATTCCATTTATTGAATCAGTGAAAGCGCTTGATGATAAAGTGGTGGAATTCAAATTAAAATACCCATTCGCTTTATTTAAAGATCGTTTAACTATTGTGAAAATAGTACCAAAGCATATTGTAGAAGCTGGTCAATCTGCTTTTGATGCTAAACCTATTGGTTCTGGTCCTTATAAATTTATATCCGCAACCAAAGACGATCGAATCGTATTTGAAGCCAATACGGCTTATAACGGTCTGTACCCAGCTAAAGTCGACAAAATGACGTGGTTCTTATTATCTGATGATGCCGCTCGTGTTACTGCACAAGAATCAGGGCGTGTACAAGCTATCGAATCGGTGCCGTATCTTGATGCAGGGCGCTTAAAACGTAAAAACAAAGTCGAATCGGTTCAATCATTTGGTTTACTTTTCTTAATGTTTAACTGTGAGAAAGCGCCGTTTGATAATCCGAAAGTACGCCAAGCATTACATTACGGTTTAGATACACAAAAATTAATTGATATTGTGTTCTTAGGTAATGCCAAAGCGGCAAGTTCTTATGTACAAGATACCCATCCAGATTATGTAAAAGCGACTAGTCAATATGATTTTGATAAAGCGAAAGCGGAAAGTTTATTAGCAGAAGCAGGCATTAAAGAATTGAAATTTGAATTGCTTGCAACTGACCACGCTTGGGTTAAAGAGTGTGCACCACTGATTCTTGAATCTTGGAATGCGTTAAAAGGCGTTAAAGTAACATTGCAAAATTTACAGTCTGGCGCACTTTATAGCGCACATGTAGATAAAGGAGCATTCGAAGTGGCGATTGCACCAGGCGACCCTTCTGTATTTGGCAATGATTTAGACTTATTATTAAGCTGGTGGTATCGTGGTGATGTATGGCCGAAACGTCGTTTCCGTTGGACGAATACTGCAGAATATGCAGAAGTTCAAAAATTACTGGATGAAGCAGCCAAAAATCCAGCTGGTGCAAAAGAAGCATGGACAAAAGCAATCAATATCATTGCTGAACACGTGCCTCTTTATCCTATCGTTCACCGCAAATTACCAACCGCATGGAATGATAAATCACTAACGGACTTCCAACCGTTACCAACCACAGGCTTATCATTCTTGGGTGTTGGTCGTAACTAAACATCTTTTAAAAGTGCCTTTTAAGTTAGAAAAGGCACTTTTGCAAAATTGTTCTAGAATTTAACCGCTTATTTGTTTTCTTACCTGTAGAGGGAATCCCTATGGAAATTATCCTTCGCCTTTTATTCCGTCGTCTAATGGCCCTACCAATTATGATTCTTGGGGTTACCGCCTTAGTGTTTATCATCTTACAATTTACACCTGGTGATCCAGCAACTATTGCCCTTGGTGAAAGTGCTAGTGAAGCGGCAAAAGAAATCTATAGAGAACAGCATGGTTTAAATGATCCTGTTATCGTTCAGTATTTTCGTTTTTTAGGGAATTTGTTCGTTTTAGATTTTGGAATGACGACACCACCAGAACAACCAATTATAGCTATGATTGCGAAAGCATTCCCGCTTACCTTACAACTGACGTTTATCGGGGTTTTCTTAGCCGCAATCGTTTCCTTCTCATTAGGTATCCTTGCCGCGCTTTACCGTGATCGCTGGGTGGATCAAGTGATTCGTCTCATTTCGGTTGCTGCGGTTGCAACACCATCTTTTTGGCTTGGTATCTTACTGATTCAATATTTTTCCTTACAATTAGATTGGTTACCTTCTGGTGGTTTTGTCTCATTCAGTGAAGATCCGCACGAATATTTTCGTTCTATGATTTTACCATCACTTGCCCTAGCCGTTCCTGTTTGTGCCTCATTAATTCGTGTGGTACGTACTACTATGGTGGAAGAAATGGATAAAGACTATGTAAGAACCGCAATTGGTAATGGTGTCCCTTACTCTACTGTGATTCGTCATAACGTACTACGTAATGCATTAATTACTCCAGTTACTGTTCTAGGTTTGCGTGTGGGCTATTTACTTGGTGGTGCAGTAGTGATTGAACAAATCTTTGATTTACCTGGTATGGGAAAATTGATATTCAATGGTATTGTGAACCACGACTTACATTTAGTTCAAGGCGTTGTACTCACTATTGCCTTTACTTTCGTATTAGTTAATATCATTGTTGATATTCTCTATCTACTCATCAATCCCAAAATTCGGAGTCTATAATGTTTCGTCAAGGATTAGCCACTCGACTAGCTAACGGTGGAGCTAGATTTAGATCATTATCAACCAGTTCAAAAATTGCATTAATTTTCATCTTATTTGTCGCTTGCATTGCCATTTTTGCGCCATTTGTAGCGCCTTATGAGCCACTACAAACTATTCGCCCTGTTCAAGCGCCAAGTAGCGAGTATCTATTCGGTACAGACCGCTTAGGACGTGATATTTTCTCTCGTATGGTATGGGGAGCGAGAACATCACTCTTTATCGGTTTAGGCGCTGTGGGCGTAGCCATTTTATTTGGTGGTATTTTAGGTGCAACCGCCGCCACTTCGGATAAATTCGGTAACGAAGTGATTATGCGTTTAATGGATATTCTTATGGCATTCCCAGGAATCGCACTTGCAGCGGTATTACTTGCAACTTTTGGTAATTCCGTCCCTGTTATTATCATTACGATAGCGGTCGTTTATACGCCACAACTTGCAAGGGTTGTTCGTGCAAATGTTGTTTCTCAATGGGAAGAAGATTACGTCCGTGCCGAACGTGTGTTAGGTGGTAGTCGTACTTATATTTTGCTTAAACACGTTGTGCGCAATACTGCCGCACCTGTCCTCGTATTCGCAACAGTAATGGTTGCAGATGCAATCGTATTTGAAGCTTCACTTTCATTCCTAGGTGCTGGTGTTCAACCTCCGTTTCCTTCATGGGGCAATATTTTATCGGAAGGGCGCAATCTGGTGTTAAGCGGTTTCTGGTGGGCGACAACCTTTGCGGGAATTATGATTTTACTTACTGTATTGGCATTAAATATCTTAGCCGAAGGCTTAACCGATGCGTTAGTCAATCCAAAACTCAAACATTCACCACAAGCTAAAAAAGATGTAACAAAACCGCTTTCAACCGATGTACAAGAAGCCATGGCGGAAACACTCGCTTTACAACGCTACTTGCTTAAATTACATGAAAAAGAAACATCACGTACCGATCGTATGCAGTTAACCCCCTATGCGAAACCAATTTTACAAGTAAAAAACTTATCCATTCGCTTCCCAAATCGTTATGGTGAAATTCCGCTGGTTGATAACATCAGTTTTACCGTACATGAAGGCGAAACCATGGGACTAGTAGGTGAGTCTGGTTGTGGTAAATCCATTACTGCATTCTCTATCATGGGGTTATTACCGAAAACGGCTAAAATTACTGGTGAAATATTATTTACCGATCGAAGCGGTAAACAGCATGATTTACTCAAATCAGAGCAATTAAATACACTTAGAGGCCATGAAATTTCAATGATTTATCAAGATGCGTTAAGTGCACTTAACCCATCTATGCGAATCAAAGATCAAATGGCGCAACTAATTAGTCGAGGTGGAAAACAAACCGCTGAAACCTTATTACAATGGGTAAAACTTGATCCTGAAAAAACGCTTAATCGTTATCCGCACGAGCTTTCGGGTGGACAACGCCAACGTGTGTTAATTGCGATGGCTTTAGCTCGTGAGCCTAAACTATTAATTGCTGATGAACCAACTACTGCACTCGATGTAGTGGTGCAAGCGGAAGTCATCAAACTCTTAAACGAATTACGTGAAAAACTGGGCTTTGCGATGATCTTTGTCAGCCACGATCTAGCGCTCGTTGCACAAATAGCGCATCACATTACTGTAATGTATGCTGGTCAAGTGGTTGAAACTGCACCAACTACACCACTACTTGCGAACCCGACTCATGAATATACGCGCGGATTACTCGGTTCGGTGCTTTCAACTGAAGTACGTGCCGAACGTTTATATCAAATTCCAGGCAGTGTACCGTCACCTTTTGACTTTGCCAAAGGTGACCGATTTGCCAGCCGCTCATTACGTCCAGATGCAGATCCAGAACAGCATTTACAACTGGTTGCTACCGATGACCATCCACAACATTTCTGGGCATCACATTTAGCAACCCAAGAAACACCTGTGGAGAATAAAGCATGAGTATGAAAGTATTAAAAGAACAGCCGATTCTTGAATTATCCGACATTGTTATGCAATTTGACTCTCGGGACGGTACACTATTTAATCCGAAAAAATTTACTGCTGTAGATAATGTCAGTTTATCCATCTATGCAGGAGAAACTATCGGTTTAGTTGGTCAATCAGGTTGCGGTAAATCCACTTTAGCAAGCATTATGATCGGTTTACAAAAACCGACTTCAGGCATGGTGAAATTTAACGGTTTACAAATGAAATACGGTAGCACCGAAGCCCGTAAACAATTTGGACGACAAGTTTCGGTGATTTTCCAAGACCCTGCCACTGCCCTCAATCCTCGTATGCGTGTGTTAGATATTCTAAAAGATCCACTGGATATTCATAATGTATTGCAAGCACATGAACGGGAAAAACGAGTTTATGAATTACTTTCTCGGGTTGGCTTGCCTCGTTCTGTTGCATCAGTTGAGCCAACTCGTTTATCTGGCGGTCAAAAGCAACGTGTTGCAATCGCAAGAGCTTTGGCGCTCAATCCGAAACTGATCGTTGCCGATGAACCCACTTCCGCACTGGATGTATCGGTACGGGCGCAAGTATTAAATTTACTTGCTGATCTTAAAAAAGAACTGAATCTTGCCATGGTATTTATTTCGCATGATCTTCAAACTGTCCATCAAGTGTCCGATCGTATTGTGGTAATGAATAGCGGTAAAATTGTAGAAACAGGTAGTTCAAGCGACGTATTTAATGCGCCGAAAGAGGAATACACTCGCACCTTAATTAAGGCAGCACCGTCATTATTGTAATTTACTTCACACTCAGGGCAGGTTCCTGCCCTTTTATGTACATACGTTATGCAAGCTATTCAAATCACCCAAACGATTTATACTGATTTACTGATTGTCGGCTCAGGTATCGCTGGGCTTGCGGCGACAATTGAGGCAGAACGGCTCGGGCTAAAAAACGCCTTAATCAGTAAATCCACTATCGGTTCTGGCGCAAGTTTTTTTCCACTAAAAGCGACACTTGGCATTCAGGTTACTGGTGCAAATGACTCAGAATATTTCCAACAAGATATTGAACGTGTCAGTAAAGGCAGAACTCAGCCGAAAGTGGTGAAAGCCTATATTGAAGATTCCCCTCAGGCGATCGAATTGTTAGAGAAAATCGGTTTTAACCCGTGGAAGCGGAATGATAACCGCCCTGCTTGTTTCGCCCAATACCCTCGCCCTATCTACCTGATCGACAATTGGCGAGAAGTAGCGCAACGAGCAAAGCAAATTATTTATGCGCAATCAACTAACGTATACGAACACGCAACGTTGTTACACATTGTGACAGAACAAAATCAGGTACAAGGAGCAGTTTTTAGTCTGAATACAAGCGGTCAAATTTACTATATCTTTTGCAAAACGACACAAATTATATTAGCCACAGGAGGCATTGCAGGTTTATATAAAGACAATCTTTACCCTACAGAAATTATCGGCTCAGCTCATGCAATCGCACATCAAGCTGGCGCTAAATTGGTTAATCTTGCTTTTATTCAATTTATTCCGTCTTTCGTTAAACCCAAATACAAAGTGCTATTCGGTGAACATACGCTGAAATACGTCACTAAAATTACTGATGAAAATGGGCAGGATCTATTTACGCACCTTACTCCAAACCAATTTCAACAAATGATGCTAGCCCGTAGCCATTATGCCCCGTTTAGTACAGATTTTGATTGTGTCGAATTTGACTTAGTGATGATGAAACATTTATTAGCTAACCCACAACAAAAAGGCATTTATTTGCACTATAGCCCCGAACTTTATCAAGACCAACAAGAGTTTTATACGGTTTATCTCCATTGGTTACGTCAAGAAATAGGGATAGATTTGCTCAAAGAGAAAATTGCGATTGCACCATTTGCGCACAGCTGTAACGGCGGTATTGAGATTGATGAATATGGGGAATCTTGTGTAGAAGGGTTATTTGCGATTGGCGAAATCGCCCATTGTATTGAAGGAGCAAACCGCTTAGGCGGCAATTCTGTCGGTGGTGGGTTGGTGTTTGCCAAACGGGCGGTAGCACAAGCGGTCGAAAATTTGCAAAAAATTGCTAAAATTCAACCGCTTGCAAGTACTGAAAAGTATCGCTTACAGGCTGAAAAGGCGCTTAATCAATTAGCCAATCCCAATGGAGATGATTCACTGTTTGCAAGTGAAGTTCTTCAACAACTTCGTAGCCAAATGACACGCTTTGCCAATATCTACCGTACTAAAGCAAACTTAAATTTATTGCTAAACCAATTGTACCAGCTCGAAAAACATTTTAATCCTCTTGCCCACCATCAGCAACAGGGTATCGAAATCTTTTATGCGTTGAAAAGCGCACAATTGGTAGTGGCACAAATGCTAAACGAACCGAAAAGTTTAGGTGCACATTACTTAACCGATGAATAAAAAACAAAAGGCAAAATAATCATCTTGCCTTTTTAAACAATTGCCAAAGTGGCTATTTACCCCAAACTTCTTCGCTGATTTCACGAATAAAGTCAAGTTTTGCCCATTGCTGTTCTTCCGTCAGGATATTCCCTTCTTCGGTTGAAGCAAAACCACACTGCGGGCTTAAACAAAGCTGGTTAATATCAACATATTGGGTTGCCTCTTTAATGCGAGCAATGATTTCATCACGATTTTCAAGCTCACCACTTTTTGAGGTCACTAAGCCTAACACTACTTGTTGATCTTTAATAAAGCGCAACGGTTTAAAATCCCCCGAGCGATCCGAGTCGTATTCTAAGAAGAAACCATCTACACGACAGCTAGCAAATAGCGTTTCTGCCACAGGCTCATAACCACCTGCCGAGAACCAAGTTGAACGGAAGTTACCACGGCAAATATGCATCGTAAGCGCGATATCGTCCGCTGGTTTTGCATCCACAATTTTATTTAACATATATACGTAATCTTTTGCAATTTGGTCTAAGTCTAAACCTCGTGCTTTATAAGTTTCACGTTTGTCCTCTGCACAAAATTCGCCCCAACTAGTATCATCTAACTGTAAATTGCGACATCCTAGTTTATAAAATACGTTCATCGCTTTGATATATGCATCAGCAATATCATCTAATAATAGTTGATTGTTATTTTCATAACGTGCAATTGGTTGATAATCTTCCGCTCGTACATTGGTGATTAAATGCAACATTGAAGGCGATGGAATCGTAAATTTCACTTCTGTTTCACCCGCCATTTGTTGTAATGAACGGAAATGTTCTACAAACGGATGCGATTCTGAAAAATCTACTTTATCGACAATCTTGATCGTTTTTGGACGTACGCTATGGTGTTTAAATTGTACGGAAAACTTCTCTGCGTCCACTTCCTGAATACCGTCTAATGCGGCTAAAAAATCCATATGCCAAAAAGTACGGCGAAATTCACCATCAGTAACGGCATGCAAACCGACCGCTTTTTGCTGTTCAACTAATTTCGCAATTTCAGCATCTTCTACTTGCGTTAAATCGGCACATGAAATATCACCACATGAGCATTGTTGGCGTGCCTGTTTTATTGGAGCTGTTCGTAAAAAACTACCAACAATATCAAAACGATAAGGCGCTGAAGTACGTTGTGTTGCATTTGGGAATAATTGAGACATTATGTTTCCTTTTTATTAAAAATTTAAAATATTGTTATAGATTCTAACAAATTTAGTTAATAGATAAATGTGAAAAATTCTAAATGGATCATGAATTTTATTCATTTTCAAAATAGTCATAAAGAAATAAAAGCATACCGTCAATTACAAAACAGTATTGATTTGACATAAAAAAACACTAAAACAAAACCACTTAATGATAATCATTATCAATTAATGAAGGCACAATGAAAAAATCATCCTCTCAAATCAATACTACTATTTTCCTCTCAATGATATCTAGCACTCAGTTTACTTATGCTAGTCATGACTCCACGATAGCCTTAGAGACGATTCAAGTTACTGAACATACTCATGAAAAAGATCAAACTGTTTCAGACCTACGACAACATTACTAATAGAGTTAAACCTACGCTAGAGCAGTGGAAAGCTATGTTAAAAGGCGAACGAAAAGATCATGCTTGGGCTCCTTCTTTTGGCGCGACTATTTTTTTAACCGATTATATTCGCCTTTACGCTCGCTATAATGAAACTAAACGTATGCCAAGCATCTTTGAAGATACATTAGGTTACTCCACTTCAGCATTTTCTCCGCTTTATCTGCGCAAACCAGAACACAGTAAAAACATTGAAGTAGGCTATATTCACGATTTAACTGGCTTTTTCCCCAAATTACATCGTGCGGATATTCGTTTAAACTATTTTTATAACACAACTCGTAATATTTTTGATCGTAACCAATTTTATGAAATGCAACAATTTGATAAGCGGGTACTTTCTGGCTTAGAGTTACAAGCCCGTTATGATCAAGGGAATTTCTTTGCTGATCTTGGCGTAAGTTATCAACTAAAAAATAAATTTTGTGATAAATCATCATCCTTATTAGATACTTCTATCGCAAAATTAAATAAAAAAACGTGGACATTAGAAAAATATCCAGAATGCGTTAATGCAGGCAATGCCAATGGTTATTTACAAAATGTTGGATTACCTAAATATTCCATTACTTCCAATATCGGTTTTCGTCTTTTTGATGGTAAATTAGAACTAGGTTCTCGTTGGCTGTACCACACTCGAGTGAAGCACACAAGAGCTCGCTCACTACGCAAGGCAGACTTTGCTAAAGATGATAATGTATTCCGCTGACAGCCTGTTTTAGTGGTAGATGCCTATGCTAACTATAGGGTAAATGACTATATCACCCTAGATTTAGCTAGTACAAACTTAACGGATCGTTATTATTTAGACCCACTTTCTCGCTCTGCACTACCAGCACCCGGTAGAACAATTAAATTTGGGGTTACTGCTATATTTTAAATGATAATGAAGTTGGCGCGCTGGTGTCTCAAAAACCTTTTCTTCTGGTATAGAACTGAATTTAATAACTTCATTCCGCCAAACTCATTATCAAAAATATAGCCCGTTGCTTAACGAAAAACGTAAAGACAATACACAAAATCACATGCTCACAACAAAATTAGTACCATGGCAATTTAGCGGAATAACACCTGCGATTCACTACACTTACACTAAACAAGTGAGTAATGTAGATTGGCTTTATAGCTATAAAAACCATGAATTTAGTATTAAGTTTGAAAAAATCTTTTAACGTTTGTTAACTTTCATAGCATTCAATTGTTAACATTCTTCTCTAGCGCAAATTGGTTTACATATGCGCTATATAACTAATGGATATAAAAAAACCAAAATTTTAATATTTGACCAAACTAAGTAACCAGAAATGTAATTTATAAACAAAACCTGACCGCTTGCATAAATATTGAATTAGATTTAATTATCAACAAATTTAAAAGAATCAGAATTATTCACTAATTAATCTAAAATTAGCTAATTAATAATCTAAATTCATGTGATTTTTTAGTTAGATCACAAAATTGACATTTTTGACTTGCCTCTTATCACTGAAAGACTATGATCTCCCCCAATTTTATAAATCTAACTTTTAAATAGGAGAGTTTTATGGCAACGCCATCTCATCGTTTTTCTCTCACTTGGGTACTGAATCTTTTTGGTACAGCGGTTGGTGCGGGAGTTTTGTTTTTACCTATTAATGCGGGTATGAGCGGTTTTTATCCATTAATTGTGATGACATTACTCGTAGGGCCGATGACTTATTTAGCACATCGTGGACTAGCACGATTTGTATTATCTTCGAATAAACCTGGTAGCGACATTACTAATGTTGTGCGCGAACACTTCGGCGAAAAGGCAGGTAAATGTATTACGCTGCTCTACTTTTTTGCGATTTTTCCGATTCTATTAATTTATGGCGTAGGGATTACCAATACGGTAAGTTCATTTATTGAAAACCAATTACAGATGACTGTTCCACCTCGTGTAATACTGTCTGGCGTGCTAATTGCAACGATGATTAGCGTGATGTTACTCAGTGAACAAGTAATGCTAAAAATTACGACATATTTAGTCTATCCGTTAGTGCTGATTTTATTTGGTTTATCTATTTATTTGATTCCAGAATGGAATGGCACCGCTTTACTGCAAATGCCTAGCACTGGCAATTTTTTAACAACGCTGTGGCTCACGATCCCTGTGCTAGTTTTTGCTTTTAACCATTCTCCTGCTATTTCGTGTTTTGCTCTTTCACAGCAAAAACATTATCAAGACCCACATAAAACGGAAGTAGAATCAAGTAAAGTATTACGTTCAACCGCAATGATCTTAGTGTTATTTGTCATGTTCTTTGTATTCAGTTGTGTGCTAACACTCACACCTGAGGAACTTGCACAAGCGAAAGTACAAAATATTTCGATTTTGTCATATCTCGCCAATAAATTTGATAATCCGATTATTTCTTATTTTGGTCCGTTTGTTGCATTCTTAGCGATTGGCAGTTCTTTCTTCGGACACTATTTAGGCGCTCGTGAAGGTTTAGAAGGATTAGTAAATCAGTTACGTGATAAGCCGATTGAATCAGCTAAATTCAAAAAAATTACTGCGGTGGTATTCTTTATTACACTATGGAGTGTTGCCACAATCAACCCAAGTATTCTTGGCTTTATTGAACGTTTAGGCGGCCCAATTATTGCAATGATTTTATTTATCATGCCTGTTTACGCAATTTATACTGTGCCTGCATTAGCAAAATATAAAGGTAGTTTTAGTAATATTTTTGTTGCATTTATGGGAACCATCGCTATTTCAGCGATAGTGTACGGATTACTATGATCTCTGTATAATCCGCCCTCTATACTAAGACAACAAACCTCAAATGCTTGGGGTTTGTTGTTTCCTTTTTTAAACGTTGTGCTGTTGAATTTTATGATTAGTGTATTTGATATTTTTAAAGTGGGGATTGGGCCTTCTAGCTCTCATACTGTTGGGCCGATGAAAGCCGCTAAGCAATTTATTGATGAATTAATTAATTGCAAACTTTTAAGTAAAACTGACCGCTTGCAAGCCGATATTTATGGCTCACTAGCCCTAACAGGTCGAGGACATAGTACCGATATTGCAGTAGTTATAGGCTTAATGGGCTATCTACCTGATAACGTTGATATTGAACGTATTGATAGTGTAATTGACCAAGTTAAACAAGAACATAAATTAGTCGTAGCGGAAGCTCAACCTGAAATAGCAAAAACAATTAGTTTTGATTTCTACAAAGATATGCCTTTTCATTATGATTTTTTACCTCGCCATGAAAACGGTATGATCCTAAAAGCCTTTGAAGGTGAAAATCTGTTATTCGAAAAAACGTTCTATTCTATCGGTGGTGGTTTTATTGTCGACGATGAAAATTTTGGTAACCAAACAGATAGCACATTATCAGTTCCGTTCCCTTATAAAAATGCTGAAGACTTACTCAAACACTGTAAAGAACAAGGTTTACCACTTTCAAGTTTAGTCTGGAAAAATGAAATGGCACTCCGTCCAAAACATGAGATTTCAGATTATCTAGCCAAAATTTGGAAAACCATGGAAGCCTGTATCCAGCATGGTTTACATACCGAAGGCTTATTACCAGGTCCGCTAAAAGTGGTTCGCCGTGCGCCTGCGCTACGTAGAACATTAGAAGCAACGAGTAAGTTTAATACTGATCCAATGCAAATTATTGATTGGGTAAATATGTTTGCCCTTGCGGTGAATGAAGAAAATGCAGCAGGTGGACGTGTAGTAACCGCACCGACCAATGGTGCTTGTGGCATTGTTCCAGCAGTATTAGCGTATTATCAGCAATTTATTGCACCATTAAATCAAGAAACCATTGAGCGTTATTTATTAGCTTGTAGTGTAGTTGGTACACTTTATAAAATGAATGCATCAATTTCTGGTGCTGAAGTAGGCTGTCAAGGTGAAGTGGGTGTTGCTTGTTCAATGGCAGCGGCGGGTTTAACTGAAATTATGGGAGGAAGCCCTGATCAAGTTTGTATCGCAGCCGAAATTGCAATGGAACATAATCTTGGCTTAACTTGCGATCCTGTTGGAGGTCAAGTTCAAGTGCCTTGTATTGAACGTAATGCGATTGCTTCGGTAAAAGCAATTAATGCAAGCCGAATGGCTTTACGTCTCACTTCGCAACCACGCGTTACTTTAGACAAAGTAATAGAAACTATGTATGAAACGGGTAAAGATATGAATGCCAAATATCGTGAAACCTCAACAGGTGGTTTAGCAATTAAAATTTTACCTTGTGATTAATCAATAACCTGTCTAATCCAATAAAAAGTGCTAGGCAAAAAACCTAGCACTTTTATTCTTACTAACAAACAGAAATTAACTTATTTAAAGTTTTGGGCCTGCAGCGACTAATGCATTTCCTTCATCATTGGTGGTGTATTTTTCGAAGTTTTTCACAAAACGACTTGCTAAATCTTCTGCTTTAGCTTGCCATTGTGCTTTATCTGCATAAGTATCACGAGGATCTAAAATAGCTGGATCGACACCAGGTAATGACTCTGGTATGGCTAAATCAAAAATTGGTAATTGATGTGTTGTCGCATTTTCAATTGAACCATCTAAAATAGCATCAATAATGCCACGAGTATCTTTAATAGAAATGCGTTTACCAGAACCATTCCACCCCGTATTCACTAAGTAAGCCTGAGAACCTGCCGCTTCCATACGTTTCACTAACACTTCTGCATATTTAGTTGGGTGCAGCGATAAGAATGCAGCACCAAAACATGCAGAGAATGTTGGCGTTGGCTCAGTAATACCTCGCTCTGTACCTGCTAATTTTGCAGTAAATCCAGACAAGAAATAATATTTCGTTTGTTCTGGCGTTAATTTAGATACTGGTGGTAATACACCAAAGGCATCCGCAGTTAGGAAAATCACTTTCTTCGCATGACCCGCTTTTGAAACAGGTTCCACAATATTATCAATATGATAAATTGGATAAGATACGCGGGTATTTTCTGTTTTGGATTTATCTGCAAAATCAATCGAACCGTCTTCACGCACAACAACATTTTCTAATAGTGCATTACGACGAATTGCACGATAAATATCAGGTTCGTTTTCTTCTGAAAGATTGATAGTTTTCGCATAACAGCCACCTTCATAGTTGAACACGCCTTCGTCATCCCAACCATGTTCATCATCACCAATCAATTTACGTTTTGGGTCTGTTGAAAGTGTTGTTTTACCCGTACCAGATAAACCGAAGAAAATAGCAACATCACCTTCTTCACCCACATTTGCTGAACAGTGCATTGAAGCAATATCTTTAAACGGTAAGAGATAGTTCATCATTGAGAACATACCTTTCTTCATTTCTCCACCGTACCAAGTACCGCCAATTAATTGCACCGCTTCGGTTAAGTTAAATGCGACAAAGTTTTCTGAATTTAAACCTTGTTCTTTCCAATTTGGATTAGTGACTTTTGAACCGTTCATCACCACAAAATCAGGCACAAAGTTCTCTAATTCTTGTTCTGAAGGGCGAATAAACATATTTTTTACAAAGTGTGCCTGCCATGCCACTTCAGTGATAATACGCACTGCTAGACGGTGACGTGGACTTGCACCACAGAATGCATCAATCACAAATAAACGTTTGTTTGATAGCTGATGCGTAACAAGTTCTTTTAAACTTTGCCATGTGGTTTGGCTCATTGGTTTATTGTCATTTTTAACTGCATCTGATGTCCACCAAACGTGATCTTTTGACGTTTCATCATAAACAATATATTTATCTTTTGGTGAGCGTCCTGTGAAAATCCCTGTATCTACTGCAACAGCACCAGAATTGGTTAGTACACCTCGTTCAAAACCTTCTAACTCTGGCTTCATCTCCTCTTCAAATAATTGCTCATAACTAGGGTTACGTACAATTTCTTTTACGTTAGTAATACCTAGTTGTGCTAGTTCTTGTTCAATACGGCTTAACATAGAATCACCTCTTTATGATTGTAAAAGTTGAAAATTAATGACTGGAAGCATTCTAACTAATTAGGGGCATAAAAAATGTTAACTACTTCAAATTTTGAAGATTTGCTCTAAAATCACAGCGAGAATTTGAGTGAAATCAAATAAAAATCCGACATTAATTCATTTTGAGTTAATGAACAGAATACAAGCGGTAAGATTTTTTTATTTTTTTGCAAAATAAGGTAGAATTTGTCTTTATTCCCTTAACATTCTAGAGAAATAGCATGCGACTATTAATTATCCTTTTTGCCACGTTATTAATGTTCTTTCAATACAGCTTTTGGTTTGGCAAAAATGGCTGGAGCGATTATCAAGATGCTCAAACAGCAGTAGAAACACTGACCAAAGAAAATGAACAGCTAATCGCTCGTAATAACTTAATTTCTGCAGAAATTCATGACCTTAAAAATGGAGTGAATGCATTAGAAGAACGTGCTCGCTTAGAACGAGAAATGGTAAAAAGTAGCGAAACTTTCTATCGTATTGTCCCTCGCTCTCAATAAGGAATAAACTGATGCGAAAAATTATTGCCGTCATTCCTGCTTCTGGTGTAGGAAGCCGAATGAATGCCCCTCTACCAAAACAATATCTTAAATTGCAAGGGAAAACGATTTTAGAGCACACGCTAAACATTTTCCTTACACATCCTGATATTCAAAAGGTTGTTGTTGCAGTTTCTCCAACTGATCAACTCTACGCTGAACTTTCTGTGTTGAAGTCACCTAAAATTCAAATTGTATTTGGGGGCGAAACTCGAGCAGACTCGGTGTTTAATGCGTTAAAAGTGATTGATGAACAGGCTTGGGTTGTGGTGCATGATGCTGCAAGACCTTGCCTTAAGCGGTCAGATTTAGACAAACTTTTGCAAGTTGAAGATGAAAATGGTGCTATTCTTGCAACACCCGCCATTGATACGATGAAACGTGCTTATGACAACAAAATTGCACATACTGAAGATCGTTCAACATTATGGCACGCACTTACCCCTCAATTTTTTCCCGTGGGCAAATTAAAGCATGCAATAAGTTCTGCGTTACAAGCAGGGAAAACAATTACCGATGAAGCTTCAGCAATGGAAATAAATGGCTATAGCCCTTTATTAATTGCTGGGCGTAGCGATAATCTAAAAATTACTCGCCCTGAAGATTTAGCCTTAGCCGCATTTTATTTGGAGAATGAAAAATGATACGAATTGGACATGGTTTTGATGTACACGCATTTGGACAAGATCGCCCCTTGATGATCTGTGGCGTGGAAGTGCCTTATCACACTGGCTTTATTGCACACAGTGATGGGGACGTTGCATTACATGCACTTACCGATGCCTTACTTGGTGCGGTAGCACTTGGCGATATTGGAAAATTATTTCCTGATACCGATATGCAATATAAAAATGCAGATAGCCGTAAATTGCTGATTGAAGCCTATCGTCAAGTCAGAGCGCAAGGTTATAAAGTGGGTAATGTAGACGTAACTATTATTGCTCAAGCACCTAAAATGCGTCCATATATTGACCAAATGCGCCAAACCATTGCCGATGATTTACAGTGTGATGTGATGCAAGTTAATGTAAAAGCGACGACAACCGAAAAATTAGGGTTTACAGGCAGAGGGGAAGGAATTGCCTGTGAAGCGGTTGCGTTATTAGTTAATAGTTAATAGTTAAAGCATAACTAAACAGCTTATGATAGATATAAAAAAGGCTAGACATCATGTCTAGCCTTTTTATAAGCATAATGAATAAAATTTTTGTCTCTCCGACTGTCTAAAATACTTCTGGTTAATTTGAAGGACTTTAGGACTTGTATTGTAAACTTATTTTATAAAAAAGCAATTATTCTACTAAACACTCGTTCATTAAAATAGCAAATCAATCACTTTTATAATTTTTGTTGATGATTTATAAAATAATTTAGTAGCAAAAACTTTACTTTTCTCACTATTTTCGTTCAATTCTCACAACGTAAATCTTTGTCATATCAATATAAAATTTACGCAGTAAAAATATATTCATAATATTTTATCTTAAATATGAGACTGATTATCAGGTAATGTACCTTCAATCTCATTGAATAAATCTCCATCTTTAAACATCACATAACCGCCATTTTTCATTTTTATCCACTTTTCATTTTTCGTTAATGGCTGTGTTGCAATAATGGTAACTTTATCATTTGGTGTTGTATATTTACTGAAATCAATTTCCACATCATCATCACGCAATGCTTTACTAAATGGAGCCTTACGTGTTACGTAGAATAAGTTCGTTGAACAACGAGCAATCATCCAATGTCCATTAGATAAAATAAAATTAAATACGCCATGGGTAGCAATATCTGAGGTAATCTCTACAACAGCATCAAAAATTTTTTGTGCTGATGGCTTTGCTGGATATTTTTCTTTTAAACGAGAAACAAGACAGCAGAAAGCTGCTTCTGAATCAGTAGTTCCAATTGGTTGATAATGACAATCTGGGCAAGGGCGAACATCTTCTACCGTGCCATTATGCGCAAAAACCCAGTTTTCGCCCCATAATTCACGAATAAATGGATGGGTATTTTCTAAATTAATATCGCCTCTTGTCGCTTTTCGAATATGTGAAATCACGTTATAAGATTTGATTCGATATTCGCTAACCAAATCCGCCATTGGTGAAGAGGCACCAGGGCGGTTATCTCGAAAAATTCTCACACCTTTGCCTTCAAAAAAAGCAATACCAAAGCCATCTGTATGGTGATCAGTTAGCCCTGCACGGCGACGGAAGCCTTCAAAGGAGAAAGTAATATCTGTTGGTGTATTGCAATTCATTCCAAGTAATTGACACATAATTTTTATTCTTCGTTAGGATTAAAATAAAGGAAAAAGAAAGACCGACTGACAGTCGGTCGAAGGCTAACTATTTTCACAAATCTTTAAAATAATTCAATAGGGTAAGATCAAAAATATTATAGCTTATCATGCTATTTTATATTCATTTCGCTATAAAAAATGAAATGCGCACTATTAATTGCAACATCATTAGTTTGCTTCTTTTTTAGTAAGAGACAATAGGAATAATATACCTGCGCAAATCACGACAGAAGGCCCTGCTGGCGTATCTTTCCAGCCTGAGAGTAATAATCCTCCCGTGATTGAAAGTACACTAAATACGATGGCATAGCCCACCATTGCTTCGGGTGTTTTGGCAAAACGCCTCGCAATGGCAGAGGGAATAATTAAGAGAGAGGTAATAATCAATGCACCCACAAATTTCATACTTAACGCAATCGTGAGCGCAGTCAAAATCATTAGCAATAAGCGTAAGCGCGCCACATTCAAGCCTTCAATTTGTGCTAATTCAGGACTTATCGTAATCGACAACAGTTTTTTCCAAAAATAGCATAATACTGAGGCTATCAATACCGAACCGATTCCGATAAAAATCACATCATCAAAATCAATCGCTAACAGATCACCAAATAGATAAGACATCAAATCAACTCGCACATTATCCAGCAAGCTAATCGTAATCACACCAAGCGATAAACTACAATGCGCAATAATACCTAACACTGTATCTAACGAATAAGCCGTGCGATGTTCTAACCAAACTAGCAATAACGCTAAAATTAACGTCATCACAATCACTGCAATATAGGGATCTACCTGTAGAAAAATCCCCAACGCAACACCTAATAGTGCCGAATGCGCCAAAGTATCGCCAAAATATGCCATTTTTCGCCATACCACAAAAGCCCCCAATGGCGCAGTAATTACGGCTAACAATAAACCTGCAAGCCATGCAGGAAATAAAATATCAAACATTTTTCCTCTTCGTTAAATCTATTTATTAAAGGAAACAAGCGGTCAGATTTTGCTGAAAATCTGCCAAAAAAAACGAAAATTTTACCGCTTGTAGCGTTGCTGGCGACTTGCCTGATCTTGCTCCCTCAACCATAACAGCTTTTCTTTTATCTGTTTTTCCATGCCTCTGTCTGTTGGCTGATAAAATTGCGTATCTTGCAATTCAATTGGAAAATAATTTTCACCCGCCGCATAAGCATTTGGCTCATGATGAGCATAACGATACTCTGCACCATATCCTAACGATTTCATTAATTGCGTTGGCGCATTACGTAAATGCTCTGGCACATCATAATCTTTCGCCTCTTTCGCTAATTTTTTCGCTTGATTAAATGCGTTATAGACCGCATTACTTTTTGGCGCTACTGCTAAATAAATAACCGCTTGAGCAATGGCTCTTTCACCTTCGTAAGCGCCAACTCTGGTATAGCAATCCCATGCATTCAACGCAATTTGCATTGCTCTTGGATCAGCATTACCAATATCTTCTGAAGCAATTGCCAACAAACGACGAGCAACATATAACGGGTCACCACCTGCTGTCAGAATTCTGGCATACCAATACAAAGCGCCATCTGGTGAAGAACCTCTTACTGATTTATGTAATGCGGAAATAAGATCGTAAAAGCGATCCCCTCCTTTATCAAAACGAGCTTGGCGTTCGCCCAACACCTCGGTAAGTAATGCTTTATTTAAAATTTTGCCCTGTGCACCTTGCTCTGCCATATCAGACATAAGTTCTAAACAATTCAACGCATAACGCCCATCACCATTTACATAATCCGCTAATAAACTTAAAACTTCATCTTCTAATACGAAACTTTCATTACCTAAACCTCTTTCTTTATCTGATAACGCATTTTGTAAAATTTGGCGAATTTCGACCGCTTGTAATGGCTTTAAAATGTAGATTCTGGCTCGAGAAAGCAATGCATTATTTAGCTCAAAGGATGGATTTTCTGTTGTCGCACCAATAAAAATAATTGTGCCATCTTCGATATACGGTAAAAATGCATCTTGTTGGCTTTTATTAAAACGATGAACCTCATCAACAAATAATAAGGTGCGACGTCCTGTTTGACGGTTTAGCTTTGCGCGCTCGATCGCTTCTCGGATTTCTTTCACACCACTTGTAACTGCTGAAAGACGCTCAACTTCAGCATCAAAATGATGTGCAATAATTTCTGCTAAGGTTGTTTTACCTGTACCAGGAGGTCCCCAGAAGATCATAGAATGAGAATACCCTGCCTCAATCGCACGGCGTAGAGGTTTGCCCTCTCCAATGAGATGAGATTGTCCGACATATTCCGCCAGAGTATGCGGACGCATTCTGGCAGGTAATGGACGAAAGTCTTCAGAAAAATCAAAAGATAAACTACTCATGATTTGCTCCTTAACGGAGTCTCAATTGACGACGAATATGGCGCATTAGTAAGAAGATCCATGGCCATAAAATACCGCTAATAATTGCACCTAAAATTTCTTGTGAATTAAACTCCGCGCTATGCAATACAAATTCGACAAAATAAATTAAAAAATGAATAGCAATTATATACAGCATCACCAAAATCGACTGCAACCATAATGAGAGATTACGCAATATTAAGTGGTATTTTGCGACAAAATAAATCGCTATCGATAACACTAGCGCATGAATGCCTAAAATAGAACCCAATACAAGATCCCAAATAATACCAACAACAAATGCTGTCCCAACACTTATTTTATTCGGTAAGGCTAGCGCCCAGTAAATCAGCACCAACACGACCCAATTTGGTCTTAACCCCTGAAAACCAATCGGCCAAGGCATAATTTCTAGCACAAAAGCTGCCATAAAAATTGAGATTAATACCAAAATCTGAAAAATTGGATTCGCTCGCATTATTCAGCTCCTTGCTCTGTATGGTGGTTTTCATCGTTATCAACTTCGGGTTGAGATGCTGGATTCACAGGCTCCTCACTATTATCTAAGCTGTCTTCTTTTGGCTGATCGTCACGAATCTGCTCTTTCTTATTTTTCTTCAATAAATCCAGCGGATTCATACTATTACGGCGCTCTTCAACTACTTCACGTACTTGTTGTGGCGAAAGACTCTGAGCTTTACGTAATTCTTCACTAGTAGGCCACAACAGCAATAAATAACGTAAACGATCAAAAGAAGCTAATGGGCGAGCAACAATACGCGCAAATTGGCTTTGTGTATCATTTTTAACCGCTTCAACAATCGCTACAGGATAACCTTCAGGAAAACGACCACCCAGTCCAGAAGTAACCAACACATCGCCTTTTACTACATCTACTGAACGAGGCAAATTATCAATAAATAATTCATCATTATGCCCTGTTCCATTCGCAATGCCGCGGACATCATTACGCAATACCTGCACTGGCACTGCATGAGTAACATCGGTAATCAATAATACTCGGCTACTATTTTCGCCGACAGAGATAACTTGCCCAACTACCCCTCGTTCATCAATGATTGGTTGTCCTACAAATGCACCGTCATGTTTACCTCGATTGATAATTACTTGTTGGCGATAAGCATCCATTTCTGCAGTCAGCACTTCTGTAATTTTTTTGTATTCATCTTGACGAAGAGGTGAACTTAACAATAGACGTAAACGCTGATTCTCAACTTTCAACTGATCTAATAATAAAAGATCTGCATTTTTTTCACGTAATTGCTCTTTCAGTGCTCGATTTTCTAATAGTAATTTATTGTTATCGATAAAGTTATTGCTTACACCATCAAGCACAGAACGGGGAGTATTCGAAAGGTAATATAAACCGCCAATCGCTGTTTCAAGCATGTTTCGGAATTGGATTAGCGCACTACTGCGTCCATCAAAAGCAATTAACGCGATAGAGATAATAATTGCGAGAAATAGGCGAGTACCTAGTGAAGAGGCTTTAGCAAAAATTGGTTTCATTGTTAATTTTTTAAATGAAATTAAGGTGAGTGATAATGAACAATGGATAATGAGCATCTCCTGCCATTATCCATTGTAATTGTCCATATCAATTAAGAGTGGCTTTACTCATCGCTACTAAATACATCACCACCGTGCATATCGATCATATCAAGCGCTTTACCGCCACCACGAGCCACACAAGTTAATGGATCTTCTGCAACGATTACCGTTACACCTGTTGCATCAGAAAGTAATACATCAAGGTTTTGTAATAATGCACCACCACCCGTTAGTACCATGCCGCGCTCAAAAATATCTGCTGCTAATTCTGGTGGGCATTGCTCTAACACAGATTTAACGGCTTCAACAATACCATTTAACGGTTGTTCGATTGCTTCTAAAACGTGCTTTGAATCTAATTCGAAAGTACGAGGCGCACCTTCAGCAAGATTATGACCATGAACTTCCATCGTACGAATTTCATCTTCACCACGAATGATCGCCATTGCAATTTCTTTTTTAATACGCTCAGCCGTTGCTTCACCGATTGCTGAACCAAAGTGACGACGTACATAAGCAACAATAGCTTCATCTAACTTATCGCCACCAATACGCACAGATGTTGAGAATACAATACCATTTAATGACAATACTGCAACTTCTGTAGTACCGCCACCAATATCAATGACCATTGAACCCGTTGCTTCATGTACTGGTAAACCAGCACCAATTGCTGCTGCCATTGGTTCTTCAATTAAATAAACTTCACGAGCGCCAGCGCCAATTGCTGATTCTTTAATTGCTCTACGTTCAACTTGTGTTGCACCTGCTGGTACACAAACTAATACGCGAGGACTAGGACGCATAAAGTTATTGCTATGCACCTGCTTAATAAAATGTTGTAACATTTTTTCTGTCACAAAAAAGTCTGCAATCACTCCGTCTTTCATTGGGCGGATCGCTGTAATGCTTTTTGGTGTGCGACCTAACATCAATTTCGCACCTGTACCTACTGCTGCAATACTTTTTAATGAGCCAATGCGATCTTGACGCACTGCTACCACAGAAGGTTCATCAAGCACAATACCTTGACCTTTTACATAAACTAAGGTATTCGCGGTTCCGAGGTCGATAGAAAGATCATTAGAAAATAATCCTAGAAATTTTTTAAACATATAGAGTGATCCATTAATGAATTTGGTGATTTTGCAAAAATAAAAAATAATGCTCATAAAAGAGCAAAAATATTTGTAAATATAGCAAAAAAGCCTACTGGACTTCAACGACTAATTTTAGTGAATAGCAAAACTGACTAATTTTTTAGCTGTTTGTAAAACTAAAAAGACTAAAAACAAAACGCCACCCTAAAAGAGGGTGGCGTTTGCGAAATTAATCTAACTAAGATTAGCCTTTGTAGTTATAAACGTGAGCTACTAAGTCTAATACTTTGTTTGAATAACCAGTTTCGTTATCATACCAAGAAACTAATTTAACGAAAGTATCTGTTAATGCGATACCTGCTGCTGCATCAAATACAGATGTTTCCACTGCACCGTTAAAGTCTGTAGATACAACTGCATCTTCTGTGTAGCCTAAAACGCCTTTCATTTCGTTTTCTGAAGCACGTTTAATTTCTGCACAGATTTCTTCGTATGTAGCTGGTTTTTCTAAGTTAACTGTTAAGTCAACAACAGAAACATTTGCTGTTGGAACACGGAACGCCATACCAGTTAATTTACCGTTTAATGCTGGTAATACTTTACCTACTGCTTTCGCTGCACCTGTTGATGAAGGAATGATGTTTTGTGAAGCACCACGACCACCACGCCAGTCTTTAGCTGATGGACCGTCTACAGTTTTTTGTGTCGCAGTTGTTGCGTGAACTGTAGTCATTAAACCTTCTTTGATACCAAATTTATTGTGGATTACTTTAGCTAATGGTGCTAAGCAGTTAGTTGTACAAGAAGCGTTAGAAACGATATCTTGACCTGCATACGCATCGAAGTTTACACCGTTAACGAACATAGGAGTTGCATCTTTAGATGGACCAGTTAATACAACTTTTTTCGCACCAGCTGTGATGTGCTTACGAGCTGTAGCGTCATCTAAGAATAAACCTGTTGCTTCAACTGCGATATCAACACCGATTTCGTCCCATTTTAAGTTAGCAGGATCACGCTCAGCTGTTACACGGATTGTTTTACCATTAACAACTAATTGACCATCTTTAACTTCAACAGTACCGTTGAAACGGCCGTGAGTTGAATCGTATTTTAACATATATGCCATATAGTCAACGTCGATTAAGTCGTTGATACCTACAACTTCGATATCATCACGAAGTTGAGCTGCACGGAAAACGATACGACCGATACGACCGAAGCCGTTAATACCAATTTTAATTGCCATAGATTTTTCTACCTATATTAAAGTTAAACAAAATTGTTCTTCTAATGCTTGAGAAGTACCAAGATTATAGCACATACTCCAGTATGAGTTACAACTAAAAGAACTGAAACAAATATAACAGATAATTTTTTTGTGATCTATGTCAAATTTTTAAAATTTGTAACGCTAAAGTAGTAAAAAAACGGTAGAATTGGAGGAAAATTTCTAGCTTAGGAGTGAATATGATTAAAGACATTGATGAATTAACGGAAGAGCAAATAGAAATCCTAATTAATCATGGCACTGAAATGCCATTTACAGGTAAATTTTTAAATGAAGAACGTATTGGCACCTACCGCTGTGCACGTTGCCATAACGCATTATTCCGTTCAGATACCAAATTTGATGCGGGCTGTGGCTGGCCAAGCTTTTACGAGACAATTTCAGACGATGCTTTACGCTATTTAGACGACTACAGTTTAGGTCGCCACCGTACAGAAATCCGCTGTGGAAATTGTGATTCGCATATGGGACACGTATTTAACGACGGACCACCACCAACAGGATTACGTTTCTGCCTAAACTCCATTGCACTCAACTTTAAATGGGATGAAACAGGCGAAGAAATTGATGGTTAATTAATTTTATAAATTAAACATCTTTTCTCTTTCTAATCATAAAAACAAGCGGTCGAATTTTAGGGAGAATTTGCAAAACGCCCTTTAAATTCGACCGTTTGTTTATCCGAAATAATCCGCTTTACACCAAAATATTTTTCGCAATAATATCGCCCATTTCACTGGTTGAAACAGGAGTGTTTTCATCCGCTAAATCACTTGTGCGATAGCCATCCGCTAGTGCTTTTTGAATTGCTGCTTCAATTGCATCCGCCGCCTCATTTAAATTGAAGCTATAACGTAACATCATTGCAGCTGATAAAATTTGCGCAATTGGGTTCGCAATATTTTTGCCTGCAATATCAGGCGCAGAACCACCCGCAGGTTCATATAAGCCAAAGCCATCTTCATTTAAACTTGCCGATGGTAACATTCCCATTGAGCCAGTAATCATTGCGGCTTCGTCTGAAATAATATCGCCGAAAATATTTGAACATAATAAAATATCAAAGGTTTCTGGTGCTTTGATTAGTTGCATTGTTGCATTATCAATATACATATGTTCAAGCGTGACTTCTGGGTATTCTTTTGCAATTTCGCTTACCGTTTCACGCCATAAAATTGAGCTTTGTAGTACGTTTGCTTTATCAATAGAAGTTACTTTTTTATTACGTTTCATAGCCGACTCAAAAGCAACACGAGCAATACGCTCAATTTCATATTTATAATAAACTTCAGTATCGAATGCTTTAGTTTGCGCGCCTTCGCCCTCACGACCTTTCGGCTGTCCGAAATAAATACCACCCGTTAATTCACGAACCACAACCATATCAAACCCTTTAACCGCAATGTCTGCACGTAATGGGCAGAATTTTTCTAAACCTTGATATAACGTTGCTGGACGTAGGTTACAGAATAATTTGAAATGTTTACGTAATGGTAATAATGAGCCACGTTCAGGTTGTTCATCTGGCGGTAAATTTACCCATTTAGGCCCACCCACCGAACCAAAAAGAATCGCATCTGCGTCTTCACAACCCTTTAATGTATTTTCTGGTAATGCTTTACCTTGCGCATCAATGGCAGCACCGCCAATGTTAAAGTGATTAAAATTTAACTTAAAACCAAATTTTTGCTGAGTTGCTTCAAGCACCTTGATCGCCTGAGCCATAATTTCAGGGCCGATACCGTCTCCTGCTAACACCGCAATATTGTAAGTTTGCATATAAAATCCTCTTATTGTTATGAAAATAGACCCAAATATTCTACCTTAAAATTGAGCTTATCGGGTGGGAATTTATGAAATTTGAGCTAGAATAATCAGCAATTAGAGGAACAATATGAAAATCAGATTTTTAAAACTGCTACTCATTGCAATTTTTAGCCAAAATTTGACCGCTTGTGGCACAATTATCAGCCTAGCTGAAGGCGATTATTCTGTGTATGCAGGCGTAACCAAAGATTTCCACGCAATCCAAAATGGCGGAATATTAAGCATTCCAGCCGTTATTGATTTACCGCTTAGCTTTGTGCTAGATACACTAATGCTGCCTGTAACACTCAGTCAATAAAATAGCTTTATAGAAATAATCGTTACAAAGTAGCTAAATAGAAAATTATAAAAAGAGAAATATAAGTAGTTGAAGTGAAGATAATTATGGTCCCCCCTACCGGACTTGAACCAGTGACCAAGCGATTATGAGTCCGTTGGTTCAATTACAGTAATAAAAACAAACTTATTTAAAATCAATAGCTTACAGAGATAACCTATCTAAAATATCTGTGACAATTAGCACCTTTTTACATCAATTTGTAGATATTACGTCACGTTTTTGTCACGTTCTATAATTTCTCCCGCCAAAAATGCCACCCAAAACATCTTACCGCCAACCACACACACCACGCAAAAACAGTGCGACATTGTGAAATCAAACATTCACGCAATCGCCGATCTGCTTCCGCTCTACTGACTTTTACGTTTACGCCGTAATCACGATCGTGTTGATAGTGGCATGCATTGATATTTTTAGAGGCATATTTCAGCCCCTGATGCAATTCTTTGTTTTACTTATCCCATAATGGAGTGCCATATTTACGGCGTCCATATTCAAACAACATATCCATAAAAATAGGTTCTTTTTCGAGATTTTTATCAAAAATCATCACATGGCCAATATAACCATTCCAATGCGATGCTGTTTTTGGATCGTAATCATCCCACCAACGACCAACAAATAAATGATCATCGGCGGCAGTTAAAGCAGGTCTAGCATTTGCATTATACGCATTTGGGGTTCGTAAATGTGATTCGTTTGTTTCAAATACTGTCGATGCAATGATATTTAACGGTTTTCCAGTAATAGCGTTATCACCGATAATTCTAGCTCTACCGGCATTAAGAGCAATTGATTTATTATCCACATATACTGCGTATGATGATGTTTTTTTACGAGATACCAAAATTGTATTTTCTGGATTTTGAGTCACAATTGGTTTTTGAGCGAAAATCACGATCGTGTTTTCTTTCCAATTGCTTTTAAAAACAATGTCTTCCGACGTCATGAATTTATTACCATTAAAATAGCCGGAAGCCATATTTTTTAATGTCAGAGAATCTAATTCTGGTGCGGTATCCGCTGGCGCAACTAGAGAGATTTTATTCTTTGATTTGTCTGTCACTTTTGTAATGCTAGAACCAACAAGTGTTAATGTTCTAAGATCGGAAAAATCCCAAAAACCTTGTAAGTTTGGATGATTTAGAATAATAGATTCTAAAGATTCAGTGTCCCGATCTACAATAGCTGGTAAGTTTTTATTTGAAAAAACTGTGTTAAGTCTAATGATATGTCCCATGTTATATCTCCAGTTGTTATATAATTTTTTCTTCGAAGGCAAAGCACCAATTATGCAACGTCCACGCCCCATCGGTAGATAGGTCTGAACAGCTATCACGTAAACAGCCTCTAGCTCCTTTTGTCGGCCCTGAATTGCCACCAACTCCATTATCAAACGCATAAGTAATAGATGCCCCATTAGGGATATCATCACTTGTTGTGATAATGACCTTATTATTGACTTCATCAAGTACCACTTTAGAAATAGTGACTCCATTTCCGTTATAAAGATAGAAGCCGTAATTGCCTGGATCTGTTACGTTTAATGTGTCAAATACTAACGGCGGATTTGGCACATTAAATGTAATCTCTATCGTCCTTGCATCTGTCTTTTGACATTTGACTGGACGTAAACCTAACCAATCCTCCCCTTTATCTACTACTAAATGTTTTACCTTTGCGTAATAGTCACCAAGAATATCAGCAGACTTGCCGTCGATATGAATGCCATCTGTACAGTTAAACATATATTTAGGCGTTACTGCGAAAATACGCGGATGTTCGGCACTTGATTTAAGTTGTAAAAATGGCGTTGTATATAAATGACGCTCTGATAAATTAGGATAATAATTAGCGGCACCTGCAGTCTGACACATCAGCATGACCGGCTTTTCATTTTGTCCTGTGATCGTCTGAATTTCTTTTGTATAACTATCTAACCAATCCGCTAGGTTTTTATCGTAGCTTGTATTTCGCTCTTTACCATCTTGTTCACCATGAATTACAAGCATAGCTTTATAACTTGTCTTGTACGGAGTATTTTGTATAAACTGCATAGCTGTTATTATTTTTTCATAAGCTCCGCTTTCACCACCTTTAATCAATGAAGCATAGTTACGTCCGCCTTTTCCCGATCCGAAGACAATAATAGGTTTATCTTTTTTCGCTAACACCGCCTTACCAAAATTAGACATTATTGTTTCATAATGTCGCTCTTGAAGTTTAATAATGCCTCGTATATTCTCCGACCACTCTTTATGCCACATAGGACCGGTGGAAATTGTAAAGGCATTTTCTGGTATTGCGGCAGTGTTTATTGCTGGATTATTCATGCTTACAGCAAGTGATTGCCCAGTTAAGAAGTATCCGTCAATATCGCAAGGCTCAAAGACTTGTGATGTCTCGCCATCACGCCATTCGTATGTTAGGAATAAGCCACGGCGTGGAGCAACATAACGCACCGCTGAACCTGACATCTCGCAAGCAACCACATCACCACGTTGTGTAATTTGCGTAGTAACGGAACCTTTTTGTAGATATACATCACCATTCTGTAAAAAGCAGATGCCAGCGTCAGAAACAATGCCAGCAGGTACATATTTTTCACCTGTAATTAATGATTGCTCGGAAACTTTATAATTACTGTCGGTCTGGACAAATGCCTGGGTAGATGTAAACCCTTCTCGTTTATCCGAGGCAACAAATTCCGCCGTTGCGGTATTGAACCCTATCAACAAGCGATCTTGATTATCAGTGACTCCCCATCCAGGAAAACCTGACTCACGTTGTTCGGCTGATGGTTGATAGAAATCCCCTCGTTCCGTTATGCCAATGGCAATTTTATCTTTGTTATCCGTCCACGCCTGAGCTAAAGATATCTGGCTTTCATATAAATTGACATTGACCACTGACCGCGCAACATCTGCTAATTTTTTATCAAATTCCGCCGATTGCGCTTCTGTTTTATCGATAGCTTTAACCCACTCTCCATTTAATCGAATATAAATGTCACCATTAGTCAGTTGAGCAATTGTGCCGTCAGGCTTGCTCTGATCCAATTGCATTGAGGAGTAATCTAAGTACCCAATAGCCCCGCTTTTAATATTACTATCTAATTGAATAATTAACTTATTCAATTTCTCAAAAGCGACTCGGGCTGAATCACCTTTTCCATCATTGGCATATCGTCCAATGTTTACTAAATGTTGTTCTGCAATAGCCATAAAAATTCCAATAAAAAAGCACTCTTTCGAGTGCCTGTGTTAAATAATGACGGAACCAGCGAAGATTCTATCTGATTCGTTCCCTGCCGTATCTACTGATGATATCCAGTAGTATGACGTACTTTCTATAACATCCGAATGAGAGTTATAACTCCCCTTATCTACTTTGATTTTTACTACCTCCACTGCTTGTTCAGCATCATTCTCTGCGCTCCGATAAATGATATTATGATTAAAATCATGATTAGTTGGGGCGCGCCAACGCAGTACTGCTTCTCCAGCATTGTTGGATACGCTGATATAAGTCGGAGGTTCTGGCGGAGTTGAGATTGTCTTGATCTCAACCAAATCACTTGTGATTTGATCAGAACTATAAAACCCTAGATACTTTGAAACTTTCACTCGATATAGATAAGGCACATCTTCTGAGTTTAATTCTTGGCTTAATTCCGTTTCTGTGGTTTTAAAACTTCGAAAAGTCTGATAAGACGTACTATTCTTATTCCTTCTTTCAACGATCACTTTGTAATAATAAGTGATTCTCTCGTTTTCTGGTTTCTCCCATTTTATAGACAAATAAGGCTTGCTATATTTAGGTTCCCCGCTGATGACTAGATTTTTAACCGGTTCGGGCTTACCATCGTCCGATATTGGTTTTTTAGTCGGTTCAATTAATTTTTCATCTTCATTGTGATCCCAATAATAAAACTCCGGTCGCTCAGAGCTGAGAGTTAAATCAATACCTCCACCTTCGGCGAAAGAAAATTCAGTGACTCTAAATGTTGTGCCAACTTGAAATATTTCAGGAATATTCAACTCTACAACATCCCACAATCTGATGGATAGTGCAGCCCAATTGCAATTTAAATTTACTGTAATTGTATTATTCCCTTTTACTAACTTAATTTTCGCTAAACGCTGAGCTATTGCGCCATTGGTTGTGTAAGGTAGTTTGATATCTTGCTTAATTTCCTCCCCTTGATAACGTTTTATATAACTATCATCTCTTTGCGGCGGGAAATCCGTTTCATTCCAGTTGTGAGCAGGATCAATATACGAACCTGATACAATATTAAAAAGTTCATTTCGGCTCGGTTTCATTCGCACTGTTGGAGCTTCACGCAACATTTCTGAAGTAATTGTTAATGATGGATAATCATACGCACCTGCATAAAACCGGTATTTTCCTTGCGAAAATACTAAATTACCATGACAAGATAACTGCATTTCTTCAATAATTTTCGATGGTGCCGCAGACATATCAATAACGCCGTCAAGAGTATATCGCTTCACAAATCCTGCTTTCCCATTCAGTTCATATCTGCCATCCTTACTTGGCACTTCCTCATCACAGATATTCGCAGCTGTGATAAATGACTCAAAATCAATCAAGTCATTTGGTACAGCCTTTCCTTCTTTGGCACGCAACCAATCCAAAATACACAAAGCGGGATTATTAGAGTGGACCATTTGCCGGATACGAGGATCATAAACTGGCCGACCTTTAATTAAGAATGAAATGTTTGGCACTCCACTTTGGAATATTTCAGGATCATATTTAAGCCTAACATAGGCATAAGATACGCCATTTAACGTATGTGCTTCCGTCCATTCGCCGTTTTTCTTATTAACCAACCCCAACATTGCCGATTGCTCTTTATATCCCTTCCGGTAATACATAGATACCAATCCATCAAATTTAGGATCGTCGGTCTTATCATCATTAATCCAAAAAATAGAATCAATCTCGTGAATCCTGCCGTGTGCTAATGCGATAATCATGTCTAGATATTTATTTTCTTTATCTGACACAGAGGCATATATCAATGCTCCACTTGAACGCACTGTCCCATAAATAATTCGCCGTGCGGACGCTGATTCTTTTATGGTTCGCTTGAGTTCTTGTTGTGGTATGCTAGGCGGTTTTGCCTGTGTTAATTTATTGCCTACCGTCGTAATAGCAAAAGCAGCAACCATCCCAAGAGTTGTAGCACCTATTACACCAATTGCGGCAATAACAGCCGCCGAAGTGGCAATAGATGCCGCAGCAACAGCTGCAATAACAGGAATTACCGCTGGCATATTAAATCTCCCAACATTTTAGCCACTTATCTCTACTGACAGGAACAGGCCCATTCTTGCCCGTTGCTAACGCTACATTGCCCGCGCAAATAGCTAAAGCTTGATAATTAAAAACAGGATCATCACTTTTAATCATTAGTAAATCTCCTCTCTTCGCTTTAAGGACAGACACAGACTGCTTGCCCGTTAGATATTGAGCAACACCGGAAATACCCCCTAAATCACGCAAGACAGAGAGTGCATCTCTTAATGAATTGTAGTTCGGAATTTCCGGAATATTTTCGATGCTTAATGCAACAAGACAATTTCTTGCGAATTGACAACAATCCAAAGTACCTAATAAAAAAGGCTGGTTTTGATGTCTTTCGATAACATCCACCAGCCTTTTCTCCCAATCTAAATACCGCATTATCCTCGTCCCCATATTAATTCCATATCGGCAACAGCAGAAACAAACTCAAAACCTCTATCATTAGGATATTCCGCCACCTGATCCTCATTTGTAAAACGCCTAACTTTTGCTCTTTGCCAGTCAATGAATAAACTCTCTACCGCTAATTCAATTTCTGTAGTTTTTCCAACTTTCAGTAATTGTGTATCCATTCTTCCCACAAAAATAACAATAGGTTTCCCGATTAGTTGATGATTTTCATTTAAAAAACCCATCCAAATTTTTGCTATTCTGCCTTGGATATCTTGCTTGAGCAAATAATCCGTTTTCACACTAGGGATACCGCTTATAGCGATCGTGATACCATAGCTTTTCTGCTCAGCACCTTCAGTAATCATACTCATAGCACCCAGTTCACCGGCACCGGTAAAAGTATGCCCATCAATAACCACATCAAAAGGCAGGAATGATAAACGAACTATCCCGTCCGGATAGTCCAATTCAACGGCTGAAAAAGGTCTAAGCAGATCCTTTTTGCTCTCAGCTTTTGAAACACTATCTAAATCTCTCATTAATCAATCCTTAATGGTCTAGCTTGAATTGCTTCGATCGATACTTCTCCTTTTCTATACAATAGATCCGAAATGCGTCCTTGCTCGTCGTCAGATAACATAAAAACTGCACTTGGGCGTGCGGTATGAATCGGAGCATTATCAATCGGTGTATCGCGCAATGGTGGCTCAATGGAAATTTGAACGGTATTATCCGACAATGAAAAACAATCGTCTGTGACAATCCCTAAATATCTGTAACCATTTGTTAGATCAAAAGAGATATATTGACCAGCTTTTAACACTAATTCACCAAAAGACTTATTCGATTCAACTTTAAGAGTAGCAGGATTAACAACTGATAATGTTCTTAATGGAGATACTCGATACTTATGCTCATTATCTGCTGTGATATCTAGATCTGCGGAATACCAATCATCTTCATCGGCAGTCACCGAAGAATCAATTAAGCTCGGGAGCTCTGGTTCTCCAAAACTTGGGATAAACCTAGGGCAGTATTCAGCTGGATAATAAAAGCGCCCCGCTGATCCTCGTAACTTCGCAATAAAAGCACGAAATATTCGTTTTTGCTCCTCATTTAAGTAAAAATCAGCCTTAAAAGTCCACACCGCACCTGGCATTTCTTGTGTCTGAATGGTATTTGAAAACGGATTAGTAAATGTTGTTGTATGAGCCTTTAAGAAAAAACTCGCCGATTTTGGGCGAATATTTTCAGGAAATTTAATAATTTTCGCCATTACGCAACTCCAAAATCTTTGCCGAATTGTCCACCGCGTCTGATTTGGTTTCGAATTTCAGCAATAGTTTCTCTTTTATTTTGCTTCAGCAAATTAGAAATACGTTGTTCAACACCGTGATCAGCACCTCGTGCATCAATCGTGTAATGCTGGTTAAGTTGAATGCTTGATGATTGTTTTTGAGATGCCATTTGAACTGGTATCCTTGGGCTCGGTACTTTCGGAACAGCAATACCTCCGCCATTAGCAAATCCTCGGCGAGTACCGTAATTTAAATAATTCAAGTAATCCACGCCTAAACGAGATGTCGCTTCCTTGGTGATCACATATTCGCCACGATGAACAATTCCGGCCGGTGTATATTTCCCACCATCTCCAGTATAGCCTCCGACAGCAAATGATCCGCCAACTAATCCACCTTCAGAAAAACCACCAAATCCCAATGCCGACATTCCAGATTTAATAGCCTGAAACATTAGCATTTTTACAATCATCTTCGAAATATCACTCAAAATAGATTTAGCCATATCCCCAAAGTTTGCTTTACCAGTCATAATAAAGTCATTCAGAGAATCAGACATCGTGCCAAAAGCGCTAACGGTAATACTTTTAATATTCTCATTCACATTAGTAACATCATCTTCGATAGCTTGAAGACCTCCTTTAAATCCGGCAACAGGATCTGAGCGGTTAGCTTCTGCTTTTTGTTGCAAAATTGCGTGGCGTTCTTTAAGTTTGGCAATCTCAATATCAAGTTGAGCAATATTCTCTTTGCTCATACCGATTTTAAGCTTAGATGCTTCAAGATCTAGCGAGTGGTTATATTGTAATAACTCTTGCTCTTGTCTTGATTTGCCCAATAGACTCAACTCAAATTCCATTGCTTGTAGTTTTTCTGTGTTATCAAAACTAAATTGTGCAATTGCTACTTTTTGTTGAGCTTCATCAATCTGCGCCGCCATTTCTTGTAATTTTTTAACGCCGTCAGTGCCGTAAGCACTATATTTTTCTGCGTTTTCAGCAATATCTTCAGTTAATTTTTTTACTTCTTGATATTGTGACGTTTGACCGTATAGCGAAATATCTGAGGCATTAGCTTTTAAGCTGGATAAGCGGTTTTGCATTTCTGTGATTTGATCCGTGAACTGCTTTTTATAATCAGTTTTCGAACCACCACTATGATTATTTTCCGCTAATTTTGTTTTCACAAACTGATCAATATAAGCTTCAGCATCCTTACCTTTATAACCCTTTTCTTTGGCTTGGTATTCTGCTTCTGCACGGAATTTATTAGCTCCTTTTAGACCTGCTACACGCTGATTATGGCGTAACTGCTCCATTTCTTGCGCAAAACTTTTTCCGCCTTTACTTTTGGTTCTTCCACCAGTTCCGCTTGACGCGACTAATTGCAGCTCTGATTCAAACAATTTTTTATAATCATCTGATCCTGCTTTAACACCAAGCGATTCCAATTTATTATTTGTGTTTCGCTTCGCCGTTAATTCATTAGCGAGTTTAGTATTACCATTTTGCTTGGCTTTATTGATCTGAATTTGTAGATCGTTATCCGCCAAGTGGTTACTTAACTTAACATTCATCGCTTTAGCGGCTGATTCAGCCAATACATCAAACTTGCCGGCAGACACCATGGCAGCAATGCCAAGCTGACTAACAATCCCCATAAATGACGAACCGTTGGCGCTCGCATTAGGGAAAATATTATTTAACTGATCCACTGACCAACCAAGATCATTGAAATTGATTGTTGATGTATCAATGTGTGGATTCAGTGCTTCAATTCTTGCTCTTAAATCCGCTAGCGGTACGGCATCCATTTGAGCCGAAAGGCTCGCTTCAGTTTTTTCTAAATCATCTTTTGCTTGTTTGAGCTCAAGCATTTTTCGAGTAACCGCATCAGCTTCGATTTGTTGCTGACGGAGCGATTTAGTGATTTCAGCTATATTACCGTTTTCATCTACTGCAAAACGAACTTTAACTTCTGCTTGATCTTGCAGTTTTTTAAGTTCGCCTTCTAATTCTTTAATTTTTGTTTTTTGAGCACCGATACTATCTTGCGTGTCGGCGATCGTAACCTTTAATTCAAGAGATGACATCTTAGTCATTTCTTGATTAATGCCATCTAGCGATTTGACAAAGTCTAAGTTTTTCTGTTGAGCTTGTTCCGCATTGCTATACCATTCGTATAAAGCACTTGCGCCAAGTGTTAACCCTGTAATGGCTAACCCGATAGGCCCACCCATAAAACTTAACGCATTACTAAATAAGCTTGCTCCTTTCTGAGCGGTTGCCAATCCAGCCATTGCAGCGGTTTCAGCTTTCGTTAATGCAATAATTTGCGCAGATTGCGCTTTCATGCGCTCACGAATAACGGTTCTTTCTTGCTCTGTTCGAGCAAGTTGCAATTGAGCAGATAAAGACTGCATGGACGCACGAGCGTGTTCAAGATCTGCTGTAGCTTGTAATTTTATGTTTTGTGCGCTTACAAGCGCTGATTGCGCGGCTTGTCGGTTTGCAGCAGACAATGCAAGTGTTTCTTGAGCTCGTTGTGATAATTTCACACCAGCAAAAGCCACACCAACCGAACCAGCAATAGTTACTATACTAGATAAATTACTAGATAATCCATCCAATACTGAAACTAGTAACTGAGAAGCACCAATTGATTTATCAGCTTCGCCAACAAATCGAGTCATTTGCGTGTTGAAATTTGTCCACGCCATCCCAAGCGTTACAACTCGTGTATTGAATTTTTCGTCAACGCTGCCTTTGGCTTTTTCCAATGCTCTAATAATAACATCGGAGGTTAGCTCACCTTCACCAGCTAAACGTCTTAGTTCACCGACTGACACGCCTAATCCATCTGCAATCGCATAAGCAAGTGCCGGTGTTTGTTCCATGACTGAGTTAAATTCTTGACCACGGAATACACCGCTCGCTAACGATTGGCCGAATTGCATTAGCGCCGCATCCGCTGATGCTGTGCTTGCACCAGAAATGGCTACGGCTTTCGCTACAGTCTCGGTCAAGCCAGCCACTTGTGACTGCGAAATTTTTAACGTCTCCGCATTTTGCGCAATACGCTGATAAATTGTGGAGGTCGAAGTTAATTGTTGATTTGTTTTGAGGGAAATATCAAAAACAGATTGCATCGCTTGCGTATGCTGCGTCTCACCTTCCGTTACCAAGCGCAATCTATTTCCAAGCTCAGTATAGTTATCCGTAAGTGTCGCAACACTTTTTACAGATTGTACGGCGTAACCACCTAAAACATCACCAGCAATAATGGACAACTTCGTTCCCATTCCGCCAAGAGAGTTTTCAATTTGAGATAGGTTTGATTTTGCATTGTTCGCAAATTGCTTGGTTTGTCGATCTGCATCAGAAATACCTTGTTTGAATTTTGCAGAATCCAAACTTAGCTGAATATTTAAATTACCTACACTCACAATCTTTGCTCCTGTCGTTGTGCCAGAAAATCTTGTAATGTTTGTCCCTCTTCTTCATTTTCATCAGAAAAAGAGGATTTAAAAAATGGCATAAAATCCTGAATCTCAGGAGTTGGTGTGTCTTTATCCTTATTCACAATAGCGAGCAGCTGCAACAACTGAGCCATACGATAATCTTCACGGAATAGGCCAAATGGTTGTTCTGCATAGAACATTTCATATTCTTGCAAATGAGATTCTGGCATTAGTTCGATTTCCGATAAGGTTTTACCGAGCGCCAAAGATAGTGTTATTTGGAATCTTCGGCGATCTGTGAGTTTTTTGGCTCACCTTGCGTAAACGCCTCAGAAAATTTTTCGATAAATTCGTTGGATAAAGACGATAGTTGTTGCAAGTCTTCTTCACTATCAAGATTAAACAGTAAATTGCCGTCTTGATCACACAAGCGAGAAGCCATAGTGCGAGCGAGCACAAACGGATCATAAAGTGCGCTTAACTGCTTCTGTAATTGTTTTTCGTCATCTAAATTTAGCTCGATGCCTTGACTTTCAGCTAGCTTAATTTGATAAGCTCTTGCACCATAGATAACGCGATTTTTATCACCAACATCTAAGTGTTTGAAATAATAAGTTGTGCCTTCAAAATCAAACTGACCAACATTGGCTTTATTTTGCAAAATTAATTCTCTTAAATTCATATTTCCCACCTAATAAAAAAGCCACCTTTTTTTATTTAGGTGGCTTTCTATCCAATTATGCTGTAATTAATAAATAATCACGTGTTGATTTTTTAATTTTGACGTTACTGTCAAACTTCGCTAATACTTCACCGCTGAAACCTGCTGATGTCTGAATAAAGCCTGAACCATATAAAGCGCCTTCTTTATTTGGAAATACGCATTTATAAGGAAAAGTTTCTTTGTTGTAAAATTTGCCACGAAGTACGGATTGCATTTTATCGCTAGGCTTATAATAGAATTTGAAGTTTAAAGCACCAAATTCAATTTCACCTGGTTCTGTAACTTTTCCTTCGTCGCAAATAGTTGTCACATCTTCTTCACCAAGGCTATCTCCCTCACTTTCAATTGAAGTCAATGTGCACCACTGATCGCTATACTGCACTTTGGCAATGGTAGCCTTCGAAAAGTCTTTAGGCAGATCAAAACGTTTCCAGCTTACTTCGTCAGCTAACGTAATCAAGCTATCGGCCACGGCTTTAACGGGATAATACCCATCCATACCACCAAGACCACTAATAAAAATACAATCGCCAGCTACTAAACCAGAGGAAGCAACGGTAATTGTAGGTGTTTCTACAGTACAAGCGGTGATTTTTTTGGTGGCTTCAAGCCCAACACCGACATAAAATTTTGTGCCTTGAACCGGCGTAGTTTTTTTACTCATTATTTACCTCTACGGAGTATGTGACATTAAAAGTCATGGTCGCTGTATGCCAACTAACTTGTTGCGAATCCTGATCATAACTATATTTAGCAAATTGCAGTGTATCTACAACACTCAATATATCTTCATCGCCTGTTAAGCTTTGTAAGATAAATTCTGCAAATTTATCTAATTTGGCTTGAGCGTCATTGCCTGATTTAAGATAAATTTGAATATTTAAATCAGCAGATAATTCCATACCACAAAACGATACGGAATCAGCCATACATTCATCTATAAATACTGCAACTGCTGGTGTATGTTCTTCAAAATCTACAAATGTAGGACGACCATTAAACCACTGCTCAATTGTCAGTTGTTGATCCTGAAATTTTTTTTGCAAAAATTCTAAGACCTTTTGTCTAACATGATTATTGGCTATCATTTCAATGCCACCATTAAATTTTTCGTGAGTTCGGTTTTAATTTGTTCAGGATAGTTATCAAGCTGTTTCTCGTACGAACTTGTAAGAGGTCTCGCCAACGGAATTTTCACAACATCAATGGAATAGCGCTCTCTACCACGTCTTTGCATGATATGAGTACGACCAGTCTTGAGTCTTTGAATAAACCCTCTCTTAATAGCATACTTACCAACAATTATCGCGCCTCGCCCGACCCACATTCGATTACTTCGATTTTCAAAAAGCCGAATAGCCGGCATATTTGAGCGTATAACTCGAATATTTGCCATTTGGCGGCTTTTATTAGCTTTGGTGATCTTCGACCGACTGCGAATGGTTTTTTGTGGTACACCAATATCCTTCGCAACCTCTTTTGTTGCGCTAGACATTGCTTTCCGAGCGATGGTATTTAACGATCTGCTGACAGCATTTGGCAATTTTTGATTAACAACTCTTTCCAAGTTACGGCTAATTTCGTTTAGCCCCGAAACTTTAACAGTCATAACTATTCCAACCGAACATAGATTAGTCCATCTTCATAATAATAGGACTTCACAAAATACGACTTTACGCCACGTGACACCGTGTCGCCGACACGAGGTTTATAACCAGTTGAACGGTATAAAGTTAATACTCGAGAAGTCCCTTGACCAGCAGCAGATAATTCATCTTGACTTAAAATACCGTCCATAGTGCGCTGAGACTCATCAAAGACGGCGGGATAAATCACGCCGTTGATCTCCCAATCTGACATCATGGTATTTAAGATGGTATTGTCCGCACCTGATAAAGCTACATCAAACAGACTAGACATTAATTTTCACATCAACCGTTGTCGATTGTGTGCCAGATGGTTGCCAAGCAATACCTAGGCGTTTGTTACTGCCACCATTGGTGGTTGTTGCACCTTCTGTATCTGACCAATACAGAACTGCACCTTGTTTAATATCATCTGCCTGTTTTGCTGGTACATTAAACACGCCAGTTGTTGCGCCAATACCTTCTTCTTTCGCTTCAACATTGCTTAACGCAATAGCCACCAAGTCACCAATGACTACAACATCACCGCTTTTGATTTTCTTCGCTGCTACAAAGCGCACGGTATTACCGTCTTGAATTAAATTCTTTGCCATAATTGCATCCTTATAAAAAATAAGCCCTCATTGTGAGGGCTTGTAAATTAAGAGTTAGTAACCTTATGAAGGCCGCGAGGATCAATCACATTCACGCCAACATCAATACGTACTTTTGACTGTACACCATCAACCGTGAAACCGTGTTCAGTTTCGAGATACGGTGAATCGTTGCCATCAAGATAGTTAACTTCAATCGCTCGCTTGTTAATACCATACCAAGATTTAGCATCCGACGCTTGTAAGCGTGGTGACTTGATTGGAGTTAATAAGTTGCGAATCGGATTGGTAATACCCGAGTTGTTATCTGCGCCAGCAACACTTTCAGATTCAAGGATTTGCTTAGCCGAGAAATAAAGCGATGTAGGTGCAAGCAAGAATTCAGGCTCAATCGCTAAAGGCTCACCGTTAGCATCAACAAAGCCATTCATAGCGGTGATCATTTTAGCAATATTCGCAACATCTAATGCAGCATTAGTGGTTAAGTTCTTACGAGAAGCATCAAATAGCGGTTTGCCATCTGCTAATTTTGTATTGCCGGTGATTAACGCAAAAACCAGTTTTGCTACTGTAGCACGTGCGGATTGCCCCATTAACATTGGAATACGAGTTAACATCCCCATGTCATCATTAATAATTGCCTGACGAGTAATGGAGAACATTTTGCCGTAGGTGGCAATTGCAACATCTACTTGTTTGTCACCTAAAGTACCATAACTATATTCTTCACCTTCGCCAACAACTGGTAACGTGCCGAAACCATCTAAACCAACACGGCTATGTTTACGGAAATCGGTTACAGTGCCTTTCGTGGTGAACTGTTCATAATTTTCAGTAGCATTGTTCCAACCTTCAAGCACCGATTTATGTGCTACATCTAATAAAATTGAGCCAAAATCGCTACTGGTGTGAGTAAATGCTAAGCCAACAACTTGAGTCGCGCTTTGGCCCGATACGCTCACACCACGATCAATAAGTGAAGCACGAGCTAATTCACGCAATGACATACCGGTATAGTTATTGTCTTTCGCATTAGCTTTATCTTTATCAAAACCGGCACGACTTAATAACGCCTGTGCGATACTATCGCCAACGATATTACCATTGCTAGCATAAGTAGCGACATTATTCGGTGTGCTTGGGGTTGTACCCGAACCAAGACGAGCTAATAGCTTATCTTTCGCTTGTTCCGCTGTGATATTAATATCACCTAAACAATCTACAAGTAGATCTTGGTGAGCTGAACCAAACGGAGCGAAAACCGCTTTAATAGAATCAACACGCTTAGCCATTTCAGCTTTAACTTGTGCTGAGTTATCTACTGCCTGAGCAACAGCAGATGGATTCACCTGATTTACTGCCGGTTCTGCTACTGGTTGAGCAGCCGGCGTTGCATTTTGTGCAGGAGTTGCGCCAGCATTACCTTGTGGCTTAAACAACATATTTTTTAATGAGTTAGGCATATTTTTATAGTCCTCTAAACGTTTAGATTGAATTTGTGCCATTGCCTGTACTGGCTCGGCGAGTTCGTCTGCAAAACCTTGTTCGACCGCTTCTTTTCCGTTCATCCAAGTTTCAACAGCTAGCATTTGAGCTAACTCCTCCTCCGTTTTACCAGTTTTGCTAGCATAAGCCGGAATTAAAGTAGCTTCTAACTTATCCAATAGATCAGCGTACTTACGCATATCATCCGCATCACCGCCTTGGATTCCCCATGGCTTGTGAATCATCATCATAGCGTTTTCCGGCATGATGACTTTATTTCCAACCATGGCAATAACAGACGCCATAGAAGCGGCAAGACCGTCAATATAGACGGTCTTGTTTGCAGGGTGGTTTTTTAATAAATTGAAAATGGCAATACCATCAAAGACACTGCCACCTGGCGAATGAATATGTAAATCAATTTGTTTTATATTGCTGCCTAATGCCTTTAAGTCAGTAGCGAATTGCTGTGCTGACACTCCCCAGCCGCCAATTTCATCATAGATTGAAATTTCAGCTTGATTATTCGATTTGGCTTTAATATCAAACCAAGTTTTATTCTCGCCGTCTTTATTCGTTCCGGTCGTCATGGCGACCGGATTCAAGATTGCCGCTTTGTTCATTTGAATTCCCTTGTGTATTTGTTAAATCAGTATCAAATTTAAGACCATGTTTACGGTTTTCTTCAACCTCTACTACTCGCCTACGTTTGACTTCGGCTGGATTATTGCCAGAAGCACGAATCGCTTCGCTTTCTGTTGCCAAACCGCCAACGATACGTTTGCGCCATGCTTCTGCTTCTTTAACAGGATCAATCCAAGGCATAACAGGCCCAGAATACACAGCGTTATAAATAGATTGAGGATCGATGTCCGGTGTAATTTTAATTTCACCGCTTACAATCGCCATTTTTAACCACTCACGATACATAGGCCGGCTAATTGAGGCGACGAATGTATCTTGTAACACTGCATAGCCTTCAAAGCTTTCGACCAATTCTTGACGTTGAGCGGAATAAGTGCCGTTATAATCACGCGCAATACTCGAATAACTCGACCGTGTACCAGCTGCAATCGCACGCATTTGACCGTTGCGAAACGCCTCAAGGTTTGTATTTGGTCGATTGCTATTAATCATACCAATATCTTCACCAGGCTTTAGGTCATCTACCACTTGACCAGGTGCAATATCAAAATAACGATTTGATTCAGCATTACTAGCGTATTCTTCGGCATCATAAATAGCTGGATCACCTTTTTTGATATACATCGTTAACGCTGCAGCAATTCTCGCCGCTACTCGTTCGGATTCTTCGTAATCTTTCAAATCAGCCAAACGAATAAGCACGGAATGCAACGTACTTACACCTCTGATTTGGTGTAGTCGCTTGCGTAAAGCAAGGTGTAGCATATTCTCTGCAGGTACACGTTTAACTTTGCCAAACGAACGATAGGTTTCTTGTGGATTTTCTGTGTAAACTTGATAGGCTATCGGCTTACGCCAAGCATTTAAATATACACCTTGTACTAGGCTACCATCAGAAACCGATTGATTCATCGGAATGAAATCAGGTTCTAATGCTTCAAGCGCAAACGGTATTTTTGTTGAGTAATTCAAGCCGGTAACATTCCCACGAACGAGCTGGATAAAAACTTCTCCATCTCTTAACCAAGTACGAAGTAGTAATCGCTCCAACACTGGGCGCGTGAATTGTCCGGTGACATCAGGAGAAATTGACCATTCAGCCCATTTCTTCCGAATTTGTTCGGCTAACGCCTCATTAACATTACCAGCAAGATCAAGCGGTTGCGGCTCTACATGAATACCACGCGAGCCAATTACTCTTTCTTCCAATTTATCAAATAGACCACTTACGATATCGTGATCTTGTTCTAACTTTCGGGCCTGTTCACGCAATGAAACAGCCGAATGCGCCACAGAAACATTAGCACCTGATGATTCACGTTGTGCTTTATGTGTTCTTGTGGGCTTGGCGGCTTCGTACATATTTAGAATGTGTCTGCCTTTGGCTCTCTCTGCCGCCCAACCGGGAGAGAAAAATGCAATTGTTTTTTCAATGAGCTTCATAATCAGAATCTCGCCACCTTAAACGTCACACCGCCACGCACACGACGAGCCTTTAACTTCGCTAAGCGCTCCTCCCAGTATTCACGGCCTTTACGAATTTCCGACAAATTCTCTCGTGAAACTGAGCGACCGTTAAATGTGACTGTTTTCCCTTGGAGTACGTCCATTTCCGCTTTTGTATAGGCTTCCACCATTGCTTGAGCGTTTTCAATAGGATTCATAGCCACCCTCCTGTTTTTCTACCGCCACCATTAATCCAGTTATTAGACTGTTTAGGCTTGGTAACGGGTTGTTTTGCATTTACCACTGATTTATTGATCGCCGTTTGTTCAGTTTCTCGCATTGGTGCTTCATCTTTAACAATAATATTGGGATTTGTATCAGGAAGCTGCGCCCAAGCTGGAATACTGCTTTCGTCATCCCATTTAATACGATCATAACCTCGTAACATCGCAACCGCTTGGCAATAGCAAAACAAGTCGAAAGCTTCATTATTGCCTTTGCCGGGTTTACGCCACTTTCCGTCCGGTCCTCTTTCTTCATAAACCAATTCTTCGAAAAACCATTCCCCCAACCAATTAGGAAAATGAATATAGTTAGCACCTACCGTTTCGCGATTGAGTGCATTAGCAATTTGATCTTTGAATAAGTCTGTTTGAAGGAGATAAATCGGAACATCGCCGCGCGCATCTGCATGACGATCGGAGCGATTCATGTTATTAGGATAAGATTTAGTAATAAGTTTACTGCGTTTGGTGCTATCACCTTTTATCAAATAAACTCGTTTTGAAATTTTGTTTGCTCGACAATAGCGCCAAAATTTATAAGCGTTATCGGTTACACCATCTTCACCGCCACTATCCACAGCCATAGCCGTAATAGGCATAAATCTATTTTCATCGTTGGATAGTCGGTATTGCTTATCGAGCACATCAGTAATCAGTAGATTCCAATCTTCTTGGTAAGCTGAAGGATCAATAGGTAATGCTTCACCATGTTCATTCGCTCGTAATGAGTAACGAATATTGTATCGATCGATAAGCCATCGTTCGCCATTCTCGCCATAACCAACGACTTGAACAACAAAACGTCTTTTCCTTCCGCCTTGTACATCTACCGCCGCCAATAAAAAACGACAGCGATCGGGAACAGTTCTTTTTTCCGTTTGCTCTGTGCGTTCCAGCAACTCATCACTTCGTCTTTGTTCGAGTGCTGATCTCGGCGTGTATGGTAATCCCCAGTCAGTATTTATTACTGCTTTTAGTGTTTCTTCACTGCCGGTATCCTCGTATTCTTTTTCTGCATTCAGCAATTTGTAAGTAAGTTGTGACCAAGTTTGATAAGCCGCTGCTGGTCCTTCTAACCAAAATGAAGCAATACGAGAATTTCTACCTTCACCGCTAATTACTCCACGCTTATCGATTGTTTGGCCTTCTTTAAGCCAAACACCTTTAATATTAAGTTCTCGCTTTAAGTCTGGAGAAACCAAATGCGAACAATGCGGGCATTGTAGGCGAGCATTTTCACTTGCTTTTACCAAGTCTAAATCATCACGATAACCGACCATATTCGCCATACTTGGCTCAAAATATTCTGAGCAACTCGGACATGGCCAATAAAACCGGCGGCGATCACCACGGTTATAAAGTGATAATATTCCAGTTGTCGGCGGCGCTTCGTGCGTTGAGCTTGGTCTATATTTCACATCGGCTATATCTTTACCCGGTGAGCTTTCAACAAGTGTCATGCCGGCAGACATAAATGTGGTGGTACGTTTGGAAGCAAGTGAATATCCGTCACCTTCGCCATCAATATCATTTGGCCAGCGGTCATAATCTGTTAGCGCAACATATTTATAATCCGAAGATGAAAGCACGTTAATGGATGGCCAGCCAATTTTTAGCAAGTTACCCGCACGAAAATACTTGTCGTGGACGTTGTTGTCATTTTTGCGCGGACTCAATCGCTTAGCAACCTCAGGAGAGCAACGGAACATTCGATCAAGACGTTTCCGGCTGTGTTCACTTGCTTTTTCTTGAGTAAGCTGAACAAGCAACATATCCGAAGGATCACACACAATGGCGTATGTTATCCAGCCGTCAATCAAACCGATTGTTTTCCCAGTTCGTGCCGGCCCGACAAACACAACAGAATCGTATTCACGAGAGTTTAAACAGTTCATTGGTTCCAGCATATAAGCGGCGGTATTTCTATCCCATTTTACTGAGTTTGCGCCACCCATCGGAACTCGCATATATTCGGCAACTGCATCAGCAATCTGCATTCGGCGTGGTGCTTTTACGGATAATGCAATGTCTTTGCGGATTTCTTTCGGAGAAGCAAACATTTTTATTCTTCCTCCGGTTCGCTATCTGCATTCTGAATATGAATAGCTAGTTGATCCCGAAAATCATCTACTAGCTCCTGAACCCGAATTAATGCTTTCGGCGGCAGTCCGGCATCTCGCTCTAAAATATCAGGCAATGTTTCTAATTGCTGAACAATCGCTTTCGCCATTGCCGACATTTCTAATGCAACTTCGGTCGCTTCGCACAATTCACCGGTACGTTTTTTATATTCCAATTCTTCACGCTTTGCGCGCCAGTAAGACAGTTGATCAGACGGTGTCATCGAATCGACATCTGCCAACATCTTATTAGCGAATCCCATCATCAATAAATCGCGTAGAAGATATAGCTTTAGCTTCGGGTTACTACCCTGTGCTGGTGTAATCGGAGAAACACGCTGAGACACCGTCTGACGGTGCATTCCAGTGATTTCTGCGATCTGATTAATGTTTAATTTTAGCTCGTGAAAATTTTCCATAACTACAAAAACCTAATCAAAAAACACCGCTTAAAAATCCCACAAACGCCACATGATGATGATGCCTAGAAATCGAAAAATCTGCCGAAAACCGCGAGCCCCCAACCCCGTGGAAAGGGTACCCCCTCCGGAGTACCTTTTTAAGGTATAAAGCCTTGGTTTGCCATATACAGGCTACATTACTTAGCTATGACCCCGAGTGTCTTGGCATACACTCAGATTCATGGCTAAATCATGTAGCATTTGGTTTACATAAAAGAAAACCGCACCTGTTACAGTGCGGTTATTTGAAGTTATTTATTGGTATGTTGCTTTTGCCATCGCCTGATACCGTCAACCTGACTTGCGCAAGTATCACGCTCAGCTGTTACTGTGATTAAATGCTCCAACGCATCTTTGTATGTCTTACCAGTAAACTGGCTACGCTCACACGGAACAAGATACGCTTGCGGTGGATATTGATATATCGTCTTTGTAACAACTGGCTTATTGCCGCAACTGCTCAATAACAGCGTCAGGCAAATGCTGGTTAGCACACTGATTGTCTTTAAGCACATATCTCACCACCTCTTTTTTATCTATCGCTTGTCGTCTAAATTGTGCAGCTAAAGCGGACTGTTGCTCGACTGCTTGTTGCTCCGCCACTAATGAGACTTTGAGATTAGCAGTCTCAGCCTCAAGCGTTGCGTTAGTCGTCTCAAGCGATTGGATTTGAGAGGTCTGCTTGTCGTACTGGCTCTTTAGTACAGATAGCTGATTTTGCGTTGTCCATAATTTAACAAGCAGACCAATAAATAAGGCGGCCAGAATACCCGCCGCCCATAGTTTTGCTTTACTTAATAACGTAAACATATTAACTCATCAATTTGTCGTACTTAGCTTGACGATCTGCCAAACCGTTTAACCCGCCATTAACTCGCTTAGTCACATCAACTACACGTTTGAGTGCTGCGAGATTGTTTTTCTGCCAATACCAAATGCCGGCAAGTACGATCAACTCTAAATCTGTACCAACATCATCGAGTTTAATCTCTCGACCCAGCCACTTACGGAAGGCTGTGTAATTGTTTTTGCCGGTGATTTGAATTAAGCCACGACCACGGAATTTATAGCCATCACCGCTTTGCTCGTCACCATTACCCATACGGTTAGCGTAAGCGCGGTTTGCAATCTTTTCCGGCTGTCTCGCATACGCCTTTACATTACCGGAATTAAAATATTTCGGAAACGTACGGAGTAGCGCCACGTCCGAATAATTCAGATTTTCGGTAAACACACTAAAGCCCGCCGTCTCGTGCCCGCATTGAGCTAAAAACATAGCCTGTTGCTCTTTTGTCTTGCAACCGGCTAAACCAATATATTTAGCAATCTCGTGATAAATTAGAGGCTTGGAATTGGGAAAGACAGAAAGAAATTTAGACTCAGAAATGTGCATTTTGACATCTAGCGAATCTGATATTTGCTGCATCATATTAATTAAACTCATCGTAATCATTAACCTTGTCTTGTTTGCCGAAACCTACGTCGTTAACGTCAATCTTTTTGCGAATCAAAGCAAACAAAAATTCACGAATCTTTTCAGCCCCGACAAATCCAAGCATTCCGCCAACAAACGTAGATAAACTCTCACCAACGCCGGCATACACTAATAGCGACATAGACGATAACGTTAGCGCCCCACAAATTGCACCATCAAGCAACCGCTGGCGGAAGGTAATCTTTTGTTGTAAAAAAAAACCACGTAACATAGACATAAAAAAAGCCATCACAAATCCTGTAATGGCACTGTAATTTTGTTGTAGATAGACTAATAAAGCAGTCCAAATCTCGGGTGTTTTATCCGGCATTTTATACATACTCCACCCCGCTTTATCTTTTTCGAGGCAATAAAAAACCCCGACCGGCAAAAACCGATCAGGGCTATAAAATTTGTAGTTGCGTGATGCGCTTGCACCTACCGCAAGGATATTAGTGAATCTATCATTCACGTGCGCACAAGTCAAGAGATAAGTTTTTTATTTTTTTATAAATTTTGCAAAAAAACACTTTACAACTTCGCAAATGCGAAGTAATATATACACATCAAGACGCAATGGTGCGATTGAATCTTTAGGAGAATTTATTATGTATACCTCAGCAGTAAAAACCTTTCTAACATTCACTACTCAAGAAAAGATCAACGCTTTAGCGAGCCGCAATACAGCCGATGAACGCAGAGCGGTGATCCAGTCAATGCCTGAAAACAAAAGATACGTACTGCACGGACGTTGGAGTCGTGAAGCCATCTTGAGATTTGCAGGAAAACGTAATTTCAAAGGTCAAATCACCGTGACATACACAAAAATGAATTACAGCAAGCCAAGCTTGACTAGTGATGAATCACAATTTGAATTAGAGCTAAGATAATGACAGGATTAGAATTAAAACTAGCCCGACACACTCTCGGGCTAACTATTGCAGAAGCAGCTGAACACATTGGCAAAGTTTCAAAAAGAAGCTGGGAATATTGGGAAAGCGGTAACTTTAACGTCAAAGATGACGTGGAAAGAGTAATTAATCAATTGTTAGCGAGACGGAAGGAGATTTTAGAAAGCATAATCGAACAAGGGCAATCCGCCAAGAAAATAGCTGTTATCTATTATCCGACTCCGGAATATTGTTCAGACGTGATCGAATGGCGCTTTAGTCAATCTCTTGCGACTACTTTGTCGATTGATTTTGGCGCACAACTAGTAACATTTGATATTAAGAGCTACAACCAATTTTTAACTGTTCATAACTTAGAAGATAATCAAGCTTCACGCAGTCATTGGGCTGCAACACAAAGCGAAAAAGTTATTAATTAACACCAATAGCCTCCAATCGGAGGCTTTTATTATTTACTTAGCGCTTTTGCTCGAGATTTACTGAAATAGTCGAGTCGATTATAAGTCACAACGACCGAGTCAGATATATCTGACAATGTGTCGTCCTGTCTAACCGAAATTGTTGCCAGTAAATCATCTTTTACGTACTGATAAGATTTTATAACGCAGTAACCTGTCTCAACGCACACTTTATGAGCTTGCGGCAAAATAGCGAGTTCTGATTTTCCTAACCCGTTACCAGTTAATTTTGAGTCGTAGAAATCAAAAATTCGACTTGATTCTTTTTGCGATATGTCTAAAAAATAACCCGACACAGACACAAGTTTAGCTCCATCGAATTGTGCGAGATAGTGACCGTCTTTAATATCAGGTGCTGGCGGAATAATCTCATATCTGCCAACTGCTAAATTTTTAAATCTAGTATCGCTTGATTTTAAATTTGAAATCTCCGCCTCGCTCATATCCCAAGACATACCAAACGCTTGCACCGGCAGCTTATCTCCGCAAGCACTAATAAGACAAGCCGCCAAAATTAATAATAATTTACGCATACATAACTCCAAATGACAACAGTTGTAATTATTATACTTCATGTTTAATAAAAAAGCCCTGCAATTACACAGGGCTTATCAAAATTATGAATCTAACTTGTAGCAAACCGACAAATTCTTCGCAATTACAGCGCCAAGAACAAAACTTTTGGCAATTGTCAAAGACCGGTAAAGTGTGGTCTTTGATATATCCAAATCTTTGACTAGTTGTTTTTCGTCATAGCGCATCACGTAGTTACCAAGTAACACATAATATGCCTGCTCATCATATTGCTTGAGATTTTTAATTATTCCATCAATTTCGATCAAATCATCGTCGGTTGTCAGAACGATGCAGTGATGTTTTTTAGGCGAATCAGCCACCCAACTCGCACACTTACACGGAAATTCCGTGCCGACGCGTGACTTAGCGTGTCTCCCCCATCTAAATAACGTTGCGTCAATATCAATTTTAAGCATTTGCAATCTCCTTAATTCTAACGATCACCGCTCCGCCTTTCTTGTTGCCCTTGTCGGTAAATGTGAGTTTTTTGACATACTTTCGCGAATCATCCACGATCATTTGGCTCTGCACTAACGAATCCAAAATACATTTGCCCAAATTATCTAAATCACGGTCTCGGTTATCCGGAAAATATACATCTAACTCAATTTCGACTTGACCGCCAAATTTATATAACCCTTGACTCGCAATAAACACTTGCCATTGATAAGTTTTACCCCGTGGGCTCACTGCCATTTTATTTCGCCCTACACGCTGCCAGTAGTGATTGACGCTTGGCGGATATGGCAAAGCCATTTCAATATAATCACTCATTTTTACCCCCACTTAATACTTATAAGCGCACAAAACACACTTAATAAAAAACAACCGCCAATAAAAATATCTTTATCTGTCATTAACACTCAACGCCTCTAAACTTAATGCTCTATCTAAAAATCTAAATAATAAATCCGTTTGCTTACCGTAATTTTGTTCGAACAACTGCGCATTACAGTGCAATTCGTTGTGATGTACTCGGCATAGCGGAATCACGAATAAATCATGCTCTTTACTTCCCATCTTGCCTCGCCCTTGCCCAATGATGTGATGTGGGTCATCGGCTCGTTTACCGCAACAAACACACGGTTGTGATTTTACAAACTGCAACCACTTACTTGATTCAAATCGTATCTCTTTCGGTTTTGCCATAAAACTTGCCGGCGGTTCAGGATCTGCTTTTAGCTTTAAAATCGGCTGCGCTAGTGTTTTAAAAATCTTATGCGGGTCTGCTTGCTCCGCTGCGTAAGTCGTAGATTCTCTATGATCGTGAGTTTCTTTTGGCGGTAGATTTAATAACAGACGAAGGTCTTGCTCATTAATTGCATTAATACAATTTTTCGCAACTGCCCACGCGAACAAGCACCCTAAATTCACGCTTTCATCCGCTTGGAGACTTAGGTCTTTACGAATTTTATATGCAACAAACTGCACCCAATTTTCTTCCGCCAATGCGTTTAACTCTTCCTCGTTTGCTTCGCCCCGGTGCGCTATACCATCATGGTGCCAACAAGTGCGGATAAAACCTGTTTTCGTGCGTGTAACCGTCATTTCTTTATGGCAATAAGCGCCGTCTCTACACTGACAAATTGCAATTTTGCGTACCCATTTGGATAATTCAGCTTCTCCGCCCGCTGCTTTGCGTACTAATTCCGATTTCGCAAAGTCAGCTAGTTGTGGACAAGCGGTCGAATTCTGCAAATTTTTTGCAATTTCTATCTTGCCGGACGGTTGCGTTTTTAAGTTATCTGTCGCCGGCATTAAAATAGTACGCTCACCGAACGCTAGCTTATTTACCGTTGGCGGAATACGATAAAACACAATCCCCGCTTCGGTCTGAAAGTATGGTTTGAGTAATAATGCTTCAGTCATCTGTTAGTTCCCATATACCAAAATAGCCACAACTTTTCGTGCGATTTAATGAGCAACCATTGCTTACTTGTGGGAATGGCTTCGGCTCAATTAAATGTCCCTCACATTGGAATCGGTCATCTCTCATCTCGCTACAAAGAGCCGGTAAATCCGGTACATACCAATCTGTCAGCGGAGCGTTACATTTAGGGCATTTATGCGTTGTTATCATTGGTCCCAACCTGTTTGATTTTGTCATAGCTAACATAACTTGTTAAAAATCCCTCTGCGTATGGGTCAAATACGGCAAACATCTGCCATTTAGGGTTGTCACTCACCGGCAAGCCGGTTACTGGGTTAATAAACGCAACTCTTTGCCCGATAATGTCGATCACCTCTGTGGCATTTTCTCTAATGAGTTGAAACCACTCTGTAGATTTGTCCGCATTGAGCAACATCACAATAAAACATTGCTTCTCACGCATTAACCGGATGGCTTGACGCACAAATTTTTTAACATAGCCTCTGCCGTATGGCGGATTAATAAAAATTCGTGCGTGATTTGGGATAATCTGCGTAACCGCGTCAAAATTCAGAAAATCAATTTCAGGAGTAATAAATCTTTCACAAATAGCATTCTCTGCTGTCGCCGCACCATCCCAATTTACTAACCACCGGTATTTGGCGTAAGTGCGGCATTCCGGCGGTGTTTGCCAAGTGTTTTTGTCAAAATCAGTCATTGCTAAGCTCCTAATGTCGGGATCGGTAAATCGTGAATTTGCTCCGCCACGGCTTTGATATTGCCGGCAATCACGGAATTAATATTATGCTCGGTCGGGTGTGCGTTTTTTGTTTTGATAACGCAGTAGTACACGAATTTTTTGCGTAGATCTCTAAAATCCGTACGATTGAATAGTGTCGGCGTACTTAGATAACGCTGATAAACGCCTCGTACCTCATCCACCGATGGCATATCCGCAATTTGTGCTTTGCGGTTTGCTTCCGCTTCGCTCACCCACTTGCCATTTACCGCTACCGGTCTGCCAGATTCTGCCCAAGCGGTTGCTTTCGGCAAGTAATCTTCAAAGTTCGAAGATCGGAAAATCGTTTTAGGCCCAAGATGTTCACGCATTTTTCCATCTCGACCCCATTTCGCAACGAGGTAATCAATCACAAGTTCGCAATCTTGACGGGTAGAATCCTTCAAGCGAGCCGTCGCAAGTTTTAGCGAATTACCCGAGGTTTTGAATTTTGGCAATTTGATTCCCACCACATCGCTTAATTCCGCCAAGCGGTCATTTAAATGATTTAACACAGCAACGCTTTCGAGCTGTGTTTCCCCCACAGGGGGATTAAGGGGGGATTGATCTCTATTATTATTAATATCTTGTATATATTTATCTGGCGAATTTTTTTCCGCGACTTCACGAATTTTTTTTCGTTGTTCTTCGGATTTTAATTCGCCTGACGAATTTTTTTCCGCCTCGCGAATTGGGGTGATTTGATTCCACTCAGAGCCCTTATCGGTTAAGCGTACATAATACTTACCATCCATTAACACCATGTCTATAATGTCTTTATCTTTAAGCGCATTCATGTGACGTCGAGCAGTATCACGTTTCCAACCTTCGGCAAGTAACTCTTCAGCCACTTTACTTGGCTCCACCCAATAATATGTAAAACCATTGATAACGGTCGCTTTAGCCCACGATGACGCTTGATTGATTAAATCAACAATACCGCCAAGAGATGGCTTTATACCCCACTCAAGACAACGCACTTGATTAATGTGTATTGAATATCTCATGCTGCCACCTTGCTGTGATAATATTTTCCGTTCCAGTCCGATTTCATCGGGAGCTTACCTTTCATGTAGTCTTCAAAAATTTTGATAGCACCGGTTTCTAATAACACCGGTTTATATACTGTGAGTTCAATCCTTGATACAGGATCCACCTCAACTCTTTTAAATGATTCGGTTAAATACTTATCTCGAGCGTGAGCGAATACCCGCCAACTGTATTTATCTTTATAGAGCCAACCCTTTGAGCGCAAATAATCGTTGATTTTGTTACTATTTACACCGTTCAAACCTTTAACAAATTGCGCCGGTGTTAAACCGGGTTCGAAATATGATTTCAGCGCATTGTTTTCTTCGGTTTTTTGCTTATTCTCAAGTTGTAAGATTTGATTCTGCTCCGCTTGATCGGCTGCTAAACGTAATGCTTCCGCATACGTTTGTGGGATTACCGGTGTTTGTTGCTGTAACTGAGCTTCAAGCTCTTGCCAGCGGTCGATAATTCTTGCGGTAAATTCAGGGCATAATTGCGCTACAACAATTAATGATTCACGCTTGCCCAAACGATAAATTTTTTGTGTGCGAGCACGTCCTAACATATCTGCTATCGGTTCATCCTCCATTGGAGGGCGAACAAAAACGCCCCGTTCGGCACACCGCTCAATCGTGCGTTTTACATTATCGTGACGAGCTTCGACTAACTCCGCCACCTCGGTGCTTTTCATTAATAAACCGCTTGCATTTTGTCCGCCAAGCGGTAAACTATTTATGTACATTGAAGCTGGCATTTATGCCTCCTATCAAGACCAGCGCTAGTGATATAGCGCTGGTTTTTTATTGCCTGTTTTCTGGTGGAAACACATCATCAATTGATACATTTGCACCAAACTTATTTAACGCTTCTACTAGTTTTCTTGAAATTGCTAATGAAGGCGTTCTTGTTCCAAGCTCATAGTTGGAAATTCTCCCTTGCCCACAGTTAAGCTCTTGAGCCAATTGCAGTTGGGAAATGCCAATCTTATTTCTAAATTCTGCAAGTTTATTCATTTTAAATTTCACTTTGTGTTTAAAATAAAATAATTTAATCACATTAAGTGATTAATGGCAATCACTTTTTGTCGTTAGTTTTATATAACGGTTCGTGATATTATTATTTCATCAAATCAAAGAGGGCTAATGCTATGAATACAAAACCGATTGGCGAAAAAATTAAAGACTTACGAAATGCGCAAAAATTAAGCCAAAAAGAATTAGCTGATCTATGCGGAAAATTAGATACAAGAAAGAAAGGTTCTAAATGGGGACAGTCTCGAATAGGGAATTACGAAACAAGCGCAAGAGTACCGGATTTAGATGATATTCGAATCATTGCTACAGTATTAAAAACCGAGCCTTCAGAATTAGCTTTTGGTAGCGATGAACTTGAAATAATAGGAAAACCAAAGGATGGGATTATCCCAGTAGTGGGTGAAGCAGCAATGGGACGTGACGAAACTGTAAGATTGGAAGAATTAAGAACAGGCTACATCAATTTATACAGCGCAGATCCTGATGCTTACGCCGTTCGTGGCAAAGGTTCATCAATGGAACCACGCATTAAAAGCGGTGAATATATCGTGATTGAACCAAATACACCCGCAATGAATGGTGATGATGTGCTGATTTGCACTACTTCGGGTCAGTATATGATTAAGACTCTTGATTGGCACCGTGATGGTGAATATCGCTTTTCAAGTATTAATAACTCTCATCCGCCATTCAATCTACCGGAACATGAAGTGGTTAATATTCACACCGTGGGAGCAATTGTTAAGGCCTCTCGTTTTACAGCATTTGAAACGATTGATCCGGTTATCGAATCGTAAGATTAAACACCGTATTTCGCTGACGAATTAACAGTCAAAAAGCTACGTTCATGCGTAGCTTTTTCTATTTGAGCCAGATGCGTTTTTAATTCCCTCGAATTCGGGGGAATTAAAACTTGCATTATTTAATCTCTTCCAATCAACTAAAAATGTTTCCACTCTAAACCTTGAGTAGCAAATGTAAACTGTCCCTTACCATAATTATAAAAACTCGCTTCTACAATCAGCTTATTAGATTTTCTCAACTTCTCAACAAAAGTTTTCATCGATTTTGGATTTTCAATGAATAGCGTACTGTTATCACCACCATCAGAGCCAACCATTCGATAGCTTTCCAGTTTTTCACTATCAAATTTTACCGTAATTTTACAGCTCTCAATCATGCAGCCATTAAACTGACCATTTACAGAAAATATCACGTCATTGCCATATTTAGGATCTTGGCGCAAAGTCAAATTCATCGATGAATCATTATAAGGGAAACCAAAATCAATAGTATTACTAGAAATAAGCGTCGCTGTATGCGTTGTTGCATCCCTCAATTCATCTCTTTTCTGACGATATTCCCATTTCACTTTTTCTACGTTTTCCTCATTAGCCTTCTGCTCTTTTTTCATAAAAACACCATCATAGCATTCAAGACGTTTCGTACTGTCTTCAATCTTGCTGCAACTGTCCCCTGTTACTTGTGCCAAAGATAAGGACGGCACACACAATAAAGCAATTAATAATTTTTTCATAAAAACTCCTTAGGTATAAAAATCTTTTTCATTCTAATGAAAAAGCGAATTTTATTCCGTGATCATTCTCTCAGAATCACTTCTAAAACCACTCAATAGATTAAAAAACAATCAATCAAACCAATCCGCAAAAAAATTATTTCCTTTAAAAATCAACAATTTATCACAATTTGTGATAAATATCAGATAAATAAATCACAATTTGTTATTGACTTATAAAACACAAATCGTGATAATACACACATCAAAACGCAGTACAGCAAAACAAACTGCAACGCTCTTTAACAATTTGGTGCTTATGCGAACGAATATTTAGACCGCAAGAAGTAAACTTCAACGCTTCATTCATAGAGGGAATGAATGTTTAGGCAGTGCACTCGCAAGGTGTAAAGAGCTAAACGCGCAACACTGGTATTCAATGTTCTAAGCAATCACATTCCGATAATCGGATACGGATATAAGCGGCACCCGACAGTATGGCAAAGCTGGGCGGGCGACAGAACCACACCGTTTGGTCTGTTTTCCAGTTGGTAAAAAATGGGAAAGCAACAGACAGCAAACGTTAGCTAAAGGCGTGACAGCTTGGAGAGACAAGCATCCTACGGCACTTTCACAGGATTTGAAAGTGGCTCTTGATTTAATCACAAGTGAGCGACTTCAGGAGAAGTATTAAATTGGGACTGATTATCCCGAATGTATGTAAGACTCTTCTTGCTGACTGTGGCAAGTATAAATAATCACAGTCACCAATGCTAGGCTTGCTAATATTGGCCATAGGACGGAACTTATAACTCCGGAAAGCAATCAGCAGATAACTGATGTAATGTGGGTTCGATTCCCACGCCTAGCACCAACGATCGCATAGCTCAATGGATAGAGCAACCACCTTCTAAGCGGTGGGATGAGGGTTCGAATCCCTCTGCAGTCGCCACCTATAAGCATATTCTTTGAGTGTGCTTATAGGTGGGAACACCGTAATTTGACATTTATATCCGATAATCATACCGCCATTCACGGTGGCGGTATTTATCAGAAAGCGCACTGGAGGTACTCCGTTATTGTCGTTGTCAAAGTGCTTGTAAAACTCCTTTAGTGCGCTTTCTAATGAATGGTTATGGATTGTCGTTCATTGTTTTAAATGCGTATGTATGTAAGTTGAATAAGGAGGATGGTATGTAAATCATTTATCTCTGTTTTGATTGATTTGTAAGTTCCCCTTGCCTGTTTGGGTAAAACAGGCGCTATTTAAAACCGCTCTAGAGTCTCCACTCGGGTTCTTTCTTGTTTGCACTCTGCCCGAGTTAGAGCGGTTCTAAATGGCAAGTTGATCGGCTGAAACTTTAAAACGACCGATTCATTTCCTTAGGTAATGACCTCCTCGCCCCTCTCTAGTTATTGGATTGGGGCTTTTTTTTAACCAAATCATCCCTTCGAGGACAATATTATGAGTAATTTATCAATCTCCCTTCTTGCTCTTAGCGCCGCTATGTTTCTCGGAGGGCAGATCGTAACAACAAAAGATCTAGACGGCAAAGAATTGGTTGATTCCATTCATTGCCAACAGAAAGGCGGCACAATGGAGTGGGTTGAAAGTGGTCAATTTTTCGTAAAAAACCTCAAATGCCAATACCCACAAACAACACCAATCGAATTTGTAAATAACGAAGGACTTAACAATGGCTATTGATGACTGGAATTTATATCCGCAGAAACGACCGATTAAAAGCGGTAACTATCTTGTAGTTGTGACCATCAAGAACGAATCACTTGGTATAAACCGGCTCGTAACGCTTAGTAATTATGACGCAATGAAGCATGAATTTGATTTTGATGCTCGAATGAAAGAACGTGAGAGTGCTGAACGTGTTTATGCTTGGGTTCACTATAAAGAACCGCCTCCGCCGCCAATGCTTAAAACGCCAAAAGGAAAGAAAAATGAACGCTAGAAATACTCTGCTACAACTAATCGAAGCACGCAAAGAACTTGATCGCCAGTTTAAATATGTTGAGCAATTACAGATTGACGCTGTGCTTACAATTTCACCGGTAAAAATTGGCGATCTTGTGCCGCTTGGTAAAAGCGAAATTAAAGTATTCAACATTGTTATTAACCGTATTTTATCAGATGGCGTAGAGTTTAAGATTTACGGCTACGTCAAGAAGATGGACGGCACATTCGGCAAACATCATAGATGCGTTTATCAAACGCTGACATTGACTGATATTAACTAACAATAGGTAAAAAAATGCAATCTACACAAGACATTTTGAACGAACGCCAAGCACAGCACGGCAGCTATGAGGGCTTTTGCGAAATCTACGGCGGTTTACGAAAAGTCAGCGATAAACACGCCGAAAAGCTCACTTGGCAACAACAAACTGCGGTCGAAATGATGTTATTCAAAATTGCCCGAATTCTAAACAACGGAGCAAATCATCAAGATAACTATCAAGACATTGCCGGCTACGCATTATTGGGTGGTGGGCTTTTTGAACCGGAGAAACCTGCAACAACGGAAATTACAGGTGCGACCATCAAAACCAAATATGACGACAAATAAACCGCCAACCGGCGGTTTTTTATTAACCAAATCAACAATCAATCCAACATGGAGAAACAACATGAGCAACTTAACCCCATTCGATCAAACATTATCTAAACTTAACCGTGGAGAACTTAACGATGAATTAACCAATGTACTCGCTGAAGTCGTCAAAGCCGTCCGCCAAACTCGTAAGCAAGGTTCAATTACACTGACTCTGAATGTTGCTATGCTGAATACTCGTACCGAAGATTCAATCAAAATCACACCGAAAGTCAGCCGTAAAATCCCTGAACTTGATCGTGAAGAAAGCATTGTATTCTCAACAGCAAGCGGTGATGTGTTATTTGATGACCCGAATCAGCTTAAAATGGAATTAAAGGCGGTTGAAGAAAAACCGAAAGGTAGCTTAAAAGTTTTAGCAACTGCCGCAGCATAATCATTAATTAACTAACTTTATATAAGAAGGATCCTATTATATGGAAAAAATTATCAAAGAAATCGCAAGCCTAGCTTCAAATGGTTTGAATGTTGGCGAATTAGCAGGTACACCGGCAATTCTTACCCGTGATGATTTTGAAATCAAATCATTAGAACATTTACAACCAACACCAAATCGTATTCGCCAAGCGGTTACGGTCTCCACTTCACAATCTCTTATTGATTACACCAATAAATTCAAAATTGCCGGTACAGCTATTTTTTGCGACTTGGATTCACTGAACGTACAAACTATCTTTGATTACCACGCAAATCCGCAAGCAGCCCGTTGGGGTGACCATACAGCAAGCTACACTTGCCCGCACTCGAAAGACTGGAAGGCTTGGGCTGGTAAAAATAAAAGTGCAATGAGCCAAATTGAATTTGCGCAGTTCATTGAAAACAACATTCATTGCGTAGCAAGTGAAGGCAACGTAGTAAGCGGTACTGAATTGCTGGCGATGGTGCTTACCTTTGAAGAAACTCGTAAATCTGAGTTCAAGTCGGTACAACGTTTACAAGACGGCACAATGTCATTCGCATTCACAGATGAAAAAAGTGGTGGTGGTAAAACACGCTTGCCAGAAGAAATCATCTTAGGTTTGCAACCATTCCACAATGGCGACTACTACCAAATTAAGGCTCGCATTCGTTATCGTATTAAAGATGGTTTATTAACCTTATGGTATGAACTCATCAATCCTGAAAAAGTGATTGAAGATGCGTTTAAGACAACGATTGAAAATCTGAAATCAAACATTCCTGATGTAGATTTTTACGAAGGCAATTTAGCGTAATCGTAAATTTTGACTGAAAACAGACCGCTTGTTCGAAAGTTCAAGCGGTTTTGTTTTATAGCATTAAAATTTTAATTGCAGTCAGAGAGCATTGGACTTTGTGGAAGAACAAATAAGAAATTGAGGGGCCAATATGTTAAGTGAAAATGACAAACAAGCTATTTTGAATGGCGCTTTTGGTGTGACTAGAACGGGTCAAAAAGCTAAATTTTTAGGTAAAAACGCGAGATCCGACCACACTTGGTGGTGTTTTTATAACGATGATGGTTCGGTTGATGATTTTAAACCATTTCAGAGTGTTTTTGAGTACAGAGAAAATAAGCAAGCTCATTTCGATATTATTGGTTTATGGCAAGACAAACCGGAGCCATTTGACTTAGATCGAGCTTTGAAAGGGGAATGTATTAATTACAGCGGTGAGCCTTGTTATATATATTACAGCAACCGAAAAACAGAAACGCATGAATATATTGTGGAAGCCTTAAGTGGTGCATTTGTGTTAGGTCAAGTGCATTTGAATGAGCTTGAGAAGTGTGCAATGTGGAAAGACCCTGAACCGCAGTTATCAACTAATAGTTTACAACTGCCTAAGCCAATAACCAGCTTTAAAAATAATAGCGATATAGTTTATATGCTAGCTGCTGACGCTTTGACAGGCGAATTTAAAGTGGAAGAAGTTAAACCTTTTAACCGACATGCATCAATGCGAGTCAATGGAAGATATTACAATTCAAAACAAGATGTAATAAAAGTCATCGAAGCAATCACAGGTAAACAATACGAAGGCCGCTAGAAATAGCGGTTTTGTTGTTTTTGAAGAGGGTAAGCAAATGAATACCAACAAATGGAAGTCATTATTTTTTCTATTAAGCGGTGTGTTTACGTCAAATTTATATTTCATCGGATTAAATGCAGGCGTTTTCGGCGCTCAAGTAATATCAGTGCTATTAGTAATGGCGCTAACTTGTTGGGCAATTTTGGCGGATTAGACTATGAGCAAGTTGAAATTTAATGAAAGCTTTTTAGCGGATGTCGCCGAACATAAAATTACCGTAATTGAAAATACGGATAACGCTAAAATTTTTCGCTGTGCCAAGCCAAACGAAATCAACCAATCTTTCACAGTGATTTATGCTGCTAATAGAGTGATTATTACTGGAGATATGGGGGATTACGCTTTTGGGCGTTTGGTAAACCCCTATGAGTTTTTCTCGCAAAATGAATCTGCTCTCTCCTTCGATTATTTAGCAGAAAAATGCCTAGCGGAAGATACCAATGCACACATCAGAAAATTTGATAGCGAAAGCGCAGAAAATATTATTCGGACCAATATTGAAGAATACGCCACTGAACTAGAAGAATGCGAGCAAGATGCGCTGTTAATGGAATTCGAAGATTCGATTGAATTTGTGGATTTTTCAAATCAGTTTGAAGTTGAGCAATGGTTTGTAGGAATTAGCTATGACCCGTTGAGCGATGCACTTAATGATATATGTTTGGATGATTTTAATGTGTATTCTCACCATTTCAAGTGGTGCGTACAAGCTATCGCTTGGGCAACACGTGAATTTAACAAGGTGGTAAGTAAAAAATAAGGAAGAAGAAAATGAAACAGAACACCATTAATCAAATTGAAAGTTGGTTTAAAACCGCAGTACCGAATCCAACGATTGATAATCAGCGAGTGCAGCTAGGTTGCCACCTCGAGGAAGTCTGTGAGATGCTCATGAGTTTGGGAGGATTCAGTGAGGGCGATGAATTGTATTTTTTATCGGAAAAAATGAAAAATAGAACAAGTTATAACGATGTTATTTCTGGTATGAGTAATTTTGACAAAATTGAGTTGCTCGATGCCTTATGCGATCAAATTGTAACAGCTATCGGCGTAGCGCATATGTTCGGTATGGATATTCAAGGAGCGCTGCAAGAAGTAGCCAACAGCAATGACAGCAAGTTTGAAGATGGTAAACCAGTGTTTAACGAACACGGAAAAATTGCAAAAGGCAAGAATTATTTCAAGCCGGAACTCGCTAAATTTATTAAAAAGGATTTAGAAAATGACTAAAGAATTACCACGTTTCGGTGAAATTTGTTACTTTACGATCAAGTTAAAAGGTATGAATCAGTCACATGAATGGCTTGGCTATTTAAGCTATAAAGCGATAGATCGTGAATTTGCCGAAGATGAAGAATATTTTTACGATGAAGACGGTAATTGTCTCAAGCGTTTTGTCTATATTCCCGAGATAGATAGTTCATGTAGTATCAATGATGTTGTAAGTTGGCGACCGTTGCATAGTTGGAATAATAACGAGAGTACTCGACCGGAATATGACGGCACTTATCTTGTTGTTTTGGATGACGGACAAGTGACTACGCTAGATTATGAATCTTGGGAAGGATGGAGCTGTTACAGCGATGACGAGATATTATATTGGATGAAATTTCCAGAACCACCTAAGGAGGTTAAAAATGGAAAAAGAAAATAACGGCTGGATTAGTGTTAAAGACAAAAAACCTGAGCTTGACTGCGGAATAAAATCTGAAAACTTATTGTTATATGGCTATAAATCCGATTTCGAAGACTATGTAGAGATTTTTATAGGTTATATGATCAACGGAAATAGATTTTATTCAGATAATGGCGAATGTGGCAAAGTAACCCACTGGCAACCACTTCCGCCAATGCCAGCGAAGAAATAATTTTGAAGACGCACTATAAAGTGCGTTTTTTTATTTATGGAATAAAAAATGTTCACCTACGGCTCAATATGTTCAGGTATTGAGGCTGTATCGGTTGCTTGGAAAGGTATCGGAAAGCCAGTTTGGTTTTCTGAAATTGAACCTTTTCCTTGTGCCGTGCTTGCTTATCACTATCCTGATATTCCAAATCTAGGCGATATGACCGCCTTAGTTCCTAAAATCCTCAATCGTGAAATTCCCGCACCTGATGTTTTAGTCGGTGGTACACCTTGCCAAGCATTTTCCGTGGCTGGCAAACGTGAAAGTTTAAACGATGATAGAGGTAACTTAACATTAACCCTTATTCACATTTTGGAGGCTATTGATTATGTCCGACTCTCAGACGGAAAACAACCTTGCGTACTTGTGTGGGAAAACGTGCCGGGTGTTTTATCCACCAAGGACAACGCTTTCGGACACTTTCTGGCTGGATTGGCTCAAGAACATCAGCCATTACAACCAACAGGGAATAAATGGACAAACGCTGGTTATGTGCATTCAGCCAGAGCTATCTCGTGGCGAGTCCTCAATGCTCAATACTTCGGAGTCGCACAACGACGCAAGAGAGTGTTCCTTGTGGCAAGTGCTAGAAAACGAAGTGTCGCCCAAATACTCATTGAGCCAAAAGGCTTGCGAGGGGATTTTAACTCGAGCAAGCAGGAGGAAGAAAACACTACCACCTATATTGAAAGCAGCTTTGGAAGTTACCGCCAATCCAATATAGGTGGAACACTTAAGGCTTGTGGAGGTGTTTTAGGTGGCGGATCTGAAATATTTGTTGTTCACGGCACGCAAGATCCTATCATTAACACGAAAATTTCTCATTGTTTAGGTAGAAATAACGGACAAGAAAATGTGTTATTTGAAATCAAAGGTGCTGAAGCTGTTCGAGTTGCGGAACAGCCTCTTTTCCCTACCTTAAAATCAAGAATGGGAACTGGCGGAAACAATGTACCTTGCATTGTTCTTGCCGGGAATACCATTGGTAGAAAACCTGAAAATGGCGGAAATGGTAACGGATTTGATGAAAGTGGTATCAGCTATACATTGACTGCTACTGATGTTCATGCAGTCTGCAATCAATACATCCTACGTAAACTCACACCCAAAGAGTGTGAACGCTTACAAGGTTTTCCTGACGATTACACCAAAATACCTTACCGAAATAAAACCGCAAAAGACTGTCCTGACAGCCCTCGCTATAAAGCCATTGGAAATTCAATGGCTGTGCCTGTAATGAAATGGATTGGTGAAAGAGTTGCTGATTATCTCAAATAATTACCGTACCGAGGTTTAAGAGTACAAATATGAACGATACAAATTTATGGTTATTAATAGCTGAGTTATCCCTCGTGCGTATAGTTTGGCTATTACACACTCTGCATGAACGAGAGCGTGACGAAAAACTGATGATCCTGAATATCCGGCTTTGGCTAATTGATCGGGGGCGATATGTTTAGAAACGAATTGCAAGTAATGGATGGTAAGCGATATATCGTGCTTGAAGCAGAATTTAAGAATGAGTGGACAGTTTTGAGAGAAACAAGAAAAACCGTCACTCAAGGCGAAGCATTAGAAATTTGCCAATATTGGGTAAAATATAAAAACGTGAAACCGGAACAGTTACAAATCGTTGAAGTACCGGATATCTTAAGAAAAACACCAAGATGGTAATATTAATGGAGTAAAAATGGAGCAAACTCTATCTTTACAAGATGTTGCGGCGCTACTTAATCTAAGTTATAGAACTGTTTATAACAATAGATTTCGCTGGGGTGCATTTAAAATGCAAGGATCGAGAGTGTGGAGAATTTATCGCTCCGATCTTGAAAAACATAAACAACACGTCGATAATGATTTGCAGGTTATCTCTGTAGGTCGAAAGAAGGATAATTTATGTCGATCTACAAACGAAAAGACAGCGCAATCTGGTGGGTTGATGTTGTTACGCCAAGCGGAAGCAGAATTAGACGCTCTTCTAAAACGGCAATAAAAAAACAGGCTCAAGAATTTCATGACAAATTAAAATCCCAATTATGGGATGTCGAAATTCTGAATAAATCACCTGACCGATACTTTGAGGAAGCATTATTGCTATTTCTGAAAGACGGTCAGGGCCAAAAACGATTTGATAGCAAACAAGCGCACGCACAATATTTTAGAGAACGTTTTCATGGTCGAACTCTGAAATCTTTAACGAGCGAAGAACTCATTAATGCGATTCCAACATTTTGCCATCGGCGAAATAAGCCACTTTCGCCGGCAACGCAAAATAGATACCGTTCAAGTCTGCTGAGAATTTTTTCACTTGCGCATAAAGCGGGATGGGTTGAAAAAATCCCTTTTATTATGCGAAAAAACGAACCCAAAGTTAGGGTTAGCTGGCTGGAAAAATCTCAAGCAGCAGAATTAATTAATTCTCTAAAGCTAGAATGGATGCGTAACGTCTGTACATTTGCACTACTTACTGGCGCACGCATGAGTGAGATTCTAACTTTAACTTGGGATAAGGTCAATTTTGCAAAAAATTTAGCAATTGTCAGTAATGATAAAGCTAAATCCGGCAAAGCAAGATCGCTACCATTGAACAACAAAGCCATTGATTTATTACAGCAAATCAAGACTAAGTCAAAATCTAAGTACGTATTCGTGAGATGTTCCACGGGACACGCTATCGGAGATATTGATAGACGTGACTTTAGGCAGGCGTGTGAAAAAATAGGTATGCCATCATTTCACTTTCACGATCTCCGCCATACTTGGGCAAGTTGGCACGTACAAGCCGGCACACCATTATTCACATTAAAAGAAATGGGAGGCTGGGAGACCCTTGAAATGGTAAGAAAGTATGCTCACTTGAACGCTAATCACATGTTGGACTACGCAAATCACGTCACGTTTACGTCACAGTAGCTATTTTACACAAGGAGTTAAAAAATGAGAATCTATATAAACTATTGAAATATAAATGGGTTTAATGGTCCCCCCTACCGGACTTGAACCAGTGACCAAGCGATTATGAGTCGCCTGCTCTAACCGACTGAGCTAAGGGGGGATAAGAGAAGTGTTTGAATTATAGGGAAATTTGAGGCGTCCGTCTAGCACTAGACGAACGCTCGCATAAAAAACATACTCAATAATAAATCAAAGTTTATCTGCCCACCAAATTAAACTCGCCATTCTGCCCGTTTGTTTATCTCGTCGATAAGAGAAAAATTGTGCCTGCTCGGTGAAAGTACAGTGTTCGCCCCCCGTAATTGCTTTGAGCCCTAATTTCTGCAAACGCTGTTTTGCAATTTGGTAAAGATTGCCTAAAAATTTACCGCTTGTAGAAGTATCTGCGACAAAGGCTTGCTCCGCTTGCGGATCAAAGGCGCAAAATTGTTCAATCACTTCTTTACCGACTTGGAAAGCATTAGGTCCAATCGCAGGCCCTAACCAAGCACTAATTTCAGCAGGATCGCAATTAAATTCCGCAACCGTATTTTCTAATACACCATCGCATAAGCCTCGCCAGCCCGCATGCGCAGCTGCAATTTCGGTGCCATCTTTGCTATAAAATAACACGGGTAAACAATCTGCTGTCATCACTAAACAAACCTGATTCGGCTGATTGGTGTAAACGGCATCCGCTTCCAAATTCTCGCCATCGTAAGGCAGTCGAATAACTCGCGTGCTGTGCGTTTGAGTTAAAAATACGGGGAAATGAGGTAATCCAAATTGCGTTACTAATAATTCACGATTGCGTTGTACATCCGTAGGATTATCTCCAACGTGATCGCCTAAGTTAAAGCTATCAAAAGGTGCTTGGCTTACACCGCCCGTTCTTACACTGGTAAATGCGTGAATATGTGCTGGTGCATTCCAATTTGGCGTGATGTTTTTCATGTAAAATTTTCTCTAAAAATGACCGCTTATTTGCGTACTGCAATGGCTTCAATTTCTAAACCGACATCTTTTGGTAAACGCGCAACTTCTACGCAAGAGCGCGCTGGAAATGCGGGATGATTATTTTCACGGAAAAACGCTTCATATTCAGCATTTACCGCTGCAAAATCATTTAAGTCTTTTACAAAAACGGTCGTTTTTACAATATCCGCTACGGTTAAACCTGCTTGTTCAATAATGGCTTTCACGTTTTCTAATGATTGGCGAGCTTGTTGAACAATATCCGCAGGAATTTCGCCTGCCTGCGGATTAACTGGAATTTGTCCCGAGGTTAAAACAAGATTGCCTAAATCGACCGCTTGTACATAAGGACCAATTGCCGCTGGCGCTTTTTCTGTGTGAATCACTTTAGTCATAATGAATTCCTTCTTTGGGTAATGAAAAATATTGCGTTTAATGATAATATCTCCCACCTTTTATTTCCACCCCTAATCTCAAAGAGAAATAGCATGAGCATTAACGTTACTGAAATTGTCCTTCATCAGCTTCACCAAACGGAAGCTGAAACACCTGAGCTTAATACGGTGCTTCGCGATAATTTACTTGCCATTAGTCCTGAAGTTGAGCAAATGATGTTACAACTTCATCAAGCCTATCAAAGCAAAGCAAAAGCTTATGGCGTATTCAAAACTGAATCGGTTTTCGCTCAGCAACTGAACCGCTTGTTAGAACAAGAAACGGATTTTTTACCGTTCAGCCATAGTTGTGCCAAAATGCTCTCAACTGAATTAGCAAAATATCCTTTTGCTTCAGGGGGCACATTTATTCTTTGTCGTTATAACTTTTTAGCGACCGACTACTTATTTATTGCGCTTATTGATAGCCGCACTTCTATGTTGGTAGATGACCAGCTAGAGATAAAACGCACCGAATATTTAGATATTACTCAATACGATATTGCTTGCCGTATCAATCTTACGGAATTAAAACTTAATGCTCAGTCAAACCGCTATCTCACCTTTATTAAAGGACGTGTGGGTAGAAAGATTGCGGATTTCTTTATGGATTTCCTGAGTGCGGAAGAAGGTTTCAACCCACAGCTACAAAATCAAACGCTTTTACAAGCGGTAAGTGATTATTGTGATCAAGGGGAATTATCTGCACCACAAACTCGTGAAGTGAAAAAACAAGTCTTCGAATATTGCAAAGGTCAGATTAATAACGGTGAAGAAATTGCCTTAAGTGAATTATCCGAAGCATTACCAACGCTGAATGAAGTAAATTTTGCGCAATTTACCCAAGATCAAGAATACGGATTGGAAGAAAACATCCCTCCTGTTCGAAATGCGTTAAAGACTTTAACCAAATATTCTGGCTCTGGTAAAGGTGTTACGATTAGTTTTAACGCCGAATTGCTTGGTGAACGTCTAATTTGGGATGAACTAAACGATACGTTGACAATCAAAGGGTTACCAGCCAACTTGCGTGACCAACTAGAACGTAATAAGTAATGGAAAATTTTTATTAGTTTGGGTATTATCTATCCAATCATTTGGAACAATTTAAAGGTCAATAAATATGATGAAAATGAAATCTCTTTTAGCTATCGCTCTGCTTGCTGTAGGTGTTACTGCTTGTTCTACAGTAAAAAAGGTTGTGTATCGTATTGATGTGCCACAAGGCAACTACCTAGAGCAAGATAAAATTGATCAAGTAAAAATCGGCATGAATAAGACACAAGTACAATATTTACTTGGTACGCCTGTTTTACAAGATACTTTTGCACAAAACCGTTGGGATTATGTGTTTATTCAGCGTGAAGGCTACAACGATCCTATTCAACATACATTATTTGTTTACTTCGATAATCAAGGTTTGGTTAGCGATATCAAATTAGACAAGCCAATTACAGCTCAAGCTGAATAATAGATTAGCCCACTTATGTGGGCTTTTTTAGCGTTAAGCATAACAATCCATTAAATTTTATAATCCAAAACAGATTCATTAGTTTTTTTTAATCAAAAGGCTCGTTTTTCTATTTTAACCATCAGATACGACCTCTTTTGCTGAAAAATCACGAATTTATAATCATAACAAATTACAAAAAAGAACAAATTTTAACCATCTACTAAATTTTTGTAATTTATTTGATAAATTTTTCTAATTACATCTTTTCAAATTAAAAATTGCTTGATAGACTCCAATCCACATCAAAAACACAACATTTGATAAATATTTTTCATTTTAAATGATAAACAGGAGTATTTTATGAGCGATTTAAACGCATTGTTCCAAAAAATCAAACAACGTGATCCTAACCAAGCACCATTCCACCAAGCGGTGGAAGAAGTTTTCGGTTCATTAGCGCCTTTCCTTGCGAAAAACCCACAATATACTCAACAAGGTATTCTAGAACGTATTGTTGAACCAGAACGTGTTATTACCTTCCGTGTCACTTGGGTTGATGACAAAGGTCAGGTACAAGTAAACCGTGGTTACCGTGTTCAAATGAACTCTGCGATTGGTCCTTATAAAGGCGGTATTCGTTTCCATCCAACGGTAGATTTAGGTGTTTTAAAATTCTTAGCATTTGAACAAGTATTTAAAAATGCTTTAACAACGCTTCCAATGGGTGGCGGTAAAGGTGGTTCAGATTTCGATCCGAAAGGTAAATCTGATGCCGAAGTAATGCGTTTCTGCCAAGCATTTATGACTGAATTGTCTCGTCACATTGGCGCTGATACAGACGTACCTGCAGGTGATATTGGTGTAGGTGGCCGTGAAATCGGCTATATGTACGGTCAATATAAAAAATTACGTAACGAATTTACTTCTGTTTTAACAGGTAAAAGCCTTACTTGGGGCGGTAGCTTAATTCGTCCAGAAGCAACAGGTTACGGTGCGGTTTACTTTGCAGATGCAATGTTAGCAACTAAAGGTCAAAGCTTTGACGGTAAACGTGTTGTGATTTCTGGTTCTGGTAACGTAGCACAATATGCGGCAGAAAAAGCGATTCAAAAAGGTGCGAAGGTATTAACAGTATCAGATTCGAACGGTTATGTACTCTTCCCTGATTCAGGTATGACTGAAAAACAATTAGCGGATTTATTAGAATTGAAAAATGTACGCCGTGAACGTTTATCTGTATATGCACAAGAACAAGGTATTCAATACTTTGAAGGTCAAAAACCATGGGGCGTAAAATGTGATATCGCACTTCCATGCGCAACACAAAATGAGTTAGATGGTGAAGATGCAAAAGAATTAGTGAAAAATGGCTGTTTCTGTGTGGCTGAAGGCGCAAATATGCCAACCACATTAGCAGGCGTTGAAGTGTTTATCGCTGCAAAAATTCTTTATGCACCAGGTAAAGCAGCAAATGCTGGGGGCGTAGCAACTTCAGGTTTAGAAATGAGCCAAAACGCAATTCGCTTATCATGGACTCGTGAAGAAGTCGATCAACGTCTATTTAATATCATGACTGCAATCCACCAAAACTGTGTGGAAAACGGTACAGAAGCAGACGGTTATGTGAACTATGTAAACGGTGCAAATATCGCAGGCTTCAAAAAAGTTGCAACTGCAATGTTAGAACAAGGCATTGTTTAACTTCTCTTAAAATAAGCCCTCTTCGGAGGGTTTATTTTTGTGCCAATCATTCATTCCCCTCTTCTCTCTCCTTCAAATTAAAGTGAGCCTAGCGCATTGCAAATTCTTGTGAAAATTCGACCGCTTATCAATACAAAAAGCCCTCGAAAATTACTCTTCGAGGGCTGACGAGTTAAACTAGCAGATTATTTTGCCGCTTTTAACTCTTGATAGTATTTTTCGTAAAGCTCAATTGCATTACCAACATCATCTTGCCATTGTGATTTTTGTAACACTTCAGCGGTTGGATAAATTGCTGGATCTTCAGTAATTTCTTTTGGTAATGTTTTTAATGCTTCAACGTTTGAAGTTGGGTAACCAATTTCTAACGTTAATTTCTCTGCCACAGGCGCACTTAATAAGTAGTTAATTAACTTATGTGCATTTTCTTTGTTTTTCGCATTTGCAGGAATTGCTAATGTATCAACCCAAAGTACAGGACCTTCTTTCGGGAACACCATATTTACTGGCGCTTGTTCTTTTTTCGCAATACGAACAGAACCGTTCCATAATTGACCTACAGAAACTTCACCCGCAATAAATGAGTTTGCAGGGTTATCTGATGTGAATGAAAGTACGTTTGGACGTAATTTTCTCAATTCTTCGTACGCTGCTTTGATCTCTTCTGGATCAGTTGTATTTGGATTTTTACCTAATTTTAATAACGCAATGTTAAACACTTCGCGTGCATCATCTAATAACTGGATTTTGTTGGCAAACTCAGGTTTCCATAAATCACCCCAAGAGGTAAACGCTTCACCTTGGTAGTCACTTGTGTTAAATGCGATACCTGGCGCACCTAATAATTGTGGTAAAGAGTATTTGTTACCTTGGTCGTAAGGTTTGTTTAACCAATCTTGGTTTAACTCTTTGATTACAGGAAGTTGAGCGTGATCTAATTCCGCTAACATACCTTCTTTCGCCATTTTTGAAACGAAGTAGTTAGAAGGTGCGATAACATCGTAACCGCCGTCTTTACCTTGTAATTTTAATTTTGCATACATGGTTTCGTTTGACTCAAGGCTTGAAACCTCTACTTTGATGCCCGTTTGCTTGGTAAATTCATCTAACAAGCCTTCAGGCACGTATTCAGTCCAAGTATAAAGGTGAACTGTGCCTGATGCTGCTGGTTGAGCCGCTGCGTCCGCCGCTTTTGGCTTATCTTCATTACACGCTGTTAATGCAACTGTGGCTAAACCTGCTGCAAATAAACCCGCTAATTTTTTCATTTAAGTTTTCTCCGTTAAAGAAAAGATGAGTAAAAATATAGCCTTGTCTAAGGGCTTAAAAGACGAGGGCGATTTTAAGCCACCCCCTAGATTTTGCAAGGATTTTCTAGTTAAAAGCGCTATTTTTTGCAAATTATTTTTAATAATTGATAGACATTATCGCTTTTACCTTGAAATCAGCAAATTTAACGCTATATTAATGGCGTTTTTGCACTTTATAGATTTGAATAAAACAAAGAGGATTTAATATGACAACTCAAAATGAAAATGCACAAGCTCAAACCGAACAAGTTGAAATTTCAACTGAAGCGGAATTAGAGCAAACAACCGAACTCCAACAAGAACAACCTGTTGAGGTCGAACTTGCAGCCGCTTATGCACGTATCAATGAGTTAGAAACTTATATTTCAGAAGCAGACAACCGTGAAAAAGATATTCAACTACGTGCGCAAGCAGAAATCCAAAACATTCGCCGCCGTGCTGAACAAGATGTAGAAAAAGCACATAAATTTGCACTCGAAAAATTCTCAAAAGAATTGCTCACCGTGGTAGATAACCTTGAACGTGGCTTAAATGCACTAGATACCGCAGTTACTGATGAAAAAACGCAAGCATTAGTAGACGGCGTAGAAATGACCCACAAAGAATTTATCTCTACCCTTGCAAAATTTGGTGTAGAAGCAGTTGGCGTAGTGGGTGAAGCATTCAATCCAGAACTTCACCAAGCAATTTCAATGCAACCTGCTGAAGGCATTGAAGCAAACCATATCAGCGTGGTATTACAAAAAGGCTACACCTTACAAGGTCGTGTTCTTCGCCCTGCAATGGTAATGGTTGCTGGTTAATCCCTAAAAATAACCGCTTGTTAGCCAAACAAGCGGTTAAATTTTTCCTAAATTTTGCAAAAATTATGTCCTTACAATTTAATCCCATTTCACTCTTTTTGGTTGCACTGATTTTTCTTGGTGTCGTTGGAAACAATAATTCAATCACCATTGCTGCTGCCGTATTATTGCTCGTACAACAAACTTTTCTCAGCAAATATCTGCCTTTCTTAGATAAACACGGCTTAAGCATTGGTATTATTATTTTAACTATCGGCGTATTAAGCCCGATTGTTTCAGGCAAAATTTCACTACCCGCACTAAATGAATTTCTAAACTGGAAAATGTTGCTTGCAGTGGTCGCTGGGATTGCAGTCGCTTGGCTAGGAGGCAGAGGAGTAACGTTAATGGGTAGCCAACCGCTACTTGTTACAGGTTTACTGATTGGCACTATTATTGGTGTGGCATTATTAGGCGGCGTCCCCGTCGGCCCATTAATTGCCGCAGGGATGTTGTCATTGCTAGTGGGGAAAGGTTAATAAAAATCGCATAACAGATTAAAAAATAATGACTTCTTGCTGTTATGCGACATCGTACTCACTTATTCTTTTTTAGATAAAAGTAGTTGTACTTTATCTTTTATAATGGATACATGAGGAATATACTTCAACACTGGGGCTACAACTTTTTGTATTGGAGCAGGAAGAAAATGAACAAATGCCTTAATATTACTGAGTTCTAACTCATTAATAATATAGCTAAATGCATTCGTGAAATAATTCCCTGCCTTTTCCCAAAAAGTTGGCTTTCTATTTTTAATATTTCTCTTCAATCTTTCTATCATTTCCTCAACATCTTGAAATTGTATTTTATAAATGCTTTGTTCAAGTTCCGTTAACTCACATTGCTTTTTAAGTCTATGTTTATATAATGTATCTACTTTCTATAAGGAGGCATTATGCAAGTTCAAATTAAAAAATGGGGAAACAGTGCAGCAGTACGTATTCCGCAAGCCATTTTGGCGCAGTTACAATGGCAAGAAAACGACAGTTGCGATATAGAAGTACTGAATGATAGCTTAGTATTGCGTTCGTTAAAGCCAAAGAAAAAATACGATCTCAAAACTTTGCTGGCAGAAATGCCCGAAGAATTACCAATGGTAGAAAATTGGGACACAATGCCTGATGCTGGTTTGGAGAAGTAAAATGTACACTCCAAATCGTGGCGATATTATTCATTTACCATTTGATCCTGCCAGTGGGCAAGAAATGAAAGGCGACCATTTTGCCTTAGTTGTCAGCAGTAAACTGTTTAATGAGCGTGGACTCGCATTTGTTTGTCCGATCTCACAAGGTGCAGCTAATTATACACGCTCATTTGGTACCGTAGTTAGCTTAATGGGGAGTGGCACACATACACAAGGTGCTATACATTGTCATCAGCTAAAATCTCTCGATTGGCGAGTGCGCCACGCTAAACGTAAAGAAACTGTACCTGATTTTATTTTAGAAGATGTGCTACTACGCATTGAAGCAATCTTATCCGAATAGCTTTTCAATAATAACGATATCTCAATGAAACCTTTGCAAAAAAATTTTAAAAACAGACCGCTTGATGAAAGCCAAAAAGCATTAATCGCCAATCTAAAAGATCTCACGAATACCGACTATCGTCGCTTACGCTCTCGTATTCACAGCATTTCAAGCATTAAAAAAGAAGAAACTAAACATAAAATAATAGCGGAAATTGAACGTGAAATTATCTCGGCTCAAGCAACGTTCCAAGCGAGAAAAGCACAACTCGCCAACCTTAAAATCACTTACCCCGATCTCCCCGTTTCGGCTCGCCATGAGGAAATTCTCAAGCTGATTGCCGAAAATCAAGTGGTGGTGATTGCGGGAGAAACAGGTTCGGGTAAAACCACCCAGTTGCCGAAAATGTGTTTGGAGCTCGGGCGTGGCGTAAAAGGCTTAATTGGTCATACTCAGCCTCGCCGTTTGGCTGCGCGTTCGGTGGCAAGCCGTATCGCTGAAGAGCTGAAAAGCGAAATGGGCGCAACGGTAGGTTATAAAGTCCGTTTTAACGACCAAGTAGGCGAAAATACGTTGGTAAAATTGATGACCGACGGGATTTTGCTTGCCGAAATCCAAAACGACCGCTACCTCAATCAGTACGACACACTGATTATTGACGAAGCGCACGAACGTTCGCTCAACAACGATTTTATTTTGGGTTATCTCAAACAAATTCTGCACAAGCGCCCTGATCTGAAAGTGATCATTACCTCAGCGACCATTGATGTAGAACGTTTCTCTCGCCATTTTAACAATGCGCCGATTATTGAAGTTTCTGGGCGAACTTTCCCTGTTGAGGTGCGTTATCGCCCAATTGTGGAGGAAGAAGATCAAGACCAACTGCAAGGCATTTTAAATGCGGTGGACGAACTGCAAGCCGAAGGGCGTGGCGATATTTTGATTTTTATGAGCGGTGAGCGTGAAATTCGTGATACTGCCGAAGCATTGCAAAAACAAGAGTTAAGATTTACCGAAATCCTACCGCTTTACGCACGACTTTCAGCAGCAGAACAACAACGGATTTTCCAGCCAAGCGGTCTAAATCGAGTGATTTTAGCCACCAACGTGGCGGAAACCTCGCTAACCATTCCGAATATCAAATATGTAATTGATACAGGGACAGCACGTATTTCTCGTTATAGCTACCGCACCAAAGTGCAACGTCTACCGATTGAACCGATTTCGCAAGCCTCGGCTAATCAGCGAAAAGGTCGCTGCGGGCGAACCAGTGAAGGGATTTGTATCCGCCTCTATTCTGAGGAGGATTTCAACGCACGTCCTGAATTTACCGATCCTGAAATTCTGCGTACCAATCTGGCTTCCGTTATTTTGCAAATGACTTCACTCGGACTGTCAGATATTGAGGCGTTTCCGTTTGTGGATCGTCCTGATACCCGTCAAGTACAAGATGGCGTGCGTTTGTTGGAAGAATTAGGGGCGATTGGAGCGGAAAAACGCAAATTAACTGCAATCGGCAAACAGCTAGCCCAATTACCTATTGATCCTCGCTTGGGGCGTATGGTGATTGCAGCAAGCCAAAACGGTTCATTGCACGAAGTGATGATGATTGTCTCGGCGTTGTCGATTCAAGATCCCCGTGAGCGTCCGCAAGAACGCCAGCAGGCTTCGGACGAAAAACACCGCCGTTTTGCAGACAATGATTCCGATTTCTTGGCGTTTGTGAATTTATGGCATTACCTTCAAACCCAGCAAAAAGCACTAACAAAAAACCAGTTCCGCAAGCAGTGCCAGAAAGATTTCCTCAGCTATTTACGAGTGCGTGAGTGGCAAGATATTTATCATCAGCTTCGTCTTGCAGTGCGTGAAATGGGCTTGCCGATTAACAGCGAACCTGCAAATTATCAACAAATTCACACCGCTTTACTCACGGGTTTGCTGTCGCATATCGGGCAAAAAGACAGCGAGAAAATGCACTACCTCGGGGCGAGAAATGCGCATTTTTATGTGTTCCCGAATTCTGCGCTATTCAAAAAGCAACCGAAATGGCTTGCCGCTTCGGAATTGGTGGAAACCACCAAACTCTGGGCAAGAACAGTGGCAAAAATCGAGCCTGAATGGATTGAGCCACTCGCTAGCCATTTAATCAAACGCGGTTACAGCGAGCCGCGCTGGTCAAAATCAAAAGGTGCGGTAATGGCGTATGAAAAAGTGTCGCTGTATGGTATTCCAATCGTAGCGAACCGTTTGGTGAATTACGGCTCAATTGACCCGACCGTCAGCCGTGAAATTTTTATTCGCTCGGCAATGGTGGAAGGCGATTGGCATAACAATTACAAATTTTTCAAAGAAAATAACCGCTTGATCAAAGAAGTTGAGGAGCTGGAACACAAGTCTCGCCGTCGAGATATTTTGGTGGACGAACAGACCTTGTTTGATTTTTACGATCAGCGTATCGGCACTGAGGTAGTTTCCAGCCGTCATTTCGATACGTGGTGGAAAAAGGCGAGCAAAAAAGATCCTGAACTGCTCAATTTTGAAAAATCGTTTTTGATGAATGACCATGCCAATACCGTGAGCGAATTGGATTTCCCGAATTTCTGGTATCAAGGTGATTTAAAACTGAAATTAAGTTACCAATTTGAAATCGGGCAAGAGCACGATGGCGTAACGGTACATATTCCGTTGCCGTTGCTCAATCAGGTCGAGCCGGAGGGTTTTGATTGGCAAATCCCAGGTTTACGCCACGAGTTAGTGGTGTCGCTCATTAAATCATTGCCGAAAGCGACACGGCGAAATTTTGTGCCTGCGCCGAACTACGCAGAGGCTTTCCTTGGCAGAGCCGAACCGTACAAAAAACCGCTGCTCGAAAGCCTTGCTTATGAACTACGTCGAATGACGGGCGTAACAGTGGAAAATGAACTGTGGAATCTTGCCGAAATTGCTCCACACTTGCGGATAAATTTCCGTGTAGTCGATGAAAAAGGTAAGAAAATCCAAGAAAGTGAAAACTTGGACGAGCTGAAATTTGCCCTCAAAGATCAGGTGCAAGAAAGCCTCTCGACCATTGCAGATGACGGCATTGAGCAAAGTGGCGTGCATTTGTGGAATTTCTCCACACTACCGCAATGTTACGAACAGAAAAAAGCCAATTTCAGTGTCAAAGCCTACCCTGCGATTGTCGATGAGCAAACCGCTGTCGGCGTGAAATTATTTGAAACCGAGTTTGAACAAGCTCGGGCAATGCAGGCAGGGTTACGCCGTTTGTTATTGCTTAACGTGCCATCACCGATCAAATATTTGCACGAAAAATTGCCAAATAAGGCAAAACTCGGGCTATATTTTGCGCTATTCGGCAAGGTGTTGGAGTTGATTGATGACTGTATCGCCTGTGCGGTGGATAAACTGGTCGATGAATTCGGCGGTTTTGTCTGGAATGAGGAAAAATTCCATGAATTGCACGACTTTGTGCGAGGTAATTTAAACGACACCACCGCAGAAATTGCACTCCAAGTGGAAAAAATCCTCACGCTTGCCTTTGCACTCAACAAGCGAATGAAAGGCAAAATGGACTTCACTATGGCGTTTGCGTTAAGCGATATTAAAGCGCAATTAAGCGGGCTAATTTACCCTGATTTTGTCACCAAAACAGGCTACCAACGGCTTGCAGATTTGCACCGTTATTTGACCGCTATCGACAAGCGTTTGGACAAACTCGGCACCGACACCAATACTGATCGCGCGAAAATGTTGCGGGTAGAACAGGTAGAAAACGCCTACAAACAGCTGCTCGCCAAACTGCCAAAATCCAAAGTAATCCCAGATGAAGCGTTGGAAATCCGCTATATGATTGAAGAACTGCGTGTTAGCCTATTTGCCCAACAACTCGGTACTAAATACCCGATTTCCGATAAACGGATTTTGGTGGCGATTGGGGAAGTAAAATAAATGTAGCACCCGATGTAAACGATGTATTTCGATTGCCGCCCACGCACGAGCCGTACGTGGTTACGAGGCTCTGCTAGCCTACTGAGCCACTTTATGGCTCTATCTTATCTCCTGTTCATAAGTAATCGAAATTTCATAACCTGTTAATTTTTAAAGAAAATCCCCTCTTTAGCACAGAGGGGTTTGGGGAGATTTGGCAGAAGTAATTGGCGAAGTGAGCAGGTAACAAGCGGGAAAATTTCCTCAAAATTTTGCATTTGCAGAAAATCAGAAAAATTTAACCGCTTGTCATAAACTCAAACTCTCACCTCTTGCGGGAGAGACGGATTCTCGTCTACTGATACGAGTTCAACAAAAAAGATATGAGTTGGAAGATACGCTATCAGAAGTCAATACACAAATTTTTATGCGGGCGGACACAGGACTCGCCCCTACATTTTATAAATAACGCAATATTTTTACTTGAGCTCCCTACGCAAGATCTCAGCGCCAGCGCTCAGTGCGTGGAGTTTCCCTCGGGCGACAGCACGTGGCAGCGGTGCCATTCCGCAGTTGGTGCAAGGGTAAAGCTTATCTGCATCCACAAATTGCAATGCTTTGCGTAAGGTGTTAGCCACTTCTTCGGCGGTTTCGATCTTATGCGTTGCGACATCAATTGCGCCAAGCATTACTTTTTTGCCGCGAACGAGTTCGATTAAATCCATTGGTACACGTGAGTTTTGGCATTCCAGTGAGATAATATCGATCTTAGATTGTTGCAATTTTGGGAAAGATTCTTCGTATTGGCGCCATTCTGAACCAAGTGTTTGTTTCCAATCGGTATTTGCTTTAATGCCGTAGCCGTAGCAAATATGCACGGCAGTTTCGCATTTTAGCCCTTCGATTGCTCGCTCAAGTGCAGCAATGCCCCAATCATTTACTTCGTCAAAAAATACATTAAACGCAGGTTCATCAAATTGGATAATATCCACCCCTGCGGCTTCCAGTTCTTTTGCTTCTTCGTTCAGAATTTTGGCAAATTCCCATGCGAGTTTTTCACGGCTTTTGTAGTGGGCATCATAAAGCGTGTCAATCATCGTCATTGGGCCTGGCAATGCCCATTTAATCAATTGATCGGTGTATTTTCGCAAAAATTTTGCATCTTCCACAAACACAGGTTTGGTACGAGCAACCGCATCAACTACCGTGGGTACACTTGCATCATAGCGATTACGAATCCGCACCGTTTCTCGTTTTTCAAAATCTACACCGCTTAAATGCTCAATAAAGGTTGTTACAAAATGTTGACGTGTTTGTTCTCCGTCGCTGATGATATCAAGACCCGCCGCCTCTTGTTCTTTTAATGAGAGCAATAAAGCATCTTTTTTCGCTTCAATTAATTCATCACCTTGTGGTTTCCAAGGTGACCAAAGTTTTTCAGGCTCGGCCAACCACGAAGGTTTAGGTAAGCTACCTACAGTAGATGTGGGGAATAATTTGCTCATAATAAAATCTTTCCTGTTCGTTATTTAGTTTGTTGTGTTGCCAGCCAGTTATCAAGCACTGCTTGATATGGTTGGATAAAGTGCACATCGGCGTATTGCCCTTGCACCACCGCTAATTGTGAGCGCTCAACCCGATCGTATTCAACTAGTGTTGTAGCATGATCATCATGATTAAGACTTGGCTGATAAAGTTTGCTCGCTGCAGTATTAGCCGCATAAATCTCAGGACGATAAATTTTTTGGAAACTTTCCATCGTACTGATAGTAGCAATCAGCTCTAGCGCTGAGTAATCATTCAGCAAATCACCTTGATGATAGAACGCAAAAGGTGCGCTGCTGTTTTGTGGCATAAAATAACGTACTTTAAGCCCCATTTTGCCGAAGTAAGCATCGGTTAATGAATTTTCATTTTGTTGATATTCCACACCAAGAATCGGATGGCTATTGGTCGTTTGTTGGTACACTTTGTTGGTTGAAACACTTAAACAAATAACGGGCGCTTTACTGAAATTTGCTTGATAGACGTCAGAATTTAAGAAATGCTTAAACAATTCACCGTGTAAATCACCATAGTTCTCTGGCACGCTAAACGAAGCTTTACCCTGATTAAACGCAGGTAGCAATACGCTAAAGTCATAATCGCGCACAAAAGAAGAAAAATTATTTCCGACAATGCCTTGATAGCGTTTGTTTTGATGATGATCGATAATTGTAGTTTCTAACACTTCGATAAACGGAAAATCTGCATTTGCTTGATCAACATTTAACTCAACCGAAATAATATCTAATTCAACAGAATAGCGATCGCCTTGCGCATTATCCCAATGCGCTAATTGATTAAAACGGCGATTAATCATTGCAATGGCACGGCGTAAATTTTGCTGACGGTTCTCGCCTCAAGCAAGGTTTGCAAAATTAGTGGTTAAACGAGTGCCTTCCGCAGGGGCATAATTTTCATCAAAATGAGTGCGGTATAACTTAAAGGTAATTTCTTGAGACATATATCCCCCTGTAACTACTGTGAATGCTTTTTGCTAATAAATAATTAAAAATGTAAACAAAGTGTAACAAGTGATTTAAATGAAATAAAATGATAGTTTTTAATCTTGAACATGATTAAATTTCATAATTAACCATTCAAATTAAGTTTATGGGGAATAAAGTGCTTGCGTACGAAAAGAGAAGCGGTCAAATTTCGGTTATTTTTTGCAAAATTTTAAGAAAATTTGACCGCTTGTGCCAGCTAAAGGGTTAAGGGTAATTGCCAATTAATGGCTGGAATGCCTTTTGCTGCTAAATAAGCATTCGCTTGTGAGAAATGGCGACAACCTAAAAAACCACGATGAGCAGATAATGGTGAAGGATGTGGAGCGGTTAGTACACAGTGGCGCGAGCGGTCGATAAACTGCCCTTTTTTCTGTGCGTGACTGCCCCAAAGTAAAAAGACTAAATTAGTGCGATGTTGATTGAGCTGAGCGATCACTTTATCAGTAAAAATCTCCCAACCGAAATTCGCATGCGAATGCGCCTGCCCTTGACGTACTGTAAGTACCGTATTAAGCAATAATACTCCCTGCTTTGCCCAATCAACTAAATAGCCATGGGCTGGAATTTGGAATCCTTCAATATCTTGTGCGAGTTCTTTATACATATTCACCAAAGAAGGAGGGGGAGCAACGGGTGGTTTCACTGAAAAAGCGAGCCCATGCGCTTGATTTGGACCATGATAAGGATCTTGCCCTAAAATCACCACCTTCACATCTTTAAATTCTGTTAAAGCAAAAGCGCTAAACACTTCTTTTTGCGGTGGATAAACCGTTACCCCATTTGCTCTTTCTTGCTGAACCTGTTGCAAAATATGTTGAAAATAAGGCTGTTGCTTTTCTTCGCCCAAGGCTTCTGTCCAATTGTTCATAATTTACCCTATTAAATTTTGTTAAAAATGTTGAGTCTCTCTATTTATCTTAGTTTATTTTTTATACGATTAATGCTTTTTTGATAACAATTTTTCAACTTTTAGTAGAATTATTCAAAAAAAATGATAAAATTCACACATAAACAAAATTTGAATTTATCAAAAAATTTTATAATTTTCTAGCCAATACTGAGGAGTATCAATATGATCAAAGGCGTACAAATTACAGAATCTTCAAACAGCAACTTAGTAAACTCTTTCTGGTTATTAGACGAAGAGAAAAACGAAGCACGCTGCATCGCAGCTAAAGGTGATGCATATAAAGAAGACCAAATCGTTGCAATTAGCGAGTTAGGTCAAATTGCATACCGTGAAGTGCCAGTAAATGTTGCACCAACAATCAAAGTAGAAGGTGGTCAGCATTTAAACGTAAATGTTTTACGCCGTGAAACATTAGAAGATGCTGTAAAAAACCCTGAAAAATATCCACAATTAACCATCCGTGTTTCTGGTTATGCAGTACGTTTCAACTCATTAACACCAGAACAACAGCGTGATGTAATCACTCGTACTTTCACAGAAAGCTTATAATAACAGCTTTACTGCCTATTTTCTTAAAAAAGCACCTTCGGGTGCTTTTTTATTATCTCATTTGCAAATTTCGGGCGAAATTCGACCGCTTGCCAAACAATTCTCACCGATAAAGCGAACAAAACACTGGATATTTTTACAAAAAATTATTCCACAGGATTGACACTGTTTTTTTAATCAGTAAAATAACCTGTATAAACAAACAGTTTAGATAGAGGATACAAAAAATGGCTTCAATTCGATCGCTTACCCGTGAATTATCATATCAACCACTGCCAATGTACCGTGATATGAATAGCGAACGCTCAATTAAATTAGATCTTAATTCGCTTTGCATTAAACGCCCGACCGAAACCTTCTTTATTCAAGTGAAAAATCCGCATTTAATTGCTTGGGGGATTGAACTTGATGATTTGCTGATCGTTGAGCAATCTGCACAATATTTCGTTAACGATTTACTTGTGCTTGAAAAAAATGGCGAATATAAGTTTTATCAATTCTTTAAAGAAATTGAGAATAACGAAGGCACTCAAGAAATTATTCTGTTTTCATTAGACGTGAGCGAACCAAACTTACGTATTCAGAACTGGCAAGAAGTGACAGTTGCAGGGGTAATTACCAATGTAGTGCATCAAATGCGTCATCGTTTTGCGCAAACAACGACTGAGAGAAAATATGCAGCATAAACAAAAAAGGTCGCTAACCTATATTTAGCGACCTCTAGTTTGTTTTACATTACTCGGCGAGATTGAGTATAAGTTTTTGCCCAATAGCGTTCTGAAAGTGAACTCGTTGTAACTCCTTGGCTTGAACTAGCATGTACAAATTTACCGTTACCAATATAAACACCAACATGATTATTGCGACGGAAAAATACTAAATCACCTGGACGTAATTCTGATTTTGAAATAGCGCGTCCTGAATAACGTTGTTCTGCCGTTGAACGAGGTAAATCAATATTAAATGCGCCAAGCATTGTTTTTTGTACAAAAGCAGAACAATCAATACCATTATGCCCTTCTCCACCTAAACGATAACGTGTTCCAACCCATTTGCGGTAAATTTTATTCACTCTTTGCGTCGCAGAATTGGCAGCATACTCTTGTGCAGAAGCCTTGCTGTTTGTAGCTGATTTAGCATTTTTATATGCAACTTGAGCTTTAATTTGCTCGGCTGTTGCTGCTTTAGCAACAATTTTGATTTGGTTTGGTGTGGCAGGTGTACTACTTAAACTCGCAGAAACCATTGAAGAATAGCTTGCAAACGTAGCAAACAATACAAAAGTGAATAATGGCTTAAGCCTTGTTAAAGTAGTATTTTTTTTCATCATAATTTGTGTCTCGCCAGAACAACTACAGCGGTTAATTCCTGTCTATAAGAATTAAATGTTACATTAAAAAAGGCTTATCGATTGATAAGCCGTAATCTATAATTTGAATCAGTATAGACGATTATTTTGCCAATGTCCTCAAAAATTTTATCTCATCTGCCCAAATTTCAGGCTCAATGGTTTCTAAAATGAGCGGAATATCATCAAAGCGGTCATCTTGCATGATAAATTTACAGAAGTCTGTACCAATTGTACCTTCTCTCAACGTGTGATGGCGATCAACACGGCTACCTAGCGGTGTTTTTGAACCATTTAGGTGCATTCCTCGTAAATATTGAAAACCTACCACCTGCTCAAACTCGCTAAATGTTTGTTCGCAATCCGACAGAGAACTAATATCGTATCCTGCTGAAAACAGATGACAAGTGTCTAAACAAACTCCTACTCGACTTTTGTCGTCCACTTGGTCAATAATTTCGGCTAAATGTTCAAAGCGATAACCTAAATTAGAGCCTTGCCCTGCGGTATTTTCAATTACCGCCACCACATTTGGGACTTTTTCTACCGCAATATTAATTGACTCCGCAATGCGCGCTAAACATTCACTTTCCGAAATTTTATTTAAATGTGCACCAGGGTGAAAATTCAGTAATTTCAACCCAAGCTGATTTGCTCTTTGCATTTCATCAATAAATGCTTCTCGCGACTTAGCTAAATTTTCTGCCTCTGGATTACCTAAATTAATTAAATAACTATCGTGAGGCAAAATATGATCAGCAGAAAATTGATGTACTTTGCAAAAACGCTTAAATTTTTCGATAGTATCTGCCTTCAATGCTGGCGCTTTCCATTGACGTTGGTTTTTCGTAAACAATGCAAACGCATTTGCACCAATTTCCACCGCTCTTAATACCGCATTTTCAACACCGCCAGAAGCACTTACGTGCGCACCAATATATTTCATCTTCTTATCCTATTCGTGTAAAATTACTTATTTACTCAATCACTTAATTTAATCACTATGAGCGAAACTACAATCAACGATTTTTCACTACTTTGCCGTTTATTCGGTAATTTATTCTACCGTTCTCCAACTGACCCAATCCTTGCAGAAACATTTGCATGGCTTTCACAAGGCGGATTGCGCCAACAATGGGCGCTTTCTACCGATGCACAAAGCGAACTCGCCTTAACCGTATTAGAAAAAAATGCTAACCCTACGCAATTACAGGCAAGCTATCAAGCACTTTTTGGTGAGACTGGGGCTATTGCTACAACAATTTCTGCCTATAATGTTGACGTTGCTGACTTTGTTAATTTCCGCCAAAGCCGTGCAATGCCTGAACTTGAAGCACCTGATCATGTTGCATTATTACTTTTAACCGCTTCTTGGATTGAAGATAATTTAGATTCAACTGTCGCCCAACAAAGCTTTTTTGAGCAATTTTTATTGCCTTGTGCCGCTAAATTCTTAGGTAAAATTGAAGCGCACGATAATGGCTTTTATAAAGCGCTTGCTCAACTTTGCCGTGATGCGCTTAGCGCCATGGCAGATGAGTTAGAAGAATTATCTGAGCAAGAAAATTAGATAATGGTATGAAGCTAAGCGCTTTAAGTGATAAACTTAAGACGCTTAATTTTTGAGCTTAACTTTTCTCTTATTCATATCAATCGGAGGTAATATGAAAAAGTATGCTTGGCTCCCATTAATCGCCCTTTCAATGCTGGTGTCAGCTTGTAGCTTAACCCCACAACAACAAGCTGAACGCCAAGCCCGACAAATCAAAGCCCACCAAGCTTTATCTATTGAACTGGCAAAACAATGTGACGTTGAAACGGCGGAACTGATGACGCAGTTGTACAATCCACCTGTCGATCAAACAGACCAACAAAAAGCCCAATTGGCAAAACGCTATCAGAAAAAGGTAAACGACCCTTTATTCCAAGCCTGTAACAAGCTCGCATGGGATAACTACAAACACCAAGCGGAATTAGAACAAATCCAGCGCTACTATGATTTTGATCGTATACGCTTCCACCCTTGGCACTATTGCTACACTTGTTGGTAGAAATCGTTAACAAAAAAGGACATATTTATCCCAATTAAATATGTCCTTTTCATTTGCAAAATTTTACTAAAAGTTAACCGCTTGTTTAGCTACTTTTGCGATAGCTCAGGCACAAATATGCAATGGAAGCGCATAAAGTACAAAGCGCCATTGCATACAACATTGGGCGCTCGCTACTAATTGCCACATAAGAAAGCGATGCGCCAATTAAAGAACCAATACCAAAGCGTGCCGTGCCCGCTACCGCATTCGCGGTACCCGCCATTTGTGGATAACGTTCTAAAATAGCAGCAGTTGCATTACTACCAATGGTTGAAAGCATACCGACATATAGAGGAACGCCTAATGCCATTGCCCAAAAACCTAGCTGGAAAAATGCGACGAAGGCAAGCCAAATACCTGCTAAAAGTTGTGCAAATAGCCCAACTCTTAGCATAGTTTCTGAGCCGACTTTAACCACAATACGTCCATTCAGAGCAGTCATTGAAACCATTACAATCATATTTAAGCCGAAGAAATAACCAAAATATTCTTGTGAAATACCATACAGCCCGATATAAACAATCGAACCCGATGTTAAGAAACAGAACATACCCGCAAAGGTTAAACCGCCAACTAAAACATAGCCTAACGTCGATTTATCCGATAACAATGCGCCATAATTTTTTAACACATTCATAAAATTAAGCGGCTGGCGTTTTTCTAGACTAAGGGTTTCAGGAATTTGCCAAATAATTAACACCGTGCATAATCCCCCCATTAAAACTAACGCATAAAAAATCGAATGCCAGTGAAACCATTTCGCTAAATAGCCACCCAGCATGGGAGCAATAAGTGGTGCGATCATCGAAATAATCATAATCATCGACATCATTTTGGCAAAACGATTACGATCAAACAGATCTCGCACTAACGCCCCTAGCACAACCGAAGGCGCCGCACCACATAAGCCTTGTAATAAACGCAGCAGATAGAAATTCTCGATAGCTTCGACTTGAGTCAGGAAAAATGCCGAAATAGAAGCACCAACTAAGCCAATTAAAATCACGGGTTTACGCCCAAAGCTATCAGCAATAGGCCCCCAAAACAATTGTCCAACAGCAAATCCGAATGTAAAAATCGCCAACGTTGTTTGAACTTGCTCCTGTGCGATATTTAAATCCCTTGCAATATCAAGGAATGACGGAAGATACATATCAATCGCCAAAGGCGGTAACATTGCCATCATTCCCAAAATAATAAAAAAACATGGATGAGGTTTATGATTTACCATTAAAATCCTCCAATTTCTTGTGCGGTTAAAGCTCGATATTCACCTTCTACAAGACTTTCATCCAAAATCACATCACCAATACGCCAGCGATGCAGTGCCTCAACTTTATTTCCTAGTGCCGCAAACATTCGTTTTACTTGATGATAACGCCCTTCACTAATGGTTAAATTCACATTGTAATCATCAATAATTTCCATTTGTGCGGATAAACAAGGTTCTCGTTCGCCACGCAATAAAATACCTTCCGCCAATTTTTGGGCGTAAAAATCTTCCACAGGATCAGCCAAAGTGACTAAATATGTTTTTTCACAATGATGTTTCGGCGAAGTAATACGATGTGACCATTTTCCGTCATCGGTAAGCAATACTAAACCTGTAGTATCAACGTCTAAACGCCCTGCAGTATGCAATTTGGTCATTAATGGATAATCAAAAAATTGAAATACTGTTGGATATTCAGTATCATCATGTGAACAAACATAGCCTTGCGGTTTATACAACATAAAGTATTGACCTTCATCGACCCATTCTAGCTGCTCACCCTCGTAACAAATTTCATCGGTTTCACTAATTTTGGCTGCACCACTCTTTTCTACTTTTCCATTTACAGTGACCAAACCACTTTTAAGAGCTTTGCCTGCCTGCGAACGAGTAAGCCCCGTATTTTCGGCAATAAATTTATCTAAACGCATATTTTTCTCGAATATTTGGAAGGATGTTTGAATAAAAAGGAAGCGGTCAAAAATGCGGGATTTTTTGCAAATTTGTCTCTACTTTTGACCGCTTATAACGTGAGGATTATAGCACAATTTCTTGCACAAACGGGCTATCTAAATGGATAATCGGTAAGTTTGAATGATTCCAACAGCGGAGCAATTGATATTGCATCAGTTCGAGTGTATCCAGACCTGGCGTGGTTTGCGGAGTATATTGCTGGGCCAAACGAGCCAATTGAGTTAAACCGAGACTGGATTCAATACTTGAGCTAATCACTGCCATAAGCCCTTGCTGATGAGCTTGCTCAATCAAACCAATACACTTTTGTAATGAGCCAACTAGAGTGGGTTTAATCACAATAGCGGTCAAATTTGGCTCATTTTTTACCAAAAAATCTGACTCACGCACCGTTTCATCCCAAGCAATCGCAATGCCCGAAGCTTGAGCAAATTGACGAGAAAGCTCAGGCGTTTGGCAAGGTTCTTCAATAAATTGAATGCGCTTTTTATGTTCATTTGCAATTTTTTCGGCAAATTTAGCCGCTTTCTGCAAGCTCCAGCCACGATTTGCATCTAAGCGTAGCTTTAAATCAGGCAAAGCTTCAAGCAACATATTGGCAATTAAACCATCTCGATTCGCTTCATAAAGCCCAACTTTCATCTTACCGACTTTCTCGCCGTCTAATGCATTAAGCTCGGCATATAATTCATCAGGATCGCCATAACACAAAACTGCAGCACGATAATTAGCTGCTTCGCCGAGTTCATGATGTAGCTCTGCGAGCGCACAACTTACCCCAAACGCTACTGACGGTGCATAGTTTTCTAAATTATCTGGTTGTTGATTTAGCCATTTCTCGATCCAATGTTTGGCTTGAGTTTCTGCCTCTTCTAAAGTTTCTAAGCTAAATTCAGGAAGCGGAGCAATCTCACCCCAGCCAATTTGATCCGCCTCAGCTAATTTAATCAATAAGCCTTCCCGCTGTTTTAAACGGCGGTTTCGTAAAATCACACCCGTTTCAACGGGAATTTGGTAACGATACAGTTGCGCTTTACGCATAAAAAGCCCTCAAAATTGTAATATTTTGTGCTTATTTTACCGCTATTCTGGCGTGAGGCGAGCGAATCTTTGCTGGAGATGAAGAAATCAATCACGTAGGCGACTAAAATCGCCCATGATAAATTCTTTTTTTTAACATCGGAGGGATTATTTTTTCCATAAAACTTTTTCATATAATGCATAGCCAACTTCCTGTAGGCTTTGATTAATAAACATTTTTGCTTCACTTTTCCATTTTATTTCTTGTGTTTGTAAAAAGCGTTTAGGCAAAAAATGTTTTAATAATGGAATTTTAGCAATAATATTTCCAAGCGATTCATTTTTTAAAACAGTGGACATTTGAAAACGAATCAACATATTTTCTGAAGGAATTAAAATACCTTCATCTTGAATTTCAAACTCATTAAATTGCTTACCATTCCAAATAAGCTGCTTAAGTGGTTGTTTTCCTCGCCATTCTGCCCAAATAACTGAATGATTTTCAGACAAAAAACGCCCCCAATACAACTCTGAAAGCACCAATTTCCAAGGCGCAAAATTCATTTCTAGCATTTCTGCGTACCCTAAGCCTTGATATTCTTTGTCTTGAAAAGTTAAATGGAAATGTGCTTTAGGTGTGTGGCAATGCCAATTTAAATACTGACTCGCATTCTCAACGAAGGTGGATTTAATTTCGGATTGGTGAGGAATCCAATATGCTGAAAAGTCTAAAGATTTATGATTAATCGAACGATCTATTTGTTTAACACTAAATAAACTACTTTTTTCAATTTGTCTTCCATTTTTACTATTAAATAAAATTGAAGTATAAGGAATCTTAATTCCTAATAAGCAAAGTTCTGCACAATCAATGATAAACGCATTTCCTTGCTTATCTATGCCGTCATAATAATGTTTTTTTAAATAAAACATTGCGCTCTCCTTCTATAATTTTTGTTATGCATTCCATTTTATCAGAATCTTACAAAACAATCACTTTCTTTACAAAACATTTTATAAATAAGTAAATGTATAAGTGCACTCCTTGCAGATACACACTGGAAAAAAAGCCCTTTTTCCGTTACAATTTACAGAATTTTGTAACAAATTCAGAGAGATTATTCATGTCAAACCAAAAACGAAAAATGCTGGTTACCTGTGCCCTTCCCTATGCAAACGGTGCAATCCATTTAGGCCATATGCTTGAACATATCCAAGCGGATATTTGGGTACGCTTCCAACGTATGCGTGGTAACGAAATTCACTTCGTTTGTGCCGATGATGCACACGGTACGCCAATTATGCTTAATGCAGCAAAACAAGGCATTACCCCTGAACAATTAATCGAGAAAGCGAAAACCGATCACATTGCAGATTTCAAAGGCTTCAATATCAGTTTCGATAACTACCATTCAACACACAGTGAAGAAAACCGTGAACTTACTACAGAAATGTATAAAAAATTACGTACAAATGGTTTTATTAAAAGTCGTGTGATTTCTCAGTTATTCGATCCTGAAAAACAAATGTTTTTGCCTGATCGTTTTGTCAAAGGCACCTGCCCAAAATGTAAAGCAGAAGATCAATACGGCGATAACTGTGAAGTTTGTGCTTCAACGTATAGCCCAATGGATTTAATCAATCCTCGTTCAGCGGTTTCTGGTGCAACGCCTGTGGTCAAAGAGTCCGAACACTTCTTCTTTGACTTACCAAGTTTTGAAGGCATGTTAAAAGAGTGGACTCGCTCGGGTTCTTTACAACCTGAAATTGCGAACAAAATGCAAGAATGGTTTGAAAGTGGCTTACAACAATGGGATATCAGCCGTGATGCACCTTATTTCGGTTTCCCAATTCCAGATGCAGAAAATAAATTCTTCTATGTGTGGTTAGATGCACCGATTGGTTATATGGCATCATTCAAAAATTTATGTGAGCGCACAGGGTTAAACTTTGATGAGTTCTGGCAAAAAGATGCTGACACGGAGCTTTATCACTTTATTGGTAAAGATATCGTGTATTTCCACAGTCTATTCTGGCCTGCAATGTTAGAAGGTTGTGAATTACGTAAACCAACTAACGTATTTGCACACGGTTACGTGACAGTAGATGGCGTAAAAATGTCAAAATCACGAGGTACATTTATCCAAGCAAGCACTTATTTGAAACATATTGATCCTGAATGTTTACGTTATTACTACGCAGCAAAACTGAATGAGCGTATTGAAGATTTAGATTTAAGCCTTGAAGATTTCGTACAGCGTGTCAACAGTGATATTGTCAATAAATTAGTGAACCTTGCTTCACGTAATGCAAGTTTTATCGCAAAACGCTTTGAAGGTAAATTGGCTGCACAATTAGAAGATGAAGCACTTTTTGCTGAATTTATTGCACAATCAGAACAAATCGCAACACATTATGAAAATCGTGAATTTAACAAAGTGATTCGTTTAATTATGGATCTATGCGATAAAGCCAATAAATATGTAGATGACAAAGCGCCTTGGGTAATTGCTAAACAAGAAGGCAGTGATGCGCAATTACAAGCAGTTTGCTCCATGGGTATTGAGTTATTCCGTGTATTAATGAGCTACTTAAAACCTGTGTTACCACAGTTAGCAGAACGTGCCGAAGCCTTCTTACAAACGGAATTAACTTGGGACAATATTCATCTGCCATTATTAGGCAAAAATGTTGCACCATTTAAATCGTTATTCTCTCGCCTTGAGAAAAAACAAATTGATGCGGTAATTGAAGAAACGAAAGCACTGTTTGCAGAGCAAAATAAAACCGAAGATAAAAAAGGGAAACAAAAAGTGGAAAATATTGAAAACACAGGCGTTGAGCCAATTGCGGCAGAAATCACTATTGATGATTTTGCAAAATTAGATTTACGTGTAGCAAAAGTTATTAGCTGTGAAGCCGTACCTGAATCAAATAAATTATTGAAATTCCAATTAGATTTAGGTGATCACCAGCGCCAAGTGTTATCAGGTATTAAAGCAGCTTATAGTAATCCTGAAGAATTAGTTGGTCGTTTTGTTATTATGGTCGCAAACCTTGCACCACGCAAAATGAAATTTGGCGTATCAGAAGGCATGATCCTATCGGCAGGGACAGGCGGTGCAGATTTATTCTTACTTTCAGCTGATGAAGGTATCCGCCCTGGTATGCAAGTAAAATAATAGCAATAACAAGCGGTGAAATTTCACCGCTTTTTTGCAAATGAAGGAGAAAAAATGATTCAACAAACACTTTGTTTAATTAAACCCGATGCAACAAAACGCAACCTTATCGGGAAAATTCTTAGCCATTTAGAAGAAGCTGGCTTAACGATTAAAGCGCTTAAAAAAGTGCAACTCAGCCAACAACAAGCAGAAGGTTTCTATGCAGAACACCAAGGTAAGGAGTTTTTTGCACCTTTAGTTGAGTTTATGATTTCAGCACCGATTGTTGCGGTTGTACTTGAAGGGGAAAATGCGATTGCACATTACCGTGAATTAATGGGCGCAACCAATCCAGAACAGCGTAAAGCAGGCACAATTCGAGCGCTTTATGCGATTAGTGGGCGTGAAAATTCGGTTCACGGCTCAGATTCACAACAATCGGCAAAACGAGAAATTGCCTACTTCTTTAGCCCAAATGAAATTGTCTAATTAATCAAAAAAGCCGTTTGCGACAACACAAACGGCTTTTTTCTTAGGATTTAACATTAATTTAGCCTAGATATAAGCGGTCAAATCTGTGCAAAAATTTACCAAAATTCAACCGCTTGTTTGGGACTAACGGATCACCAATAACTTACTTGAGCTTTCCATGATATGAGCTAAATCCGCACTTTCTTTTAATTGTGCTTCATCCATCGGCTCAATATGCCAAATATCGTTCGCATAATCTAATACCGAGCGATCTGATGAGAAATAGCCCATATTTGCAATATTGATAATCGCTGAACGAGTCCACGCTTTCTTATTACGATAAGCGGTAGCTACACGTTCTTGCGCTTCCACATAGCTACGGAAATCTGCACAGGCTTGGTAATAATCACCTGAATTTAAAATCAGATCTTGATAACGATATGGATCATCTGGCGAGAATTTACCATTTAGAATTTGTGATACTGCCTCATTGAGTTCACCATCCGCTTCATAATAGTGATATGGCGAATAACCATTACGACGCAGCTCTTCCACTTGTTCAACCGTATTACCAAAGATAAAAATATTATCTTTGCCTACATGCTCGAGAATCTCTACATTCGCACCATCTAAAGTACCGATAGTCAATGCACCATTTAATGCAAATTTCATATTTGAAGTACCTGATGCTTCCGTTCCCGCTAATGAAATTTGTTCTGACACATCCGCCGCAGGGATAATCATTTGCGCCAGTGATACACCATAATTTGGAATAAATATCACTTTAATTAAATCACGCACCCGTTCATCGTTATTGATTACATTTGCAACATCGTTAATTAAACGAATCACTTTTTTCGCTGCATAGTAAGCGCTTGCTGCTTTACCCGCAAAAATAAATACACGTGGTGTCCAATCTGCATTCGGATTTTTTAAGATGCGGTTGTACAAGGTAATAATATGTAACACACTTAACTGTTGGCGTTTATATTTGTGAATACGTTTTACTTGTACATCAAAAATCGCTTCTGGATTTAATTTAATACCTAAGTTTTTCTCTACATAATCTGCCAATTTGCGTTTGTTCTCATATTTCACGGCCGCGATTTCTGCTTGAACATCCGCATCATCCACAAACACGTTAAATTTCTCTAATTCGCTGAGATTTGTTAGCCAACCTTTACCGATACGTTTATCTAAAATATTCGCCAAACCTGGGTTGGCAATTTTGATCCAGCGACGTGGCGTTACGCCATTGGTTACATTAGTAAAGCGATCTGGATAGATACGTGCAAAATCAGCAAAAATCGATTCAACCATTAAATCAGAGTGGATTTTTGCAACTCCATTCACTTTAGTTGAAGCCACTACCGCCACCCATGCCATACGTACACGGCGATCACCATGTTCATCAATTAATGAAACACGTTGAACAAGATCTTCTTCACCTGGGAATTTTTCACGCACTTCATTTAAGAACCATTCATTAATTTCAAAAATAATACCTAAATGACGCGGTAAAATACGACCTAACATTTCCACAGGCCATGTTTCGAGTGCTTCACTCATTAAAGTATGGTTGGTGTAATAGAAAATTTTGCGTGTCATGCTCCACGCTTGATCCCAGCTATAGCCTTTTTCATCAATTAAAATACGCATTAACTCTGGCACTGCAAGGGTTGGGTGTGTATCATTTAAGTGAATTGCGACTTTATCGGCTAAATTCACACAAGAGCCACATTCCGCTTCATGACGGCGAATAATATCTTGTACCGAAGCAGAGCAAAGGAAATATTCTTGGCGTAAGCGTAACTCTCGACCGTTATAAGTGGAGTCATCTGGATATAACACACGAGAAACATTTTCAGATAAATTTTGGTGACTCATTGCCGCAAAATAATCACCACGGTTGAAATCGGCTAAACCAAAACCTTTGCCTGAAGCATGCGCAGACCATAAACGTAAACTATTTGTTGCGGTGGTTTCAAAACCTGGGATCAATTGGTCATGTGCTTGAGCAATGATTTCTTCATCAGGTTGCCATACGGTTTTTTTGCCTTCTTGCCAAATACGTCCACCAAAACGAATTGGGAAACGCTTACTTGAGCGCAAATATGGCCAAACAAATTCATTTTCTAGCCATTGGTCTGGCTGTTCAACTTGCTCACCATTACGAATTTCTTGACGGAACATACCGTATTCATACTGAATACCATAACCAATCGCAGGAATTTTCATTGCGGCAAGACTATCCATATAACAAGCGGCTAAACGTCCTAAGCCACCGTTACCTAAACCTGGATCGCCCTCTTCATTAATAATATCTTCAATATTTTGTCCAAGTTCTTTTAATGCCGCATCAACTAATTCATACACGCCTTCTGCAATCATTGCGTTTGAAAAAGTACGTCCCATTAAAAATTCCATAGAAAGATAATAAACACGACGACTGCCGTTTGCGACTTGACTACGGCGGGTTTGTAACCACGATTCAGTTGAAAGATCTCGCACCACACGTAACGCCGCATTTAACCAGTTACGCTTACTTGCTTCGCGTGGTTCAACCCCAAGCGCATAGACCATTTTGTATAAAATTGCATCTTTTACATGTTGAATATTTTCGGGACTTAAAATTTTATTGCCCATAATTGGCTCCTAATGTAACAATAAGTTAAATAATAAATGAAAATCGAAAAATCATCGTGTATTACCTAGCTATTGCTAGGCACAAAATAAGCGGTTGAATTTTGCAAAATTTTTGCAAATTTCGACCGCTTTTAAATAAAAGGCATTAGACTATTTCTTGATAAATAGCCTGATACGCATTCGCTGCTCTTGCCCAGCCAAAATCTTGCGCTAACGCATTTTGGCGCACACTAGCCCATAATTTCTGTTTTTTCCAGAGGTTCACTGCTCGTTGGAATGCCTCTAAGAAATCATCACTGCTTGGATATTTAAAGACAAAACCTGTTGCAGTACGCTGTTCAATCGTTTCTTTATGGCTATCTACCACCGTATCAGCTAAGCCACCTGTTTGGCGCACAAGTGGTAAGGTGCCGTATTTCAAGCCATATAGTTGCGTTAAGCCACAAGGCTCAAAGCGACTTGGCACGAGGATCACATCACCACCCGCAATGATTTGGTGCGATAATGCTTCGTTATAGCCGATATAGATACCAATCTGTTCTGGATAACGGTTACGAGCTTCATTTAATAAATACTCTAAATGCGGTGAGCCACTACCTAATACAACCAGTTGTACGTGTTGTTGCATCACCTCATCAATTTTATCTAATAAGAAATCCGCCCCTTTTTGCTCAGTTAAACGAGTCACCATAACCATTAACATCGCTTCTTTATCTTCAGGCAAATTGAACATTCGCTGTAATTCAACTTTATTCTTTGCTTTACCGTGCATATAGCTTGGCTTATAAGTGGCAACAATGTTGCTGTCAATTTCTGGATTCCAAACACTATCGTCTACGCCATTTAATACGCCGTGTAAGCGCCCTTGCGTTTTGCGAGTCTGGAGCAAGCCGTGCATACCGCCACCTGCGATTTGTTCGGTAATTTCGACCGCATAGGTTGGACTTACCGTAGTGATTCGGTCGGCATAATATAAACCTGCTTTCAGGTAAGAAATTTCACCGTAAAACTCCATACCTTCGGCTTGGAAAAAGTCCCAAGAAAAACCGAGCTCGGCTAAATGATGTGGTTGGAAGCGCCCTGGGTAAGCAATATTGTGAATAGTAAACACGCTTTTCACTGGGCTGTGCCAGCTTTTGAGGTAGGCACATCCCAAACCGCCTTGCCAATCATGTGCGTGTAGCACATCGGCTTTTCCCCACCATTGGTCTAAGCCTTCTGCCAATTGCGCACCTAAATAACCTAAGATAGCAAAACGTTTATAGTTATCTGGATAATCTGCATAGCCAGAATCGTGATAAGGATTGCCTGAACGTTGGAAAAGATGTGGTGCATCAATCACATATACCCCTAAGCCGTTAAAATAAGTGAAACGAATCGTTACTAATCCAGCAAAAGTGCCTAATGTAACAACTTCATGCGTTTCTCCGATTTTCTCCGCCACTTGAGGGTAAAGCGGAATTAATACTCGGACATCGTTGCCAGCCGCTTGCTGTGCGTAAGGCAAAGCGCCCATTACGTCAGCCAATCCGCCTGTTTTAATTAACGGATACATTTCCGAGCAAATATGTAAAATTTTCATTTTGTTGCCGTTTAATTTGTAAAATAAAGAGAAAATGAGACCGCTTGTAAAAGCATTAAAGATGGGCAAGCAGCCCATCTGAACATACTTAAATCGTATGATGTAATTTGATACCAGACTCATGACCAGTTAACGCATCGAGCATTTTTTGGGTAACTAACACAATACCACCTTTACTCACACGGAAACGTTTTGCGTCTACTTCTGGATTCACCCCGATTTCTAAACCATCTGGAATGGTACAATGACGGTCAATTACCGCTCGTTTGATTACACAGTTTTTACCAATGGTTACCTGTGGCAAGATCACCGTGTGTTCAATCACGGTTTCCGCCTCTACTTTCACTTTGGCAAATAACACTGAGTTACTGATTTCTGCATCGGTTACCACACAGCCACCCGCAATCAGCGAGTTATCTAGCGTATGTTGGCGGGCTTTTTTATAGAAGAAACGTGCGGGCGCAGTTTGTTGTGGTCGCCCGTGAATTGGCCATGATTCATCATATAAATCTAGCTGAGGCTCTTCAGAAACTAAATCCATATGTGCTGCCCAATAGCTATCAATCGTCCCTACATCTCGCCAGTAAATTGAACCGCTTGCATTACGTCCTTTGCATGAGCGTTCAAATGGATGCGCATACAATACGCCCTCTTCTACTGCTTTTGGAATAATGTCTTTACCAAAGTCATGTGATGTGCCAGGTGTTGAGGCTTCACGGTCTAATACATCATATAAATAATCTGCATTAAATACATAAATCCCCATTGAAGCTAATGATGAATTTGGTTTATCTGGCATTGCGGGTGGATTTGATGGTTTTTCCACGAACTCTTTTACTTTTAATTTATCATTAACTGCCATTACACCAAATTCGACCGCTTGTTCACGCGGTACTTCAATACAACCCACTGTACATTTTGCGCCACTGTCTACGTGGTCACGCAACATTTGGGTGTAATCCATTTTGTAAATATGGTCGCCTGCTAAAATCACGACATATTTCGGACGATAGTGCGATTTCATCATCGCCATATTTTGATATACCGCATCAGCAGTACCACGATACCAAGTGTTCTCGTCTAGTTGCTGGCGAGCAGGTAACATATCAATATATTGATTACGCTCATAAGGCAGAAATGACCACCCACGTTGTAAGTGGCGGAGTAAAGAATGCGCGGCATACTGAGTAATCACCCCGACTTTTAATAAGTTAGAGTTAATACAGTTTGAAAGCGCAAAGTCGATAATACGGCGACTACCGCCAAAATATACTGCAGGTTTAGCACGTCTGTCCGTTAACTCATAAAGGCGTGAACCACGACCGCCCGCTAAAATAAGTACCAAGGTGTCATTAGTGACATCATTTTTAGTTAAGTCGTTTTTTTCTTGTGTAAGCATACTTTGTTTCTCCGATGTTGTGTTTTTTCACGCTAATGTGAGCCTAATTTTCTTTGAAGCACGCATACTCCCATCTGTTCCAGTTGAAGAGCAACCGCCTGCGCATCCGCTATCAAAGTTGCTGTTTCTTTCCCAAGGTAAATATGCCATTTGCCTTGAGGTAAGAAAAATTGTTGCTTATCTTTTTTAGCGTTAATTAAGATAAGCCATTGTTCTTGAAGAAGGATTTGTAATGCTTTCAGAGCGTCATTATGCCAATCATCTACTTGCATTGGTTTGCCGTACGGCGAAAACCATTGCACGTCATTTTCAGTCCACCAATGGCTCTGTTGTGAAAGTAACGAGATCTGCTTACGTAACTCAATCCACTTTGCAACATAATTAATCCGAGCTTGATTGGCCTGCTGCCAATTGATCCAAGTGACCTCGTTATCTTGGCAATAGCTATTATTATTGCCCTGTTGCGAATGACCGAGTTCATCGCCAGAACGTAGCATTGGTACGCCATTTGAGAGAAACAGTACTGCAAGCAAACTACAAGCGGTCTGTTCTCGCAAAATATTTACCAATTCATTATCAGTATTACCTTCCACCCCGTGATTATTACTATAGTTATGTTCATCACCATCACGGTTCTGTTCACCATTTGCTTCATTATGTTTTTTGTTATAGCTGACTAAATCTTGCAAAGTGAAGCCATCATGCGAAGCAAAATAGTTAATGCTTTTAGACGGAGCATATTGCCAATATAAGTCGTCACTTCCTGCCAGACGACGGGCAAAGTCCGCCAAATCACCACTTTCTCGTAAGAACACATTACGCATGGTGTTGCGATATTTATCATTCCATTCCGAAAATGCTAATGGAAAACCGCCTACCTGATAGCCATTCGGCCCAATATCCCAAGGCTCAGCAATTAATTTAATTTTTTGTAACGCTGGCGTTTGTCTGACTTGCTCAAAAAACAACGCTATTTCAGAAAAATCTGGCATTCTTCCGAGCGTAGTAGCGAGGTCGAAACGGAAACCATCAATATGACATTCTTCCACCCAATACAACAAACTATCTATCATCCATTGGCACACCATAGGATGCGAAAGCTTGAGCGCATTACCACAGCCTGTCCAATTGTGATAATCGCCCTGTTCGGTTAGCCAATAATAACTTTGATTATCGATCCCTCTTTGGCATAAAGTCATACCTTCTTTACCCGCTTCTACCGTGTGGTTATACACCACATCTAAAATGACTTCTAAGCCATTTTGGTGCAAGGTTTTTACAAGGTGTTTGAATTCAGTAATAGGGTCTTCTTGATCCCAAGCAAACCTTGGATCTACCGCCGAATGCGCTAACACACTGTAGCCCCAATAATTGGTTAATCCCATGCGCTGTAAATGCACTTCATCGGCGTGATAGCTTACTGGCTGTAACTCAATAGTTGTAACCCCTAAACGCTTTAAATGTGCGATAGATTCACGGTGTGCCATTCCCATATAAGTGCCGCGTAATGGCTCTGGGATACGAGGATTCAAACGGCTAAAGCCTTTAACGTGTGCTTCGTAAATGATAGTTTCTGCCCATGAATAGTGTGGGCGAATTTCATCAGCCCAATCAAAATCATCCACAACCACCATCGACTTAGGTGCTAGATGCGCATTATCACGAGTATCATTCCAAATAAAATAGCTTAACGCTTCATCATTATGAGCATCGGGGCTACCCACCACGCATTTCGCATAAGGATCGAGCAATAATTTATGCGGATTAAATAGTGCACCTTTTTGCTCATCGACTTCTCCCGCAACACGAAAACCATATAAAGCCCCCTCAGCAATCCCCTGTACAAATAAATGCCAAATATCGCCCGTCCGTTGCATTGGATGGCGTTGCTCTCCATTCTCAGTAAAAATACACAATTCAATAGCGGTCGCATTTGCAGAAAAAATTGCAAAATTTGTACCTTTTTTGCCCGCTTGTGCACCAAGCGGGTACGGCTTGCCTACCAATGTTTTCATCTGTTACTTCTTATTTTTCTTCTTTTTTTTGTTGCTGTTTTTCTTTGGTGTAGTATTGGCTTTTTTAAGTAATTTCGCAGACTGAAACGCACTTTCTACATTTTGAATGAGCCTCTCTTGCGTAACGGGCTTTGGCTCACGCACAATAAAAATCGTAGCTAATGGCGGTAGCGAAAGCGATAAGGAATAAGGTTTACCGTGTGAAGGCTCTGCTTCACACACAATTTCACCATAATTGCCAACATTACTTCCTGCATAATAAGCAGCATCAGAATTCAGAATTTCTTTATAAATACCGTCTTCAGCTACACCAATACGGTAGTTATGACGCACAATTGGCGTAAAGTTGCTCACAACAATCACACTAGCACCGTCTTTTGCTTTACGTTCAAAGGCAAATACCGATTGTTGCCAATCGTCCACCACTAACCATTCAAAGCCACTTGGTTCATGATCGAGCTGATACAACGCAGGATATTGTTGATAAGCATGATTCAGATCTCGCACCCAATTCAATACACCTTTATGCCAATTTCCGCCTTCTTCACCAAGTAAGAACCAATCTAAACTTTCGTTAAAATTCCATTCTCGGCCTTGCGCAAATTCATTGCCCATAAAGAGTAATTTTTTACCTGGATAGCCCCACATATAGCCATAATAAGCCCGTAAATTGGCAAATTTTTGCCAACAATCACCAGGCATTTTGCCAATTAGGGAGCCTTTACCGTGCACCACTTCATCATGTGAAAGCGGTAAAATAAATTTTTCGCTATATTGATAAATCATGCCAAAGGTCATCCAGTCATGATGATATTGACGATAGATTGGATCTAACGCCATATAGCGAAGCGTGTCATTCATCCAGCCCATATTCCATTTGTAGTCAAAACCTACTCCGTTTTCAGTTGGCGAGTGGGTAATACCATTAAATGAGGTAGATTCTTCGGCAATCGTAATCGCGCCCTGCTCTTCTTTAGCTAGCATTTGATTCGTTCGACGTAAAAAATCTAGCGCTTCTAAATTTTCACGTCCGCCATATTGATTTGGGATCCATTCACCGTCTTTGCGTGAATAATCTCGATAAATCATTGAAGACACCGCATCGACACGTAAACCATCAATGCCAAATCGTTCAGTCCAATACAACGCATTGCCAGAAAGATAATTAAACACTTCATGGCGACCATAATTAAAAATCAGCGTATTCCAATCTTGGTGATAACCCTCTTTTGGATCTTGATGTTCGTATAAATGTGAGCCATCAAATTGCGCTAAGCCGTGTGAATCGGTTGGGAAATGCCCTACCACCCAATCTAAAATCACTGCAATGCCCGCTTCGTGGGCTTTGCGAATAAAATTACGTAAATCATTTGGCGAGCCAAAACGGCTAGTTGGCGCATATAACCCTGTTGGTTGATAGCCCCAAGAACCATCGAAAGGATATTCAGTAATAGGCAGTAATTCGATATGAGTAAAACCCATATCTTTTACATAAGGAATGAGTTCATCGGCGATTTCATCATAATTCAGCCAATAATTATTTTCGAGATTACGACGCCAAGAGCCTAAATGCACTTCATAAATTGAGATTGGCTGATCAATATTATTCGCTTGTCGCAGTTTTTCATCCACTTTTACGGTTGCAGCTAACCCTATTACTACAGAAGCCGTTTCAGGGCGTAACTGAGAGGCAAATGCATAAGGATCTGATTTCAAACGAAGATTGCCATGCTGATCTAATAATTCAAATTTATATAATGCGCCTGCTTCTACATTTGGAATAAAAATATCCCAAATACCGCTTTCTACATGAAAACGCATGCTATGTACTCGCCCGTCCCAATAATTAAAATCACCAACGACAGAAACACGTTTAGCATTTGGTGCCCAAACACTAAAACGTACACCAGCAATATTTTCTTGAGTTTCAAAATGTGCGCCTAATTTTTCATAAGGGCGAAGATGAGTGCCTTCAGATAATAACCAATTATCTAATGCAAAAAGGGAGGATTTAAAACGGTATGGATCTTCAATATCGATCTCACCCAAGGAATAGCGAACACGTAAGCGGTAATATAAATGCGGGTCGGAGGAATCAAGTAATGCAACAAAAACACCACAATCGTCAATTTTTATTGCTTCAGACAATAATTGCCCTTGATTATCAATAATGGAAACCGCATTCGCTTCAGGCAAATAAACCCTTATCACGGATCGTTCATGTTCAAGATGAATGCCTAAATAGGAAAACGGGTCGTTACAATATCCGCCAGAAAGCTGTTCAATAAAAGACGAATCTTGTTCTGAATATTGATATATTGTCATTATTTGCTTCCTTATTTTTTCACATACTAAATTATTTTTCTTTGCCTTACGAAAACGTTTGCATATTAGCATTAAAATAAGAATCTCGGCGAAAAATCCTTCTTTTTTGTGATTTACGTCATATTTTTCTCGTTATATATGAGAACTAGCTCACACTTTTTGACATTTTTTTTCATCTGCTAGAACGATTTAGCAGAATATGCGTTACAATATCTAGCAATATTTTTAATTTCAAAATTAAATCCAATAAGGAGCTCAGATGCTAAATTTATCGGCACAAAATATCCGTTTAAATGCTACTGCCAGCAGCAAAGAAGAAGCGATTAAGCTTGTTGCAGCAGGTCTGGTAGCAAATGGTAACGTAGCGGCAGGCTATGAATCAGGAATGTTAGCTCGCGAAACGCAAACTTCTACCTTCTTGGGTAATGGTATTGCAATTCCACACGGCACATTGGACACGCGTCATTTAGTGCAAAACACAGGTGTACAAATTTACCAATTTCCACAAGGGGTGGAATGGGGCGAAGGTAATACAGCTTATGTTGTAATCGGTATTGCGGCTAAATCTGATGAACATTTAACCCTCTTACGCCAATTAACAGGTGTGTTAAGCGATGAAGAAGCGGCTGATACCCTTGCAAAAACACAAAACCTAGAAGAATTCGCAGCCGTATTAAGTGGCAAAAAAGCCCTTCCTGTGATTTCAGAAGAAACAATTTCGTTAAATATTAATTCTTCTAGCCTTCTCACCCTTTCAGCAATCAATGCTGGCAAGCTTCAAGAACAAGGCTATGTAACACAAGCATTTATTAGCGATGTCGTTGCAAGCGTTCCACTAAATTTAGGTAACAATGTATTTGTTACTGATTCAGCAAAAGGTAACCAAGCCAATGGTTTAGCCGTTGCGCGTAACACTGCAGGACAAACCTTAGTCACTGTTGCAGCTATTGATAACGCAGTAGAAAGCCAATTAGCTCATTTACTCAACAATGATATGCGTAATCAATTTACGCATGCAAATGTAGCTCAAATCATTGCATTATTTAATGGCGAAACAGTTGTAAATAGCACTGCAAATAATTCGCAAAATTCGACCGCTTGTGAAACTACATCCAATACTCAAGTTATCGGTACATTCACTGTGCGTAACGACAACGGCTTACACGCCCGCCCAAGTGCGGTTTTAGTGCAAACCTTGAAACCATTTACTGCAAAAATTACAGTAGAAAACTTAGATCGTGGTACAGCACCAGCAAATGCGAAAAGCACAATGAAAGTAGTGGCATTAGGCGCAAGCCAAGCACACCGCTTACGCTTTGTAGCAGAAGGTGAAGATGCACAACAAGCAATCGAAGCATTAGCAAAAGCATTCGTTGATGGCTTAGGCGAAAGCGTATCATTTACACCAAGCGTAGAAGATAGTATTGAAGGCGGTTCACAAGCGGTTGAATCTGCAACAAATTCTGCAAATACAACCGCTTGCGAGCCAACAAAAGAGCCAGTTGAAGGTCAAGTTGAAGCCACATTTGTGATTCAAAATGAACACGGCTTACACGCTCGCCCAAGTGCCGTTTTAGTCAACGAAGTAAAAAAATACAACGCAACTATCGTGGTGCAAAATTTAGATCGTGATAGCCAATTAGTCAGTGCAAAAAGCTTAATGAAGATTGTGGCGCTAGGTGTGGTAAAAGGCCATCGTTTACGTTTTGTGGCAACCGGTGAAGAAGCACAAAAAGCGATTGACGGTATTGGTGCAGCAATTGCAGCAGGTTTAGGTGAGTAACTGAGGAAAAGCGAATGACACAACAATTACGTATTGCAACGGTAACCTTAAACCCCGCATTTGACTTAGTCGGTCGCTTACAGCGTATCGAAGTAGGTGAAGTTAATACGGTTGAAACTCTCGGCTTATATCCTGCAGGTAAAGGTATTAACGTAGCAAAAGTGCTTGCAGATTTAGGAATTAAGTTAGCGGTGACAGGCTTTTTAGGCGCTGAAAATCAGGGTGATTTTGTGCAATCATTTAAACAAAATGGTGTAGAAGATCAATTCTATCGCATTGGCGGTAAAACTCGTATTAATGTGAAAATCACCGAAACCGAAGCTGATGTAACAGACTTAAACTTCTTAGGTTTTGAAATTAGCGCACAAGATTGGGCAAGTTTCACTCAGCAATCTCAAACTTGGGCAAGCCAATTTGACCTTGTTGCAGTATGCGGTTCACTTCCGCGTGGCGTAAGCGCACAAAAATTTTCACAATGGTTAGAATCGCTTCATCAGCAAGGCTTAAAAGTAGTATTAGACAGTAGCAATGCTGCCTTAACTGAAGGCTTAAAAGCACATCCATGGCTAGTAAAACCTAACCGCCGTGAACTAGAAGTTTGGGCAAACCGTCCATTAAACAGCTTAAAAGAAGTAATCGAAGCTGCTCAAGAATTACGTGCAGGCGGTATTGAAAACGTGATTATTTCAATGGGTGCAGACGGTTCAGTATGGCTTAATAGTGAGGGGGCAATCCAAGCGCAACCGCCACGTTGCCAAAATGTTGTCAGCACAGTTGGCGCAGGCGACTCAATGGTAGCAGGCTTAATTTATGGCTTCGCACAAGGCTGGGACAAAGCCAAAACCCTCGCGTTTGCAAGTGGCACATCAGCTTTAGCCGTATCACAAAGCAACGTTGGTATCAGTGACTCACAAGCGCTAGATGAGATTGTTGCACAGGTGAAATTGACGCAATTAGATTAATACGTTTGTAGGAGCGAACTACGTTCGCCCTGAAAGCGTTATTTTTTGAACAGGGCGTATAGAGTACGCTCCTACACCAGTTTATTTTTTTATTTAAGGATCTCAAAATGAATATTTCCTTTGTATTTCCTCAGTCAGTCGGTAAAGCACGTGCTTTTCTGGTGAATGAAGTATTATCTGCAGTAGCGAAGCAGCAAGGTCATCAAGTTGTTGATGTAGCACAAGCTGATTTTGTCGTGTTATTTAACGATGAAATTCCTACCAGTGTAGCAGGCAAACAAGGTGCGGTGGTAAATTTAGAGCAAGCCTTTGCACAACCAGAAGCGACCCTTAAACAAGCGGTCGAAAATGCAAAAACGTTTGCAAATGCAAGCGCTGCTAGCATCACAGCGAACACATCAAATAGTGTGAAAAACATTGTTGCCGTAACGGCTTGTCCAACAGGTGTAGCCCATACATTTATGTCGGCAGAAGCGATTGAAAACTATGCCAAAGCACAAGGCTGGAATGTAAAAGTTGAAACACGTGGCCAAGTTGGTGCGGGCAATCCAATTTCGGCAGAAGAAGTTGCCGCAGCAGATTTAGTATTTGTAGCAGCTGATATTGATGTAGATTTAGATAAATTCAAAGGCAAGCCAATGTACCGTACTTCAACGGGTTTAGCCTTGAAGAAAACGGCACAAGAATTTGAAAAAGCATTTGCACAAGCAACCATTTATCAAGGTGGTGCAACCGCTACTCAACAGGCTGAAGGTACGGCAACAGGCGAGAAAAAAGGCTTGTATAAACACTTAATGACAGGTGTTTCACATATGTTACCACTTGTGGTTGCAGGGGGATTATTAATCGCGATTTCATTTATGTTCGGTATTGAAGCGTTCAAAGATGAAACGATCGCAGGTGGTTTACCAAAAGCGTTAATGGATATTGGGGGCGGTGCAGCATTCCACTTAATGATTGCGGTATTTGCGGGTTATGTCGCATTCTCAATTGCAGACCGTCCAGGTTTAGCGGTGGGTTTAATTGGCGGTATGCTAGCAACCTCAGCAGGCGCTGGTATTTTAGGCGGTATCGTTGCTGGTTTCCTTGCGGGTTATACGGTGAAATTGTTAAACAATATCATTCAGTTACCAGCAAGTTTAACCTCACTTAAACCGATTTTAATTCTGCCATTATTAGGCTCAGCGATTGTCGGCTTAGCAATGATTTACCTAATCAATCCACCAGTAAAAGGTATTATGGATGCGCTAGTTGAATGGTTAAATTCAATGGGTCAAGCAAATGCGATTATCTTAGGTGCGATCCTTGGTGCAATGATGTGTATTGATATGGGTGGCCCAGTAAATAAAGCGGCATATACTTTCGGTGTAGGTTTGATTGCTTCGCAACAATATACACCAATGGCGGCAGTCATGGCTGCAGGTATGGTTCCGCCTATCGGTATGGCTATCGCAACTTTAATCGCTCGTAATAAATTTACCACTAACCAACGTGATGCGGGTAAAGCTTCATTTGTATTAGGTTTATGCTTTATTTCAGAAGGTGCATTACCATTTGTGGCAGCAGATCCCGTACGTGTAATTGTGACATCTGTATTAGGTGGTGCAACTGCTGGCGCAATTTCAATGGGATTACAAATCACTCTACAAGCGCCACATGGTGGTCTATTCGTGATTCCATTTGTTTCACAACCGTTGATGTACTTAGTTGCCATTGCAGCAGGTTCACTCGTAACAGGTATAATCTACGCCGCAATAAAACAAAAAGCAGCGGAATAATCCTTTCGCTTATAAAAACGGAGCTTTTTAGCTCCGTTTTTGATTTAGACTTTTCAATACCTAGTAAATCATAATAATAAACTAACGTCGTAGTTCGGTTATTCGTACCTAAAATATTCTGATATATTTTCTCACAACCTTTAGTATCACCGTCTCCTATCCTCCCCACTATCAACGTGGCCGTTATTTCATATAGTCTTTTAGTTGTTATATCAGGCGTCTCTACCACACAAGAAAAGTTATCTGCTACGGGTTATGTATGTAAATAATTTCTTGCTTTATCTGAAAACTTTTGTAATTTTTCTAGGAAATCCGACCGCTTGCTTATAGAATCCGTCGAATTTCTAACCCTCAATAGGACTTTGTAATATGAAAAAAATTCTTTGGATTTTAGTGATTGCCGTTGTGGCAGTTGGTGGTTTTTCTTTAACCAAATATAACGACTTAATGCGCGCGGAAGAAGACATTAACTCAGTATGGGGGAATGTTGAATCCGCTTATCAACGTCGTGCGGATTTAATTCCTAACTTAGTAAATACCGTAAAAGGTCAAGCAAACTTTGAAAAAGAAACTCTCACCTCTGTCATTGAAGCACGTGCAAAAGCGACTGCAGTAACAATCGATCCAAATAACGCAACTGAAGAACAAATGGCGAAATTCCAAGAAGCGCAACAAGGCGTAAATTCTGCACTTTCTCGTTTATTAGTTTCAGTTGAAAAATACCCTGAATTAAAAGCGCATGAAGGTTTCTTAAATCTTCAAGCTCAATTAGAAGGCACAGAAAATCGTATCAATGTTGAACGTAATAACTTCAACACAGCAGTGAAAGAATACAACAAACAAGTGCGTGAATTCCCAACTAAAATTGCAGCAATGATTATGGGCTTTAAAGCAAAACCACAATTCAAAGCTGAAGCGGGTTCAGAAAAAGCGCCAACAGTAAACTTTAACTAATCACTTAACACAAAAGCACGGAATACTGACCAAGATTCCGTGTTTTTTGTGAATATATTGATGACTCTATGAAATTATTTTCTTTTCTTTCGAATAAATTGCCTGTCGATACTCAACAAATCGAACAGGCAATTTCACATTTAGAACAGCAAACCTCTGCGGAATTACGAGTGGTGGTCGAGCGCAAAGCAAAAGGTCAGCTGAATGCAATGGCACGCGCCAATCAGCTTTTTGATGAATTGAATATGCAAGCGACCGCTGAACGTAACGGTGTGCTGATCTATCTGTCTTTCAAACCACATCATTTAGCTATTGTCGGGGATAAAGCCATTCACGAAAAAGTGGGGCAAATTTTCTGGCAATCGGTTTATGATGCGATGAAATATCACTGCCAACAAGCCGATTATACCAAAGCGATTTGTGAAGGAATTAAGCAAGTAGAAGTACAATTAGCAGCATATTTCCCACGATCAAATCAGGATGTAGACGAGCTATCCAATGAGGTGGTAATTAAATGATAAAAACGATCTTTAAGCCATTTTGGTTGTTAGCGATTGCATTATTTAGCTTAAATACATTTGCTGAAGACCACTACCCAGCTGCGCCAAATCCGTTTTATTATGTAACCGATTACACCAAAACATTAACTCAACAAGAATGGCGCACATTAGAAGATGCGTTAATTGCTAACCGTACCAAAACCAGTTCACAAATTATTGTGGTGATTGTGCCATCAACCAATGGCGAAGATGTGGCAAGCTATTCACATAATTTATTTAATAAATGGGGAATCGGTCGCACTAAAAATAACGAAAATAACGGTGTATTATTGTTGATTGCAAAAAATGATCGGAAATTATTTATTGCAACAGGGCGAGGCTTGGAAGGTGCGCTACCTGATGCGATTGCGGCCACAATTATTCGCCATAATATTACGCCATACTTCAAACAAAATTTATATGCTGAAGGTATTGCAAGCGGTTTGTCTGCAATTATGGCGGCAATTAACGGTGAATATGCGGCTTACGATAGCTACGGTAAAGAATCTAGCGAACAGTTAGATCAAATTGATGGTTTATTGTTCTTCCTTATTGCGGGAATGGTGATCTTTGTAATTTTCCGTCCTAGCAGAGGCAATCAATATATCAGCCCAAGCTCCGCAGACCAATTAGGCAGAATTATCATTAATTCATCTCGTCGTAGAGGCGGATTCGGAGGCGGTTCATCTGGCGGTTTTGGTAGCGGATTCGGCAGTGGAAGCCGAGGCAGTGGCGACAGCTTCGGTGGTGGTTCCTCTGGTGGCGGTGGCGCTGGCGGTAGCTGGTAATCAAGCCATTACAAGCGGTCGAATTTTGGCAGAAATTTCGTGTTATTATGTAACAAAAGCACAACAGCGCAGATTTGTTTCAATGATGTAGGAGCGAGTTTTGTGCACGCCCATAAACATACCAAGAAATTTGCAAAAAACTTCTAAAATTCGACCGCTTGCTATTTGGAACTATATGCCAAGAAGTACAACACTATGGTACATTTACGGAACATTCGCAAAATGAATCAAGTTTAAAACTTGTTACTTAATAGATAAGTGATTGAATTTAAAGGAATTAAATGGCACGCCCTAAAGGATTCGAACCTTTGACCCACGCCTTAGAAGGGCGTTGCTCTATCCAGCTGAGCTAAGGGCGCAAGTGAAATAAATATAGGAAGAAATATTTATGAAAGATAAGTGGTCGGCGAGATAGGATTTGAACCTACGACCCACTGGTCCCAAACCAGTTGCGCTACCAAGCTGCGCTACTCGCCGACTGAAAAGTGATATTTATTATAGACTTATCAAAAATCTCGTCAATCTATTTTTTGCTAAATGCCGATTAATTGCTTGAACTTTGTTCGCAATTACGAAGTAGAAATTAGCTGATATCCTACTTGCAAATCACCTTTTTTCTGCCAAAATAGCAAACGTTTGTAACAATATACATTAACATGGGAGAATTTATGACCGCACAAATCATTTCAGGGACTACAGTCGCAAAGCAAGTAAAAGCCAATATTGCTGAGCAAATCCAAGCTTATATAGCACAAGGTAAACGTAAACCAGGTTTAGCGGTTATTTTAGTCGGTATGGATCCAGCCTCTCAGGTATATGTAAATAGTAAGCGTAAAAGTTGTGCTGAAATCGGCATTGAATCAAAATCTTATGATCTTCCTGCTGAAACAAGTGAAACCGAATTACTCGCAATTATTGAGCAACTAAACTACGATGATTCCATTGATGGTATTTTGGTGCAATTACCATTACCAAAGCAAATTGATGCGACTAAAGTAACTGAAGCAATTGTGCCACACAAAGATGTGGATGGTTTTCACCCTTATAACGTTGGACGTTTATGCCAAAAAATCCCGACACTCCGTTCTTGCACCCCATACGGTGTAATGAAACTACTTGAAAGCACAGGAGTAAATCTTGCTGGCTTACATGCGGTGGTAGTTGGCGCTTCAAATATCGTCGGGCGTCCAATGGCAATGGAATTATTACTTGCAGGCTGTACTGTAACTATAACGCATAGTCGAACTAAAGATCTCGCCTACCACATTTCACAAGCCGATATTGTTGTTGCAGGTGTGGGTAAGCCAAACTTTGTAAAAGGCGAATGGATTAAAGCGGGAGCGATTGTGATCGATGTTGGAATCAACCGAGTGGAAGGAAAATTAATTGGTGATGTAGAATATGCAACGGCAGAACCCAAAGCAAGCTTTATCACACCCGTTCCAGGCGGTGTAGGCCCAATGACAGTTGCGATGCTTATGCAAAACACCTTACAAGCCTATCAAGCGCATTTACAAGCGGTCTAATTTCTCTCATTTTTATCTGACGAAGCCTCTTTATTTAAAGAGGCTTTTTATTGCCTATCTATTTAGCAAAGATGTTGCGCAAACGTTTGCGCAAATGGAAATTAGTGTTATACTAATGTTAAATTAATGTTAATTACAAGCTGGAGCTTCCATGTCATTTCTAGATCGTGAAAAGACGATTGCACCTTTGCAATTTAATCGTTGGCTTATTCCCCCTGCAGCACTGGCGGTACATTTATCAATTGGGCAAATTTACGCTTACTCGGTATTTAATGTCCCACTTACCAAAGTGATTGGTATCACTCAATCAACCACAGACGATTGGAAACTGACCACTATTGGCTGGATATTCAGCATTGCGCTTGCGGTACTTGGCGCATCTGCTGCACTATTTGGTACTTGGATGGAGCGTGTTGGCCCTCGTAAAGCAATGTTTGTTGCAAGTTTGTGCTTCAGCTTAGGTTTTTTAGTCGCAGCGCTTGGCGTACACACGCACAGCCTATGGCTGCTCTATTTAGGCAATGGGGTGTTAGGTGGCATCGGTTTAGGCTTGGGTTATATCGGCCCTGTTTCAACCTTAATGAAATGGTTCCTAGATAAACCTGGTATGGCAACAGGATTGGCAATTATGGGCTTTGGTGGTGGTGCAATGTTCGCTTCACCTATTTCAGTTGCATTAATGAATTTCTTTAGTAGCCCTACTTCAGTAGGTATTGCTGAAACCTTTATTGTACTCGGTATTCTCTACTTTATTTTGATGATGTTTGGCGTATTTACTATTCGCCTACCACATCCACAATGGAAGCCAAAAGGTTTTGTGGATAGCACACTGAAAAATAAATTGGTTAGCACACATAATGTTGGGGTAAATAAAGCGATGAAAACGCCACAATTCTGGCTACTTTTCTGGATTTTATGTTTGAATGTTACCGCTGGAATCGGTGTATTAGGTCAAGCTTCTGTGATGATTCAAGAGTTGTTTTCAGAAGTTTCAGTGAGTAAACAAGCAGCTATCAGTGCCTTAGCAGCCGCAGGCTTTGTTGGTTTACTTAGCTTATTTAATATGGGTGGACGTTTCTTTTGGTCAAGTATTTCAGATAAAATTGGGCGTAAAAATTTATACTCGATTTTCTTCTTGCTTGGTTCGGTCTTGTACTTTGCTATTCCATCTCTTGGCGAAAGTGGAAATAAAGCCCTATTCGTGATTGGTTTCTGTGTGATTATTTCAATGTATGGCGGTGGTTTTGCAGCAATTCCTGCTTATTTACGTGATTTATTCGGTACTTACCAAGTCGGTGCAATTCACGGGCGCTTATTACTCGCATGGTCAACCGCAGCTGTCGCTGGCCCTGTGTTAGTCAATTATATTCGCCAAATGCAAATTGACAATGGCGTGCCAGCGGCACACGCCTATAGCGTCACTATGTATATTATGGCGGGATTATTAATTGTGGGTTTATTATGTAATTTAGCAGTAAAAGCAGTACATGAAAAACATCACGAATTACCAATTAAAGAAGCCGCTCATAGTGCCAAACCAAGTGATGAAACAGTAATTTCTGATACTTATTTGGTGGCAGAAGAAGTTGCTCACGGCGGTTGTTTGGTTTGGTTACGTTGGTTTTTTGTTACCATTCCACTCGCTTATGGTGTTGTCATGGTATTTGCCAAGGTACTTGAGCTTTTCTAAATTAAGTACTGTAACTTTTTAGCAAAAGTTGACCGCTTCCTCATAAAAAAACTCCGTGTCATTACACGGAGTTTTTGTTTATCAAGAACAAGCGATTAAATTAAACCTGCTTTTTGCAATGCGGCTAATACTACTGGCTGAGCCGCTTCTGATAATGTGGTTAATGGTAAACGTAAATTTGGCTCACTGATTAAACCTAATTTGTATGCAGCCCATTTCACAGGTATTGGGTTCGCTTCAATAAAGAGATCATGGTGCAAAGCCATTAAGCGCTGGTTGATGGCTTCGGCTTCATCAAAGTTACCTGCTAATGCTAATTCACACATTTTTGCCATATCTGCTGCAGCCACATTGTTTGTTACAGAAATCACGCCTTGCCCGCCTAATTTCATTGATGCTAAACCTGTCGCATCATCGCCACTTAAGAAAATGAAATCTTCGCCCGCTAATTGTTTAATTAAAGGAAGACGACTTAAATCCCCCGTTGCTTCTTTCACACCAACAATATTTGGAATTTCGGCTAAACGGCCAATGGTTTCAGGTTTTAAATCGCTCCCTGTACGTCCTGGTACGTTATATAAAATTTGTGGAAGATCAGTACTTTCTGCAATCGCTTTATAGTGCAAATACATTCCTTCTTGGGTAGGTTTATTGTAATAAGGCACAACACTTAAACAACCTGCAACACCGCTGTTAGTAAGCAATTTAGTTAAAATAATAGCTTCGCTGGTTGCATTCGAACCTGTACCTGCAATAACAGGAATGCGGCCATCCGCAAATTCCACAGTCTTCTTGATAACCTTAACATTTTCATCAATGCTTAATGTGGTTGATTCGCCAGTTGTTCCTACAGAAACAATACCATGCGTGCCTGCTTGAACATGATATTCAACCAATTTTTTTAACTCATCATAATTGACTTCGCCGTGTGTCATTGGTGTGACAAGTGCCACAATACTACCGTGAAATAAAGGGGTTGCCATAATCATCTCCTGTACTTTTTTGTTATGTGCAATGTTTCTTGCTAGCTTGCTAAATTCGCTTTAAATATGCAAGCACTTTTTACGAATAACTACGAAAAAAATTTATTTAAGTCGATAAAATAAACCCAACACAAAATTAAGTGTTGGGTTTATTTTAATCATATAGACTTTTATCTGATTCTTGAGGACGTGTTTTAAAACGTCGGTGCAACCACATATATTGACTTATCGCCTTCAAAATTTCTGTTTCAACCACTTTATTCATTTTCAGGGCGGTATCTAATTCATTTTCACATTCGCTAAAATCAACAGCTGGACTTATTTTTACCGTATAACCAGAAAAATCACTATTCCTAATTGGGCTAAATGGCACTACAACGGTATTCGGTGCTGAGCGTAATAACATTCGGCTTCCCGCTGTGGTACAAGCCTTTTCAACCGCAAAAAATGGCACAAATACACTATTTTTTCGACCATAGTCATGATCTGGTGCATACCAGATTGTCTCACCAGCTTTTAGCGCACGAATCATACCGCGTAAATCTTTACGATCGAGCATTGCTTTATTTGAACGCACTCGCCCACGAAATTGGATCCAATCCAGTAACGGATTATCATTTGGACGGTACACACCAATGCCTTGATGATGAAGTCCAACAATACGAGCCCCCATTTCTAAAGTCAAAAAATGTACCCCAACAAACAAAATTCCCACGCCTTCTGGCTGGTTTTTCAGATGTTCTAATCCTTCAATTTTAGACCACTTTAGAATACGTTTATCCGACCAAAACCACGCCATGCCTGTTTCAATAATTGCCATACCAATAGATTCAACATTTTTTTCCAAAATTGTTTGGATTTGTTCTTCAGAATAATCAGGAAAACAAAGTTCTAAATTACGGCGTGCAATTCGCATTCTACGTTTACCAAACCCTAGCTTGGCAAACAGTTTGCCTAAGCCTTTGCCTAGCACGACTAACATAGGGTAAGGCAAGCACAAAATCAGTTTAAATAGCCCTAAAGCAAGCCAAAGCCCCCAATGTTTAGGGTGCAAAAATCGCCATTCAAATGGAGGAAATTTTTGATTATCAGTCATGTTTCGTCATCCTTATTTTTCGCATAGATTATAATCAAAAACACAGAAAAAGTGTTAAGTAGATCAAATTTTTAAATTTTGCTTTATTTTTTAACTTGATATTTTGGAGTAAAAGTCATATTTTGAAATCAACTTAATAACCCCTTCACAAAGAGGAAAATGCTATGACAATCAATATTTCAAGTAAACAAATGGACGTCACTCCTGCAATCCGTACCCATATTGAAGAACGCTTAGCGAAACTCGAAAAATGGCAAACACAATTAATTAACCCACATTTTATGATTCATAAATTGCCAAACAGCTATGAAGTTGAAGCATCAATTGGCACTCCAGTTGGAGAACTTTTTGCGAAGGCGAATAATGAAGATTTATATAAAGCAATTAATGAAGTAGAAGTAAAACTCGAAACACAATTAAATAAATTAGTGCATAAAAATGAAGCTCGTCGCACAGACAGTACATTAAAAAGCGTACAATAATCTGCAACTCTAATGATTAAACGTAAAGCCAAATCAATTGATTTGGCTTTTTCTTTGGTTGGTTATCTAGTTATCTGCTAGAAATAGTGGGCCTAATGCCGTTTTGGGAATGCCAAAATGTTCAGGGTAATGCACATCCACCAAATATAATCCTTCCGCCTTAGCCGTTGGTGCAGCAAGCGTTCTATCCTTTTGCGCTAATAACCATTGAATCCACTCTACAGGTTGCCTGCCCTGCCCGACTTCAATCAAACTACCAACAATATTACGTACCATATGATGCACAAACGCATTTGCTTGAATATCCACCACAATATAATTGCCTAAACGGCTAACATTTAAATGGTGAATATTACGCCATGGGGTATGTGATTGGCATTTTGCAGCACGGAACGAGCTAAAATCATTTTCGCCCAGTAAAAATTGACCCGCTTCGTGCATTTTTTGGTGATCTAACTCATGGTGATAATGCGACACGCCTTTCGGCAAAATTGCCGAACGCAATTTGTTATTAAAAATAATGTAGCGATAACGTCTTGCTGTCGCACTAAAACGTGCATGGAAATCTTTGCTAACCTCAACTGCCCATTTCACCGCAATATCATCCGTTAAATTCGCATTCGTACCGAAACACCAACTTTGTAAAGGGCGTATCACATCCGTTTCAAAATGTACTACTTGCCCCGTGCCGTGTACACCTGAATCCGTTCGCCCCGCACAAAATACTTCCACAGGCTCATTCGCCACCACAGAAAGCGCCTCTTCTAATTTTTGTTGAACACTTTCCACTTCATCTTGCCGCTGCCAACCGAAATAACGGCTACCGTCATATTCAATGCCTAATGCGATTTTCATTGGTAAAATTTCTCGTTTTTTTGACCGCTTGTTTTCTGTTTTAAGCAAGCGAGAGAACAAAAAGTGGGCTTAGCCCACTTCATTATTTATTGATTAAACCTAAAAACTCTTTGCGAGTTTCTCGGTCTTCTAAGAAAGCGCCACCAAATGCGGAGGTTACGGTATAGCTGTTAGTATCTTTTACACCACGACATTTTACGCAGAAGTGGGTTGCTTTCACATAAACCGCCACATCTTCAGTTTCTAAAATGGTTTGGAATGCAGTAAGAATCTGTTCGGTAAAACGCTCTTGCACTTGCGGCCGTTGCGCAAAAAATTGCACCACTCGATTAATTTTCGATAAACCAATCACCCACTTTTTCGGGTAATATGCTACCGCAACTTTACCGTCAATCGTAACAAAATGATGTTCACAAGTTGAAGTAAGCGTAATATCATCCACTAACACCATTTCGCTGACTTTCATACGATTTTCAATATTCGTAATTTTCGGGAAAGTCGCATAATCTAAGCCGCTAAAGATTTCGTCTACATACATTTTTGCTAAGCGATGTGGCGTTTCTTCCAAACTATCGTCTTTCAGGTCTAAGCCAAGCAATTCCATCACTGAACGCATATGTTGTTGAATTTCTGCACGACGAGAATCTTTGTCTTTGGTAAGTTGAATAGTTGGGGTTTCAATGCCTTTCGCAAGCAAGGCTTCACGCACTTTTTGGGCTTCTGCGGAGATAATGCTCATTGGGGTTCCTCTAAAAATTAAGGCGAGAATTTTAACAAATTGACATAAAAAAAAATAGCACTAAAATTTAACTTAATAATAACCAATATAAATTACTTGTATGATTTTTTACCATTTTAATGCCGATCTTGTACCTAATTCCCAATTAGAAACTGTCAAATCATTACTAAATTGCAAAAATTTTGTCAATTCCGACCGCTTGTTAGGTTCATCAAAAGGCAGAGGTATCACTTGGTTTTTAAATACTCAAACAGAATTAGACGTAAATGTGGTACTTCGACATTATTATCGAGGCGGGCTTTTTGGCAAATTAGTCAAAGATCAATATTTCTTTAATGGACTAGAAAATACCAGAGCATTTCAAGAATTTTCATTATTGGCAAAACTATGCGAGTGGAATTTACCCGTACCTCGCCCCATTGCTTTAAAGGTAAAAAAAACTTGCTGTTGGTATCAAGCCGATATCATGTTAGAAAAAATTGAAGGCGCGCAAGATTTGAGTAAGTTTTTACAAACCAATTCACTTACAGATGAACAATATCAACAAATCGGCAAGCTGATTCGCCAATTGCACGATCATCAAGTTCATCATTCAGATCTCAATATTCATAATATTTTATTTGTGCCGACAAGCGGTCAATTTTTCTTAATAGATTTCGATAAATGCGGAACTTCCACTGGAGATAATTGGAAATCAGAAAATTTAGCCCGCTTGTTGCGATCTTTTATCAAGGAGCAAGGACGTTTGAATATTCAATTTAATGAGCAAAATTGGCAATGGTTATTAAACGGTTATCATCAACAATATCATATTACCAACACCTAGAATTTGAGGAAATATGTCTAAAAGATAGGCTCCCCCTTTCAAAATAATATCCCTTTAGCTGTCCGTCATTTTTCTCGAAATACCAATTTGATTGCAATGGAAGTAATTAACTACTTGCTCAGCGTTTGCAGCATAAACTTGCGCAAGTGGTTCATAACTATTTGGGTGAGAAAAGAGGGCGAGGGGCAAGTGGTAAAACCGCTGTATTTGGGCTTTTAAAGCGTAATAGCAATATTTATACCGTTGCCGTGCCGAATACCCAATCAGCTACTTGCCGATAACTCGAGAGCAACTGAGGTCTGATAATGTTGTTTACACGGATTTTACCGCAGTTATAATGTATTTCTATTCTAAAACATGGTTAAGGTTGCACCATTATCTAAAATTAATGAAAAAACAGGACTTGGATTAAAACTCGCCAGCTCTAATTCCAAACGAAATAACTGTGAAAGCCCTTCTTTTCACACAAAACTTACTACATCAAATTCAGTCTCGCCATTCACTTTTAAGCTATGCAGTAATCGGATTGAACTACCATGTTTTTTCCTATCGTGTAAGATTAAAATATTAGTTATACACTATTTTAACACTTTCGCCTGTTTTGAGTTATTAGTATATTTTTCTCTCATCACCAGCTGGTTATTTGCGACAACTCTTCGTGGACCATTTGCAATCCCCCCCGTTGCGTTAGTTTTAAGACGATGCTTAAATCCAAAAGGAGGCGGATTGAAAGTTTGCATGGCATTTATATGTTCTTGCGATGAATTATGCGCATAGATTGCTAAAATTTTTAAATGATGTTTTTCTCTTGAATGAGTACCAGTTTCATTATTGTATCGAGTATTTGCACCTAAAAAACTTCCTAGTGCAGTAATATTCTTGGTCGCTATATCGTAATATTGCTTTAATTCTGGTTTCCAACGTTCATCTAACATACCTATTTTAGGCAACGGTGTATACCGCGTGCCTGCAACTTGATTACTCAGTGCTTGCATATTTTCTTTACTCACCTTTTCCGTGAACGGTAAAAAAGGAACGCCTGCTTTTACCGCCAAATTATACATAGCTACAAAAGTAACACGCTGCAAATCGTCAGATACCTCTCGTATTCCTCGGCATTCAATAAAACGTTTTCCCTTTAATGCAGAGGCTACTTCGGGATGTTTATCTGTATATTGCCAATTCGTACCAAATTTTATGCCATTGGGTGGATTTTCAATTTCCGCCTTGGCTTCAGCTATGCTTGTTTTAAGTAAATAATCAAAAATATTTTCCTTTGTTTTCTTCGGGTATCCACCGCCTACGTCCGAATGCGCACCAATAAAATAATAAGTTTCGCCCACATCTTGCGTATCCGATAACGGAAAATTTTCACGATATTCATCTAAAGCAACAAAGTGCACAATTTTCTCCGCACTTTTCGGGCTAAGGTTAAAATTATACTCTTCATAATATTCTGCTGGGGGGACTTTACCGCGCAGTTCGTAATCCACGGTACGGGTCTCGCTGTAAAAATACTTATCGGTTAAAGGCTTATAATTGATATTATTGCCCGCCAAACCAAATGAACCCACCGTGTCAAATATGCCTACAAATTTAAAGATGTAATCAAAACCATTGCTAGGTTCATCTCTATTCATTGTATTAATAAAATCCCGTGCCAACGCCGCCCCACGGCTAAAGCCAAACACATCAATATAGCATTTATATTTATCTTTAGGGAAAAGTTCACGAAGGGTTGCTATTTTCTTTATAGCCTGCCGAATACGTTTTCCCCCTCCAGAGCCAGTTCCCTGTTCTATATCACTATCACTTTTTTTGTTTGCCGTACCTACCCCTTCAATATAAATCGGCATGGTAAAAATCGAGCATTCCATTTTTAGTTTATCCCCTTGGAATGTTTCGTGCGGATATAACCGATACAGTTTACCGATATTACTGATGCCGTTTTCACTGCGGCTCGCTTCATCGTTATACAAATTATTCCCCGTGCCGTCAAAAAACACCCCAATACGAATTACCTTACAAGTCAAATTCATCTTTTACCTCCGTTTTGAAGAAATTCCTTATAGATACTCCAAACATTCTCTTCAGGGTTATCGGGTAACCATTCCTGACTAAAACTTGGTACGTGACGGGTTACTGGTGGCATCCCTTCTCTAAAACCGCGCAAACTCCAGTTATTGTATTGTGTTCCCCCTACATCATAATCTTTTTTAAGTACTTCAAAGCGTAAATAATCAATAATTTGACCTAAAGCAAAATATGGATCTTCCTGAATACGTTTTACCACAAATTGATATTGAGGATCGTCTTCAAAACCCAACCCGATAATACCACAAATATGCGACATTGTTTCTAGCCTAACTCTTGGTCGTTTGTCGCCAAAATATTTTTTAGTAATTACATCGGCTTTTTCCATCCAAGCCAACTTCACCTTTTCATCATCCACACCGTCCCAAAAGCCGGGATAATAAATCTCTAACATATGGGCAATTTCACGATACACTTTTAAGGTTTCAGCCTGCTTAACTTTTTCTTGCTCTTCCTTACTTAAACGGTAAGTCCCTACTTCAAATTCCATTACATTCTCCTGCGGTTGCGTTAAACATTGATATTTTATTTCGGCACAAGGGCGATTTTTAAAAAACACCTCCCGAAAGTCGGGTTGAGAACATGCCGTTATGAATAGCGTCACACCAAACAGTAAAAGTGCGGTCAGTTTTTTAAGAAAATTTTTCATAAGATACCTGCCAGAAAATCTTCTTTTATCACCTGAGAGAATGTAATTTTTTGATTTTGAAAATCAATTTTATGGTAAAACAGCTTGGTTTTATCTAAATAATAAAAAGTCGTATTTTGAGAAAATAACTGTTCGCATTGATGCTGAGGCAGCGTATTAAGAAATCGATTAAAAAGCCTTATATCAAAATAGCGCCTTAAATAAGGCTCACCATCTTCACCAACTATATGATAAAAATAAGCAAGTCGTTCAACTAAAGAGCGGAGATCGTCCGTTGATTCAATAATTAAACCTGAATGGTAGCTATCCTTTGTAAGAAAATCTTCTACCACTTGCTTGTTTAAGTTGGTATTCAGTTCAATTAAATAAGGAATCACTTCAATAATCGCCGAGCTGTCATATCGATAAAGCGGTTCGTAAGGTAGTTGCCAAATATCTAAATATAACCACATTTCGGGAATTAATGCGCCTTCAAATAAACCATATCTGGTTATAGGATTTTCAGTCATTGTTATTTTCCATTCTTAAACAATCAGGACAAAACTCCTGAGCTTGATTCACTGCTAATTTAAATGCCTCCACCGCTTCAGGCGAACCACTCTCATACACCAAACTCCCCTCAATCCGCACATTGCCCTCAAAAGTCACGCCTTCCGCATTAAAGATTACCCGACCGCCCGCGCTTTCTAATATCACCTCGTCATAACCTTCACAATGGAAGGTTTCGCAAAGTTGTTCAAAAAATTCACCGCTTGTCCAGTCGCCGTTATTCGCCACTTCAATAATATAGTCGTTGCCCACTTTGATTAAGCTGTCGGCATACACATCTATCAATTGGCTGTTGCCGATATTTAAAATGTTGTCTTTTTCAATTTTGGTGATGCGATTACGCCCAATGCGGTTTTGTTGGTCTTGTCCAATCGTAATCGATTCATCTACCCCCACACTTTCCGTGCGGTCATTGCCAATCTGGGTGGTTTCGTCATGATTCACCACGTTGTTTTGGTCTTTTTGTGCATGGATAAACACTTCTTCTCGGTCTTTTTCATCTTCAAAGCGTAATTCGTTAAATCCATTTCCCTTGTGGGTTTTGGATTTAA
>NZ_CABFJY010000012.1 GCF_901687125.1 Actinobacillus vicugnae
TGATACCACGCGCTTTTTCTTCTGGCGCGTTATCGATTTGGTCGAATGCACGAGCTGCACCACCGAAGTGTTTCGCTAATACAGTTGTGATCGCTGCTGTTAAAGTTGTTTTACCATGGTCAACGTGGCCGATTGTACCCACGTTAACGTGCGGTTTTGTACGTTCAAATTTTTCTTTAGACATTTTTAAAAGCCTCTTAAACAAACACGGTTACAAATGGTACATAACCACATTAACCAAATGTAGAAATTGTTACTAAGATTTAAAACATTGAAAAGATGAAATTTAGAAGAGATAAGTGGTGCTGATAGGCGGATTTGAACCGCCGACCTCACCCTTACCAAGGGTGCGCTCTACCAACTGAGCTATATCAGCGCTTGGAGCGGGCAGCGGGAATCGAACCCGCATCATTAGCTTGGAAGGCTAAGGTAATAGCCATTATACGATGCCCGCTGTTCTAAATTCGTCTGTCCGATGTCATATGCGATTCAATTAAACAGGAAATGGTGGAGGGAGAAGGATTCGAACCTTCGAAGGCTGAGCCAACAGATTTACAGTCTGCCCCCTTTGGCCGCTCGGGAATCCCTCCACGATAATTGAATACTTAACTACGATTTGCAATAATGGTGCCGACTACCGGAATCGAACTGGTGACCTACTGATTACAAGTCAGTTGCTCTACCTACTGAGCTAAGTCGGCGTTGCGTTGTCGTAAGCAAGTGAGGTGCATTATAGGGAAATTTTAAAAGTGTGCAAGCGTTTTTTCAAAAAAATCTAAAAAAGTTGTTTTTTCGCTTGTTTAATATTCAAAACGCCTGTTTTTTGTATGTTTTCATCTATTTTAGCTAGATAAAACGCCCTATTTTTGCATTTATATTGTATATTTGTGGCCGCGCATTCCGTTGAAAATGCAAACTGCACTACTTGAAAACTAGAGAATTTGGCAATGAGCCTGCAAAAATCAAACAAAATTACTCCTTTTTTAACTTTTGATCGCCAAAAATGGGCTGAATTACGCAAATCAGTGCCATTAAAGCTAACCGAACAAGATTTAAAACCGTTACTTGGTTTTAATGAAGCTCTCTCTTTAGAAGAAGTTAGCACTATCTATTTACCTTTGGCACGTCTGATCAACTACTACATAGAAGAAAATCTCAAACGCCAAACTGTAATGCAGCGCTTTTTAGGGGTTGAAGCACCCAAAGTGCCTTATATTATTAGCATTGCAGGGAGCGTTTCTGTTGGAAAAAGTACCTCAGCTCGTATTTTACAAGCGCTACTTTCGCAATGGCCTGAAGAACGCAAAGTGGATTTAATCACAACTGATGGCTTTCTCTATCCATTAAAAACGTTAGAAGAAAAGAATTTACTGAAGAAAAAAGGTTTTCCTGAATCTTATGATATTCACCGCTTAATCGGCTTTGTGTCTGACATTAAATCAGGCAAACGCCACGTGCAAGCACCAATCTATTCACATTTAACCTATGACATTATTCCAGACCAATATAATGTGGTTGATCAGCCAGATATTGTAATCTTGGAAGGATTGAACGTATTGCAAAGCGGTATGAATTACCCTTCTAGCCCACATAATGTGTTTGTTTCAGATTTTGTCGATTTTTCAATTTATGTCGATGCGGATGAAGATTTGCTGAAAGAATGGTATGTGCATCGTTTCTTAAAATTCCGCCGTAGCGCATTTTCTGATCCAAATGCCTACTTTCATCATTATTCAAAATTATCCGAACAAGAAGCGATTCAAACTGCTACCACCATTTGGAACGAAATTAACGGCTTAAACTTAAAGCAAAATATTCTGCCAAGTCGTGAGCGTGCAAACTTAATTTTAGTGAAAGGTGAAGATCATGCTATTCAAACCGTCAAACTAAGGAAATAGAACAAAAGCACCACCAGATGCTTTTATTTGCAAAATTTCGCCTAAATTTGACCGCTTTAAACAAAAGGCAAAATAGCGTGAATTAGTAGGCGATAAATCCATAATTTTTTGTTAAGCTAATTGTAAAATTTCACATAAAAAAGACCGCTTGTTATGAATAAAAAACTGTTACTCCCCTTAATCATTTTTTTAGGTTTAACCATTGCATTTATGGTGCAACTTTCACGTAATGCGCAGGGTGATGACCCGAAAAAATTAGAATCCGCATTAATCGGCAAAACCATTTCCGATTTCCAATTAGAATCGGTGTTAGATGAAAAGCAACTGATCGATCAGAATGTGGTGAAAACAGGCAAACCACGTTTATTAAACGTGTGGGCGACTTGGTGTCCAACCTGCTACGCTGAACATGAATATCTTACACAACTTGCCAAACAAGGTATAGAAATTGTCGGTATCGACTACAAAGACGAACGCGCTAAGGCAATGAAATTTCTTGCACAATATGGCAACCCATATAAAGCCATTATATATGATCCAAAAGGCTCATTGGGCTTAGACCTTGGCGTTTATGGCGCCCCCGAAACTTTTATTCTCGACGGCAATGGCGTTATCCACTACCGCCACGCAGGTGATGTTAATATTCAAGTTTGGAATCAAGTATTAAAGCCGATTTATGAAGGATTGAAGTAGGGTGAATATAATATGAGCTTCATAGATTACAAGAAAAGAAGAATTATTCAGCATTATTTATCTTATATAACAATTGCAAGAATTTCATTCTGTTCTTTCCTCTTTGGAACATTTACTACATTTATATACTTAAACGAAATTGGAGTTAGAAATTTATTTTCTCTCTCCACTTCAAAAGAGATATTTCTATCTTTAACTGGGGTAGCGATATTTTTTACAACACTTTTTATGGCATATGGAATATCATCCATATCATTTAAAATCGGGAAAACCAGAAAAAGCAATAATCTTATTAGTAAAAAAACACAAATAATAATTTTTATTCTATTAAACATTATATCAGCAATAACATTTTATTATCTATACGAATACTTAATATATATAATCTTATGCTTAACAATTGCCATAATATTAACCATAAAAGTAGTCTTAAAACATAATCAAGAACAAGAAAATCACGAATTAATTGATTATATAGATATCTATTTTGGATATGGATTTTATATTTTGGCAGCAATTACTACTTCTCTATTTATATCAGTATTTGCATATATATTTTTCGATGAAAACATAACTGTTTACTGGATAAGCATATTTATATTAACCTTACTCCATACAAGTTACTCTTTTTACTTTATGGGAAAGGTAAAACGCATCAAAACAATTATCAATCTGCATATAATTATATTTTTTATTATTATGCTATTTATGTCTGCCAATGGAAAGATATTATTAACTATTCTTGGAATCCATAATAACAACGAAAAACCATACATAATTACCAACCATGAGGAATATATATTAGATCACCATAAGAATCTTATAAACGTTGCAATAAACAAATTAAACCCAACAAAAAGAGTTTATTGTGGAAGAGTATTATATGAAGATAGTAAGTATAAAGTTTTTCTTCCTCGCAATGAAATAAACACTAAAAATAACTTAACAATACCAGATAACAATATAAAATTATATCAAGGGTTATTTAAAAATCTTATTTGTGAAAAATCAATTACATTATGGAACGTAGGATATTTAATAAAATGAAAAAACTCTTCCCAATTTTTTTAATGGTAAGTGCAATTGCCACTGCCGCCCCAGTTGAATTTAACCAATTTGATAATGCTCAGCAGGAGTCGGATTATCGAGCGTTGATTCAAGAATTGCGTTGTCCGCAATGTCAAAACAACAATATTGCCGATTCAAATGCAACGATTGCCACCGATATGCGGGCGAAAACATTAGAGTTATTAAAGCAAGGTAAAAATAAAGATGAAGTGGTCGATTATATGATCGAACGCTATGGCAATTTTATAACTTACAATCCGCCTGTAACACCTGCAACTGTATTACTTTGGGCATTGCCGATCGCCTTGTTGCTATTTGGTTTTGGCTTGATTTGGGGACGTAAAGCTAAAGCCAAACAAGCGGTCGAATTTAGTCAAAATTCTGCGAAATCAACACTTGATCAAGCACGTTTAAATCAAATTCTTAACGATAAGGACAACTAATGAACTTTTGGATTATTGTTTCGGTGATGACCATTGTGATTTGTTTAATTGCATTTTATCCGCTATTAACCAAACGTACACAATCACTGGGCGTAAAGCGTAATAGCTTAAACAAAGCCTTCTATTTTGAGCGCTTAAAAGAAGTAGAACGTGAAGCAAATGAAGGGGTGATTGATGATCCTGAAAAAACTAAATTAGAGCTTCAACAAAGTTTATTGGACGATATTCCTGAACACGCAGAAACCACGGTAAACCCACAAAGCCACGTTGGCAAAATTTGGTTTGCCGTGTTACTGCTAGCAGTAGGCATTATCGGCACAACAGCTTATGTGAGTGTTGGATCATGGCAGGCTGGTACCATGATTGATATGACACATAAAAAATTAGCGTATTTTTATGAGCGAATCAAAGACGAAGACACAAACCCTTTGTCTGAACAAGAGCTAAACCAATTTGCGATGGCACTACGTGTAGAGTTACAAGAAAAGCCAAACGATGCTAAAGGTTGGTTTATGTTAGGGCAAATCGGTATGGCGAAAGACGACGGTCAATTAGCGCTGGAAAGTTACGAAAAAGCCAGCAAACTCGACCCGCAAAATCTGCAATATAAAGGCAGTTATGCGCAAGTGCTAATGTTCTCACAAGATCAAACTGATAAAGACAAAGGCAAAGCGGTGTTAAAAGAAATTTTACGCCAAGATCATACTAATTTAGATGCGCTGAGCTTGCTTGCTTTCAGCTCGTTTGAAGAAGAAGACTACAAAATGGCTGCAATGACTTGGGGCATGATGTTAAAACTGATTCCAGAGGGTGAGCCACGCCGTGCTACAGTAGAAAAAAGTATTAATATGGCGATGTCGATGCTGAAAGCACAAGAAAATCAGCCAGCGCCAGCAACACCAGAGAAAAACTAACAGGTAATAATCGTGAAATTTAGGCGGATTTATATCCGCCTTAAAATTGCAAGGAATAAAAAATGTTAAGCAAAGAAAAACTAAAAATCGGTTTGGTTTCAGTATCAGATCGAGCTTCTAGCGGAATATATCAAGACCAAGGCATTCCAGAATTACAAACATGGCTGAATACGGCATTAACCGAGCCATTTGAGCTGGAAACCCGTTTAATTCCCGATGAACAAGCGGTGATTGAACAAACATTGATTGAATTAGTTGATACACACAAGTGTCATTTAGTGCTAACCACAGGCGGTACAGGTCCTGCTAAGCGTGACGTAACCCCAGATGCAACTCTTGCAATCGCACACCGTGAAATGCCAGGATTTGGCGAACAAATGCGCCAAGTAAGCTTGCATTTTGTGCCAACTGCGATCCTATCTCGTCAGGTGGGCGTGATTCGTCACGATTCTTTGATTTTAAATTTACCAGGACAACCCAAAGCGATTAAAGAAACCTTAGAGGGCGTGAAAGATGCTCAAGGCAACACGCTAGTACGAGGCATTTTTAGTGCAGTACCGTATTGCTTACAGCTATTGAGTGAAATTTATATCGACACTCGCCCAGAAATCTGCGAAAGTTTCCGCCCAAAATCAGCAAGACGATAAGCAACGGCAGTAAGATTAAACAAGCGGTCAAATTTCGCAAAAATTTTACATGGCAAAATAAAGACATTGAAAATAGGAATCTGAGATGAAAAAAATTGAAGCGATTATCAAGCCATTTAAACTTGATGATGTGCGTGAAGCGTTAACGGATGCAGGCATTACAGGTATGACGGTTACCGAAGCTAAAGGCTTTGGGCGCCAAAAAGGGCATACTGAGCTTTACCGTGGCGCAGAATATGCGATTGATTTCTTACCTAAAATCAAACTAGAAATCGTAGTAGCGGATGATCAAGTGGAAGAATGCATTGAAGCAATTATGGATACCGCACAGACAGGCAAAATCGGTGATGGTAAAATCTTTATCTACGATGTTGAACGTGTAATCCGTATCCGCACAGGTGAAGAAAACGAAGACGCTATTTAACAAGCGGTCTAATTTTTAAAATTTTTTGCAATTAGGAATATTATGAAAACTGCATCTGGTATTCGTTGGCTTTGGTTAAGTGTGATCACAATCATTGTCGATCTTGTTACCAAATACCTTGTGGTACAACGTTTTGAACTCTATGAAAGTGTCAACGTGTTACCAATTTTCAATTTAACTTATGTGCATAATTATGGCGCAGCGTTTAGCTTTTTAGCTGATCATGGTGGCTGGCAGAAATACTTTTTCTTAGGGCTGGCGATTGTGATTTCATTGGGTTTAACTGTGATGCTTTGGCGTAATCAAGCGGTCAAAAAACTAGAAAATACTGCATATGCGCTGATTATCGGCGGTGCTATCGGTAATGCTATCGACCGTGCGTATAATGGTTATGTGATTGATTTCTTTGATTTTTATTGGGATATCTATCATTATCCTGTGTTTAATGTGGCGGATATTGCTATTGTGGTGGGAGCAGGGTTGCTGATTTTAGAAGCCTTCTCCGACAAAAAGAAAAAGAGTGATTAAATGAATATTTTATTAGCTAACCCAAGAGGTTTTTGCGCAGGTGTTGATCGCGCGATTTCGATTGTAGAACTTGCTCTTGAAATTCACGGTGCACCAATTTATGTTCGCCATGAGGTGGTACATAACCGCTTTGTGGTGGATAGTTTAAAAGCGAAAGGCGCTATCTTTGTTGAAGAACTGGACGAAGTACCAGACGATGCAATTGTAATTTTCTCTGCGCATGGTGTATCGCAAGCGGTTCGCCAAGAAGCCAAACGCCGTGGTTTAAAAGTATTTGATGCAACTTGTCCGCTCGTAACCAAAGTGCATATGCAAGTAGCTCGTGCTAGTAAAAAAGGTACCAAAGCGATTCTCATTGGGCATGAAGGTCACCCTGAAGTGATCGGGACAATGGGGCAATATGATAACCAAGATGCGGGTATTTTCTTGGTTGAATCTGTTGAAGATATTGCTAAATTGCCAGTGAGCAATCAAGACGAATTAACCTTTATGACCCAAACTACCTTGTCGATTGATGACACCAGCGGTGTGATTGAAGCACTAAAACAGAAATACCCTGCGATTCAAGGTCCGCGTAAAAACGATATTTGTTATGCAACTACCAACCGCCAACAAGCCGTGCGAGAATTAGCAAAACAATCACAACTTGTGTTGGTAGTAGGTTCAAAAAACTCTTCAAATTCAAACCGCTTAGCAGAGCTTGCTTCTCGTATGGGCGTACCGTCTAAATTGATTGATGGTCCGCAAGATATTGACCCAAGCTGGTTAGATGGCGTAAAAACGATTGGTATTACTGCAGGTGCTTCTGCACCAGAAGTGTTGGTACAATCGGTGGTAGAACGCTTAAAAACTTTAGGGGTAACAGATGTGAGCAACCTAGAAGGCTGTGAAGAAAATATGGTATTTGAAGTACCAAAAGAACTGCGTATTCATGAGGTGAAATAATGGCTGAATTAAATCGTTTCAGAATTGAGTGGGAATGCCGTCGAGGAATGCGTGAACTAGATAAAATGATTATGCCATTTTATAAAACGTATTTTGATGAGTTAAGCGAAGTGCAGCAGCAAGCTTTTGTCGCCATGCTAAAATACAGTGATCCCGAGTTATTTCGCTGGTTTATGCACCAAGCCCCTGCACCAACCCAAGAAATCACTGATCTTATCGAATTAATCCGTTCTAAAGTTGAACGTGGTTAGATTCAAGAAAGACAAGCGGTCGAATTTCCGCAATATTTTGCAAATATCACGCTCACAAGACGTGAGAATAGGGTGATAAAAAACCACGGCACTAACAAGAAATTCCGCCAAGCGCCATGGTTAATTCTCTTGCAAATTTCAGCGGAAATTCGACCGCTTGTCATTTAGCAAATCTTATTTTTTCTTCGCATATTTAAGGGAGTCAATCGCTACCGCAAGTACGATAATGCCCCCCTTGATGATGTATTGCCAGTAAGGGTTTACGCCGATATAGGTTAAGCCGTAGTTAATCACGGTAAAAATAATCACCCCTGTCACCACGCCAATAATCGTTCCAACACCGCCTGCGAATGATACGCCCCCCACTACACAAGCCGCAATCGCATCCATTTCATACATAAAGCCGAGGTTGTTGGTTGCAGAGCCGATACGTCCTGCTTCTAACATACCTCCAAAGGCATAAAATGCGCCAGAAAGCATATAAATCCCCATTAGATTTAGCGGTACATTTACCCCTGAAACGCGCGCCGCCTCTGGATTTCCTCCGATCGCAAAAATATTTTTACCGAAACGAGTTTTATTCCATAACGTCCACATAATCAGAGTTGCTATCACCGCATAAATGGTAATGTAAGAAAGTTTAAAATCGCCAAAACGAAAGAAACCTTGTGTGAAGGTTGAAAAGTTATCGCTAAAACCTGCGATTGGTGAACCACCTACTGCATCATAATAAAGAGAGTTTATCCCATATACGATAATCATTGTGCCCATAGTAGCGATAAACGGTGTGACATTTAAATACGCAATCACAAAACCATTTACCAAGCCAATCACTGCACCAATACTACATACAACTAACATTACAACTGGAATCGGAATTTCTACTAAATCAGGAAAAACTCGATTCATATTTTCCATAGATTGCAACAATGTTGCGGTAATTACCGCCGCCAAGCCCACTTGGCGACCTGCAGATAAGTCTGTGCCTTGCGTAACAATTAAGCCTGCAACCCCTAATGCAATAATTAACCGCACTGAAGATTGAGAAAGAATGTTACTAAAGTTACGCAAACTCAAGAAACTTGGGTCTTGCACAATAATTACAATTAACAAAATTAATAACACAAAATAAATCGCATTTTGTTTAAAAAAATCGAGGGTGCGATTTTGTTTTAAAGCGGACATACATCACTCCTTGCTTTTATAAATATTTTGCAGCAAGCTGCAGGATTTCTTCTTGAGACGTTTTGGCGGTTTCAACAATGCCCGCAACTTTTCCGTTACTCATCACTAAAATTCGGTCGGTTACCCCTAATAACTCAGGCATTTCAGAGGAGATCATAATAATACCTTTATCTTTATTGGCTAAATTGAGAATTAATTGGTAAATCTCAAATTTCGCACCAATATCAATGCCTCGAGTCGGTTCATCCAACATTAAAATTTCGGGTTGGGTTAAAAGCCAGCGCCCGATAATCACTTTTTGTTGGTTACCACCAGAAAGTGAGCCAATGCTAGTTTGATGAGATGGCGTTTTAACATTCATCGCATCAATGACCCATTGGGTATCACTTTTCATTTTCTTATTGCTGAGTAAACCTAATTTACCTAGGTAAGATTTCATATTTGAAATCAAAGAGTTAAATTCGATACTGAGGTTTGCATAAATACCCGTTGAACGGCGTTCTTCTGTGACCAATGCAAAACCATTATTAATTGCTTCAAATGCATTGCGATTATTGACCGCTTTGCCGTTTAACGTAATGGTTCCGCTTGATTTCTCACGCACACCGAAAATGGTTTCCACAATATCAGTACGTTTCGCCCCCACCAAGCCCGCAATGCCCAACACTTCACCTTTACGTAATTCAAAGCTCACGTCTTGAATTGAAGGTTGGTTTTTAGCAGTTAAATGCTCTACTACTAATACCGTTTCTTTCGGCTGATTGGTTTTTTCTGGGAAACGTTGGGTTAATTCACGCCCAACCATCATTGAAACAATTTGTTCCATTGAAGTGTCTTTGATTGCAACCGTATTGACCCATTTACCATCCCGCAAAATGGTAATTTCGTCACAAATTTTGAAAATTTCATCCATTTTGTGCGAAATATAAATAATACCGCAGCCTCGATCTTTTAATTTCTGGATAATTTTAAATAAATGCTCAACCTCTTTTTCGGAAAGCGAGGAAGTTGGCTCATCCATAATGACGATTTTAGCGTTATATGAGAACGCTTTAGCAATTTCAATCATCTGCATTTGCGAAACAGAAAGTCTCGCCACTTTTTCACGCGGATCAACATCAATATCTAACTCATCAAAAATCGCTTTGGTATCCCGATACATTTTATCAAGATCAACAAAAAGACCTTTAAGTGGATAACGCCCAAGCCAGAGATTATCCATAACACTCACTTGTTTTACGAGGTTCAGCTCTTGGTGAACCATAGAAATCCCATTCTCAAGCGCTTCTTTTGAGGTTTTAAAATTAACAGGCTTGCCTAAAAATAAAATCTCGCCTTCATCTTTTGCATAAATCCCAAATAAGCATTTAAGCAAGGTGGATTTGCCTGCCCCGTTCTCCCCCATTAAGGCGTGAACACTATGGGATTTTACGGTTAAGTTCGCTTTATCTAGTGCTTTCACGCCAGGAAAAGACTTACTAACATTTGTCATTGTGAGCAGTACTTCATTTTTCATATCTCACTCCCTAAAAAATAGGCACGAGTACTCTACTCGTGCCTAAACCTTTACTTATTTTAAGAATTTATCTAAATTATCTTTATCAACGCCAACGTAAGGAATACGTACTACACGCTCTTCAATTTTCCAGCTTGTGCCTTCCCCAGCTGCTTTACCTTCGGCAAGATTTGCCGCTAATTGCACTACAGCTTTACCTTGCCCCTCGCTGTCATTAAGTACCGTGCCAGCTAATTCGCCTTTTTTGATCAACTGTAACGCTTCTGGTAACGCATCTACACCAAAGATTGGCAATTTACGTCCATGCGCTTTCGTTGCTTCCAATGCACCTAACGCCATACCGTCGTTATTAGAGACAATCACTTCAATATCTTTTGCTTTACCGCTTGATAACCAAGCATCCACTTTATCTTTTGCTTGTGCCGCATCCCACAATGCTGCATCCATAAAGATTTGTTCGCTTTGAATACCTTGTGCAGCTAAGCCTTCCACCACATATTTGGTACGAGCTTCCGCATCAGGGTGACCTGGTTCGCCTTTTAATAAAGCATATTGTACTTTACCGTCTTTGTTTAAATCTAATTCTGGGTTGGCTTTCCATTGTTTGGCAATCAAATCCCCCTGAATTAAACCAGACTCTTTCGGATCTGTTCCCACATAATACGCTTTGTCATAACTTGCAATCGCTTTTGCGCCAGGGTCTTTATTAAAGAACACAATAGGTAAATCCTCACCTTTTGCTTTATCAATAATCGTTTTTGAAGCGGATGGGTCCACCAAGTTGATTGCAAGCGCTTTCACGCCTTTAGAAAGTAAAACATCCACTTGGTCATTTTGAATGGATTGGGTATTTTGTGAGTCATTCATTAATAACTTCACATCTTTTAATTGATTAGCTTCTTTGTCGATTTCTTTACGCATTAATGCCATAAAGTTATCGTCATATTTATAGATTGTTACGCCGATACGAGTTTCCGCTTGTGCGGTGCTGATACCCGCCGCTAATCCAACCGCTAATGCTAATGTGCTTAATACGTTTTTTTGCATAGAATCACCCTTCTCTATAAGAATTCTGATGGTTTGCTGCTACGTTTGTAGCGATGCGAAGCATACAGAATCTTATTAGAAAATACTGTGATCATTTTCACAAATCCTAAAAAAATGAAGTAAATAAAGCGATTCCATAATCCAATTATGGAATTTTACTTCATTATTCTTCGTACGCGAAAATGTCATAATAAAAAAACCACAGAGCACACAATAAATAGCGTGAGCACCGTGGTTAATTATGTTGCAAATTTCAGTGAAAATTCGACCGCTTGTAAAAGCATTATTCTAAGGTAATAGCATCTTTGATTTTTTTCAGTGCCGCATTTTCTAATTGGCGTACACGCTCGGCAGAAATACCGTATTTATCAGCCAAATCCTGCAAAGTCGCTTTGTCTTCGTCCAGCCAGCGGGTTTTAATAATATCTTGGCTGCGTTCATCCAACGTTGCCAACGCATAAGCTAATTGTGCAGTAGCTTCACCTGTATGCTCTGCATCTTCCAGCTCATCTGCAAAATTTGAGCCATTATCTTCAATATACATTGAAGGAGCATAAGCATCATCATCGTCTTCTCCCGCAGGCAGATCAAAACCTAAATCTTGTCCTGTCATACGAGATTCCATTTCACGCACTTCAGCCACTGAAACGCCCAAATCTTCCGCCACTTTTTTGATTTCTTCTTCATTAAACCACGCTAAACGATTTTTATTTTTACGTAGGTTAAAGAATAGTTTGCGCTGCGCTTTGGTGGTTGCTACTTTCACGATGCGCCAGTTTTTCAATACATATTCATGAATTTCGGCTTTCACCCAATGCACCGCAAAAGAAACAAGGCGAACGCCTACATTTGGATCAAAGCGTTTTACCGCTTTCATCAAGCCGATATTGCCTTCTTGAATTAAATCCGCCAGTGGCAAACCGTAGCCCAAATAACCACGGGCAATATGAATTACAAACCGCATATGCGAAAGAATTAGCTGTTTCGCCGCTTCTAAATCTTCATCGTAATAATAACGCTCTGCCAGTTCTTTTTCTTGCTCAGCAGTGAGGATTGGATATTGGTTTGCCATACGAATATAGCTGTCGAGATTACCTTGTGGTACAGGCATTGAAGCAGAAACTAACGCGGGATGCATTGCTTCCGTTGGTTCATGCTCTAACACCTCTACTTCATCTGGTTCGATAATTTCAGCATCTTCAATCTCGTGTTCGTCAAATTTTCTCATCTTATCTCTCGTTGGTTATCAATTACTCACCCATTATAACAGTGTTAGCTGTATCAGGGGCGGATTTCTTACGAAAGCATTGGACGATAATAAAAAAGCAGAGTTCCCACTTGAGAAATACGCTTGTGCTTTAGCGCCTCTTTAGGCGGTAATCGTTTTTTCTCCATATTTTGCCAAAACTAAATAGCCAACTGCCGAACATCGCGATAGGTCTATCATCTTTCAAGATTAATTTAGCAATTAATATATATAAAATACGTGCGCAAATATAATCAAGACATGCAACAATAACTTTTCAGATGGATTTCTATTGATAACTAGAAATTATAATTGATTCCTTATAAATCTAAAGAGAAGCTTATTCAAATCACACTTAAATGGATTTCTCGTCCCAATAGAAGTGAAAACGTTGAATTACACTAAACTTACTTTCGCAAGCGGTCAAAATTGCAAAATTTTTTGCAAAATCGACCGCTTTCTATTAAACTGGTGAGACTTTTGGGGCTGATTCTGGATTCGACGGGATTAGCGAAGTCCAAGGTGCACGTCGAGGTGCGGTAGGCCTCGTAAACAAACCGCAAAAAAATAGTCGCAAACGACGAACAATACGCTTTAGCAGCTTAATAACCTGCTCATAGCCTTATCGCCTCAGCTTCCGCTCGTAAGACGAGGATAACGATAAGTCACCCAAAACGAGATCGTGTGGACGCCGCCGTTTGAGGATCGAAACACTAAATTGAATCAAACTAGCTTATTTCTTGCGTGTCTGTCCGCTGGAGGTAAGTGAAATTAAAGACGAGACTAAACGTGTAGTGCTGAAGATGGAGTAATTTCGGACGGGGGTTCAAATCCCCCCAGCTCCACCAAATCACAATCCAACCCGATACAATCAAATCCGATAAAGCCTTGAAAATCAACGTTTCAGGGCTTTTTTATTTTCCAACAGAAGCCAATGCGATATTATCAAATCCAATGTTTTTAGTTATACCGCTAAAATATAACTAAAACTAGGATATAACTATATGGCACGGAAAACTACCCCGCTATCACAAATCGTATCTGAGATATTTAACTCACCTTGACTAAAACCAATAAAACAAAGAAATAATGATTTGGGCGGAATTTTGTTGTAGTAAACGGAATTTTGCGGGTCAGGACCATTGAAAATAGGGGCTTCGTGATGAAAGCCCCTTTATTTTACTCAAAGAAAAGCAGAAATAATGAATTGCGAAAATTTTTGCTGAAATGGCGAAATTGCACATTAAAACAACGAAATGCACATCTGCCATTTAAAAGGCTTTAAATGCCGTTTAAATTAAATCAAGTCCGATATACACAACTTGCCCGATAACGGCAAAATCAAAGCCCTACCTTGCCTCGTCACACTGTCAATAGAAGCCCATCAGTTTCGCCTCGTCTAGGCTATTGTTTAGGGAATAGAAAAAAATTGTTCTGTGTAGTTACTTCATAGATATAAAAACACAACATAATATATTGATATTTATATAATTTTTACAGGATTTCCATTTAATCTTCTGTGAAGTTATGCTCTCTGAGGAGCTCTTTTTCTGTGTATTCATTTAATCGCATTCGAGCAATTGATAAATCACAGCTCATTTGTGCCATATCAAAAATAGCTTTTTTCCCTTTGCTATCGCTTCTTCTATAGTTACTGAGTAATAAAGTCTCTTCAAAATTGAGTAATACATTAGTATCAGCATCTTTAGGGGTAATAAAAACTTCCGCTGTCATGACATCTTCAGGAGCTGTTTCTATTACTTCATTTGAATGTTTAGCTAAAAATGAATGAATATTCCCTTTCTTACCTGTCAGAATATATTCAACATCTAATTTTAGATGAGGATTCGACAAATCAGCTAATCTTAACGCTTCTTCTGGAAATACCCCTCTACGCTTCCTTTCGGCAAAAGCACTTTTCGATAAACCTAAAAAAGCAGCAATATCTTTATCCATTGTTAAAGATAGTTCAGTTTTTAACCTATTAAGACAATCTGTGAAATTTTTCATAAAAAAACCTTGCAATTCATAAAGTTCATATTTAATATGAACTCAGTAAATAATAATGAACTATATGATTTTGTATTAAATCAAGATTAGTGATCTTAGTTCATAAAATGTTTTAAGTCCATAGGTTACGGAGGTTTTATGCAAAAAAGAACCAGAGAAGAAGTAAAAGCTTGGTTTAGAGAACAAAACATTACTCAAGCGGAGTGGGGGCGCCGGAACGGTTACAACTCAAATGAGATTAGTCGAGTATTAAATGGGAAATCTAAACTTAATTATGGAAGAGAGCGAGACATTGCAATAAAACTTGGCATTCAGATTGATAATTAGGAGTTCATATGAGTGAACTTAAGTCATATTATTCCGCTCAAGAATTGGTTGAACTTAATTTAATGGGCTTACCAACTACTAAAAAAGCAATTTTAAGTAAAGCTAATCGTGAAAATTGGGTATCCCAAAAAAGATGTGGAAAGGGAGGCGGTCTTGAATACCACTTTTCAAGCCTTCCCCCTGAAACCCAACAGGCTCTCAAAATTCAATATGCGAAGAGCCTAAAAACAGAAATCAGCGTGGCGGATAAGTCCGAAAAAGGCAAAGCTGAACGCTATGTAAAAGAAGCACTCTGGCAACCGTTTGATAAAGCAAACGCTAAACAGAAAAGCAAAGCAGAAACCAAATACCATGCTTGTGTAGCAGTGGAAAACTTAGTGAGAGAGAAAACACCATTAATGGAAGCTCTCGAAATTGTGGCAACAGCCCAAACGGTTTCAATCGGTTCTTTAAAAAATTGGTATTACAAAGTACGCAACTTTGAACAATCAGACTGGCTAGCAGTTCTGCTAACTCGCAGTGGCAAAACAGCAAAAGATAACTTAAAAGCCGAGTTTGATTTAGAGGCTTGGGACGTGTTCTTGGCTGATTATCTCAGACCAGAAAAACCAACTCTTGCCGCTTGTTATGAACGTCTTAAGCGTTCGGCGCAAGAAATGGGGTGGAAAATCCCGAGCAAGCAAACGGTACAACGCAAATTAGAGAGCGATGTGCCGTATGAAGTGCAAGTGCTAAAACGAGATGGCGAATATGCACTTACTCAATTAGTGCCGAGTTTGAAACGAACTGTTGCAGATATTCAAGCAATGGAATGGATCAACGGGGACGGCTATCAGCACAACGTATTTGTGCGATGGAAAAACGGCGAAATTGTTCGACCGAAGACGTGGTTTTGGCAAGACATTCGCACCCGAAAAATATTGGGCTACCGCTGCGATATTAGCGAAAACACCGACAGCATACGCTATGCACTCATGGATGTGATCTACAAATACGGCATACCACGCCATATCACGATAGATAACACCCGAGCAGCAGCAAATAAATGGATGACAGGCGGTGTGCCGAACCGCTACCGCTTCAAAGTGAAGCCTGATGACCCAAAAGGGATTATCCCCTTACTCGGTATTCAGTTGCACTGGACGAGCGTAATCGCCGGCACAGGTCACGGACAAGCAAAACCGATTGAACGTGCATTTAGTCACGGCGGTGTCGGGGAGTTGGTAGATAAAGACCCGGCTTTAGCAGGGTTTTATGCCGGTGCGAATGTGTATGACAAGCCCGACAACTATAACGGCGGTAAAGATGGGGTTGATTACGAAGTATTTATGCAAGCTCTGGCGAGAGGAATTGAAATTTTCAACACTAGAGAGGGGCGAAACACCGAAATTTGCCAAGGCATTTTCAGCTTTGACCAAGTTTTTGCGAGAGATTACGCCCAAGCAACAGTGCGAAAAGCCAGCCCTGAGCAGTTAAGAATGTTAATGCTGACCAGCGAAAAACAACGCTTAACGAAAAATGGTGAGTTTACGCTCAACGCTGGTGGCAAGTTGTACGGCAGAACCAACAACTATTTCGCAGAAAGTCTGCGAGGTACACACCACAAAGAAGTGGTTGTACGGTTTGACCCCGAGAAACTACACGAAACCGTGTATGTGTACAGCTTAGACGGTGTGTTCTTAGCCGAAGCGCAATGTAATGAAGCGAAAGCCTTTGGAGATACCTCTGCCGCACGCACACAAAAACGCTTACGTGATCGTATTGTTAAAAATACAAATCGTATTGCAAAAGATATGGCATTGATGGAAGCCAATGAGGTTGCTCAATTCCAGCCAGAAGTGAAGGAAGAACCAAAACTTCAGCCGAATATCATCGAAATGGCAATCAAAGACGGCAACGTAATGCGCAAAGTGCAAACGGTACAAGTGGTTGAAGAAGAGGAAGAAGATATTAGCGAATTTGAGCAAGCGTTTATGAAAGCGGTTGCGATGAAAAGCAAATAATCAACAATGCTTTAAACAGTATTTAAACATTTAAACGAACATTTAAACGGAGTTTAAACATGGAATTAATTAACAAAATCAAAAAGCACCTTGCTGATACCAATACAAGCCAAGCAAAGTTGGCAAAAGAAGCAGGGATTAATGCAGGCGCATTATCAGCCTACCTCAACGGTAACTATCAAGGCGATATTGCAAATTTAGAAGCGAAATTGACCGCTTATTTTGAGAAAAAAGAAGTACAAGCTCGTGAATTTGTGGAAGCTCCAGCTTTTATCGAAACCGCAACCGCTCGCCAAATCTTTAAAACGCTTGAGTTTGCTCAAATCGCAAATTGTATGGCAACGGTTTACGGAATGTCGGGCGTAGGCAAAACCAAAGCGATTCAAGAATTTAAAAAAAGTCGTGCCAACGTTTGGCTAGTTACCGCAAGCCCGAGTCGTTCAAGTCTTAGCGAAATCTTGTACGAGATTGCCCTTGAGTTAGGCATTTCAGACGCACCACGCCGCAAAGGCACGCTTTCTCGCTTAATCGCTCGCAAGATTAGCGGAACAGAAGGTTTACTGATTATTGATGAAGCCGACCACCTACCGTATGAAGCACTTGAAGAGCTGAGAATTATGCAAGAAGAAGCCAATATCGGCTTAGTGTTGGTGGGAAATGACAAAGTGTACACACGTATGAAAGGCGGCATTAGCCCAAGCCATGAATACGCAAGATTGTGGTCACGTGTAGCGAAAAATACAAGTATCCAACGCACAAAACAAGCAGACACAAAAGCTGTAGCGCAGGCTTGGGGCTTAGCTGATGACAACGAAGCACTCAAAGTTATGCAATCAATTACTGAGACCGGCGGAGGGTTACGTATTTTAACCCAAACACTACGCTTGGCTGGCATGGTTGCGAAAGGCTCAAACAAGCTGATTACTGCTGACTTAATTATCAAAGCACGTCAAGAATTACTCGGCAAAGGAGAATAAAAATGGCTAAACCAATAGATATTGACCGTCCGTTTACGCCTAACAACGCAGTTGTATATGGCAAAGTTGTCGGGCTAGAACTAGCTGTAATTGAGCTTAATAACATGGGAATTGACGTAGACCATGTTGATTTTTCTGATCACCGTCGCCCTCGCCTCGTAGTTTTAGAGAATAGCGTAACACGTCAGCTGATGAAAAGCGGCAAAGCTCAAAATTACGGTTCAAGAGTGAAAAACGGTCGCCGCATTTATCTAAATCACACTGAAGTAAACGGTGTACGTGTGATTTGGGAATCGCAAGATTATCGTCATTAACCAACAACTAGGAGAACAAAATGAACGAAATTGATACACGAGAAAGCGTATTAGTCGGCAGTTATGCGGTCGTCCCACCGCTACTTTGGGAAGAAATTGAAGACGGCAAAGAATACGCAGTTATTGATACTACAGATGCCGGTGACTGGTGCGTAAAAATGCAAAAAATCGACAAATCAAACCGCTATTACTTTGTTTTAGCACAGTCTGCACGAGTGTTTGATAACACAGTGGATGCTGGGGAGTTTATTGAGGCATTAGAGTATTTGGGAGGTAAAAATGCGTAAACCGACAAGAGTGAAATCAGCAACATTAGAAATCCGAGCGCAAAGCCGTGAGGAAACCGAAGTGTTAATTAAAGAACTCGGTGATGCACAGCGTGAATTACAGCGTGTTACCACACAGCAGAATGATGAAATCGGTGCAATTACTGAACGCTATGCTCAGCCATTGCAAGAGTTACGTGAAGCGGTGGAAAGTCGTCAAAAAGCAATTCAAGCATGGTGTGAAAGTCATCGTGATGAGCTCACAAAAAATGGTAAGCAAAAAACGGGTTATTTCAACACAGGCGAAGTGCAATGGCGACAAAATCCGCCGAGTGTGCGAGTAACGAAAGCTGAACAAGTGATTGAAAACTTGAAATTACTCGGTCTTACTCAGTTCATCAGAACGAAAGAAGAGATCAACAAAGATGCAATCTTGCTAGAACCGGAAACAGCACAAACTGTAGCTGGCATCGCTATCAGAACAGGTACTGAAGAATTTGTGGTTAAGCCATTTGAACAGGAGACTCGCTAATGAAAATCAAGCTCCCAAAATGGCTAACTGTTCTAAACATTGTGCGAGTTCAATTCATTGCGTCCGTAATTGCAGGGTTTATTTTTGTTTGGCTTGATAAAGAAGCTGGGGAAGCATTAATGAATCATTCTCTGCTGTTATTGATGGTGTTGGTTTATTTAGAAGTTATGAATTTAAAAGACTGGCATAAAAACGCTATCGCATCATTAGTTAAACGTTCTGAAATCTTAGCAAGAGTTGTTTATAAACTTAAACAACGTGGTTGCAAAGTCACTATTGATGGTGTGGAGCAATAGTAATGAATATCCCTGTTATCTGTTTTGTGATTGCGATGTTTTTAACTATCGTCTTACTGGTTATTGACCAAGATTAAAGCTCATTTAAACGCTCTTTAAACCTGATTTTAAGGGGCGTTCATAATAAGTTTTAAACCACCGGAGAACATTATGAGTACACAAAAATTTGACCGATACAAACACTATTCGGAAGAAGCTGCAAAGTTAGAAGCACAAGGTAATTGGGCTGAGGCTGCCTTTAAATGGGAAGTCGCAAATCTTTCAGCCAAAGGGAAAAATATTAAATGGACAGAACAGCGCCAAGCGTTTTGCGAGCGAATGAGAGATAAGCCATTTTAAATGGGAGGGAGAAAATTATGAAAACGTTTAAAAACGAATTCAGCGAAAAAGTATCAGAAGCGGAAGAGCTAATTAGTAGCATTTACGATTTACTCGGAGAAGTTGAAAGAGGGTTTCGCCATAGTGAATTTAAGTCTGCACACACTGCACTGATGAAAGCAAAAAAAATCATGCCGAGAGTGGAATTAAAAATCAGTATTTTGATGAACGGTTTAGTTTAGGAGTGAAAATGGATAACCAAAAATTACTCGAAAAAATTAAAAAACTATTAGCTTTGTCTAAATCACCAAATATCCATGAGGCTACACGTGCGTTAGAAATGGCGCAAAAGCTGATGAAAAAACACAAAATTAGTCGTGACGATGTTGAGATTAGTGAAAACACTACTGAAGTAAGTTTTGCGAAACGTACGCCAGTTTATGTACATAACCTAGTGGCAATTATTAAAAGAGCTTTTGGATGTGAAGCGTATTTATTATGCACAGATAAAGCAAAAGCCATTTTTTTCGGGCAAGAAGAACGCCCAGAAATCGCAGCTTACTGCTTTGATGTCTTATACAGAAAGTTAGCCATTGCTCGTAAAGCATTTACTGCAACACAAAGTAAAAGATTAAAGCGTAGCACATTAATTGCACGAGCTGATGCTTTTTGTGAAGGTTGGACTGAAGGGGTTTATAGAAACGTTAAAGATTTTGCAATGACTCCAGAGGAAAAAGGAAAGATAGAGCGTCATTTCCAACATTTAAAGCAGAAATTTAACATGGGAACAAATTCAGCAAGAGAAGCAGGTGATACAAGGGAGCGAAATGGTGATGTGTCTCGTTGGCAAGGTTATCAAGCTGGCAAGAAAGTCGAACTTAATCATGGTGTAAATGGTAAAGAATCACTTAAGTTAGGTGCAATGTAATGGAAAATACATACGATTACAAAGCCCGCTGTAAACAACTTGAAGGCTTCTTAAAAGCAATTCATACACTATTTTATGAATCTGATTTAGAAAAAATTAATCAGCTTACACTTACTGAAGTACAACGTAGTGAGCTGAGAAACGAAATTCATCAAACTGTTAAAAAATGGACTTCCAAGGAGGAAATTATGTAACACCTTAGCATACAACACGCCACGGTTTTCAATCATTAGAATTGTTGCGTAAAACACTGTGGCGTTTGTTAAGTGAGTATTGATAAGAGAAATGCTTTTATCAATGTTTTCTTAATGAAAGGAGTAAATATGAAAAAGGATCTATATGAATATATAGCTGCTTTTGAGTTTGATGATGAACCGACAAAAGATGATGTTCTGAAAATCATCTCAGAAGGAAGCTGGGACTTATTTAAATGTCAGAAAATGCTTTTAGGGTATGTCGCACAAGAAATACTTGAAGAAAAATATAGCGATTGGGAGATGTATGACGAAGACGAAAGCGTATATCTTATTGTAAGAAAATACGGCGATGAAGAATGGGAACTACATAAAGCAACAATTCAATATAGATTGTACGTAGATACTGAAGAAATCTATTTCGATGATGAGGAATAGTGAATGAAAACAGATAAAACCAAACTCATTCAGCTTGTGCATATCGCTAAACAGCAACTAAATATAGATGATTTAAGCTATCGTGAGATACTTAAGCGACTAACAAATAAAACCAGCTCAACAAAATGCACTATTGTTGAATTACACAAGATTTTGCACGAACTGCAAAAGAAAGGCGCAAAGGTGAAATGGTTTGCAAAAAGTGCGAAAAAAACGACAGCTTACAGTCCCGCCACTGGCGAAACACCAGTGAAAAGTGAAATTACTCATAAAATCCGAGCAGTATGGATTCAAATGGGTAAACACGGTTTCTTAAGAGATGCCAGCGAAAAAGCATTAAATGCGTATATGCGTAAAATCATCAATAAAAACCGCTCTGTGTTAGTGTTAAACGTCGGTGCATTAGATGTAAATGACGCAAGCCAACTGCTTGAAATTCTGAAAAAATGGCATTTTCGAGTAATGAAAAAAGCGGTAGAAGAGAAAACACGTAGGGATGTAGTGGGAGAAAACTACGATTTAATGTTGAGGATGTATGATGAAATTATGTAGATGCCCTATTTGCCACAGCGATATTAACTTAATGACATTAATTGAAGACGAAGCAGGTCGTGAGTTACTTTGTAAAATCAGTCAATTAACGCATGGTGTGGCTCAACCGATGGTTAATTATCTGGGCTTATTTAAACCACAAAAAAATAACTTAAACAATGCTCGTGCATTAAAGATATTGACCGATGTATTAGATATGTACCCCTGCTCTCTGTTGTTAGCGCATAGTTTATCTGAAACGGTTGCAAGTATTCGGAAAAAACGGCAGCAAGGAAAGGAACTTGAGCCGTTGGTGAATCATAAATATCTCTCAAAAGTATATGAATCACAGAAACCAAACTTTACAGTAGTAAGATCTGGCAGAAATGAATCCGAACAAGTTAGAGCCCAACAAGCCGAACAAGAACAAATTAGAAACGCCGTACTATATGTGCAAAGATATGTTGATTTAGGGCGAGAAGATATTGTAAAAAATAGTCCTGAATATCAGATTTGGCTCAAACATGGCAATAAATCAACTGCTCAAATAATAAGCAGTTAAATTTTACATAAAAAGGCTATTTTCCCTTTTTTATCAATGGGATATAAACTAGCAAATAGATAACACCTCAAAATTTTTCACTCTATTACACAACAAATCACTATAATTTGTTCCATGAGTTGATGAATTTTGAGGCGTTTTTTTATGCAAAAAGAACAAGCAGAACTTTTTGATGAAGAGCATGCGGAAATCGGGGCGTTATTTGATAATTTAGATAATATCCCCGAAAGTGAGGTACAGAATCGCTGGCCGCAGTTGTTAGTTGAAGTGATTGATGTGATGCAAGCAGAACTTATTCGCCAAAAATTTGCAGAAGATAATGCAAAATTGACCGCTTGCAAACTTGCCGGTGTAATAGCACATTACTTCGGCGGCAAGTCGTTTTATCTGCCGGCAGGTGATAAAATCAAAGAAGCATTACGAGACGCACAAGTTTATCAAGAGTTCGACGGTAAAAATATTCCGGAACTGATTAGAAAATACCGGTTGTCTCAAACAACAATTTATGCGATTTTACGCCAACAACGCGCGCTGCAACGGAAGCGACATCAAATGGATTTATTCTAACTTTAAACTGATGTGTCGCAAACCGACATAATCTTACAACCGATTAAACTCCAACTATCAACCAAAAATTGACAGTTGGAGTTTTTTTATGTCCCTACCAATCCTCAAAATCGTTATCCATTGCTCTGCAACTCGCAATGGCAAGTCTCTCAAAACAACAGATAAATCATCAGCTCAAGTCATCGATAAATGGCACAAAGAGCGTGGCTATAAACGTTCAGCTACTGCGGTAAAAAATTTTAATGCTCATCTCAAACACATTGGCTACCACTTCATTATTGATATTGATGGCACAGTAGAAACAGGTCGTCAAGTCGGCGAAATCGGCGCTCACGTAAAAGGTCATAACAGCAATTCTGTTGGTATCTGTTTAATCGGTGGCATTAGTGCAAGTGGTAAAAATCACGCTGAATACACTGAAGCACAGTGGCAATCATTACATAAGCTGTTACGTGAACTAGAAGCCAAGCATCCAAAAGCAAAAATCTATGGTCATCGTGACTTATCTCCAGACTTAAATAATGATGGCAAGATCACTAAAAACGAATGGCTAAAAGACTGCCCGTGTTTTGACGTATGGTCTTGGCTTGATTCTGAGCAAGTCGTGAATTTAGAACACTTATATAAGGATTAAAACAGCATGAAAGATTTGATTTCAAACGGAGATGGTCGCTTATCAACGACTGCAACAATCCAATTTTTCGGCTTTTTAGCAAGCCTGATCATCATGATTTATTGCGTATATATGGATAAGCCTTATGTTCCCGAGCTGTTTAGCACGTTTTTATTTGCATGTGTTGGCACAGCCGCAACGAAAGGCGCAGTGAGCGCATTTAAACGCTCTCGCACGACGGAGGAAGAATAATGTTTACAACTCAACTTGCCGCTATTGTATCTGCAGTGGCGTTACTTGGAGGCTGGGGCGTATTTAAAAGCGTACAAGTCAGCAGAGAAAAAAAGAAAAATCAAGCGCTATTGCAGAAAAATGAACAGTTAAAAGCTGCTAAAGCGGTAGCTGAAACCAAAGTAAAGAATTTTGAAGTGAGAAAGCAAAATGAAGAAAACATTAGTAGCACTAGCCGTGATGGGGTTATTGACCGCTTGCACACCGACGGTGACTTACGTGACTAATACGTCTTGTGCAGGCTTTTCAATTATTAAAGCAAGCCGTAAAGATACCACCGAAACGTTAGCACAAATTTTAGTGCATAACACCACCTATCGCGAAATCTGTAAAGACGCAGAACAAAAGGATGAGTAATGCCAGATTTATTAGATCGCATTTCTGAACGTGAAGAACAGATTTTAGAAATGCAACTCGCACCGCATTTAGAGACAGAGTTATCAGATGACGAAATTGACGCTATCGCACAAGCCGGGCGTCAATGTAGCGAATGCGGTTTACCGATTCCCGAGGCTCGTTTACGAGCAGAACCTACCGCTCACCGTTGTATTAGTTGCCAAGAAGACTGGGAGGCAGGACGATGATGAATGATTTATTTGAATTTGTGCGTGCCAATTTTGGTGTGATTTCTGCTGGTGTAGCAATTATTGCGGGTGGTTTTTGGCTCAAACTTGACAGCAAATATGCGAAAAAGAATGACCTAAATCAACTTGCCGATATTGCTCGCAGCCACGATAGCCGTTTGGCAACGCTTGAAACAAAAGTTGAGAATCTGCCGACGGCGGTTGATGTTGAACGATTAAAAACATTGGTGACAGACGTTAAGGGCGACACAAAAGCAACAAGCCGTCAGATGGATGCAGTCAGTCATCAGCTTGGACTTTTACTAGAGGCTAAATTAAAGGAATAGTAAGAATGTTGAAAGATTTATTAACGCAAGACCAACGTTTAGTTATTTTGCGCTCTCTTGCAGACGCAGGTTATGACGCAAACGAATCAATTATTAGCGATTGCTTAGACTTGTACGGTCATGACATTAGTCGTGATTTAGTGCGTAATCATTTGAACTGGCTGGAAGAACAAGGTCTGGTGAAAGTGCAACGTTTACAAGATGGCTATATGGTCGCAACCATTACTCAACGTGGTTTAGATGTGTCACAGGGACGTGCTTTTGTGGACGGTGTAAAACGCCCACGTCCAAAAATTTAAACGACTTTTAAACAAAATTTAAGGAGCGTTTAAATGAGCAATAAGACAACACGTGGACGTGCCAGCAAAGTTGATTTGCTACCCCCAAACATCAAAACACAGTTAGCAGCAATGCTACGAGACAAACAATTCTCACAGGCTGAAATATTAGAAGAAATCAATAATCTGATTATTGATTGTGGTTTACCAGATGAAATGCAACTAAGCAAAACTGGACTAAACCGCTACGCTTCCCGTATGGAAACAATGGGGGCAAAAATTCGTCAAGCACGTGAAGTCGCTGAAGTATGGACAAAGCAACTCGGCGAAGCACCGCAGTCAGATATTGGTAAGCTACTAATGGAAGCTGTTAAAACCATGGCATTTGATTTAACAATTACTGCCGATGAAAAAGTAGCGAGCGACCCTAGATTTTTGAATCAGCTTGCCTTGATTGCGAATCGTATTGAGCAAGCTCAAAGCATATCTGAAGAACGCGAACGCAAAGTCCGTAAAGAAGTTGCCCAGCAGGCGGCCGAAACAGCTGAGAAAGTTGTGGTACAAGCTGGGTTATCGGCAGAAACAGTCAAAACGATCAAGGAACAAATTTTAGGCATTGCATTATGACATTAATGAATGAACGCCCTTTAAATGAATTATCGAAAGAATGCCAAGATTTTTTAGATAATCTTCATTTATTTGATCCGAAAGAATTATTACTTTTTTATCAAAAAAAATGGATTGCGGATGATAGTCCGCTAAAAATAGCTGAGAAAACTCGGCGATGTGGATTAACGTGGGCTGAAGCCGCTGACAATGCTTTAGTCTCTAGTACAATGCGTAGAGATGGGGGCGATAATGTTTTTTATGTGGGCTCAAATAAAGAAATGGCGCGAGAATACATTGATGCGGCTGCAATGTGGTCAAAAGCATTTAATTATGCTGCAAGTGATACACAAGAAGAAGTTTTAACTGACGAGAAAGAAGGTAAAGATATTCTCACTTTTGTGATCCATTTTGCATCGGGTTTTAAAATTAAAGCATTATCTAGTCGCCCATCAAATTTACGTGGTATGCAGGGGGTTGTGGTAATTGATGAAGCAGCATTCCATGATGATTTAGCCGCTTTGATTAAAGCGGCTCTTGCTTTAACTATGTGGGGCTCAAAAGTCAGAATTATCTCAACACATAACGGGGTCTATAATTTATTTAATCAACTTATTCTTGATAGCCGAGCTGGTAGAAAAGACTATTCTGTCCATACGATTACGATTGATGATGCTTGTGCGGATGGTCTCTATAAACGAATTTGCCAAGTAACTAAACAAGAGTGGTCACAAGAAAAAGAAGATAAATGGAAAGCAGATTTGCTTAAAAATACCGCTTCGGAAGAAGACGCGCTGGAAGAATACTACTGCGTACCGAAAGCAAGCTCGGGTGCATATATTCCTCGTCCATTAATTGAGCGAGCGGCGGTTGAAGGCAAGGTGAAACTGCGGTTTGAGTGTGATGCAAAATTTATGGACTGGACGGAAGAAGAGCGTGAAGTCACCACGGCAGAATTTTGCTTAACGCAACTCTTACCGCACTTGCAAGCATTAAATACTGAACACCGTCATAGCTTCGGTGTGGACTTTGCCCGCTCGGCTGACTTGAGTGTGTATGCCGTTTGTGCGGTGCAACCTGATACGGCTCGGCATATCGACATCACGCTTGAAATTAAGAATTGCCCATACAATCAACAGAAGCAAATTATGCTGTTTATGTTGCAAAACACACCACGGCTAATTGGTGCTGCATTCGATGCCACCGGTAACGGTGGCTATCTCGCTGAAGCGGCATTGATTCGCTATGGGGCGATGATGATTGATTGCGTTAATCTCTCAGATAACTGGTATCGAGAATGGATGCCGAAATACAAAGCATTGTATGAATCGGGCTATATTGAGATTCCGAGAGATGAAGAGATTATTCTCGACCACGGGCATATTCAAGTCATCAACGGTGTGCCGAAAATTGATAAATCACGCTCAAAAGACAAATCGGGCAAACGACATGGCGACTCAGCCGTAGCATATTGTATGGCGGTACGTGCCAGTTATATGACAGGCGGTGAAATTGACTTTATTCCGTTACCTGCGAAACACACAGATTCAGATTCGGATAATGACAGCATTTTCCGCTCAGAATGGGATTATTAAACAATGAAAACCAGCACAATTTTAGATATTCACGGTAAACCATTTCGTTTTGAAGAAAGTTTGCAGACTGAAAATGAAAGCCGTGTAGCTTCTCTTCAATATCATTACAGCGATCACCCCGCAAGTGGGCTTACGCCATCAAAAGCGGCTCGTATTTTGCGTTCAGCAGAACAAGGCGATTTAGTGGCGCAAGCTGAACTCGCTGAGGATATGGAAGAGAAAGATGCACACTTGCAGTCAGAACTGGGTAAACGCCGTGGGGCGATCTTAAACGTAGATTGGCAAATTGTGCCACCTGCGAACGCTACCCCTGAAGAACAGCGTGATGCGGAACTGATTGAAGAAATCTTGCGTGATGCCGTGTGGTTTGACGATTGTATTTTCGATGCTACAGATGCCATTCTCAAAGGTTTCTCTTGTCAAGAAATCGAATGGGAAAACGTGGGTGGGTTGAAACTGATTAAAAATGTGCATTGGCGTGACCCAGCGTGGTTTATGACCCCACAATTTGAACGTAACACTCTCCGCTTGCGTGATGGTTCCGCTTACGGTGTCGAGTTGCAACAGTTTGGTTGGGTGAAGCATATCGCTAAAGCTAAAACAGGCTATTTAAGCCGTATCGGCTTAGTGCGTACGTTGGTATGGCCGTTCCTTTTCAAGAACTATTCATTACGTGATTTCGCTGAGTTTTTAGAAATCTATGGCTTGCCGTTGCGTTTGGGGAAATACCCCGAAGGGTCTGGCGAGAAAGAGAAACAAACGTTACTGCGTGCGGTGATGTCAATCGGACATAATGCTGGCGGTATTATTCCGCGTGGAATGGAAATTGAATTCGAAAAAGCGGCAGACGGCTCAGAAGCGACTTTTATGGCGATGATTGAGTGGGCTGAGAAGTCGATGAGCAAAACCATTTTAGGTGGTACGCTAACCAGCCAAGCTGACGGCGCAACTTCAACTAACGCTTTAGGCAATGTGCATAATGATGTGCGTTTAGAAGTGCGTAATGCAGACTTAAAACGCCTTGCTGCGACGCTGACACGTGATATTTTGTATCCGCTCTATGCGTTGAACTGTAAGTCCTTTAACGATGCGCGCCGTATTCCACGCTTAGAATTTGATATTGCCGAAAGCGAAGATTTAAACGCTTTCGCCGACGGGCTAAACAAGCTTGTTGATATTGGCTTTAAGATTCCGAAGCAATGGGCACACGATAAACTACAAGTGCCAATTGCTGCTGAGAACGAAGAAGTACTTGCAAAAAATCTGCCGAATTCGACCGCTTACTTAAACGCAAAGCCAGGGCGTAAAATGGCTGTATTATCTGTGCAACGTGATCCTGATGATTTACTTGAAGAACTTGAGCCGACGGCGGAAGCTTATCAAGCCATTATTGACCCAATGCTAAAACCAGTGGTGAATGCGTTAGCCGAAGGCGGTTATGAATTTGCCCAAGAAAAATTAGCCAGCCTTTATACCGATATGGACGATAGTGAGTTGGAGAAAATCCTTACTCGTGCCATTTTTGTGAGTGATTTGTTAGGACGAGCCAATGCCAAACGATAATAACGAACTTGATATGGGGTATGTATTACGCCTTGAGCCTGAATTAGCCGTGGACTATTTAAAGGCAAAGGGCGTGAATATTACTTGGGATTGGCACGAGCAATTAGCAGAAGCCCACGCACGTGCGTTTACAGTTGCAAAAGCTACACGTGCGGAAGTGTTGGACACGCTGCGCTGGGCAACGGAAAAAGCGATTGCAGACGGTGTGCCAGAACGTGATTATATTAAAAACCTTGAGCCTATGTTAAAAGAGTTAGGTTGGTGGGGAAAAACCGTGGACGAAAACGGCAACATAGTGCAGTTAGGTAGCCCACGCCGTTTAAAAACCATTTTACGCACGAATAAATCGACGGCTTACCACGCCGCTCGCTATGCCTCCCAAATGGCGAATGTTGATGAGCAACCTTACTGGCAGTATGTTGCTGTCAAAGATAGCCGTACTCGTGCCAGCCATTTGGCTTTGCATGGTAAAGTTTATCGTGCGGATGATCCGATTTAGCAGACGATGTATCCGCCGAATGATTGGGGATGTCGTTGTCGAGTGCGAGCCTTGAGTGAGTTTGCTCTTAAAAAGCAAGGATTAAGTGTGTCAGAAAGTGCTGGCAAAATTAGCTCAGAAACTGCTATTGCAGGCATAAATAAAGATACGGGAGAGGAAATCCGTACCACTGTGAGTAAAATTAAAACCGACCAAGGTGAAATGAAAGTCGGTGCAGGATGGAATTATAACGTGGGGTCTGCAGCATTTGGTACTGATGTGGCTGTGTTGCGTAAGTTGCAACAAGTGAAAAATCGGGAGTTACGGCAACAGACTATTCAGGCAATTAACAACAGCGAAGCACGGCATAAAGCCTTTGCAGAGTGGGTCTTTACCCATCTTGGTAAACGTGGGGCGAGTTGGAGATATATTTCAGCAGGATTTGTTTCAACAGAAATTTCGGAAAAAGTAGCTGAAATTACTCAAAACAAGCTGAAACCTGAATTGGTGTTAGTAATGGCAGAAAAACGATTAGAACACTCTAATAGTAATAAGCACCATCAAGGTGGAGTTGGTTTAAGTGTTGAAGAATACTCAGAGCTATCACGAATAGTTGCTAATCCTAGTTTAGTTCTTTGGGATACGTTAGAAGGGCATAATAATTTAATTTATATCAACCAAGAACGTACTATTCAAGTAATCGTTGATGTACCAAATAGCCACCCAATTAAGCCAAAAGAAAAGGTTGATGCGATAATCAATGCTTATAAAGTCAATATGGATAATGTAAAAAGACAAGTTTCAGGTGGGAATTACATTGTGATTAAAGGTAAACTTTAAGTGCTATGGTGGGGGTCGAACCCACGATATACATATGCCATTTTTAATGGGAATGCTGCGTTACCATTTCGCCACATAGCACTTACTGTTGTGATTAATTTACGCCTATATAATAACAAAGTCAAATTTTAAGCGGAAATCATTATGCATTTAGAATTTAAATTTGATACTCGTGCTATCCAAAACAAATTTAAAAAGCTCACTGAAACAGTAGAAGGACGTGATATTACTCGCAAGATTGCTGGTGTTTTAATGCAAGAAGCGGAAACAGCTTTTGACAAAGAGCAAACACCTGAGGGTGAAGCGTGGGCAAAATTGGATGAACGTTATAAAAAATATCGGCATAATAGAGGTTACACTGGCAATATTTTACAAATATCTGGTGATTTGGTAAAAAGCCTTAACATTGATTATGGCGATAGTTTTGCGGTGATCGGTGCTTCAGAACCTTATGGGCAATTTCACCAAATGGGTACAGAGAAAATGCCTGCTCGTCCGTTTCTTGGTTTGGGTAATGATGGTGTGGAAGAAATTACGGCTATTTTAAATCGTGAATTATCGAAAGTCGCTCAGGCTTGATGTAAAATAGCTAAAAACATCACAGAGGCACGCTAAGCGAATTTTATTGCTTGTGGTATTCTTTTTCGGTCAAAATAATTTAAACGCTTGTAGAGCGATTTAAACGGCATTTAAACGGTATTCCGTTATTACATTTCTATTCTTTTTATAGCCTTCGAGAAATCGGAGGCTTTTTTCATTTGAAACACCGCAAACTAACCTTTTCTTTTTTCCTGTCATTATAGGGCTATGAAAGTAAATAAATGCCCTTTAGCCGTATTAACGGCACAGCTTACAAGCCCTGATGGTTGGCAACAACTTTTGCCCAAAGGTGAATTTCGGGCAAGAGATGGTCGTCCGACCGATGTGCCGCATTGGTTTATTGATGAAACCATTGCTAACCGCTTAATTCAACAAGCTAAAACACTCAAGCAAGACATCTTAGTTGATTATGACCACGCTACTCTGCTTAAAGCCAAAAAAGGCCTTGATGAGGGAAATGTGGTTGCAGCTGGCTGGTTTAGCGATGAGGAAATTCAGTGGTTTGATGATGACGAACGTCAAGGTTTATACATTAAGCCACGTTGGACTCCTAAGGCTTATCAGCAAATTAAAGAGGGTGAGTTTGCTTTCCTTTCTGCCGTTTTTCCTTACAACGAAAAAGGCGAACCATTAGAAATCCGAATGGCAGCTTTAACCAATGACCCTGGTATTACAGGTATGCAACGGTTAGCGGTGCTTTCGGCAATGACAGACCAGCAGGAGAAAAATCAAATGCCAGAACAGTTGCGTAAATTACTCGCAAAACTCGGTGTGGAAATCGCCGAAGGTGCAGAGCTTACCGAAGAACAAGCGAAAACCGCCCTAGATGCGTTGGAAGCCTTGCAAGCAGATAAAGCCCACGCAGATAGTCAAGTTGTAGCACTGAGTGCGGCAGCAAAAGAGGTTGATTTAACCGCTTATGTGCCAAAAGCCACTTATGATGCAATGGTATTACAGGTTGCAGCACTTTCCGCTAAAACCGATGAAGTAGAAATTGATAATGCGATTGCGAAAGCCCGTCAAGAGGGGCGAGCGATTGAGTCCGAAGTGGATTACTTAAAAGATTTTGGCAAACAACAAGGTGCGGTAGCGTTATCCGCAATGCTAGAAAAACGCCCACAAATTGCTGCCTTATCCGCAATGCAAACGCAAACCACGAAAGTGACGAAAGAAACCCAAGGCGAAGCCGTGTTAAGTGCAGCAGATAAAGAAGCTGCGAAATTGCTCGGTATTAGCGAAGCCGATTACGCAAAAGAACTGGAGGCTAAATAATGGCAAATGTAACCCCTGAACTCGTCAAAGCCCTGTTTGTTGGCTTTGGTAAAAACTTTAAAGAAGGTTTGGCAAAAGCACCTTCACAATATAGCAAGATTGCGACTTTAGTGAAATCTACCACCGCATCAAATACTTATGCGTGGTTAGGTCAAATGCCTGGTTTAACCGAATGGATTGGTGATCGTACTTTAACCGCTATTCAGTCTCATGGTTATTCGATTGTAAACAAAGATTGGGCAAGTGGTGTAGAGATTAAGAAAACTGACATTGAAGATGACAATGTTGGTGTTTATAGCCCATTGATTGAAGAACTTGGGCGTGCCGCAGCAGAAAAACCTGATGAATTAGTGTTTGGTGCATTAAAAGCAGGTTTTACCACGGTTTGTTATGACGGGCAGTATTTCTTTGACACCGATCACCCTGTTGGTGCAAATGTGGATGGAACAAGTCCTGTCTCCGTTAGCAACATTACTGATGATGGCACCAGTGTTACTGCAGATAAGGCTTGGTATTTGTTAGATTGCTCTCGCAGTCTAAAACCGATTATTTTCCAAGAGCGTAAAGCACCTACTCCAGCACAAATTACTGATTTAAACGATGAAAAAGTATTTATGAAAAATACGTTTACCTACGGTGTAGATAGTCGTTCAAATGTGGGATATGGCTTTTGGCAACAGGCTCATGCCGTGAAAGGTGCATTGACTACGGAGAACCTTTGGAAAGCCATTTCAGCAATGCGTGCGGTGCGTGGTGATGGCGATAAGCGTTTAGGGATTAAACCAACACATATTGTTGTGCCTCCATCTCTTGAAAAAGAAGCTACGCAATTACTTGAACGTGAATTCCGTGTTGAAAACGGGGCAACCGTAGACAACGAATTTAAAGGGCGTTTAGAGCTTATCGTTGCAGATTATCTCTAATTGCAAGCGGTCGGATTTGAGCTATTTTTTGCAAATTCGACCGCCGTTTAAATGGTGTTTAAAGAGGTTTTAATGGGGGAAAAATGAAATGGAAAAAGAGCAACGCTATCAAGTTGTGGTTCACAGCAAAGTGCAAGATGGTTATCGCCGTGCTGGTTTCGCTTTACAAAAAGGCACTAACTTGCTTATGGATGTCACGGCGGCACAAATTGAGCAATTCAAAGCCGACCCACGTTTGGTATTTGGCTCTCAAGACCCGATGCCGACGGAACCGGTTGATGACTTATCAAAAGGGTTATCTCAAGACGATTCGGATGACAAAACCCAACACCTTGTGGACGGTGGCTTGGTTCCAACCGATTTAACCGTTGAGCAATTAAAAACAAAGCTCAATGAGCTTAATATTGCCTTTACTAAAGACGCGAAAAAATCAGATTTAGTGGCATTACTTGAAACGGCTATGTCATCTACTACGTCAAAAGAAGGTGAATAATGTTATATGCCAGCCAAGCAAGTCTTATTAAACGCTATACCCTTGATGTGTTACTTAGCATTGCTCGAAATGCTGATCGCACCTTAGACGAAACCAAGGTGCAAGAAGCGTTAGAAGATGCGTCGCAAACCATTGATAGCTACTTGGCTGGTCGTTATCGCTTACCATTGCAAACAGTGCCAGCCGTGTTAGAACGCCATTGTTGCTACATTGCTCGTTATTTCTTGGAGAAAAACCGAGCCACAGACCAAGCCCGCTTGGACTACGAAGATAGCATCCGATTTTTGGAAAAAGTCGCTAGTGGCGCTATTTCACTCGGTTTGTCCGATATGGAGGAACCGGTGGAAACTGACAATGCGGCAATGATTGAAAGTGCCGGCTCTGTCTGGGATAGAAAACAGTCGTGGGGGTTCGTGTAATGAGTGTTATTGCTGCAACCAGCGATGCCTTGATTGGCAGAATCCAAACGCTCTGTGGTGATTATCTCAAAGAAGTCGATACTCACCCCGGTCAATGGGACGACAGCAGCGTGCGGCGTATTGTGCGTAACCCGCCTGCGGTGTATGTGGCGTGGTTGGGGCAAACGGCTAATGCTAATGCCCGAACGGTGACGGCTCGTTGGGGGCTGTTTGTAGTTGCTGAGGTGCTAAACGGGCAACGCCAAAACAGCGTGGGGATTTACCAAATTGTCGAAATGCTGACTGCCGGGCTACACAAGCAGCAAATTAGCCCTTCCGGTGTGTTTGAGCTTCAATCGGTACAAAACCTGTGGAGCGATACGCAAAGTGGTATGGGTGTCGCTGTTTATGCGATGTACTTTAATGCTGTACAACCTCTGGCAGATAGCATTGATGCAAGCTCATTTGCTGATTTTAAAGTGTACGACCATACGTTTAACCAAGATACAGACCCAAATACGATTGACGGTAAAACACGTTTGCATCTGATTTTACCGACTCAATCCGATAACCAAGAGGGATAGCAATGCCAACCTTTAAAATTAAACCGAAAGCCGGATTGATTATCCGTGATCCAAATACCTTTGAACCATTGAGTGAAAAAGGTGAAGAAAAGCCCAAAAGTGGCTATTGGTTGAAACACCTTAAAAATGGCGATGTGGAATTAGTTGAAGCTAAACCCACCGAACGAAAAACCAAACCGGAGAAAGCATAATGGCGATTTCTTTTAACAATATCCCATCAGCTATTCGTGTGCCATTGGCATACATTGAGTTTGACAATAGCAAAGCAGTAAGCGGCACACCGTCAGTCCTGCACAAAGTGCTGATGCTCGGCACAAAATTAGCCAGCGGTACAGCAGTAGCCGGTCAAGCAGTGCGTGTTACCGCTTACTCACAGGCTAAAACCTTATTCGGACGTGGCTCGCAATTAGCTGAAATGGTCAAGTCCTTTAAGGCGCATAACAATATGTTGGATTTGTGGTGCTTACCGCTAGACGAAGCGGGAAGTGGTGCAAAAGCGACAGGCACTCTGACTTTATCCGGTACAGCAACACAAGCCGGTACGTTAAGTGTAATGATTGCCGGCACAAACTACAAACAAGCGGTATCCAGTGGCGATACTGCGGCAACCCTTGCAACTAAACTGCAAAAATTGATTGCTGCAGACCAAGATGTTCCAGTGACGGCAACTGTCTCTGGTGAGTCAATTACACTCACTTGTCGCTTTAACGGCGAGACAGGTAATGAGATTGATGTACGTTGTAACTATTACAGCGGCGAAGTGTTGCCTGCTGGCATCTCGGTAAACATTACGCCGATGCAAAGCGGGTCAGTCAATCCAAATATGGCAGAGGCCATTACCGGCTTTGGCTCAGAATGGTGGAATTATCTGATCAACCCGTTTACAGATACCGAAAGCCTTAATCTATTACGCACGGAATTGGTGACTCGCTGGGGGCCGATGAAACAGATCGATGGTATCTGCTTTATGGCCAAACGTGGTACGCATGCCGAAGCGACTACTTTTGCCGAACAGCGCAACGATTATCTATTTAGTGTGTTAGCAACCAATAACGCACCACAGCCGGCCTATATTTGGGCATCTGCTTATGCGGCGGTGGTCGCTGGCTCGCTATCTATTGACCCTGCTCGCCCTGTGCAGACATTAACCATGGATTTATTGCCACCGGCAATGAGTGACCGTTGGGACTTACCGGAGCGCAACACCTTGCTGTATAGCGGCAACAGCACTTACATCGTCAATGCCAACAATCAGCCACAAGTTGAGGCGGCGATTACGATGTATCGTAAAAATGCGTTTGGTGATAACGATGAGAGTTATCTCTACGTAGAGACGATTGGCACACTCAGCTATATCCGCTACGCCATCCGTTCTCGCATTACGCAAAAATACCCGCGCCACAAGTTGGCAAATGACGGCACACGTATCGGACCTGGACAAGCGATTGTCACTCCGAAAATCATCCGCAACGAACTGTTGGCACTGTTCACTGAGCTTGAATCCGCAGGCTTGGTCGAAGATTTCGAGCAGTTTAAGCAAACATTGCTGGTTGAACGCGATGCAAACAATCCATGCCGTGTAAATGTGTTATCTAACGAGAACTTAGTCAATCAGTTCCGCATTTACGCCCATGCAATTCAATTTGTTTTATAGGAGCAAACAATGGCAACAAAATTCCAAGGAACGGCAACTATCCGTTTTAATGGCAAGGAGTACCCAACAGATAACGATGGTTCGCTGGATGTCGGTGGCAAAGAACGTGAAACTGTGAAAGGCTCTCAGGTGTATGGTTTCTCTGAGAAACCAAAGGAAGCCACTGTAGATGTGACGGTATTTAACTGTGAAGAGACCGATGTGATGGAGCTCAAAAATATGACGAATGCCACCGTTGAATTTGAGACAGATGTCGGCCAGACCTATCTTTTACCCAATGCGTGGGCGGTTGAGACCGGTACACTCAGTGCAGACGGTAAAATTAAAGTCAAAATGGCAGCAATTGAATGTAAGCGGGTGTAAAAATGGAACTGATGTTAAAAACAGGTTTACGCTTTGGTGATGAACCTCAAACCGTGGTGACTTTGCGTGAATTAACCACAGGTGATTTACTAGATGCAGAAGTGGCCGCAGAACGAATGGTAATGTCGCCGGACGGTGTGCCGGTATTGGTGAAATCACCGGCACTTTTTGGCTATGAGCTATTACGCCGTCAGATTGCCTCTATCGGTAAAATTCAAGGGCCGATTTCGATGAAAATGTTGCGGTCGATGACCTCGGAAGATTTACAGCTTATTTCAGTTTATGCTGAAACTTGGGAGGCTACCAAAGCCCAACAGGTGGTCGAGCGGGGGCGATTGGATGCAGCAGGTGGAGAAGCTGGAAAAGACCTGTCTGCTGTTAGCTAAACATTATCAGAGCAGCCCTGAGTGGCTGCTTTCCAGACCTATTTTAAACTTGCCACGCTACATCAAGTACATAAATTCAGGAGGGGAAGATGGCAAATAATTCAACTTCGTTTTATGTCAATTTAGCGGGTAATGTTTCCTCACAAGCATCCAAGTTTGGCAATTCGTTATCTACGATGGCAAATAAGGGCGTATCTAATATGGCTAAGCTCAGCAGTTCGATTACAAAAGTCGGCTCTGGTTTAGCTTCGCTCTCACAAAAAATCAATAATGTTGGCAATGTTGCACTGCCGGTCATCGGTGTTGGTGTCGGAGCCGGGGCTGCAATGGTGAGTAAGTCGATGATCCGTGTTGCCGCCGATTTTGAGATGGCCAATATCCGAATGAAGCAGACGTTTGGTAAGCGTGGCGATGAGGCAATGGCGTGGCTGAAAAAGTTTGCAACCGATACGCCAATGGCATTCGGTGATGTGCAAGATGCTGCAATGCAGATGATGACAGCCGGTATTGACCCAATGAACGGCTCTCTGCAAGCTCTTGTGGATTGGAACGCCAAAGTCGGTGGAAGCACGGAAAATCTGAACGCATATATCTCCTCGTTTGCCAAAATGAAAATCAAGGGCAAGATGTCGTGGGAAGACATCCAGCCACTTCTTGAACGTAATGTCCCCGTACTCAAAATGCTGGCTGAAGCGACAGGTGGCAAGTACACTGAAAAGCAGATTATGAAAATGATCCAAGAGGGGAAAATGCAAGGTGCAGCCCTAGATGCACTTTGGAAGCAGATGGGTAAAAACGCCAAAGGTGCAGCCAAAGAACAGATGAAAACTTGGGACGGCTTGGTCTCAAACCTTGAAGATACTTGGGTCTCGATGCAAGCTCAGTTTATGGAGCACGGTGCTTTTGATAGTCTAAAAGCTGAGCTAGGGAGTTTCTTGGAATGGCTAAACAGCAAGATTGATGACGGTACGCTGGATGAATTTGCGAAAACAGTCAGCGAAACTTTAACGGAAGCCCTGCAAGAGTTAAAAGAGACGGCAACTGCTGTACAGCCAACTTTGGAAAAGATTGGCTCAGTGATGGAATGGGTCTCCGAAAAAGCCGGTGGTTACGGCAATATCGCTAAGTTTGTTGGGGGCTTTTATGTAGCCAATAAAATTGCGAATTTAGACGTTACCAAAACGACAGCAAAATTAGGCTGGGGAGCGACTAAATGGGTCGGCAGTAAATTCCGCAGCAACCCTAAAGGTGGTGCTGGGGCTGCAATGGAGACCGTAGGCTTATTAGGTGGTGTTGCCGGTGTGACGCCTGTCTATGTCACCAATATGCCAATGGTGGCAAACGGCTTGGGTGGTGGGCACATCGGACAGGAGCCAAATAAAAAAGCGAATAAAAAACTACCTAAAACGCCGAAAGCATTGCCGGGTGTTGCGGTAGCAACGACTGTGGCTGCCAATGCGACTCAGGCAACGGTGAATAAAGGGATTACACAAGCGGTCTCAACATCTGTGAAATCTGCAAGTCAGGCAATCAGTACTACTGCACATACCGCAACAGCTGCGGTTAGCCGTACTGCTGCTCGTGCCGTGCCGTATCTCAATGTGGCAGCAACGGCTGTAGAAGGTGCGATGGTACTCATGGATAATCAGTCCAGTACACAAGACAAATCAGAAGCGATTGGCTCTATTGCCGGTGCAACGGCTGGGGCGATTGTCGGACAAGCACTTATCCCAATTCCGGTGGTAGGGGCTGCAGTTGGGTCTTATGTAGGAAGCTGGCTTGGTGAGTGGTTAGGCTCGGAAGTGGGCGAATATCTCTCTAATCCGGAGCCGATTAAAAATGAGCTTAACGGCACAATTCAAGTGGCAGTGAAAGCCTCGGAGCATTTAATTGCAACGGCCACGGCAAGCAAAGTGCAGACGAATCAGAAACAGGACAATATGAATATCGCCGTACAAATGGGCACTCTTGGCCCGGGCGTGGGGATGTGGTAGATGAGCAAGATAACCGGTAAAGGGAGCTTTCGAGGCGTCCCCTTTTTAATTGAGGATGAGCAAGGGCAGAATGGCGGACGACGCATAGTTACCCACGAATATCCGTTGCGAAATGACGGATTGACGGAAGATTTAGGCAAGCGTATGCGTAATTACTCTGTCAGTTGTTTAGTGATTGGTGATGACCATATTGCACAAGCCGAAGCATTAGTTGATGCACTTGAAGCCGATGGTTCTGGCACTCTTAAACATCCATATTTCGGCACGCTTGAAGTGCGGGTGGATGATTACCGAGCTCGTCATTCTACAGCACATCAGCGAGTAACTCGTTTTGATATTACTTTTTTACCCGCACAAGAGAATAACGCCCCCGAAATTGCGGAAGATACAGCCTATTCGGTGCTAACGGAATATAAAGAGACGTTGGACAGCCTAGCGGAAGAGTTTGCAGATATGGTGGAAGATGTTTCAGGCTTTATTGAGTCGATGGTGGATAACCCGATTTTCCGTTTGGCTGATACGACAATGGACTTTATCGAAAACGTCTTTGAAGGTGTGGCAAACACGGTGAGTGGGCTAACCGCAATGAAAGATAAGGCGTTATCCATTAAGAACCGTTTAAGCAGTTTACTGCTTACGCCAAAAGTATTAGCACAAGAATTGCAAGATTTAACCAAGCTAAATGTGCAAAGTGCGGTGGCTTCGCAACGTCAATTTGTGCAGCATATTGTGATTACTGATTCGATTTCCTCTGCATTGAGCGATCTGACATCAAGTAAGACAGAGATCGCTAAAGGTACGCTAGATGAAATGGTAACCGCAAAAACCAACAATATGAGTGAGTCAGATATTTTAAGTCGTCAGTTTAGCAACTTACACGAGCAAGAAATCTTTGATGCGTTGATGAATAAAACCACGTTCTTGCTGAAACGCTTGGTGCTTTCTACTCTTGCCGTGGAATATGGCAAGGCGATTTCGGATGCGGTAACAGAATCGGTCGCTCAGAAAACTGTAACGGAAAGCACTACCGCAGGCTTGATTGAATCAAAGGCTGATGTGCAACGTTATATCACAGAGGTAGATGAGCAGTTGGAAACCGTGATTTTAGATAATGCCGATGCGGAACAATGGGAAAGCTATACGGCGTTAGAAGATTTCCGCCTAACCTTGATGAAAGACTTACAAAACCGTGGCGAGCGCTTGGCAAATGCCCTTGAAATCACGCTCAACGATACATTCCCAGCCGTATTGCTGGAATATCAATACACAGGCGATGCAACCACGTGGAAGCGTTTGTCTTTACGAAATGGCATTTCACACCCGCTCTTTTGCTTGGGTGGTTCAACGATTGAGGTTTTACAATGACAGAGACGAAAATTGAGCTGTATTTAAACGGTAAAATCTTTTCAGGCTGGAAAAGTATTAATGTACAACGCTCGCTAGAATCAATGAGTGGGCGTTTTGATTTGGGTATTGCGCTACGCCCTGAAGATGATGTTAGCGTATTAGCAGCGGGGGCATCATTGGTGCTAAAACTCGGCGGGCAAACGGTGATTACAGGCTACTTGGATGAACTCAAACAGAGTATTTCTGGCAGCAGTAAGCAGATTATGATCAGTGGGCGAGATAAGACTTGTGATTTAGTGGACTGTTCGATTATCCACAATAGTTACCAATTTAAGAATCAAACAGCAAAACAGATTGCTGAAGCTATCTGTAAGCCCTTTGGTATTAACGTGGTATGGAATGTAACCACTGCTGAAGCGAATGAGCGTATCCCTGTGTGGCAAGTAGAACCAGGGGAGACAGCATTTGATAACCTTAGCAAAATTGCTCGTCATAAGGGCGTATTAGTGACAAGTGATGTGAATGGCAATCTGTTGTTTACCGAACCGAGTACTACCCACGTGGGTGAATTAACCTTAGGTGTGAATTTATTGGAACTGGAGCAAAATGATAGCTGGCACCAGTGCTTCTCGCTTTATCGTGTCATTGGTGATGCCGAGCAAGGCGGTGAAAAAGGCGATACTAAAACCAAAAACAAAGCAGCAAGCGGTAAGAAATCGGCAAAAAATAGCAAATCGGATAAAGACAATGTGAGTGAATTTAAGGGGTTTGTGAATTAAATGAGTGCAAGTGGTTTAAAAGTTGAAGTGGCTGATAGCACGGTAACACGTTATCGCCCGATGGTAATTATCGCTGATGATAATATGACAGGGACGAGCGGTTATCAGCGTGCAGATTGGGAACGTAAACGCCGTAATGCCGAAGGTTCAAAAGCAACGGCACAGGTGAGAGGTTGGTTTAAACCCGATGGCACGCTATGGCAGCCGAATGATTTAATTGTGCTAGATGCTCCGCTATTTGGCATTAACAAAGTGGAACGCTTAATTATTGATTGCACTTATACGCTAGATGACGGTGGTATGCTAACGGTGATGACCTTAATGCACCGTGATGCTTTTGATGAACCAGCAGATGAAACATTGGATGATGTGGATTCTACAAGCGGTAAGAAATCCCAAAAATCTAGTAAGAAAAAAGCTAAATCGAAAAAAGCGAAAAAATCCGATAAAGACAATGTCGCAGAGTTTACTGGCTTTGTTGATTAGGCTTTAAACGTTATTTAAAGGAAATTTATGCAGGCTTTAAATCGAATGATTGCCCCGCTTAAGCGGGGGTTGCAACTGTTAGTCAGCCGTGCGGTGGTCTCTGTAGTGAATGATGCTTACGCACGGCAAAATCTGCAACTGCGTTTGCAATCGGATGAAGTTGCGGATGATGTGGAGCGGTTTCAAAATTATGGGCATTACTCTGTGCCAAAGGCCGGTGAAGCCATTGTGGTGTCAGTAGGAGGCAAACGGTCTCACTTAGTTGCTGTGGTGGTTGATGATAAAAGTGTGCGGCCAGCAGGCTTGATTGCGGGCGATTCGGTGTTGTATCATTTAGACGGTCATCAACTCCGCTTAACCGAAAATGGTGAAGCAATCCTCTCCTGCACTAAATTTACCATCGAAACAGAAACCCTCGACTGTACCGCTCAACAAATCACGTTTGATAGTCCGCAAACCACATTCAGCGGAGATGTTACTATTATGGGAACATCAACAGCAGAAGATCATAAGTCAGGCGGCGTTAGCGGTAAAAACCACGACCACGAAAAAGGGGTTGGCAAGCCTGTTGCGTAAGGAGTAGGTTATGTCAGATTTAGCCCTACAGTGGCGTGATGGTGAAGGCGACTTGGTATTCAATGCCGAGTCGTTTTTGTTAGATGATACCCTGACCAATGCCATTGTGATTAGCTTATTCACTGATTTACGAGTGGATGGCGTACGTGGCTGGTGGGGTGATTCATTTAATTCCGATGATTATCAAATGGGCTCGAAGTTGTGGACTTTGAGCCGTTCTAAACAACTCAGTGACATTCTGGAAGAAGCCCAGCTTTATGCCGAGCAATCACTCAAATGGTTGCTTGATGATGGCGTGGTGTTGGCTTATTCCGTCATTGCTTCCAACCCTAAGCCTTCAGTTCTGCTGTTAGAGATTCTTGTGACTATGCCAGATGGCAGCACAGAGCAACGAACCTTTAACGCAAGCTGGAGTGTGTAATGGCTTACTCTTCCCCAACCTTATCAACCTTAATTAAACAAGGCGAACAGCAATTTCAGTATCGCTTCCCAACGCTCAAGCGTAACAATGTGATTACGGTAATTAACCGTATTTGTGCAGCATTGAGTGCAGGCGAACATATGCACTTAGATTGGCTTGCTCGTCAGATTATTCCGACCACGGCTGAAGAAGATTATTTGATTGAGTACTGCTTGTATAAAGGCATTGTGCGTAAACAAGCGACAACAGCGTCTGGTTATATAACGGTAACAGCAAGCTTTGAAACAACCATCCCAGTCGGTACAGTGTTTGAAGATAGCGCAAGCGGTTTAACCTTTATCACCACCACTGACACGGTAGTTAGTGCAGGCACAACAGACATCGGTGTGCAATGTGAAACTGAGGGAGCAGACGGTAATTTAACCGTTGGCACATCTGTTTCGCTCACCTCGGCGATTTTAGGCGTGCAATCGACCGCTACCATTAAATCAATGACAGGCGGTGCAGATATTGAATCGCTTTCTCGCTTGTTGGCTCGCTTGATTTATCGTGTGCAAAATCCACCCGCTAATGGTGCTCCGCACGATTATGTGCGTTGGGCAACGGAAGTCTCTGGCGTAACCCGTGCGTGGTGCTTTGAACGTTACTTAGGTGGTGGCTCTGTTGGTGTCGCATTCGCCTGTGATGACCGAGACGATATTTTACCGACAGCGGAAGATATTGCCCGTGTGAAATCATACATCACAGGGCATAAAAACGAAGCCACGGGGCAATATGAGGGGATGCCAGCAAACGTGGAACTTTATGTATTCGCTCCACAGTTCCAAACGGTCAATTTCTCTATTCGCCTTTCGCCTGATACCGCAACACTTCGCCAAGCAGTGAAGAAAAGTTTGCAAGCTTATCTCTCAAATGCGGGAGTGGGTGCGTTGCTTTATCTCTCACAGATTCGTGCCACCGTTTCAAACACCGCAGGCGAGGTAGATAACAGCGTGGTTTTCCCGACTGCTGATGTGCAGTTACTCAGTGATAATATTCCAACACTGGGAGAAATTACATGGCTATGACGCACGAGCAGTATTTAGATGCTGCGGTGAAACTCTTGCCAATGGGTTTGGCGTGGAAGCGAGCGTTAGATAGCAATCTTGCCAAAGTGCTGGCAGTGCGTTGCGATCAGCTTGTCACCGTAAACACGCAAGCCCACGCCTTAATTAAAGAGCGTATGCCAGGGCAAGCTACGTTACTGCTTGAAGAATGGGAGAGTTTCTTTGGGATTCCCGAAGCAGGACGACAGATTACAGGTAAAAGTATTGTAGAACGCCAAGCACAGGTAAAAGAAAAAGAAGAAGAGCTCGGCTCAAGTAGCAAAATTTACTTAGAAGAAGCAGCTAAACGAGCAGGATATCAAATTGAGATTGTGAACTACTTCCCGCATCACTGTTTGCGTGATTGTATGTATCCACTTTATGAGTATGAAAATGCTTGGCGTATTTTCATTTATACCGAAAAACTACCTATTAACCCTGCTGATGAAGTTGATAAAAACGAAGAATTACAACAGATCTTAAAACGTTACTGTAACGCAGACGTGGAAATGGTTTTTATTTATAAGGACACCAAATAATGTACGCATTGGACAATAAATCTGGCATTGAAAAAATGCCTGAAATCCCTGAAGTGTTTAGTAAAACACCTCTTTGGTTTACCGAAGGACGAGATGGCAATGCACCTAGTTATCCTGGTGCTCATTGGTTCAATATCGTACAAGCCGAATTACTCAACGTATTGAAAGAAGCTGGTATTGAGCCAGAGAAAGCGGATACAACACAGTTGGCAAAAGCCCTTAAAGTATTATCAGGACAAGTTGAATCTATCGAAGCATTACGCCAATTTGAGCCAGTTCGAGATCGCCAAATTGCTTATGTAAAAGGATACTATGCTGGTAGTAATGTCGGTGGTGGGTATTTTATTGCGGATTTGAATAATAAAACTGCTAAAGATGATGGTAGCATTGTAATTATTACCGCAAATGGTGCTCGTTGGTCTCGTATTATGACAGATGAAGCAGTTTATTTTGAGTGGTTTGGCGTATTGGCAGATAACGCTAGTCCTGCAATCAATGCTGCGTTAGCTTATACAGCCCAACATAACAACGGTCATTTAAAAACTGTAAAAGCGCAATCGAATTACTATAACTTAAAAAATACTATTTACATTAATGGTAATACACATGTCGATTTCTGCGGTGCAACGTTAAATAAGGACTTCTACACCGATACAGCTTCTAACGCAGTTGGACTAATCCATGTTGTACATAACGATAGCGCTAAAAATATTATTATTGAAAATGCCAATGTGTTAATGAATGGACACACTTTAACAAGTGAGGAAATTCAATCAGGTAACGCATTTTCAATCGGGCCTATTAAAAAGCTGACTATGCGTAATATTAATGTGTATAACATTAAAAATGTACACGCCGTGGATCTTTCAAATTATGAAGATGTTCTAATTGAAAATTGCAAATTTTATGGTGCAATTATTGATAATAACACTTCGGTAGGTTCTCGACATTTCACGGAGGCTATCCAGTTACAAGGAACTGATGAGGGTAGCAATTATATCAATTCGAGAGCAGTGATAAAAAATTGTTACTTCGGCGCATCTGAACACTTGCCAGCTTGGGCTAGTGGTGTGGGAAACCACGGAGGGTACGATAAGATGCCGAGCACGATGACTACTATTGTAGATAGTTGCGTATTTGACGGGATGTCATACGCGGGTGTGCGTACATTTAGTGCATTTAAAGATGTGAAGGTCACAAATTGCACTTTCAAAGGGCTAACTGGTGCAGCGTTGGCTTGTACAAATAGAGATGCTTGGGCTGACTATCGTGGCGCAGCGGAACAATTAATTTTTAGTAACAATGTTGTATTAAACCACACAGGTTATGCGTGTGTAAGTTTTTTACGTAACTTAAAAAACACAGACCAAAGCAAAGATAATTTATTTGCACAAAATATCATCATTAGTAATAACACATTCGAAAGTAATAAAACAGCCATTAGAGCATTCGGAGTTAAAAATATTACTATACTTGGTAATACTTGTTACGGTGCAGACTTTCTTAATGCCATAGAGATTCAGAATGCAATTATTTCAAACAATATCATTGAGAGTCTTGTCGCTGGGAAAACAGGTATTTGGATTTACGCAGAAGATAATAAGGATAGTGGATATCAAGTACGAAATGAAAATTTAAAAATTTCTAACAATGTACTTATTGGTTTCCGTCGTGCAATACATGCGCAGGCAGTTGATGGTATTGCGATTGATAACAATATGATTAAACGTAGAGCGATTAACAGTAGCGATAATAGTAAAAATATTCCAATGATTGCTATTGATAGTAGTTCTACCAAAATGAATGTTTTAAACAATACGTATGACGATAGTGCAGATGGTATAACTTATGATAATTCATACTTGGGCTTGTCATTACATTACGCTGACCATTATACCGTCGTCAAAGATAATTATCTGGCTGGAATGCGTTGCCACATTTCTGGCACACCTAATACAGGTGCTGTATCTATGACGGCTTCAGGCTCGCCTAATGGCATCGTTACTGCCCCAGCAAATAGCCAGTATTTTGATACCTCAAGCAATCAAGTTTTTATTAGAAAAGCCAGTGCAAATGGTGCAAGTGGGTGGTTTGTTAGTCAGAATGCAGGTGCTCTATTTACAGCAACGCCAGATGGTAATGCAACGGGTGAAGAAGTGGTGAATGCAAAATGGGTAAATACCCAAATTAAAAAAGAACGCCTGCTTTGGTCAGGTTCTAGCTCAGACCCAATTAGTGTTGATGTTGGCGGTATTACAGGTTCTTTGTATGTATTAGTAAACATTCGGGCAAAAGATATCTGGTTTTCAGCGCCAATAGGTGCAGGATATAACACATACATTGGACAGAGCGAATTTGGTGGCGAAAATGCCGATAAAGATTATTCTAGCTATGTACATATTGCTAGAGCCACCTCAAGTAGCATCATTACTCTCACGCCAGAGAAAAAGCGAGATGATATTCTTATTAAAAAAGTCGTTGTGTTAGGAGGCTAAATGCTAGTTTATTTTAAAAAAACTGATTTAAAACAATATGTCATTTTTCCTAAACCAACCAACGCTGACGATTATTATGCAGTCGAGATTGACTCTGAAGCAGAGTTAAACAACAAAATTGGTGTTGTGGTGAATGGAGAGTTTTCTCTTGTGGATACTCCACAGGCAGAATTAAAAGTGGCACTAATTGAAAAAATTAGCGAGCTCATTAATACAAAACGCAACGAGTGCGTAAATGGTGGCGTCTATGTCAAACAAATCAATAAGTGGGTAGATACTGACAAAGCAGGTCAAGATAACTTAGTGCAGATTAAAGCGGATTTTGACTTGAACGGCAAAGAACAACAATTTAGCTTAATTTGCGCGGATAATACGGTGTATCAGCTCAATTTTGATGACTTCCTCGCAGTTTGGAATACCGTGAGAGAGTTAAAAACAAGTATGTATGAGAACGCTTATATGCATAAACTGCTATTAAAAAATAGCGAAAATCCAACCGATTATGACTGGTCTATTGGCTGGTCGAAAACATACAGAGAATACTTAGAGGACGGAAATTAGTATGAAGAATAAATATTTATATCACTTATTGATTGCATTAGATCAGCTTGCTAACGCAATCTTCGCAGGTGCTGCTGATGAAACAATTTCAAGTCGTTGCTATCGTGGTGCGATGAAAGGTAAGAAAAAGTGGGTTATTGCGGAAAAAATCGTAAATGCGCTGTTTTTTGATTCCCAACATTGCAAAACCGCATTTGAATCAGAAATCAAACGCCGTCAGTATCCTGCGGGATTTGGCAAAATCTAAAAAAATATAGCGAGGTAAGCTATGCTGCAACATAACTTACCTCGGCTCAAAGCAATCTGGACTTGCATTGAACGGCTGCTATACCCTTAGTTCGAGGGCTATTGCAGAATAACATAAATCAGTAAAACTGCGAAATGTAACAATGCAAAATAAAAAAGAAATCAGATGTCAGTGCTGTAATAAATTACTCGCTATTGGCATAGCAATCTCACTTGAAATCAAGTGTGTGCGCTGTAAAACAATTAATAAATTTTAATTTTTGATTTGAGTGTCTGAGCGCCAAGAATGCCGGAACGCCATAACACTTTTAGGAAATGTTATGGCAAATACAAATAGAAAAATTATTGTGTGGGCTTTGTTTGATAGCGGAAATGGTTGTTATACAAAAGCAGCACAAACCTTTCCCAATATTGACATCTATCCCATTGGGATAGACATTGAAAAGCGTAATCATCACTTTATTAAGCTAAATCTTGCTGATTATAGCCAGTTATTCGGTAAAAATCGGTTGTTTGAAGTATTAGATACTTTACCTAAACCTGATGTTATTTTAGCAAGCCCTCCCTGTGAAAGTTTTAGTATTGCTAGTGCTATGTGGGCAGGTAATGCTTGTTGGAAGTGGGTCCATCAGGATAAGAGTGGGCGATTTATGATCCGAAACCGCTCAGACTATGATGTGCCACAAGTTTCTCGTGTACATTTTCGCTATGATAAATCATTCCTCAATCGTATCAATGGTGAGCTTTGTATATACAACACGATAGAGATTATCAAACGATATCAGCCTAAAGTCTATGTGATTGAGAATCCTTTGAATAGCCAAATTTGGCGATATATTAACGATGTTCTAGGATTCACAATCCTATTTGATAATCCAACTTACTATGGTAATTATGGTTACATAGTCAAAAAGCCGACAAAGTTCAAAAGTAACATTGATTTAGGATTAAAGTATGAAGATTATTATTGTGGGATGTTATTCAGAAAAGCCCTGAAATCATACAATGAGAGGTCTAATATTCCTCTCAATTTAGTTGAGGATATTTATCATAAAGTAATTGAATATTTAAACGACCTTTAAACAAAAGATCACTAAAACTACGAAATTAAATGGCTTTTTTCTTTTCGTGATTTTAGTGATTTGTTTTCGCAATTTTTTTGGCTCGCAACACCGGCGAACCGCCAATAATCATTAAATGTCCTTTTATGGTTACGCGCCCTTTTAAGGTAATGCCACTACCATTAATCAACATTGTGCCGGCTTTACCGAGCATTTTGACTTCGGTTGAACCTGTCATTTTGATATTTTTACTATGCAAATTGACATTATTCCCCACCTTTATTTTGGTGTTTTGCGCCGTTTGCACGGTGCTGTCTCGTCCTTGTTTTTCTTTCTTATCCGCATACACATCCAAGCTAAAATGATTACCAATGTTTAATACATCATCTTTTTCGATTTTGGTTATGCGATTACGCCCAATGCTGTTTTGTTGGTCTTGCCCAATGGTAATCGACTCATCTAAACCCACACTTTCCGTGCGATTATTGCCGATGTTGATAGTTTCATCGTGCCCCACCTGCTCCGTGCGGTCATTGCCGATTTGCGTGGTTTCATCATGCTTGACGACGTTATTTTGGTCGCGCTCGGCATGGATAAAGATTTCTTCTTGTCCGTTTTCATCTTCAAAACGCAGTTCGTTAAATCCATTTCCCTTGTGGGTTTTGGATTTAATGCTCATGCGGGTTTTATGCTCCGGCAGATTGTAAGGCGGCTCGGTGGTGCTGTGGTAGGTTCGCCCCGTGATTATCGGTTGGTCCGGGTCGCCTTCAAGAAAATCCACTATCACTTCATGCCCGATACGCGGAATGGCGACATTGCCAAACTGGGCGCCTGCCCACGCTTGACTGACACGCACCCAGCAAGAGCTGTGTTCGTTGTTTTGCCCAAGTCTGTCCCAAGGAAATTGAATTTTTACTCTGCCCCATTCGTCACAATAGATTTCTTCGCCCGCAGGACCGACAACATGAGCCATTTGCGGACCGTCCACTTTCGGTTTCGGTTTCGGATTCGGCGTCGGGCGCCATTGTATGCCGTACGGGATAAGCTTGATATGGTTTTCATAGCGATTGCCTGAGTTGCCTGCTTCCTCTTCCAGCACGCCGTACTGCCAACCACGGTGTTCAACTTCAACCACCAACCAACTTTGGTTAAAGTGTTCTCTTGGATGTCCTGTAAGGCTAAAACGATAACCCGGGATTACGCGTAAATCATCACCGGTGGCCAGTGCCACTTCCGATTCACGGCGTTCATATTCTAATCGGTATTGGTTAAATGGTTCACCTTGCGCATCACGCTTATAACGACCTGGGTAATCATATTTTTCATAAAGATTGACCGTGTTTTCACCTAATACATTGCTTTGTTGGCTACTGCGTTGGTGCTCTTGATGATAATTAGGGTGGGTAAAGGTGTAATCGCGTAAGGTGTGTTGGGTTGTACCCAATTTCATTTCATAAGCCCAATGCCATAATGCCGGCGCTGGACGGTCACCCGCAG
>NZ_CABFJY010000013.1 GCF_901687125.1 Actinobacillus vicugnae
ATATGGATTAACAGTCCACCGTTCTACCGACTGAACTAAGGAGGAATAGATGGTGCCTCGAGGCGGAATCGAACCACCGACACGGGGATTTTCAATCCCCTGCTCTACCGACTGAGCTATCGAGGCAACGTCTTGTTGCGGGGTGCATTATGCTGATTTAACCCCGCTTCGTCAAACACTTTTTTCAAAAATTTAAAAAAGTCTGCTTAAACGAGTTTTTTTTATACTTTTTGCTTTAAAAAACAACAAATTATCGAACGTGTAAATATTTCTCTCGCGCTTTTGTTACTTTTTTCAAGTAATTTCGGGCTTGGCTAGATGGATGCGCTGTCGTCAAAATCCGATAAACCGCATCTGGCGAAAGATCATTAATCCGATCAATCGCATCATATTTATCATAATCGAATACTTTTAATACTGCACCTGCACCGCTGTTATACGCAGAAATCATTGCATAACGTTTTGCGGTTGGGTTGGTAATCCCTTCTAAATATTCATCACGCAAGATTGTTAAATATAAAGTACCTGCATCAATATTTTGTTCAGGATTATATAAATAAGCGCGATCTGGTTGACCACCAAAACCTTTACGGGCGAAAATATCACGTCCAGCTGTACGAGGTACAACTTGCATCAAACCAATTGCATTCGCATAACTCACCGCATATGGGTTGAAGGCTGATTCCACCTCCATAATCCCTAAAATAAGGCTTGGTTCAATGCCGTAACGTTTTGCCATTTTACGCACTAATGGTAAATATTGACGGGCACGCACTTCAATGTGTCCTGCCACCATTTTAATTGTCACATAAGTCACGGTACGCCCGTTTTGTAAACGGCGAGTTTGTGCTTTATTTTGAATTAAATAACTCGCAAAATCGTTAGCAATCGCAATATTATTAATATCTCGTCCAAATTGGTCATTTACCTGTCCAGCAAGGAACGGACGATTACTAATTGGCGTATCACCTGAGGCAAATAAGTCGATCCCTTTTGGGTCTGAACCCATTAACAAGGTGTGAATAATACTGTTGCGTAAACGGTTTTGGTCACCTAAAGTTTCAATCGTGATCTGACCGTCTTCAAATGAAATATGACTACGTGTGTAAAATTGGTCGGTATATTTTACGTAGTCTTTTTTACTTGCCACTAACAGTTCATTACTTCCCCAAATATCATCAATATTATGCGAGAATTGTCCTGTTAAAATATCTAAACCGTTAGTGTCTTTGGTGTAATCCACTTTTGTTTTAGTTCTTTTTACTTTTTTAGCGCTACTACCACAAGCAGCTAAGAACGGAATTACCAATAATAACGGTAAATACTTAGTATATTTTTTCATTAAAAATCAATACCTTTTACTTCTGTTCGACGGGAACATAACCATCAATCTGAACCTCTTTGCCTTCAAACAAGAAACTCACCATTTCTGTTTCCAACAATTTACGATGTTCTGGGTTCATCATACTTAATTTTTTTTCATTCACGAGCATCGTTTGTTTTTTAATCCATTCCGACCACGCTTGTTTACTAATAGAATCAAAAATACGCTTACCCAATTCACCTGGGTAAAGTTGAAAATCTAAGCCTTCAGCTTCTTGTTTTAAATATTCACAAAATACAGTACGAGCCATTTTTATTCCTTATTAGTGCTAGTTAGCGTTAAACTGAGTTCGTCCAAAATACGTTTTACGGGGGTCGCCAAACCTATTTCGCTCGGTAATTGCAAATCATACCAATAATTAGCAGTTGAGGATACTGAAAGACGATAATTTCCGCTTTTTTCTTGTACAACAAGCGGTTGATTTTCAGTATTTTTGGGCAAATCTAGCTCTACCAAAACAGGGGTAATATCTAAATGAAAATGGCTGAATGTGTGACGAAATGCAATCAACTGCTGTGAAATTTGCAAATTTTCCAATGAAATAAACCGCTTCAATGTCTCTAAATCATCAAATTGAGGAAACACATATAAACCGCCCCATAGTCCTTTCGCTTCACGTTGTTCTAGTAAAATTTTATTGCCTGATTTAATAATCAAAAAATAAGCCTGACGTTCTGGCAACACTTTCTTTGGCTTTTTCGCAGGGTATTTATCCCATGCGGCAAGGCGATTTGCTTCACACAAATTTGCGAGAGGACACAAACCACATTTTGGTTTGCTACGAGTACAAATCATCGCACCGAGATCCATCATCGCCTGATTAAAATCTGCCACCTGATCATTTGGTGTTACTTGTGTCGCATATTGCCATAACTTATTTTCAACGATTTTTTCACCGCTCCAACCTTCAATCGCAAATGCACGAGATAGCACTCGCTTGACATTGCCATCTAAAATCGGATGTGGTGCATTTAACACAGAAGACAAAATCGCGCCAGCGGTGCTTCGTCCCACACCAGATAATGCTAACACGTCATCAAAACCTGTTGGAAATTCACCATGAAATTTATCTCGAATTTGCTGTGCCGCTTTATGCAAATTTCTGGCACGGGCGTAATAGCCCAAGCCCGTCCATAAATGCAACACTTCATCAATATGTGCATTAGCTAAGTCCGTTACTGTTGGGAATCGTTCAATAAAGCGTTCAAAATAAGGTATAACGGTCGCCACTTGTGTTTGTTGCAACATCACTTCTGACAACCAAACGCCGTACAGACTTTTATTTTGTTGCCAAGGTAAATGTTTACGCCCATACTGTGCAAACCATGCTAACACTGCTTTAGCAAAAGGTTGATGCGGGTCTGATTGTGCCAGCGGGAACTGCAATTTTATTTTCACTGAAAGCCTTTTTATTGGAAATTAAATTAAGCTGTGCATCATAACCTAAGCGGTCATTTTTAACAGTTTTTTTGCAAAACTTTTACAAGGAAATTTATGACAACCCCCATTCTTGGTTTTCACCATATCGCTATTATTGCCAGCGATTACGTCACCTCAAAATATTTCTATACTCGAATTCTCGGTGCAGAAATTATTGAAGAAACTTACCGTGCGGCACGTGAGAGCTATAAGCTAGATCTACGCTTTGCCGATGGTTCGCAAATTGAATTATTTAGTTTTCCGAATTCACCCAAACGCCCAAATAGCCCAGAAGCGTGCGGCTTGCGCCATTTGGCATTTAAAGTAAAAGATGTGCAACAAGCGGTCGAATTTTTGCAGAAAAATGCAGTGGCATGTGAACCAATTCGGATTGATGAGCTTACGGGGAAACGCTTCACCTTTTTTAAAGATCCAGACGGCTTGCCTCTTGAGTTCTATGAAATTTAAGGTTGAAAATTTAAGCAACTCGACTTATAGTAAAAATGCGGCAAGCGAATGCCTCCCGTGTAGTTGGTGCTTAAGTTATTACCTAAGGACCAGTCGGGTAATAACAGCCTGACCAACCGTTAATCAGTTTGACATAAAACCGCTTTGCAAAAAGCGGTTTTTTTCTTTATAAATCAAAGGTTATTATGCAATTTCCTTCTCTTTCACACGGTAAATTAATCAAACGTTATAAACGTTTTTTAGCCGATATTCTGTTGCCAAACGGAGAGCAAATTACCTTACATTGTCCAAACACAGGGGCAATGACTGGCTGTGCAATCACAGGCGATACCGTTTGGTTTTCGACTTCTGATAATCCGAAACGCAAATACGCCCACACTTGGGAGCTAACCGAAACCCAAGCGGGCGATTTTATTTGCGTAAATACCCAAAGAGCGAATCAACTCGTACAAGAAGCGCTTACGCAACAATGGATCGCTGAACTGGCACATTATCAAACTATTTTGCCCGAGCAAAAATATGGTGCGGAAAACAGCCGTATTGATTTTTTACTAAAAGCGGAACATCAGCCAGATTGCTTTGTAGAAGTGAAATCAACCACCTTACTAGCCAAACATGGAGTAGGAATGTTTCCCGATGCGAAAACAGTGCGAGGACAAAAGCACTTACGAGAACTCACCAGCATTGCGCAATCGGGACAACAAGCGGTCATATTTTTTGCGATTTTACACACAGGGATCCAGCGCTTTGCCGTTGCGGAACATATTGATCCTGAATATGCAAAATTATTTGAACGAGCGAAACAAGCAGGGGTAAAAGTGTTGGCATATAAAGCACAAATTGAATTTTCTGAAAACGTACCCGTAGCGATGAATTTGCAAATTTCTTGTGAAATCTAACCGCTTGTCCTTGAAAAATCGAAACCATCCCCCATTTAACAGCCAGTTTTTCCCTAAAAAAAGGATTGAATTTAACATGACAACAATAGTATGTGTTCGCAAAGACGGTAAAGTCGCTATTGGCGGTGACGGACAAGCAACCTTAGGTAACTGTGTAGAAAAAGGCACGGTACGCAAAGTGCGCCGTATGTATAAAGATAAAGTCGTAACAGGTTTTGCAGGCTCGACTGCAGATGCGTTTATCTTACGTGATTTATTTGAGAAAAAATTAGAATTACACCAAGGCCATTTAATTAAATCAGCGGTTGAATTAGCAAAAGAATGGCGTACTGAACGCTCACTGCGTAAGTTAGAAGCAATGATGATTGTGGCAAATGAAAGTGAATTTTTATTGGTTTCAGGATCAGGCGATGTGATTGAACCAGAACAAGATGTACTTGCAATCGGCTCAGGTGGTAATTATGCCAAAGCCGCCGCACTTGCATTACTACGCACTCAAAATAATTTATCAGCGAAAGAAATCGTGGCTGAAGCGTTAAAAATTGCTGGCGATATTGATATTTACAGCAATCATAATCACGTGATTGAAGAAGTTTAAGAAAAAATCCCCCTTTTTAGGAAAGAAGGGTTAGGGGAGATTTGATAACAATGTTAAATTTGCGTATGAGCGTAAGGTTCTTCTGCCAAATCTCCCCCACCCCTCTTTGCTAAAGAGGGGAGTTATTTAGAAGGAATAAAAAATTATGTCAATGACCCCTCGTGAAATTGTGTCGGAATTAGATGCACACATTATCGGACAAAACGAAGCGAAACGCGCGGTAGCAATTGCCTTGCGTAACCGCTGGAGAAGAATGCAGTTACCAGAAGTGCTACGCCAAGAAGTCACACCAAAAAATATTTTGATGATTGGTCCAACTGGTGTAGGTAAAACTGAAATTGCTCGCCGTTTAGCAAAATTAGCTAATGCTCCATTTATCAAAGTAGAAGCAACGAAATTCACCGAAGTAGGCTATGTTGGTAAAGAAGTAGATTCAATTATCAAAGACCTTACTGATGTCGCAGTAAAACTAGTTAAATCACAAGCGGTCGAAAAAAATCGTATGCGTGCGCAAGATGCGGCTGAAGATCGTATTTTGGACGTGTTATTGCCACCAGCGAAAGATCAGTGGGGAAATGTGCAAGAAAGCGATAACACTTCAACCCGTCAAACTTTTCGCAAAAAATTGCGTGAAGGTCAATTAGATGACAAAGAAATCGAAATTGATGTGAGCGCCCAAGTGAGCGTGGAAATCATGACTCCACCAGGTATGGAAGAAATGACTTCGCAACTTCAATCTTTATTTGAAGGTATGTCGCCAAACAAAACCAAAAAACGCAAAATGAAAATCAAAGATGCGTTAAAGGTGATGTTGGACGAAGAAGCGGCGAAATTAGTTAATCCTGAAGAGCTAAAACAGCAAGCGATTGAAGCGGTTGAACAGCACGGTATCGTGTTTATTGATGAGATCGATAAAATTTGTAAGAAGAGCGAACATTCAGGCGGTGATGTTTCTCGCGAAGGTGTTCAGCGTGATTTATTACCAATTATTGAAGGTTCAACCGTAAATACCAAACACGGTATGGTAAAAACCGATCATATTTTATTTATCTGTTCAGGTGCATTCCAAGTGGCTCGCCCATCGGATTTATTACCAGAATTGCAAGGTCGTTTACCAATTCGTGTTGAATTAAAATCGCTAACCAAAGAAGATTTTGAACGTATTTTAACCGAGCCAAATGCGTCACTCACATTGCAATATCGTGAGTTAATGAAAACCGAAGGTGTAGAAATTGAGTTTACCCAAGACGGTATCAGCAAAATTGCTGAATCAGCTTTCCGTGTAAACGAAAAAACAGAAAATATCGGTGCACGCCGTTTACACACCGTGTTAGAACGCTTAATGGATGGTATTTCATTTGATGCAAGCGAACGCTCAGGTGAGAAAATTACCATTGATGAAAAATATGTTTCAGAAGCGTTAAATGATGTGGTTGAGAATGAAGATTTAAGTCGTTTTATTCTTTAACGTTTGAGGGCAGGTAACATACCTGCCCTTACTGTTTCTATAAACTGATTAAAAAAATAGCGAGCAGAGTGCTCGCTATTTTATTTCCTAGGTAAGATGAGCTGAGTAAGCTCGCCCTTTTTTGTCCCTGATTATTTTTTTAATAAATCACGGATTTCTGTTAATAATTTTTCTTCTGCTGAAGGCTCAGCGGGTGCTTCTTCTACTACAGCGGGTTTTTTAAGGTTGTTAATTACTTTAACCATACCGAATACTGCAATTGCAATAATTAAGAAATCAAATACGTTTTGGATAAATGCACCGTATTTTAACATTACTGCTTCAACACCTTCTTTTGCTGGTGCGATTTCGATTGCAAGATCTTTAAAATCTACACCGCCGATTAACCAACCAATAGGTGGCATTACTACATCATTTACTAATGAAGATACGATTTTACCAAATGCGCCACCGATGATCACACCGACAGCCATATCTACTACATTACCCTTAACTGCGAATTCACGGAATTCTTTTAAGATACTCATTTGCTTTTCCTTTAAAAATAAACACACTCGATGCCCACTATTGGGCAACGGCGGGCGATTATAAAGCAATCGTTAAAATACAATTAATACATTTAACAAAATTTACACTCAGCGAGCTTTGTTTAATCTTTGTCCAAATTGTGCAACTTGTTGCCAGTTTGTGTACTCGTATTCTTTGCTTGCATCGGTTTCACCTTTGGTGAGTTTCATAATCAACTGAATACAAAGGCGATCAAACAGTGAATAGCGAGGGTACAATAAGGCGCCTGCAATCACTTCCACTTGCGTTGGCTTCCAGTCAATTTTTGCTAAAAACTTACGGGTATACACGTTGGTTTCAGGCGTTTTACGATTGTCTTTACGAGCGGTTAAATTTACGCTGAAAAATGCAGACGGCTTTTGGTTTAATACAGGGTGATATTGTTCGATAAATTGATAGACCGCTTGGTTAAAATGCCCATAGCGAATGGAAGCGCCAATCACAATTTGATCAGCACTTGCAAGTTTTTCGGCGAAATCGACCGCTTGTTGCTTAAGCGAAATTAATTCCACGTCGTGGGTAATTTCTTGCGCGAGCCTTTCAGCGATACGTAGGGTTTGACCATCGGTCGTGAAATAGAGAATTAGCGTTTTCATTTATTCATTCTGTTTTTATTTTTTAGTCTTTCCAGAACACGGGGCTGAGAATTACCAGTAGGGTAAACACTTCCAAACGTCCGCATACCATTGCAATTGTGAGTACCCATTTAGCGCCATCAGGCACTTGCGTAAAATTACTGCTCACGCTACCAAGCGCAGGTCCTAGATTATTTAATGAGGCAATCACTGCATTAAAGGCATCAAAGGTTTCCATACCCAATGCAATACTACCTAGCCAACACATTAGAAACACAAAAACATAAGCAGAGAAAAATGCCCAAATACCTTCTTCAATGCGATCTGCAAAAATATGCGTACCTAATTTAATTGGCTTAACCGAATTTGGATGCACAAAGCGGTGAATTTCTCGGTTTGCTTGTAAATATAACAACATCACTCGAATCACTTTTAAGCCCCCCCCTGTTGAGCCAGCACAACCGCCAATAAACGACGCTAACACTAATAAAATCGGTAAAAATGACGGCCATTGACTGAAATCATTGGTGGTAAAGCCTGCCGTGGTAGAAATCGACACCGACTGAAACAATGCTTGTTGGAAGGTGATTTGAGCATTTTCAAAATAGTTATAGCCACTTAATACCGCCAAGCAAATTAAAAATAGACTTAGTTGTATCAAAGTAAATGAACGGAATTCGTAATCTTTCCAATACAAACGTTTGAAAATATTATTGGCGCGTTTATTATTTTTATCTTTTAAGCGATCGATAAGTGCAAAATGCAAACCGAAGTTACAAGACGAAATCAATAAGAATACGACGGTAATCACGTTAATCGTACCGCTATTAAAATAGCCCATACTCGCATCATGGGTTGAAAAACCGCCAATTGCAATTGTCGAAAAACTATGACAAATCGCATCAAACCAAGTCATTCCCGCCATCTTGAATGCCAATGCACATAGCACGGTAAGGGTGAAATAAATCTGCCAAAGTAATTTAGAAATTTCGGCAATACGAGGGCGCATTTTTTGATCTTTTAACGGCCCAGGCATTTCTGCACGGTATAACTTACCCAAACCGATCAGCGGAATAATTGCAATCGCCAATACGATGATCCCCATACCACCGAGCCATTGTAGGAATTGGCGATAAAATAAAATCGCTTTTGGTAGGCTATCTAAGCCTGTGATCACTGTTGCCCCCGTGGTGGTTAAACCCGAAAATGACTCAAAAATTGACTCGCTAAAATTAAGGTTTGGGTGTTCTAAAATAATAAATGGCACAGCTCCTAATGAACCGAGTACCACCCAGAACAGTACCACAATTAAGAAGCCTTCTCTTGAGCGTAGTTCCTGTTTGTGGTTGCGACAAAACCACCACAACACCGCACCAACCGAGAAGGTTAGTAAAAATGATTGTAGGAATTCTCGTCCGCCACCATCACCATAAATTAGTGCGATAAAAGCAGGTAACAGCATGGTCACGGAAAAGCTCATGACCAAAATACCAACAATGCGGATAATCGTTAAAAATTGCACAAAGCCCTCAAAGTGTTTAGATAAGCGGTTAAATAGGACGAGATTTTAACAAAAAAACGCCCATAATGGGCGTTTCGTTGTAAGAGAATATAAGCGAATTAAGATTTATTTAACTTTCGAGATGCTGATTTTTCCTGCAAAACGTTGTGTAACCTGTTCAGAAAATATTTCGTATTCGCTTGGATTAATTGCAAGTAATAATTCGATGTGTTCTGCAAATTGCTGATCAACTAACTCAATATCATAAGTATTGATCAAATGCTGTAATGTATTAAATTGATCGTATTCACACGCTAAGCGGTAATTTTGGCGCAATACTTTGCGTTGTTTTGCTACTTGTAGTAGCGCTTGTTGTACTCCGCCACCATAAGCTTTGACCAAACCGCCCGTACCAAGCTGAATACCGCCATAATAACGCACCACCACCGCACTAATTTCACCCAACCCCGAACCTAGCAAATAATTCAACATCGGTTTACCTGCTGTGCCAGATGGTTCACCATCATCCGAAAAACCGTATTGTTGCGAGTCATTTGGCATTCCTGCTACCGTTGCCCAGCACCAATGGCGTGCTTGCGGGTGTAACATTTTCATCTCAGCCCAAAATGCTTTTGCTTGTTGCATACCTTCTGTATGGCGTAGGTAAGTAATAAATCGACTTTTTTTGATTTCTTCTTCAAAAATAACCGTCTGCTGCGGGATAAAATATTCCATAGGTTTCGAGTGTTACTGAATAAAGTGTTGATGATACCCGAATTTGCGAAATTTTGCCGAAAACAGACCACTTTTGCTGAAAAAACCAAGAAAAAAGTTGCATATTTTGTACAAAAAAGTATATCTTCAAGCGGCAAACACTATTTTATTTTGAGGAAATTTTATGAAAATCTCACAAAAACTTTCGTTATTGGTAAGCGCAATGCTAGCCAGTTTCGCACAAGCAGAACAAACGCCAATTACGCTGGGCACAGGCAGTGATACAGGACTTTATTTCGTAACAGGTAATGCAATTTGCCAGTTGGTAAATCGTAGCGAAAATCAGACCGCTTGTAAGCCACTTGCCAGCGATGCTTCGGTGGATAATCTCAACAAAATCGCTAATGGCCAATTAGCGATGGGCATTGTGCAATCGGATTGGCAATATCACGCTTATCACGGTACGAGTTCATTTGAAGGCAAGCAAAACGACAAATTGCGTGCGATTTTTTCGATTTATCCAGAGCCGTTCACGCTGGTAGTGCGTAATGATTCAACTATTCAAACCATTGATGATTTACAAGGTAAAAAAGTAAATGTGGGGGTTGATGGTTCGGGTACTCAAGCAACCATGAATGTGCTACTCAAAACTAAAGGCTGGACAGAGGCGAATTTTAAAGAGGCACTCAAGCTTACTCCCGCAGAAATGGGGATAGCACTATGCGAGAAAAATGTGGACGCAATCAGCTATAACGTCGGTCACCCAAATGTGGCGTTAAAAGAAACCGCTCGTAGTTGCGATATTCGGTTAGTACCTGTGGCAGATGATGTAGTAAGCAAATTAGTTGCTCAACAAAACTATTACGCTAAAGCAACCATTCCTGCCAATGTTTACAAAAATGTGAAACAAGCGGTCGATTCTTTCGGGGTTTATGCAACTTTGGTGAGTTCAAGCGATGTGAGCGATGAGCAAGTTTATACGTTGGTAAAAGCAGTATTTGAAAATTTCGCACGTTTTAAAAAATCGCATCCTGCTTTTGCACATTTATCTGAACAAGAGATGATTAAAAATGCACTTTCAGCGCCATTGCATTCAGGCGCAGTGAAATATTATAAAGAAAGAGGTTGGTTGTAATAATAAAAAACCACGGAACATAAGTGATTTAAGTGTTCCGTGGTTAGCTTTGAGAGATTAACGGAATGGTTGCTCTAACGGCACTTCCGCATCAGGTTCTTTAGTAATACGGTTGCGTAGGTCACGACGGATCACCTCAATGCTCCAGAACCAGAAAATGTGTCCAACCATTTCTGAAATATGCTCGTATAATGGCCATTCTGAAACAGGTGGAGTTAAACCTAACGCTGGGAATGTGATGTAGTGTACACAGATGTTTGCGATGATACCTGCGCCAATACCTTGCCAGAATTTAATTTTCGGGAATACTTCCGCTACTAAGCAGTAACCGATTGCAAACACTAACGAGAAAATCATATGTGTTACACCGATTGAGTTAAATGAGTGATCTGCAAAAGTAAATGCGACAGTGTTATAAGGATCAATACCGATATAATCACGTAAGAAAACTGCTGGTGGATTTAATACCGCACGTGAACATTGTTCTAATACGCTACTCATTGCTAATGTGCCAGAATTTAATGCATCTAACACAGGTTGCGGACAAGCTGAAGTAAATAAATCAACAGGACTGCGAGGTGGGAATGGATGTTCTGCACCCCATTTTACGAATGCAGAAATAATTCCTGCGATAATACCGATAAATACCGCTAAGCCGTAACGACGACGATTCGGGCTAGTTTGTTCGAAAAAACTCATATTCATATCCTATAAGCGAAAATTAAAACGAAACCGAATATTTATGAAATTGTATTTCAAAATTCTGTATTATTCTCCGCCAAATGAATATAAATTGCAATCTAATTTGCCTCGAAAGACGTAATTTTTATAGAATTTTTTTAAAATTTAAAAAAATTCTATAAGCTTGCATTGACTGACATATCAAGTAGTTAGCGTAATAACATCACTTGTGGCACCGATTGCACACAATGGGGTACGACCTCTACTTCTGAATGATACCATTTTGCAATATTTTGTTGATTTATGACCGCTTGTGGGCTGCCTTGCACTTGGATTTTGCCCTCTGCCAGCAAAAAAAACTGATCTGCATATAAGGCGGCTAAATTAAGGTCATGCAAAATTGCACACACACTCAGCCCTCGTTCATCACATAAGTGGCGCAATAAGCGTAAACATTGTTGCTGATGATGTAAGTCAAATGCAGAAGTTGGCTCATCTAAAAATAACACTTTGCCTTGCATATCTTTATGCCACAATTGCAATAATGCCCGTGCCAGTTGAATGCGTTGTTGTTCTCCACCAGACAGCGATCGATATTGTTTGTTTAGCAATGCTTGGCATTCAGTGGCATTTACCACTTCTGCAAAATCTGGTTCGCTGAATTTTCGCTGATAGACACCCATTTTGATCACTTCTTCTGCCAAGAATGGGAAGTTGATTTGGCTATGTTGTTGCATGACTGCGCGTTGATTAGCGAGTGCAAGCGGTCGAAATTTAGCTAAATTTTGCTGATTCAACCAAATCTCGCCCTCCGCTACAGGCAAATAGCCTGCCAACAAACGCAATAAGGTGGATTTACCTACTCCATTTTCCCCAATTAATACACTAATTTCTGCGCTTTTTAACGATAAATCAACTGCTTGTAAAATGGTGCGTTCAGCAATACGATAGCCAAGCTGTTTAGCGCTTAGCACCTCAGTGATGCGGTCAACTTTCGCAATTTTTTTGCAAGTCATTGCTGTTCCTTATATTTAATCACTAGCCATAAAAAGTAAGGCGCACCGAGAAAGCTGGTCAGCATTCCCACAGGAATTTCTGCGGGGGCAACCATTGTGCGAGCCAAACTATCAGCCCACAGCAATAACATTGCGCCACAAATCGCAGAAGCAGGAATCACCCAGCGATGATCAGCACCAAATTTAAAGCGTACCAAATGTGGAATCACTAAACCGATAAAGCCAATTGCTCCACTGACCGCCACCGCACATCCCACTAATAACGCCCCGCTTAGTACTAATGCTTTTTTCAGGCGCACGACATTTACTCCGAGATAATGCGCTTCTTCTTCCCCCAATTGTAGTAAATTAAGTGCACGAGCAAGGCTTAATGCAAAAACAGCGGTTGGAATCATTACAATACTTGCCACTAGCAGCGATTGCCACTGTGCCTGCCCAAGGCTTCCCATTGTCCATAAACTAAATTGGCGCAATTGTTGGTCATTGCTCACATAGGTCAAGATCCCAACTAATGAAAAGCAAAGCGCATTAATTGCGATTCCCGCTAACAACAATTTATTGACAGAAGCTTGCCCTTGATAGCCCAACAAATAAATCAGACTAGCGACTAACATACTGCCTATAAAAGCGACAAACATCGTGCCGTATAATAGCCATTGTTCTGGCAAAATATTCGGCATTAGCATAAACAATGCGACCGCTAATGAAGCGCCACTGTTTACGCCAATCAGTGCAGGATCTGCCATTGGATTGTGGAATAAGCCTTGAAATAACGTACCTGCAATCGCCAGCCCTGCACCAACTAAAACCGCAAGCAAAATGCGGGGCAAACGGATATTAAACCAAATTTGCCATTGGCTATCGTCAGATGAAAGCGACCACAAATCCATCCAACTAATCGAAAGCGCACCGAAATTGGCAGCCAATATACCACTGAGCAAGAGCGCTACCGCTAAACCGATTAACCAAACTGTTTTAGTCATGTTGAGCCTGTTCAGCCGCTTGGCGCATTTTTAGTAATTCAGTAGGTGTAGTCAGACTAAAGCCGAGTACCGCTAAATCATCTACTACCACAACGTTTTTCTTTTTCGCTGCTGGAGTAAGCGCCATACCTGGTAATTGCCACACGTTGTCGGGCGAGCCTAAACTTTCCAAACTCATTTTGGTCAGCACCAATAAATCAGGGCGAGCAGCAACCACGCCCTCTTGCGAAATCGGTGAAAAACGCACGCTATTTTGCATCGCATTGGTCGCACCAATTAAACGAATAGCTGTATCAGCCACGGTGTTTTGCCCCGCTGCCATATAGTTTGAGCCTGCATGGTTGAGAATAAATAACACACGCACATCAAGCGGAGTGTTATTTACCGATTTCAGCTCACTTGCAAATTTTTCAGCTAATTCGGCCGCTTGTTGAGGCTTATCCACTAAAGCACCAATGTGGTGAATTTTGTTAATTACACTTTCAGGCGAATACTCAAATGGCACTCGCTCAACTGCCACCCCTGCATTTTTAAGTTGCTCAAACACCACCGAAGGTTGTGCCACTTCAGAGCTAATCACTTTAGTGGGTTTCAGCGCCAAAATGCCTTCTGCATTTAATTGGCGCATATAGCCAACATCGGGTAGCTTTTGCGCTTCAAGCGGGGCGATACTGGTGCTATCTCGCCCAACCAAAGCTTGTTGTGCGCCGAGGGCATAAATAATCTCAGTAACATCACCGCCAATACTGATCATTCTTTCCTGTGTAAAGCTTGGATTGCTCGCAATATAAGCGGTCAAAAAAGCCCAAAATTTTACCAATTTCATCTGTTTTTTCTCCTGATTCGCCTAGAAATGGATTTCTGCACCTGCGGTATACGTTCTGCCACGAGCGGTATTACTGAATTTGTATAAGCCTGTATCATAGTCGTAATCTTCTTGAGTAGAAGAGTTATACGAATTCAGCGCATCGAGATAATTTTTGTTCATTAAGTTTTGCACGCCTGCTTTTAAGGTAACGTGTTTATTGAGCTTATAGTTTGCATAAAAATCCATAATCACAGGGATTTTGGGTAAGCGTTCAATCATGAGTTTGCCGTCTGAATCTACACCTTCAATATGCACACGATGGGCTTTGCCTGTGTATTTAAAAGTGGTAGCGAGTGTGAGTTTTTTCTCTAACAAGCGAGTGCCAAGTTCTAAAGTGGCGTGATCTTTAGGTTGCACTGTATAAGATTCTGTACCGAAGCCGCCTAAAATAATTGCTCCAACGGAAGTTGGTGCAGTGGTTGCGCTACGTGTGTAAGATAGGTTACTGAAAAAATGCCCTGCATCGTAATTGAGTTCTACTTCCCATCCTTTACTTTTCACTTTGCCTGGTGAATTTACATAGAGTTGAACCTGCAAATCATCATCGGATAAATTCAGATCGTTACATAAATGATTGGCACAGCCGTAGAACGATTCCTTAAAAATATAGTTATCAATGTGCGAGTTAAAATAAACCACTTTCAGCCCTAACATATCGTTACTGCTGAACAGTTGATCTTGAGTGATATTAAAGCCTGCCTGCACAGTTTTGGCGCTTTCTGGACGTAAGAATGGATTCACACTTAGCCCATTACGACTGGTGTTAAACATTTCTTGCACGTTTGGCGCACGAGTGGTTTTGGCATATTCCACAAATGGTTCAAACCAAGCGGTCACTTTTGCTGATAAATTTACTGAAGGATCAATCGAATGATATTTACGGTCTACATTCACTTGCCAAGACGGCACGCAATAAATTGCGTCGTCCACATCACATTCAGGTTTATTGCCTGTTAAGCGGTAGTACGAATGGTTAGCGCCTGCTTTCAAACTAAAAATGCCTGCTTCTAGCGTACCACTCCAATAAAGTGATTTAATTTTTTGTTTACCCTGTGGCGCAAAAGCGGCATTTGCGACCGCACCGCTGTTATTACCTTTTTCATTAACGGGCAAATTACGCACATAGTTATTGCTAAACCAATTGAAACCAATGGTTAAGTCTAATTTGCTATGTCCAAAATCAAATTTAGCATTGTTGTGTAGATCGAAGGTTTTCGCTCGATTTAGCGTTGCAGCGTCGTCTAGTGTCCAGAGTGTCGCCCCTTGGTTATAAAACTGTGTAGTTTTAGCATTAGAGGTGAGTAAATGTAAATTGAGCCACGGATGTGCAGCATATTTTGCTTCAAATGCATTGGTATAGTTAGCAATTTCTCGTCCGCCAATATTGTTGTGATACACTCGGCGAGACAGTTTAAATTCACTGTTTTGCTGTGGGTTAAATGCAATTTTGGCTAAGTAAGAACGAGGTTGTTGTTCTAAACCGCTTAGATAGCTTGCCTCTTCCGAACGAGAGCCATCACCACGAGTATAACTTTGAGTTAATTTGTGTTTACTTAGGGCGAACAAGCCACTGAGGCTACCTGTCTCAAACAAATTCTCTTTTGCTGCCACCGCCAGCATGCCATTGCGCCCCAAGCCGTTATTGCCAATATTTAATTTCGTTAAAGCACCAATTTTTCGTTCAGCTAATAGCACATCTTCCGCATCAATTGTTTTGAAGTTAGCGCTCCCCATTAGCGCATTCACTCCCGCCGAACCGTCAGAATGCCCTTTATTCACATCCACTCGCGTAAGAAAATTTTGATCGATTAACGCTCCAAATTGGCTTATTGGTCCGTTACCTTCATGAAATTTACCACCACCATTAGCAGACGTGCCGAGCTGGGTTTGTGGCACACCGTCGATCATCATATTCACTCGCCCTAAACCCGTCATATTGCGAATATTTACACTAACCGCACCTTGACCAGGATCGATTTGGGTATAAGCCCCCGAAATCGAGCGCACAACGCTATCCAGATTTTGCATAGCATTATCGCCTACGCTACGGCTACTGGTTGCATTCACCTTGCCGTATGATTCAAAATTAGCATTTGTTTGATTTTTTTCTAACACATACACGGGATCGAGTGCCAAACCTTGCTCCGTTGCCCCGCAAGCTAAACTAGTCGCACTGGCTAAACTGCTGATAATAAATTGATTTAAACGAGTTAATTTCATTCTTTCTCCTTAATAATATAATTATGATTGTGGTTAATGTTATTCGGTAAACCAAACGTAATCGGCTTGTTGCAACGTGACAGGCTCTGTACGCTGACTTTTGAGCATGATCGAAATAGTTTTGGCTTGGTTTTGTGGGTCAAAATCTTGTAAATGAAGTGGTACGCCTAAGTCTTTACGCACATGATTATTGCCTGCGACTAATACTGTGTAAGCGGTCGAATTTTTGGCATTTTTTACCAACATTTCCGCCATACGGCGATCACGAAATTGCTGTACGCTCAACGCTTTAGCCAGCAATTCTGGTTGCATTGGGTGATGTTGCTGAATCAATTGCGTTAATTGCTGTTGCACTTGTGGCGCAGTTGAAATTTTGCCACGTAACGGCTTAGCGCCCGTATACAGCGTTTGTATTTCTGCATCGGTTAAATTAGCTGCAACCAATGGTGTGCGAGAAGCCAATCGGCTGAGGATAAAATGTTGATACAGTTTCCAGTCCCAATTGCGCCAGTCAATTTGTTGGGCGGTTTGTTGTGCAGAAAGTGGGGTTCGGGTAGTTTGAAGCTGTGTGACTTGTGCTTGTTGATCAACAGCCAACATCTCTACTACCACCGCTGCAAGCGGTCGTTTTTGCTCTAAATTTTGCACTAGGTAGCTTTCGATTTGATGATGAACGAACTGGTCATGTTCTTCACCAATTAATACATAGGTGTAAGTAGCAAGGCGGGTAAGCAATTCAGTGAGCGAAATAGTTTGCTTAGTTTTCAGATCAATAATGTGGCCAAGTGAATGTAATTGCGCTTCCGAAACGGCTTTTTGAGCGCAACCAAATAAAAAAATGCTCATAGCGAGCAATAACGAAAATTTTTTTAGCATATAAACATAATTAAATAATAATAAAAATAATTTTCATTATGCTTATAGTGTTAGGAATTTCAAGGATATACGTCAAATTACCACCTATTTTCAAGTTATTTGCTTAAAAATTTACAATGCAAACGTTTGCGTTATCAACTATAATAACGACAAATTTTTTATTTTTTCAAATACGGAATCAACAATGACTGTACAAATCTTTCGTGGCTCCCCAGCTCTCTCTGAATTTCGTCTTAACCAATTCCAAACCAAATTCCAACAACAGGCGCTCCCCGTTAAATCGGTTTACGCTGAATATGTGCATTTTGTCGATTTAAATGCCCCGCTTAATGAAACGCAAACGGCTGAAATTAAAGAACTTTTACATTACGGCCCTACACTAGTAGAACATGAGCCAACAGGTTTGTGCTTAATCGTAACGCCTCGTATTGGCACCATTTCTTCATGGTCTTCAAAAGCGACTGATATTGCGCACAACTGTGGTCTACAAGCGGTAAACCGTATTGAGCGTGGTTTAGCGTACTATTTTGAATTTAGTGCAGAGCCAACAGTGGCACAAATTAAAACCTTAAAAGGCTTATTACACGACCGTATGTTAGAAACGGTGTTAGATAACGAAGCACAAGTGGCAAATTTATTTGCGCAACAAGAACCAAAGCCATTCACTACTGTAGATATTTTAAATGGTGGTCGTAAAGCGCTTGAAGAAGCGAACGTAAATTTAGGTTTAGCGTTAGCCGATGATGAAATTGATTATTTAGTCGAAAATTTCACCGCTTTACAACGTAACCCGAACGACATTGAGCTTTATATGTTCGCACAGGCAAACTCTGAGCATTGTCGCCACAAAATCTTTAATGCGGATTGGACGATTGACGGTGAAAAACAAGAAAAATCATTATTTAAAATGATTAAAAACACCTTTGAGAAAACGCCAGATCATGTGTTATCTGCCTATAAAGATAATGCAGCGGTAATGAAAGGTTCAACGGTTGGTCGTTGGTTTCCAGATCAAGATGGGCAATACCGTGTACACCAAGAAGATGCACACATTTTAATGAAAGTGGAAACCCACAACCACCCAACCGCCATTTCACCATTCCCTGGTGCGGCAACAGGTTCTGGCGGTGAGATCCGTGACGAAGGTGCAACAGGTCGTGGCGCAAAACCAAAAGCAGGTTTAACGGGCTTCTCGGTGTCTAACCTTGTGATTCCAAACTTTGAACAGCCGTGGGAAGCCCCGCTTTCCAAACCAAATCGTATTGCCTCTGCTTTAGATATTATGATTGAGGGCCCATTAGGCGGTGCAGCCTTTAACAATGAATTTGGTCGCCCAGCGTTATTAGGTTATTTCCGTACCTATGAAGAAAAAGTAAATAGCTTTGCAGGTGAAGAAGTGCGTGGCTACCACAAACCAATTATGCTCGCAGGCGGTATTGGTAATATTCGTGCTGATCATGTGCAAAAAGGCGAAATTCCTGTTGGCGCTAAATTAATCGTATTGGGTGGCCCAGCAATGAATATCGGTTTAGGTGGTGGTGCCGCCTCTTCAATGGCTTCAGGTAAATCAAAAGAAGATTTAGATTTTGCTTCAGTTCAGCGTGAAAACCCAGAAATGGAACGTCGTTGCCAAGAAGTCATCGATCGTTGCTGGCAGTTAGGCGAAGACAACCCAATTTTATTTATCCATGACGTGGGGGCGGGCGGTCTATCAAACGCAATGCCAGAACTGGTGCATGATGGAGAACGTGGCGGTAAATTTGATTTACGCAAAATCCTTTGTGACGAAAAAGGTATGTCTCCGCTCGAAATTTGGTGTAACGAATCGCAAGAGCGTTATGTATTAGCCGTTGCGCCAGAAAAATTAGCGTTATTTACCGAACTCTGTGAACGTGAACGTGCACCATTTGCGGTAATTGGTGAAGCTACTGAAGAGAAACATTTAACTTTAGCAGACGATCATTTCGGCAATAATCCGATTGATTTACCAATGAATGTGCTACTCGGTAAAACCCCGAAAATGCACCGTGATGTGGTGTCAAAATCTGTTGAAAATCAACCGCTTGATAGCCAACAAATTCAATTAAAAGAAGCGTTCCATCGAGTATTACGTTTACCTGTGGTAGCTGAAAAAACCTTCTTAATCACGATTGGCGACCGCTCGGTAACAGGTATGGTGGCGCGTGATCAAATGGTTGGCCCGTGGCAAATTCCTGTAGCGAACTGTGCGGTTACTACTGCTAGTCTTGATAGCTATCATGGTGAAGCCATGTCAATGGGTGAACGTGCACCAGTGGCATTATTAGATTTTGGTGCTTCTGCACGTCTTGCTGTAGCAGAGTCAATCACCAATATCGCCGCAACCAATATCGGTGATATTAAACGTATTAAATTATCTGCAAACTGGATGTCCGCAGCAGGTCACGAAGGCGAAGATGCGGGTCTGTACGAAGCGGTAAAAGCAGTCGGTGAAGAGCTTTGCCCTGCGCTAGGCATTACTATTCCTGTGGGTAAAGATTCAATGTCAATGCGTACTACTTGGATCGAGGATGGCGAACAAAAATCAGTAACTGCACCGCTTTCATTAGTTATTTCAGCCTTTGCTCGTGTGGAAGATGTACGTAAAACCGTGACCCCACAACTTCACATTGATAAAGGCTTATCAAGCTTACTATTAATTGATTTAGGCGAAGGTAAAAATCGCTTAGGCGCAACGGCATTAGCACAAGTTTATAAACAACTGGGTGATAAGCCAGCCGATGTGGTAAACGTAGAAGCGCTTAAACACTTCTTTGATGCAATGCAAACATTAGTCGCAGAAGATAAATTACTCGCTTATCACGACCGTTCAGACGGTGGTTTAATTACAACGCTTGCAGAAATGGCATTTGCGGGCAACTGCGGTGTAGAAATTGATATTTCAGCATTAGGTGATGACGATCTTGCGGTGTTATTTAACGAAGAATTAGGCGCAGTGATTCAAGTGAAAGATGTTGATCTCAACCGTGTTCGTGAAGTACTAAATGCACACCATTTACTTGGCGTCACTAAAGATCTTGGTACAGTGCATTCAGACGATCGCTTTGTTATTAGCCGTGGTAGTCTCAAACTACTTAATGAAAAACGTTCAGAATTACGTGGCATTTGGGCGGAATTAACTCACCAAATGCAACGCCTACGCGATAACCCAGAATGTGCAGATCAAGAGTTTGAAACCAAAAAAGATCCAAATAACAAAGGATTATCAGCGTTCTTAACCTATGACATAAATGAAGATATTACCGCACCGTTTATCAACAAAGGTGCTAAACCAACCATTGCGATCTTGCGTGAGCAAGGCGTAAACAGCCATTACGAAATGGCAGCCGCCTTCGACCGCGCGGGCTTTAATGCAATTGACGTACATATGTCTGACTTAATGTCTGGCAGACGCGATCTCAAAGATTTCAATGCGTTAGTGGCTTGTGGTGGCTTCTCTTACGGTGATGTACTTGGTGCTGGCGGTGGCTGGGCGAAATCCATTTTATTCAACCCAATGTTGCGTGAACAATTTAGTCAATTCTTTGCCAACTCAAACACCCTTGCATTAGGTGTATGTAACGGTTGCCAAATGGTTTCAAACCTTGCGGAAATTATCCCAGGCACAGAAAACTGGCCTCGCTTTGTGCGCAATAAATCAGAACGCTTTGAAGCACGTGTTGGCTTAGTGAAAATCAACGAAACCAACAGCCACTGGTTCCAAGGCATGGCAGGTAGTCATATGCCAATCGCCGTTTCACACGGTGAAGGGCAAGTGGAATTTAAATCTGCGCAACAACTTGCAGGTTTAACCGCACAAAAATTGGTAATTGCACAATATATCGACAATAATCTCCAACCAACCGAAGTTTACCCAGCCAACCCGAATGGCTCAGTAAACGGTATCACAGCGATTTCTAACAGTGATGGACGAGTCGCCATTATGATGCCACATCCAGAACGGGTTTACCGCGCGGTAAGCAACTCTTGGCACCCAGAGGACTGGACAGAAGATGGAGCTTGGATGCGTTTGTTTAGAAATGCGAGAGTGGTATTGGGGTAGATGAATAAAACAATCTACCCATAAAACAGGCAAATTGTTATTTGCAAATTTCAGCTGAAATTCGACCGCTTGCCGCTTGCTACTATGCGGAATCGTGCGAAGTTAAGACGCTCTGTGAGGATACGGAGCCACTTTGTGGCTCCGTTATTTACTTTTTACCACTCGCTGGATATGAATAATTAAATAAAGTTGTTCGTCTTCATTGAGGGATTTTTGGTAATGTTGTTGTAGATAATGGTTGATTTTTTCTACGCATTGGTAGGCTTTGGGGTAAGCGAGTTTGGTTTGTTGATAGAGAAAATCATCGTCGCTGGCAGAAACTTGTCCTGTGCTAAAAAAGCGCTGAGCGAAATGTTGTAAATGAGTGAGAAAACGTTGGAAATCGTAGCTATCTTCGTCGAAATGATGACTAAACTGTAGGCGAACCAAGCGTAAAATATCTTTGATCACTTGGGTAGCTTTATAGGTGTCATTCATGGTTGAGCCGTTGGTACGGGCGTTAAAAATATGCAAGGCGATAAAAGCCGCTTCGTGTTCATCAAGCTCCACTTTTAGACAATCTTTGATTTTAGCTACGGCAAATTGCCCTATACCAAATTCGACACGATATAGGCGCTGAATTTCATGGGTGAGCGCATTTGGAAGCTGTTGTTGCTGTTTTGCCCGTTCAATGGCATGGAAAAGGTGGTCGGTGAGGCTAACGTAAATGCTGTTAGAAAGGGGGGTACCAAGTTGCTTATTTGCTTCATTTACGATGTGATTAGTCATTTGAAAGTAAATTGGAGGTATTTGCTCAAGCAACGCGATTAAATGCGGAGTAAATGGGCTTTTATTTAAGCAAAAGGTTTTTTCGACTAGTTCTGATTCCACCTCGTCGCCAAGCTTTTTGGCAAATGCTACGCCTTTGCCAAGCACTACTAATTCCGTATGGAGTTCATTTTCAGCTAGCACGGCGTTATTGTTAAAAATTTTCGTGATTTTCAGCATATTATCCTCCAATTTCTATAAAACTTACATAGCACAAGCGGTCTGATTTTCTCACTTTTTTGCAAAAATGACGAGAAAAACGACCGCTTGTTTTAGGCTAACTTAATGAAAAATTTTCATTTAAGCCAAGTCGGCTCCATTGCTGGCGATCACTTTTTTATACCAATAGAACGAATCTTTTGGCGTGCGTTTACCAGTACCGTTGCCCAAGTCATCAATATCCACGTAGATAAAGCCGTAGCGTTTTGACATTTCAGAGGTGGACATACTCACAAGATCAATCGGGCCCCATTCCAAATAGCCGAGCAATTCCACGCCGTCAGAAATCGCTTCTTGCATTTGTTCGATATGCGAACGTAAGTAGTCAATACGATAACTATCGTGGATTGATCCGTCCGCTTCTACTTGATCGTATGCGCCTAAACCATTTTCCACAATAAAGAGTGGTTTTTGGTAGCGGTCATACATATCGTTTAGCGTTATACGTAAGCCAATAGGATCGATTTGCCAGCCCCAATCGGAGGCTTTGAGATATGGATTTTTCACGCCTTCAATGAGGTTACCGCCCACTTTTTCACCTTCATTATGGGTGGTAACGCACACGCTCATATAGTAACTAAACGAGATAAAATCGACAGGATACTGTTTTAAAATCGCATCATCACCGAATTCTTTTTGAATTTTTACGTTATTTTCTTGCCAATGGCGCAACATATAGCGTGGGTATTCACCACGAGCGTGAACGTCGGTGAAGAAGAGGTTTTGCTGGTTACCCCATTGTGCTAAACGTTGATCTTGTGGATCGGCAGTTAAGGCATAGTGATGCAGGCGAGCAAGCATACAGCCCATTTTACCGTCTGGTACGATGTCATGTAGTAATTTCGTTGCTAATGCGCTTGCTATAAATTGGTGGTGTAATGCTTGGTATTTAGCATTTTCACGCTCTGCTTCTGGCACACGGTCGATCACCACCCCACCCCCTGTATATGGGCTGTGCATGGTGATCATATTGATTTCATTGAATGTCAGCCAATATTTCACTTTGTCTTTATAGCGACGGAACACGGTTTCTGCGTAGCGTAAGAAGTGCCCAATTACATCACGATGTAACCAGCCGTTGTATTTCTGTACAAGACCAAGTGGGGTTTCGTAATGGCAAAGTGTCACCATAGGTTGAATGCCGTGTTTAAGCATTTCATCAAACATATCGTCATAATATTTCAAACCCGCTTCGTTTGGTTGCTCATCGTAACCGTTCGGGAAAATACGCGCCCAGTGAATAGAAATACGGAAGCATTTAAAGCCCATTTCACCAAATAGCGCAATGTCATCTTTATATTTATGGTAGAAATCAATACCGTCTCGTTTTGGGAAACGCCCTTGGAATTTGCCTGATAAAATATCCTCGATACGCTCAGAGGTCACTTCAATCGCTGCACTATGCGCACCACGCTCTGCTTTTGGTACAAAGGCAACCATATCCGCTGCAGATAAGCCTTTGCCATCGGCATCAAAGCCACCTTCAATTTGGTTTGCCGCAGTGGCACCACCCCATAAAAAATCGGTTGGAAACGGTTTTAAACTACTCATCTTTTGATCCTCATAGAATAAACTCAATAAAAAAGCCTAAGCAAAAAACTTTCGAACCGAAGTTGGAAAATAATTTTGCTTAGGCTTGCCGAATTAACGTAACACCCTAAGTGTTATAGATGCGAATTTATCTGAAAAAATGACCGCTTGCAAAGGGCAGACATAAGAATTGTGAACAGGATCACAAAAAAGCTCGAAATGTATAGAAACATTTGGTTATTCTAATTCGAGCAAATATATCAAGGGCGCTGTACTTTCTGTGCAAGTAAATTAGTGAGATATATCACATGCCACAGTAATATCATTAACGATACGTTTTGCTCTTTCGAACGGCTGTAGTTTCTAGACGAGCAGCCTACACTAACCTTTGAAAGTCGGTAGCATTTCATACATAGATAAGAAATGGAATATTGCTGTGCAAACGCCGAATAAGAACACTAATGTGATCATAAATAAGTTCGCTTTTTTTGCTTTATAAGCCAATAACGCAGGAATCATACAAGTCCAAAGGGTTGCGACTGCACCTGCATAACCAATTGCTTTTAAAAAGCCGAGTGGCGAAAGCAGTGAGAAGATAAGTGGAGGTAAAAACGTTACTGCCCATGCTTTGGTTCGACCGAGTTTGCTATTGTCAAACTTAAAGAAGTCCGCTAAAAAATCAAAAGTGCCTAATCCTACGCCAATAAATGAAGAAAGAATTGCTGCCATAGAGAATGCATTGATTGCTTGTTTTACATATGGTGATTGTACCACTTCGCCAATCGTGCTTAATAGCATATCTAAATCACCATTGCTAGCAATCACTGGTGCAAATTGAGTGCGAGGTAAATTACCAAAAATGCTTACCATCCAAAGTAAATACAGCACTAATGCAATAAATGTCCCACCTGCAATCGCATATTTAGCTTTTTTTACTTCGCCATAATAAGCGCGCATAGAAGATACAGAATGATGATAGCCAAAAGAAGTGAGTGCAACAGGTAGCATAGCTAATGCATATTTAGCGTATTCGCCTGTTTCATTTTGCTGATCAAATAAAATAGTGCTATCAATATTGCTCACTAAACCCGAGATACTAAAAGCAAAAGAAAGCGCCATAAAAACAATTAATAACACTGAAATGCGATCGACTAAGCGGGTTGAATGCCATACAAAGAAAGAGAAGCCTAATACAAATAGCACAGACCAAATACGAGAGCCAAACTCACCAAAATCAATCGCTGATTTAGTAAGGTTTTCTAAAATGCCGCCTGAAGCAGTGGTGTAGGCATAAAGTAAAATGCCACCAACAAAATAAACGGCAAGGTTATTTAATAAATTAATTTTATTGCCTAATAAGTCTTTGGTGACCGTATCAAATGAAGCGCGCAAGTCATAATTTTTATAGACATCAAGTAAAAGCCAGCCAGAAACGGTCATTACAATCATCGTTAAAGCAAGTGCAAATACCGACCAAAGTGTCCAAGCGCCTGCCCCTGATGTGGGTAAACCAAGCATACCTGCTCCGACACAGACCCCTGCAATAATACAAGCGCCACCAAAAAGCGTTGGCTGTTTTTTCATAAGATATCCTGTTGAAGTAGTACAATGAAGTAATGGTATTCTGCCACAAACCAAGCTATTAAAAAATAGTTAAAATAAGGAAAATCACTGTTTTAGTGGGAATTTTATATAAAAAGTGAATACTAAAACTTTTCACTTTTAGATAAATTGACTAAAATAGATCCAATATTAGCGCAATTTACTTTGAAGGAATGATGTATGTTAAAAATGAATGATCTCTCTAAATTAACCAACACGCCGAAATCGACTATTCTTTACTATATTAAAGAAGGCTTATTGCCTGAACCATTGAAAGACAAACCAAACTTCCATTTATATGATGAAAGCAATATTCAGTTAATTGAATTTATCAAATACCTGCAAAATAATTTCAGTGCTTCCATTTCACAAATTAAAAATGTGTTTGCACAGCCTGATTTTGATATGAGCAATCCATATAAAAGTTTAATCCATTCACTTGACTTAATTATGAGCGCAGAAACTGAGCGTTTTATGCCAAGTGAATTATGTGATGAATTTGGTATTACAGAAGTTGAATTGAATGAATTAGTTGAAATGGGATTGATTAATCCGAGAGATGGCATTTTCACGGGTAAAGAACGAGAAATGCTCAGTATCATCAGTCATTGCGACGGCAAAGAGTATCAATTGCTACAAACTTATGCAGAAATGGCAAAAAAACTCGCCTTACAAGAAGTGGAAATTGGAATGGATATTCTAGCGGAACATGAGCAGCAAAATGAGCGTTTAAAGCATTTATTTGATATGTTACTTTCGCTTAAACCTTACGTGTTAAATCTTCAAACGTTTAATACATACCAGAAAAGTAGAGATTAATTGATAAAAAGAGGGGGAAGAGCCTCTTTTACCTTTACTAAAAGTAAAAAGCAATGCTTTACACTTTTAGTAAAGGTAAATAAAATAAAACGACTTTAACGCTTCACAAGGAATAAATATGTGGAAATTGATTAAAACCGTGGGGTTTATCCCTTATCTTGCTATCGCATTTTTAAATGCGAGTGTGGACTTAGCACATAAAATTACTATTCAAAATGTGTTACTCAAAAGCTTTGAAGGCAACACATTAGTGATGATGACCGCAATGATAAATGCGATGATTTTATTGCCTTTTATTTTATTATTTTCACCTTCCGCTTGGATTAGTGATCGTTTCTCCCGCACTAAAGTTATTCGTATTAGTACTGCTGCGGCAGTGATCATAAGCGGTTTAATTTGTATCTGTTATTTGACAGGCCAATTTTATTTAGCATTTGCTTTAACCTTAATACTTGCAGTGCAAAGTGCGATTTATTCACCTGCAAAATATAGCATTATTAAATCTATGGTTGGGACAGAGCAGCTTGGTGTGGCAAATGGAGTTATTCAGGCTTTAACCATTGTGGCGATTTTATTCAGTTCTTTTGCATTTTCTTTTTTCTTTGAAAGTCACTATGCACTAAGCACTAATCCAGATGAAATCTTACAAAGTGTTGCACCGATTGGGTTTGCTCTGGTGAGCTTAAGTGTGCTTGAAATGCTTTGTGCGTTCCGCCTTCCACACTATGCGCAAGCGGTCGAAAAAACTCAAAATTTTGCAATTCATAAATATCTCTCTCTACACTATTTACGCGATAACTTACAAGAAATTCGCAAAGATAAAAATATTTGGCTCAGTATTATTGGTTTAAGCTTATTTTGGGGCGTGTCACAAGTTGTCGTCGCTGCATTTCCTGCCCACTATAAAGCGGTGTTTGATACAGATAATGCTATGGTTATTCAGGCTATTTTAGCAGTAAGTGGTTTAGGATTGATTGTCGGCTCTGTGATTGCTGGTAAGGCTTCGAAATTACATATTGAATTGGGCATTGTGCCTGTGGGCGCATTAGGAATTTTTATTTCACTATTCTGCTTAACCCTAGTGAGTAGCCATTTGCTATTAGTGTTATGTTCATTTGGTTTTGGCTTTTTTGGTGGCTTATTTATTGTGCCACTTAATGCAACTATTCAATATTTTGCACCAGAAAAAAGCAGTGGCAGCATTATGGCGGGTAATAATTTTGTACAAAATGTACTTATGGTCGGCTTCTTAATGTTAAGCATTGTGTTTGTTGAAATGAATATCTCAACCATAGGTTTATTTATTTTTGCTTCAACGGTTTGCCTGTTAGGCAGTCTTTATACGATGTCGCAATTACCGCATTTGTTTATGCGTTTGCTGTTGTTACCAATTCTTAAAACAAATTACCGTTTTCATGTGGACGGCTTAAAGCATTTGCCGCAAAGTGGAGGTGTATTATTACTTGGTAATCATATTAGTTGGATTGACTGGATGGTGTTGCAAGCAGCAAGCCCACGTGCGATTAAATTTGTGATGTTCCGCCCTATTTATAATAAGTGGTATTTGAATTGGTTTTTCCGTATTTTTAAAGTGATTCCAATTGGTGCGGGATCAAGCCGTGAATCTATTCAAGCTATTCGTGAATGTTTGGTGCGTGGTGAAGTTGTTGCGTTATTTCCAGAAGGGCATATTAGTTACAACGGTCAAATTAATGAATTTAAAAAAGGTTTTGAACACGTTTTAGCGGATTTAGACAATGTCACTACTGTGCCATTTTATTTACGTGGCTTATGGGGCTCAAGCTTTTCAAGAGCCGATAGTTTCTATAAAACACAAACCAAAAAACGAGGTAAGCGTGAAATTTTAGTCGCATTTGGTAAACCGATCACAGGTTTTATTGATGCGGTAGCGATGAAACAAAAAGTGGTTGAACTTTCATTTAGTGCTTGGGAACATTTTATCGATCGCCAACAGCCTTTAACTTATCAATGGCTTGAGATGGCGCGTGAACATCGTTTTAAAACCAGCCTTGTGGATGCGCAAGGGATGAAGCTAAATAATACGCAATTTATTACAGCGGTGTTATTGTTTATCAAAGCGCTTAGAAAGCCATTGCAACATGATAAACGGGTTGGGGTGTTGCTACCAAGTTCGGTTGCTGGTGCGATTGTAAATATGGCGTTATTGGTGATGGGGAAAGTACCTGTAAATTTAAACTACACCCTTAGCCAAGAAAACATGGAAAAAGCATTAGCGAAAGCTGAGATTCAGCATGTGATTACCGCTGAAAAATTCTTAGTAAAACTTGCCGATAAAGGCTTTGATTTTAGCCAGATGTTGGCAAATAAAACTATTTTTGCAGAAAAAATCGCAAAATCGACCGCTAAATTCACCAAAATTCATACATTTTTAATTGCATTATGTGCGCCTGAATGGTGGATTAAGGCTCGCTATTTTGCGAGTGTTGAGCTAAATGATACTGCAACGATTCTATTTAGTAGCGGTAGCGAAGATGAACCGAAAGGCATTGAATTAAGTCATAAAAATTTACTTACCAACATCAAGCAAGTTAGTGAATTGCTTAATTTCAGAAAAGAGGATGTGATTCTTAATTCTTTACCCATTTTCCATAGCTTCGGTTTAACAGTGACTATGCTTATGCCTCTGTGCGAAGGTGTTAAAGCAGTTTGTGTGCCTGATCCAACCGATGGCGCAATGGTGGGAAAAATGAGTGCACAGCATCAAGTGAGTATTTTATTCGGCACTTCAACTTTCTTCCGTTTATACACTCGTAATAAAAAATTGCATCCGCTGATGTTTCAAAATGTGCGTATGGTGATTTCGGGTGCAGAAAAATTAAAGGCGGATGTAAAAGAAGCGTTTCGCCTAAAATTTGGTTTAGAGATTTTAGAAGGCTACGGCACAACTGAAACAGCGCCTGTGGCATCGGTAAATATGCCAAATATGTTAGATCCCGATACATTTAAAGCATTTATTTTCCATAAAGAAAACTCTGTGGGTTTGCCATTGCCAGGCACGATTATGAAAGTGGTTGATCCAGACACGTTACAAGAATTAGCCACAGGTGAAGACGGGTTGATTCTGATTGGCGGTGGGCAAGTCATGAAAGGCTATCTAAATGAGCCAGAAAAAACGGCAGGGGTTATTGTCGATTTAGAGGGCGTGCGCTATTACAAAACGGGAGATAAAGGACATATTGATGAAAAAGGTTTTATTAGCATCGTGGATCGTTATTCTCGTTTTGCCAAAATTGGAGGCGAAATGATCAGCTTAGGCGCTTTAGAAGAAAAGTTAGTGCCAATTTTTAGCGAAGAAACTCAAATTAGTGCGACAGCAATTGCTGATGAGAAAAAAGGCGAAAGCATCGTGCTATTAGTGAAATCTGAACTGGATTTAGCAGAAATTAAACAGCGAATCAAAGCCACTAATTTGCCTGCCATTATGTTGCCGAGTGAAGTGTTAATGGTTGAAGAAATTCCTGTATTAGGCTCAGGCAAGGTTGATTTTAAAGGTGTGAAAAGCTTAGCAAAACGGCTTCTAGCTGCTTAATGCAAATAGACAAGCGGTCGAATTAGCAGAAAATGTCGAAATTCTGTAGCAAATGCACCAAAGTGCAAATTTGTTTCAATGATGTAGCAACGGCTACATCATATACCGCACTTTTTTACAAAATCTGACCGCTTGCTTTTTTTATTAAGAACTAAGATGCTTATGAAGGCAATTCAGGGAACAGCATTTTTATAACCGCTTTGGTTAAACGACGAGATTTTCCTTGGTATGGGAAAATATGCATCATCATCATTGGATTAAAGTTAGCTTCAATCACTCCCCAAGACTGGAGAGACGGTTCGGCAGCTTTGGTTAAATCTGGAATAATTAAATCAACCCCACAAACTTTTGCTCCCATTGCTTTCGTAATGCTTACGGCTAATTGCTTATAACTGTCGTGCATTTGGTCGGTCATATCAATGGAATCGCCCCCCGTACTGATATTTGAGTTTGCACGTAACTGAACGATCTGACCTTCAGCTGGAATGGATTCTGGCGTGAGTCCCTGTTCTTTTAGTTGAAGCAATTCAATCTCGCCGAGCGTAATTTTTTTCAGTGGTGAACGAGAGCCATCGCCTCGTAGCGGATCACTGTTTTTCGCTTCAACCAATTCTCGCACGCTATGTACACCATCGCCTTTGACATTTGCAGGTACGCGTAATAACACTGCTAGAGTTTCATCGCCTAACACGAAGAAGCGATACTCTGTTCCCACCAAATAGTCTTCGACCATCACTTCTTTGTCTTCACGGAAAGCAATTTCAATCGCTTTAGCAAAATCTGCTTTATCAGTCACACCTTGCTGGAAAATAGTAATACCTAACCCATAATTAGTTGATTTTGGCTTAATGACTACCGCTTTGCCTTCAAATAATGGATAGTGTGCAACTGCCTGTTCTGGAGAAGTAAATTCCACACTTTTTGGCACATTAAAACCTGCTTTCGCTAGCACTTTTTTGGTTACCACTTTATTTTCCATAATTAATGGCGAAATATATTGATCGTGGCTGGTCATATTGCCATTTTTGACATATTCGAGATGATCCGCAAATTTAAGGGCTAGGAATTGATCATTTTCATCAAGTAATTCGATCTGTAATCCTTGTTGGATTGCATCAAATAATAAGGCTTGTGTAGAAAGCTCCATATTATCGAAAGCAGAAATCGCATAAAAACGTTCGAATGCTTGTGCTTTGTATTGTTGTGCAAGTTGTACGCCTAGCGCTTTATAGCTGCCCACTTGTTCAATTGCCTTGAGTAAACGACCGTTTACCGTTTGGCTCGGGTCGACAAATTGGGCTAATTTTTGTTGGACTAAATCTTTGTCCGTTTGAGACGCTACCAGATCGTCAAGCATCGCTAACATTTCAGTTAGGATCGTTTCACCTTCTGCTTGGAAAGCTGTTGCTGAACGAGGATCTTCAAGCGCTACTTGGTATAACATTTGTTTGCCAATTTCGACTTGTTTTTGACCGCTTGTTTCATCCATCCACAACATTGTAAGTAAGAATAAATGAATAAATTTCGCATCAGCCAATTCAATACCGTAAGGCGAAAATGGGTTTAAATCAAATAGGCGGAATTCCGCATATTTAACGCCTTTTTCTAGTAATTCACGAGCTTTTTTGGCACCACGTAAGCGCACATTTGAGTAGAATTCTTTTTCTGCGAGCAAATCGCCTGTAGCCACAAAATGCTCTAAAGATTCAACATATTGTTGCAGGCTATCGTGATTGATCACTACGTGCGGGGTATTCACATAACCATAAGGGCTTGAACGTAAGCTACGCACTAATTGCCCCTCTGCAAGCGGTCGATTTTCACCAAAATATTGCGATTCCACCGTAGGGGTTGCCGCAAGCAAATAAACCAAAATCCACTGATAGCGTAAAAAGTTATTTGCTAACTTCATATATAGCGCATTACGGAAAGCGATTTTATCGCTATATTCGGTTTGTAGCGCAAAAGCCGTTTTGATAAATTCATCAGAGATCTGGAAGTTGTAGTGAATACCACTCACCATTTGCTTATATTTGCCATAGATCGCTGAAAGATGCTTACGATAGTTCACATCCCATTCGTTATCTAGTTGCGCTTCTTTAATTTGCGATTCTGGTGGTAATCCTGCTGGCATACTTAGCGGAAAAATATATTCATCTTCGGCAAGTGAACGTAAAGTCACTTCATGAATTGCTGAGAGCCAGCGGTAAGTATCTTCTAATTTTTCATTTGGTGGCGTGATCAGCTCTAATTGGCTTTCCGCAAAATCGGTTTGAATATAGGGATGATAACTGCGATTACCAAAAACACTAGGGTGTGCAGTAGTCACAATATTTCCTTTATTATCAATACGTTGGCTCTCTTTCTCAATACCAAATTTGCCTTGTTGAAACAGTAAACCAAGCTGATAAGTTTTAATAAGTTGCTGTAATTTCATAATTATCCTTTTCGCGATAAATATATGAGACGGAGTTCCTTCCCAAAAATAGCATACTTTTTTAGTTGGGTTTATAGCTGATTGATAAGATAGTAGATGATTTGGTTATAAAAAAGCACGGCGGTTGCCGTGCTTGAGAAGGTAAGAGAGGCCTTATTTGATACTCGCTAAACGCTCACCCATGCGGGTTTCTACACCAGCTTGGAGATGTGATTCTAGTTTAATCGCATCTTTCGGGAAGAGGTTAATTACCGTTGAGCCTAAGCGGAAAGCGCCCATCTCTTGCCCTTTTTTCAAGTGAACTGCGGTTTCGCCAGTTGTTTCGTAGTGATATTCCACCACATCTTTTGCACGTGGCGGGTTAATAACGCCTGCCCAAACTGTGCTTATACTTGCTGTGATTGTTGCACCTACAAGGATTTGTACCATAGGGCCAAATTCGGTTTCAAATTCACAAATTACACGTTCGTTACGTGCAAATAAATTTGGTACGTGTTCGGCTAGGAAGGGGTTTACCGAGAATAATTCGCCTGGTACATAGCACATTTTTGTTAATGTTCCGTCGCATGGCATATGTACTCGGTGGTAATCACGAGGCGATAAATACGTGGTAATAAATTGTCCATTTTTAAATTTATTCGCCATTTCTTGATCGTTTGCTAATAGCGTTTCAAGCGTGAAGTAGTGACCTTTAGCCTGTAATAAACGGTCATCTTCAATATTGCCCGATTCGCTCACTTTACCGTCTGCAGGTAAGCAAAGTGCTTGAACATCTTGGTTGATTGGGCGTGCATTTTCTTTTAATGGTCGAATAAAAAATTCGTTAAAGGTTGCATAATCAGAAGCGTTGCTTTTTTGTGCTTCAGATAAATTCACATTATATTGTTTAGCAAATGCACGAATAATAAAGTGAGTCACCACACCCCATTTTTGTTCTGCTAACCAACCTGCTAAACGAGTGATAGGAAGTTGTGGAAAAATATATTGAAACGCCACTTTCACACGTTGCCAATAAGTTGGCGTTGGGTAGGATTTTAAAGACATTAAGTTGCATCCTTTTTATTCAATTATACAAATAGGCGCGAAGTATAACAGAAAGAAAAGTGAATTACCTAATGTTATCAAAAAGCAATAAGGTGCTGAGTTAAGACGTAGTACAGCGATAGAGGAATTAGACTACGTGTTACCTTAACTCAGCAAATTTGTTATACGAAAGAAAAGTGTTTATTGAAGGACGATGCGATCACGATTTTTATCGAGGGTTGCTTTACCTATACCTGAAACATCGGTCAGTTGCTCTAGGCTGCTAAATGAGCCGTTTTTGGTGCGATATTCAACAATCGCTTGCGCTTTTTTCGCACCGATACCAACTAATTTATCTTGAATTTCGGCTGCGGTAGCGGTGTTAATATTAACTAGATTCGCACTGTTTAACATGTCAGGCTGTTTTTGTGCAGTTGCGGGGGCATTTTGTACTACTGGTGTGGGTTCGGCGTTGGCGGTCTTCGCTTTTTCTGCTGCAAATGTATTTGCTGAGAACATTGCTACTAATACGCTTAGCCCAAGTTTTAAACGGGTTTTCATAAGTGTCTCCTTTATTTTTAAATATGTTTTTAAGATAATGTTGTTTCGAATTACTCTAACTTGTTAAACATTTGGTCGGCAACGCACGGGAATTATTTTTGCGATCTAGATCGAGAAAATGGGCTATTTTGTAGTCAGATTAAGCGAATGTAAGAAGCCAAAAAGAGGTAAATTCTGAAAATTTACGGCTTTTGCAAAATATTTCAAAAATATTACCGCTTGCAGTGTTAAATTTTCTGAAAAATCGTGTGCTGATTAAAGAGAAATACTTTAAAATGGGGATAATTTATTCAGCGGGGTATTTCCCATTATTTTTCACCTTAAATTGGAAAGTTAAATGTCACACAATAATTTTCGTAAAGAGCCAACATTTGGCGCACCGTCCGTTGCACAGTCAGCAGAACAAGTTGCAGAAGCAATAATTAATTCAGAAACAGCAAAAACAGCTGAAGCAGCAAAAGTTGCAGAGACTAACGCAACCGTAGCATTACATTCAAATAAAGCGCCAAGTTATACTTTTACACCGATAATGAAACGCCCTGTTAATGAAGCAACAGAATTAAAATCAATTGAGGAAGCGCAAGAAGCGCAAGAAGTGAAAGCGGTAACACCAGAAACGCCAACAGCGACTAAAGATTCTGGTTTTGCGTTCTCACCTGTTTCTGAACAAGCACAAGAAAATATGGTAGAAACAGAAACTAAACATGTGGATCAACCTGTTACAGAGGAAAAACCAGTGATGAATACTAGTAATGAAGAGCGTGTGATTCCTGCGGCAAATCCGACCGCTAGCACAAATGAGCCAGTTACGGTTGCTCAAGTGCCATCAAAATTCCGCCGTTTGGGCTTAGTGGCAATTTTAGCGGCAATTTTAGGTGCAATTTTCTTCTGGTTAAAACCAAGTGCACCAGAAACTGTGGAAGAATTACAATCTCAGCAAGGAAATTCTCTGCCAATTGAGTTCCGCCCTGTAGATGAGGAAGAAGCGAAACGTGCGGAAGCACAAGCAAAAGCAGAACAAGAAGCACTTGCTCAACAACAAGCTCAGCAAGCACAACAAGTTCAGCAAGCACAACAAGTTCAGCAAGATAGCAATGTTGTGAGCCAACCAGCAACAACAGAAGCGCCTACGATAACTAGCGCAGACTCAACGGCTGTGACGGAAGTACCAAAAACTGAGCCAACGCCAGTCGCAAACAAACCTGTGGAGCAGCCAACGCCTGTAAAACCTAAGACACAAGGTAGTGTGATTCATCAATCAGAAACGGCGAAACAACCAAAAGTGAAAGCCATCACGGCAGATGAATTTAATGCGAAAAAAGCGAAAAATGCACGATTAGATCAGCTTGTAAAAAATGTAGAAGCGGGTAAACCTGTTGCAAAAACTGCTGCGCCAGCAACGGTAAAAGCAACGCCAGCAAAAGCGGAAATAAGTTCAGTTGTAGCAAGCAAAACAATGACTGTACCAAAAGGCACGTCATTAATGCAGGTATTCCGTGATAATGGTTTAAATATCTCGGATGTAAATGCAATGAGCAAAGTAAATAAAGTGGTTAGCAACCTTAAAGTAGGCGAGCGTGTAAGTGTTCGTTTAGATAAAAATAATCGAGTAGTTGAAATGAGCCTCGGTTCTGGCGGTAAATTTACTCGTCAAGCAGACGGTAGCTATAGCTTTAAATAATTAACATCAAAAGAGCAACGCTACAAACGTTGCTCTTTTTTTCTCAAAAATTTGAGAAGGGAGAAGAGAAATAAAATGGGTGTTTTTTTTCTAAAAAACTATGGAATTACACTTTGTGTTAGTGCTTTAGCATTGACTGGATGTAAACCATTAGAAGCACCGATCGAACAAGTTCAGCGAGTTCAAACGGTTATCCATCAAACCCAAACAGAAATTAAGCCGACTGAAAAAGTTACGGTGGTAAAAAATCAAACCGCACTGCAATTTGTGTGCAAAAATGATGTTTTGGTAAAGGTGCAACGTGCCAAAGTGAAAAAAGCAAATAAGCAAACCAAACGTAGTTCAAGCAATCAGCAGGCGATTTTAGTCACTTACGGTAATACCACGCACACACTATCGCCTGCGGTGACGAAAGACGGTAAAAAATACAGTAATATTCGCTGGACATGGGAAGAGCGCTTAAACGGTGAAATTTCGCTGATAGATAACAGCAACAATGTGCTTGCGAGCGAATGTAAACTTAAGCCATAGCAAATAAGCGGTCGTTTTTAGCTCAGTTTTTGCAAAAAACTCAGCAAATTTGACCGCTTACTATTCAAATCAAAGGAAGAGAATGAATATCTTAATTATTGGTCCGTCTTGGGTTGGCGATATGATGATGTCGCACGCACTTTACCAACAACTCAAGGTACAATATCCGAATTGTCAAATTGATGTGATGGCGCCAGATTGGTGTCGCCCGTTATTAGCGCGAATGCCAGAAGTGCGTAAAGCAATTTCGATGCCAATTGGGCACGGCTCTTTTCGCTTATGTGAGCGCTATCAATTAGGGAAAAGTCTGCGAAATCAATATGATATGGCGATAGTGTTGCCAAACTCTCTCAAATCTGCATTTATTCCGTTATTTGCCAAAATTGCGGTGCGCCGAGGCTGGAAAGGTGAAAGTCGCTACTTCTTTTTAAATGATTTACGTAATAACAAAACGGCTTATCCGATGATGGTGCAGCGCTATGTTGCATTGGCTTTTGAAAAAAATACTGTGCCAGCAGCCAATCATTTACCGATGCCGATTCCGTATTTACAAACGCAAGCGGTCGAAATTTCGCAAACAAAAGCAAAATTTGCCAAGCAGTTTGAATATGCCGAACATCGTCTTGCTATTGGTTTTTGCCCTGGTGCGGAATTTGGACCTGCAAAGCGTTGGCCACATTACCATTACGCTAAATTAGCGGAAATGCTGATTGAGAAAGGCTATGCGGTGCATCTCTTTGGTTCGAATAAAGATAAGGAAGTTGGTGAACAAATTCGTGCTAATTTAGCAGAAAATTTACAACGCTATTGCGTAAATTTGGCTGGACAAACCGATTTAAATCAAGCGGTAGATCTTATTGCAGATTGTACAGCGGTAGTGAGTAATGATTCTGGGCTTATGCATATTGCTGCTGCGCTTGGTAAACCATTGGTGGCGCTCTACGGACCAACTAGTCCGCAATATACACCGCCATTGTCTGATAAAGCGGTGATTATTCGCTTAATTGAAGGTGGTTTGATCAAGGTACGTAAAGGGGATGCGGCGGAAGGCTATCATCAAAGTTTGATTGATATTCAACCAAAAATGGTGATGGAAAAATTAGAAAGCTTACTAAGCTAAGAATAAGCAGTTGAATTTAATTTGTGCTTTGATAACTTATAACAAGCATTGTGTAAAATTTGACCGCCTATTTATATGTTAAAGATAACAAATGAAAGTGTTAATTGTAAAAACGTCCTCCATGGGGGATGTGATTCATACTTTACCTGCCTTGACGGATGCACAAAAAGCGGTGTCGAATATTCAATTTGATTGGGTGGTAGAAGAAAATTTTGCGGAAATTCCTCGTTGGCATTCAGCTGTAAGAAAGGTGATCCCAATTGCGCTTCGACGCTGGCGCAAAAATTTGTGTAAACGTCAGACGTGGCTGGAATGGCAAGCCTTTTTAGCACAACTAAAAAGTGAGCAATATGATGCAGTAATTGATGCGCAAGGGTTAATTAAAAGCGCGGTGTTTGTGACTCGCCAAGCAAATGGCAAGAAATACGGTTACGATAAACATTCTGCGCGAGAGGGGTTGAGTAGTTTGTTTTATGATCAAATTTTTCAGATTGCCTATCAACAACATGCGGTAGAACGGATTAGAAAACTCTTTGCGCTGACGCTGAATTACCCTATTCCGAATGCGTTAGGCGATTATGCTATTGCACCGCATTTTGTAAAAAAAACTGAAAATCCAACCGCTTATGTTTTAGCTATTCACGCCACAACAAGGGCCAATAAACATTGGAAAGAAGAGTATTGGCAAGAAGTGATTCGTGAGCTAAGCATTCAAGGCATCGAAATTCGTCTGCCTTGGGGGAACGAACAAGAGCAAGCTCGGGCAATACGTTTGGCAAAAAATAATCCCAATGTGAAAGTGCTAGCAAAATTATCATTAACCGAATTAGCAATGCAAATTGCGGGGGCAAAAGCGGTGGTCTCAGTTGATACTGGCTTAAGTCATTTAACCGCAGCATTAGATAAAGCGAATGTTATTTTGTATGGTACAACCGATCCGAAATTAATTGGTGCTTATGGCAAAAATCAGCATTATCTGACGGCAAAAGGTATGGAAAATATTCTGCCATATCGAGTATTGCAAACTTTAGCAACGCTGATCACAGAATAATCAATTTATCCCGTGTGAATACTTGACTTTTAATCTACATAACACTAGAATTTACCGTCCTTTCGTCTTTGAAAGGGTGTTTTTTAATTTTATTTTTAATAATTTTAACTGGAGCTTTTAAATGGCAACTATCAACCAATTAGTACGCAAACCGCGTGTGAAAAAGGTTGTAAAAAGCAACGTTCCTGCATTAGAGGCTTGCCCGCAGAAACGTGGCGTGTGTACTCGTGTATACACTACTACACCTAAAAAACCGAACTCAGCATTACGTAAAGTGTGCCGTATTCGTTTAACAAATGGCTTTGAAGTAACTTCATACATCGGTGGTGAAGGTCATAACTTACAAGAACACAGTGTTGTATTAATCCGTGGTGGTCGTGTTAAAGACTTACCAGGTGTGCGTTATCACACTGTACGTGGTGCACTTGACTGTGCAGGCGTTAAAGACCGTAAACAAGGTCGTTCTAAATACGGCGTTAAACGTCCTAAAGCTTAATGGATCTCCGTTAAGTAAGGCCAAACGTCTAAATTAATCAAAATTTAAACCATAAACTCCAGTCAATCGTGATGTGTCGTCACACACAATAGATGAGTTTTGGATTATCCTGAATATATAAACGGAGTATTTGCAATGCCACGTCGTCGTAGTGTTGAACCTCGCAAAATTCTTCCAGATCCGAAATTCGGTTCAGAATTACTTGCAAAATTTATTAATGTTTTAATGGTAGATGGTAAAAAATCTACAGCAGAATCAATTATTTACGGTGCTTTAGAAACTTTAGCACAACGTACAGGTAAAGAAGCGTTAGAAGCTTTTGAAGCAGCGTTAGAAAATGTTCGTCCAACAGTAGAGGTTAAATCTCGTCGTGTTGGTGGTTCTACTTACCAAGTACCAGTTGAAGTTCGTCCAGCTCGTCGTAACGCATTAGCTATGCGTTGGATCGTTGAAGCTGCACGTAAACGTGGTGATAAATCAATGGCATTACGTTTAGCTAACGAATTATCAGATGCAGCAGACAACAAAGGTTCAGCTGTTAAGAAACGTGAAGACGTTCACCGTATGGCTGAAGCGAACAAAGCGTTTGCTCACTTCCGCTGGTAGTCGATTAGCTTTATATCTTCGAGGCTTCATCCAAATAAGTGATGAAGCCTTACCCTTATTAAGAATTTTAATTTAAATCCCAAACAAGGTAATAAATAAAAATGGCTCGTACAACCCCTATTTCACTTTACCGTAACATCGGTATCAGTGCGCACATCGATGCGGGTAAAACAACTACTACAGAGCGTATCTTGTTCTATACAGGCGTAAGTCACAAAATCGGTGAAGTTCACGATGGTGCTGCAACAATGGACTGGATGGAACAAGAACAAGAGCGTGGTATCACGATCACATCTGCTGCAACAACAGCATTCTGGTCTGGTATGTCACAACAATATCCACAACATCGTATCAACGTTATTGATACTCCAGGACACGTTGACTTTACGATTGAAGTTGAGCGTTCAATGCGTGTTCTTGATGGTGCAGTAATGGTTTACTGTGCAGTAGGTGGTGTTCAACCTCAATCAGAAACTGTATGGCGTCAAGCGAATAAATACGGTGTTCCACGTATCGCATTTGTAAACAAAATGGACCGTACAGGTGCAAACTTCTTACGTGTTGTTGATCAAATCAAAACTCGTTTAGGTGGCAACGCTGTTGCATTACAACTTCCAATTGGTGCAGAAGATAGCTTCACAGGTGTAGTTGACTTAATTAAAATGAAAGCAATTAACTGGAACGAAGCTGACCAAGGTATGACTTTCACTTACGAAGATATTCCAGCTGATATGGTTGAAGCTTGTGAAGAACGTCGTGCAATGTTAGTAGAAGCAGCTGCTGAAGCATCAGAAGAGTTAATGGAAAAATTCTTTGAGGAAGGTGATCTTTCTGAAGAAGAAATCAAAAAAGCATTACGTCAACGTGTATTAGCTAGCGAAATTATTCCAGTTTGCTGTGGTTCTGCATTTAAAAACAAAGGTGTTCAAGCAATGCTTGATGCAGTAATCGACTACTTACCGGCACCTACAGATATTCCAGCAATTAAAGGTATCAACGAAGACGAGACAGAAGGCGAACGCCATGCAAGTGATGATGAGCCATTCTCAGCATTAGCATTCAAAATTGCAACAGACCCATTTGTTGGTAACTTAACATTCTTCCGTGTTTACTCAGGGGTAATCAACTCAGGTGATACAGTTTACAACTCAGTAAAACAAAAACGTGAGCGTTTCGGTCGTATTGTACAGATGCACGCAAACAAACGTGAAGAAATCAAAGAAGTTCGTGCAGGTGATATTGCAGCTGCAATCGGCTTAAAAGAAGTTGGTACTGGTGACACATTATGTGCACAAGATGCGCCAATCATCCTTGAGCGTATGGAATTCCCAGAGCCAGTAATCTCTGTAGCAGTAGAGCCAAAAACGAAAGCTGACCAAGAGAAAATGGGCTTAGCATTAGGTCGTCTTGCGCAAGAAGACCCTTCATTCCGTGTTCACACAGATGAAGAATCAGGTGAAACCATCATCTCAGGTATGGGTGAGTTACACTTAGATATCATTGTTGACCGTATGCGTCGTGAATTCAAAGTTGAAGCGAACATTGGTAAACCACAAGTATCTTACCGTGAAACTATCCGTACACGTGTTAACGATGTTGAAGGTAAACACGCAAAACAATCTGGTGGTCGTGGTCAATATGGTCACGTTGTAATCGACTTATACCCATTAGATGCAGAAGGTCCTGGTTATGAGTTCGTGAACGAGATCAAAGGTGGTGTAATCCCTGGTGAATACATCCCAGCAGTTGATAAAGGTATCCAAGAACAACTTAAATCTGGTCCATTAGCAGGTTACCCAGTAGTAGATTTAGGTGTTCGTTTACACTTCGGTTCATACCACGATGTTGACTCATCTGAATTAGCGTTCAAACTTGCAGCGTCATTAGCGTTTAAAGCGGCGTTCGCAAAAGCTAACCCAGTATTACTTGAGCCAATCATGAAAGTTGAAGTGGAAACTCCACCAGACTACGTGGGTGATGTAATCGGTGACTTAAGCCGTCGTCGTGCAATGGTTAATGGTCAAGAAGCGAATGAATTCGTTGTTAAGATCAATGCCGAAGTTCCATTATCAGAAATGTTTGGTTATGCAACAGACTTACGTTCACAAACTCAAGGTCGTGCATCATACTCAATGGAACCATTAAAATACGCTGAAGCGCCAACAAGCGTTGCAGCCGCAATTATTGAAGCTCGTAAAGCTAAATAATTTTATTTTCAATCTGAGCCATAGCAATAGGGTTATGGCTCCTTTTTAGGAAGCTATCAAAGTGTCTAAAGAAAAATTTGAACGTACAAAACCCCATGTAAACGTGGGTACAATCGGTCACGTTGACCATGGTAAAACAACTTTAACAGCAGCGATCACAACTGTATTAGCGAAACACTTCGGTGGTGCAGCTCGTGCATTCGACCAAATCGATAACGCGCCAGAAGAAAAAGCGCGTGGTATCACCATCAACACATCACACGTTGAGTACGATACAGAAACTCGTCACTACGCACACGTAGACTGCCCAGGACACGCGGACTATGTTAAAAACATGATCACAGGTGCGGCGCAAATGGACGGTGCTATCTTAGTAGTAGCAGCAACAGATGGTCCAATGCCACAAACTCGTGAGCACATCTTATTAGGTCGCCAAGTAGGTGTACCATACATCATCGTATTCTTAAACAAATGCGACATGGTAGATGACGAAGAGTTATTAGAATTAGTTGAAATGGAAGTGCGTGAACTTCTATCTCAATATGACTTCCCAGGTGATGACACACCAATCGTACGTGGTTCAGCGTTACAAGCGTTAAACGGCGTAGCAGAGTGGG
>NZ_CABFJY010000014.1 GCF_901687125.1 Actinobacillus vicugnae
TAACGCCGATGGTAGTGTGGGGCATCCCCATGTGAGAGTAGGGCATCGCCAGATTGAATTAAAAAGCACCCCGTGGTTATGAGAATGACCGCGGGGTGTTTGCTTTGTGGGAAAAGGCTTTTTCACTTCCCGTAGGCTTCCCCAACTCCACGCATGACGTATGATTCAAGCACACCATACTCAAATTGCATGCAAAGGGCATATCATTTTAGTCCTTGGATAAGGACACCTCATTTTAGTTTTTGGGTTGTGAAAGATTGGTTTTTCTTCGTAATTTTCCTTGTAAAAAAGGAAAAAATCTGACCGCTTGTTGTAAATAAGATAAATGGTATTGGTAGTTATTTCACTCACTATTTATTCAGGTTGATGATTTCTGACCATGTAAGTCGATATATATTCCAATATTGTTGTTCTATATGACTCTTATTATGGCATAAGGGTGTCCATGGCTTAGCTAATCCAGTGTAATGAATAAGTACTGGTGAGGTGCCAGCTAAGTCTATTATTTCGTTATAAATATCTAGGCGATTATTTTCATATAAATAATAGGCTGCCCCAAATTGATAGTTATATTTTCTTTCGAGAGCTAGCCAGTTATCTTGTAAAGCTAAATTTAAAATATCTTGATCAGCTAAATCCGAACCACTTTGTTGATATTGATGAATCGCATTTTCTAATCGTTGATCTATATTATCCGTTTCTCTCCATTTTTTATTGTTAAATAATAAAACGCCAGCGTTAAAGTATTTGTTGAGTTGCGGAAATATTTTATGGTAAAAAAACTTACTATTAATGAGATAATCTGGTATTGCTGCCACTAAGAAATTAGATATATCTTGTTGATATAGAGGGCGCAGAGAACTGTTTGCCACAATGTCACAATCTAGGTAAAGCACTTTATCTTGGGGGATTAACTGAGGAATTAGACAGCGATAATAACTTGCTTCTGTAATATGGCTGTTTGTTTTTAAATGAGAAAAGTGAGTAGTGTCTAGTTTTATATCTGTAATATGACAATCAATTTTATTTAATTCAATATTCAAAGAATAAAACCATTGCTCAGAAAAATCTTTATTAATCAGATAAAAATGTATATGTCGATCAAAAAGACAAATGGATTTAATTAGAGTGATAATCTGTTCTGCATAATTACGATCTGCAGCTAGTGCAATATGCATTATGTTTGCCATTAAAACGCTACCTGTGGATGGAATTTTTCGGTTATTTTCACCAATTCAGTGAGAGTAATTGTGTTGAAATGGGTGCGTAATCCTCTTGCATTGAGATCATTTTCTAACACAAATAGATTTGAGATATGGGTAAAAAATTGCGGAAATTTGACCGCTTGTAATACGCCATCCTGCCATAAAATGATGGCATCATTTTCGGTAATTTGAGCGAGTAATGTTTGTAATTCATTCTGATCGTATTGTGCTTTGGAAAGGGTATAAAGCATAGTATTCCTTTGGTGTTCCTAATTTAGAATGTAAGTATTTTTTCGGCTTGATTTAGCACATTAAAAATCTCGGTGTGAGAAACGATGTGGGTGTTCGTTAAAATCCATTCTGGGTTCGTTAGATTTCTTGCATGGAGCGATTCAGCACAGATAAAACACTCCGTTAAATCATATAAATCAATCAGTTTAAAAGTGGAAATATGATCTTTTTGCAAGATGTTATGTGGTTGTTGCTTCGCCAGTAAGTTAAATATGCCGTCGTTTAAAAAGCAAATTGCGATTTCATCTTCAGCACAAAATGTACTTGCAGCGAGCAGGGCATCTAAGCCTTCTCGACTACTTGCTGTTCCAAAAGGCGGTTGAGTAAAAAGAAATGCCAGTTTATATTTTTTCATAATTAAAAGGTTAAGAGTCTGTCTGCTTTTAGTACTGCTTGGCTAAATTCGCCGAGCCCTGCTAGGGTAAAACCTTCGGCAAGATTTGTTTGTTGAGTTTTGCTAGTTTGCTGATCAACTATACCTCGTCTTTGCGCAGCAGAAATACAAAGATGCAAAGGTAAGCGGTGTAATTTTGCCAAATTTTGCCATTTTTCCACTAAATTGACTTCATCACTGGCAGGGTTTGCTAGAGCATTTGCATTTGTTACCCCGTCTTGGAAAAAAAAGATCTGCTGAATATGGTGTCCCGCAGCCAAGAGAGCTTCTGCTGTTTGATAGGCTAAATAGGCGCCCTGAGCGCCATAGATGGGGGATTTTATTGCGAGTACATAGTCCATTATTCGTTATCCTGTTTTATTTGTCGGATATAAAGATAAACGGTATGGCGTGAAATATTTAACCGATCAGCCACTTGGTTAATTGCATCTTTAATATCAAAAATTCCTTTCTCATATAGCGACACCACAATATGGCGATTTTTATTATTATTTGCCACGTTACGATCTGCCATGGTTTCTTCGATAGTATTTTCAATCGTTTGAGTAACAAGTTCTTCTACTGAGCTGGCAAAGTTGACTGCAGTATCTTCATCATCCTGCAATGGTGCGATAAAGGCATTGAGGAATTGAGAGGCAGGTACATCTAAATTGATATTAATGCAAATAAAGCCAATTACGTGCTGTTTACTATTACGAATAGCCACGGTAACCGATTTCATTAAAACACCGCCTTTGGAGCGAGTGAAATACGGTTTTGATACGCTATCGGTTTTCATTTGATGTAACGATTTTAGTGCTTTATCAGTAAGTGGAGAGCCTATCTTGCGATCAGTATTATGTCCGTTGGCAATATAGATCGCCGAATTTTCAAGAAACTCTAAAGAATGCAAAACGATTTCACAATGTTCACCAATAAGTGCGGCTATGCCGTCCACAATCGGGAAATAAGAGGCGAGAATGGCATGATCTTCTTCGCTAAATGTTTGGAATTTTTTCATAGATAATCTGGTTATTTTTGTTATGAAATGATGTTTCAAGACCAAAAAGCAAGCGGTCTAATTTGCAAAAAATTTTACAAATTAGACCGCTTAGATTCAAGGCTTATTTTTTCGCTTCTGTCGCTTTGAAATCTAATAATTCGATTTCAAATTTTAAAGTTGAGCTTGCTGGAATTTTGCCTGCTTGACGTTCACCGTAACCAAGTTCTGGCGGTAATACGATTTCCATTTTGCCACCTTTTTTCAGCATTGGAATGGCTTCAATCCACGCTGGAATTAATTGGTTTAATTGGAATTCAATTGGCTCGCCACGCTCGTATGAGCTATCGAATACCGTACCATCTGTTAATGTACCTTTATAGTGTACTTTTACCGTATCTTCTGCTTTTGGAGACTCGCCTGTGCCTGCTTTCTCAATTTTGTAGAGTAAGCCTGAAGACGTTTTCTTTACGCCTGCTTTTTTCTCGTATTCAGCACGGAATTTATTGCCAGCTTCAATAGTTGCTTTGCTTTTTTCGGCTGCAATTTTACTTTCTTGGCTAGCAAGATAAGTGTCGAGTGCTTTTAATTGTTTTTGTAAATCTTCATCGGTTAATTTACCCGTTTTTTTGATCGTATCTTGTACGCCAGCTAAAATTTTGTCTTGGTTGTAAGAGAAAATTTCTTTTTGAGATGCGACAACGCCTTCAATATTTTTTCCCATTAATACACCAACGGCATATGATGATTCATCTACAAATTTTTGATCGGCTTTTTGTTCTGCAAATGCAGTTTGTGATGTTGCGATAACACTCATTGCGATTGCTAGTGCAGAAAGTTTGCTTTTTAACATAGATTTTCCTTATAAATAATTGTTAAAAGAAAGGTAGATAGGGTAAAGTGTATTTCTTTGTTAGACAACCTTTTTTATTAAAAATGACGACAGAACACGATCTTTTACAGCGTATTGCTGAATTAGAAACGAAAGTTGCTTTCCAAGAAGTGACGATTGAAGAATTGAATCAAGCATTGGTTCATCATCAATTTACTTTGGATAAATTACAAACCCAAATTCGCCTCTTTGCAGAGAAGTTGCAAGGTGTTCAATCGAGTAACGTTGCTTCACTTTCTGAAGAAACACCACCACCGCATTATTAGGCTATGAACTTATTTATTAGTTCGGATTCTAATTGCTCACAGTTTAATTGAGGTAATTTTACTGAATATGCTATTTAAGGATTTAGTAAAGTGGGGAACAGTGTTGGTTATTTCACTCTTTGCATTGAATGTTTTTGCTGTGTCTGAACAAGCGGTCGGAAATTCGCAACAAACTGCCAAAAATGAACCGCTTTTTAAAGATGGAAAAGGCTATTATTCTTATAAAAAGCCAATCAATATTGAGTTGCCTAAAGATGGGCGCATCTTAATTCAATATTTTTTTAAATATGATTGTGCAGTTTGTTTAAATGCTAATGACTATTTAAAACAATATGCGCAACAGCACCAAGATAAAGTAGTGCTACAACATTCGCCTGCGTATGAAAACGGTGACACATTTACAGGGCAAATGCACGCCAGTTTTATTGCTAATGGGCGAGAAGATTTGAGCGAACTTTATTTATTTGATAGTGTAGGGCGTAAACAAACAGACAGTTTAGTCAAAAGTGATGCAGCGGTAGCTCAATGGATTTCCGCTAAAGGTTTGGATGTTGTTGCATTTAATAAGCTGTTTCATTCAGAACAAGTTAAAACGCGGATGGCGCAAGATCGTACGTTGTTTAATTTGTATAATCCGCCATATGTACCTATTGCTGTATTAAATGGAAAATATATTTTGTTATAAAATACTTTGTATAATGATGATTATACCTACGGTGTATTAGATTTCTTAATCAATAAACTACAACAAGAACAAAAAGAGGATCAAAAATAATGAAACTAAAAATTGGTATTATTGGCGCAATGGCTCAAGAAGTTGAAATTTTACGTAATTTAATGGTTGAAGCGAAAGTAACAGAAATTGCGGGCTGTAAAATTTATGACGGTAAAATTAATAATACGCGAGTAGCATTATTGCAATCGGGTATTGGTAAAGTGGCTGCAGCGGTAGGTACAACCTTATTACTTGAGCTGGCTAAGCCAGATATGATTATTAACACGGGGTCTGCAGGCGGTTTAGATGCAAAACTTAATGTAGGTGATATTGTGATTTCAACCGAAGTGCGTCACCACGATGTAGATGTGACTGCATTTGGTTACGAAAAAGGGCAATTACCAGCAAACCCAGCGGCATTTCTACCAAATGAGCATTTGATGAATGTTGCGATTAAAGAAACGGAAAAGTCAGGTTTTAATGCGGTTTCTGGCTTAATTTGTAGCGGTGATTTATTTGTGAATGGTGCTGAAGCCATCGCCCAAATTCGCCAAAACTTCCCAAATGTCGTTGCAGTAGAAATGGAAGCTGCAGCAATCGCACAAGTATGCCATGCATTTGAAGTACCATTTGTCGTAGTACGTGCAATTTCTGATGTGGCGGATAAAGCTTCTCACCTTTCTTTTGATGAGTTTCTACCGCTTGCAGCAGAAAAATCTTCGGAAATTGTGCTTGCTATGCTTAATAGTGTCGCTTAAGGCATTGTGATAAGCGGTCGACTTTGGTTGGAAATTTGCAAAAAAAGCCAAAAAATTGATCGCTTATTATCGCTATTTTTTTATAAGTTTTGTACAATCTACGACCTTTTTGCCTACACTAAATTGTAGGTCTTTTTTTATTTATGCTTTATTGATTACCTAATTATATTTTTGAGAAATTTATGAGTACTACACCGAATATTGGTTTTATCAGCCTAGGCTGTCCGAAAAACTTAGTGGATTCCGAACGTATTTTGACGGAATTACGCTCAGACGGTTATAACATTATTCCAAGTTATGAAAATGCGGATTTAGTGATTGTAAACACTTGTGGCTTTATTGACAGTGCTGTGCAAGAGTCATTAGAAGCGATTGGCGAAGCATTAGAAGAAAATGGCAAAGTGATTGTAACGGGTTGTTTAGGTGCGAAAGAAAACCAAATTCGTGAAGTACATCCAAAAGTATTAGAGATCACAGGGCCTCACAGCTATGAAGCGGTTATGCAACACGTGCATAAATATGTGCCTCGTCCAGAGCGTAATGTGTATACTAGTCTTGTGCCTGCACACGGAGTAAAACTTACACCTAAACATTATGCTTATTTAAAAATTTCAGAAGGCTGCGATCATCGTTGTACATTCTGTATTATTCCTTCAATGCGCGGTGATTTAGATAGCCGTTCAATTGTACAAGTCTTAGATGAAGCAAAACGTCTTGCAGATTCAGGCGTGAAAGAATTATTAATTGTTTCGCAAGATACTTCAGCGTATGCGTTAGATCAGTCAAAAGAAAATCAAAATAAAACCGTTTTCTGGAATGGTGCGCCAATTAAAAATAATCTCATTAGTTTATGTGAGCAATTAGGCTCTTTAGGCATTTGGGTTCGTTTACATTATGTATATCCATATCCGCACGTGGATAATTTAATTCCATTGATGGCGCAAGGTAAAATCTTACCGTATTTGGATATTCCATTACAGCATGCTAGCCCCAAAGTATTAAAAGCAATGAAGCGCCCAGGTTCTATTGAACGTACTTTAGAACGTATTAAAAAATGGCGAGAAATTTGCCCAGAGCTTACGCTTCGTTCGACTTTTATTGTTGGTTTCCCTGGTGAAACAGAAGAAGATTTCCAAATGTTATTGGATTTCTTAGAAGAAGCACAATTAGATCGTGTGGGTTGCTTTAAATTTAGCCCTGTGGAGGGTGCGGTTGCAACGGAAATGGCTGATCAAGTGCCAGAAGAAGTGAAAGAAGAGCGCTTTCATCGCTTTATGCAGGTTCAACAACGTATTTCGGCCGCGCGTTTACAACAAAAAGTGGGTAAAACACTAGCAGTGATTGTTGATGAAATTGATGAAGAAGGCATTATTGGTCGTTCTATGGCGGATGCGCCAGAAATTGATGGTGTTGTCTATGTTGATAATATTTCAAACCAAGAAATTAAAATTGGTCAAATCATTTCTGTAACCATTAGTAATGCAGATGAATATGACCTTTGGGGAAGTTGTTAATTTTTCAGGAAAACTAGTATGGAACATAATAAAAAACCTAATTTAACCACATTTGAAGCTGCAGTAGCGGCTAAAAAATATGAAGAAGCTTGTTCAGCATTACTTGAGATTTTAGCAAAACTTGATAGTAATTTTGGTGGAATTCAAGATATTGAGTTTGAATTTCCTACCCAATTAAAAGATCTTGAACAAGAGAAAACCGTTTATTTTTGTACTCGCTTAGCTACAGCGATTAGTACGCTATTCTCTGATCCAGGTTTAGAAATTTCGGTGGAAGGCGCACAGCGTTTCTTAGTATTCCAACGCTGGTTATCGCTTATATTTGCAAGTTCTCCGTTTATTAATGCAGACCATATTTTACAAACGTATAACCGCAATCCGAATCGTGAAAATAGCTTAGATATTCACTTAGATGCAACAAAAGCGGCATTAATTAAATTCTGCATTCTCTATTTGCCAGAATCAAACGTGAATTTAAACTTAGATGCAGCATGGAATGCAGATCCAGAGCTATGTGCTTCGCTTTGCTTTGCGCTACAATCTCCTCGCTTTATTGGTACGCCAGCCGCTTTCTCAAAACGTGGTGCGATTTTACAGTGGTTCCCTGCTCGTTTAGCTCAATTACAAAACCTCAATAATGTACCAAGTGCGATATCTCATGATGTGTATATGCACTGTAGCTATGATATTGCGGCAAATAAACATGATGTGAAGAAAGCACTAAACCAAGTAATTCGTCGTCATATTGAAAATGAATATGCTTGGCAAGATCGTGATGTGACTAAAGTGGGTTATCGTAATGGCAAACCAGTGATGGTGGTTTTACTTGAGCACTTCCATTCAGCGCATTCGATTTATCGTACGCACTCAACTTCAATGATTGCAGCGCGTGAACATTTCCATCTTATTGGTTTAGGCAATGCTTCAGTGGATCAAGCGGGTCGAGATGTATTTGATGAGTTCCATTTAGTGGATGGCAATAGCATGAAGGATAAATTAGAGTTTATCTGTTCAATTTGTGAAACAAATGGCGCATTAGTGTTCTATATGCCAAGTATTGGTATGGATTTAGCTACAATTTTTGCGAGCAACACACGTTTAGCGCCTGTACAGGTCATTGCATTAGGTCACCCTGCAACCACACATTCTGATTTTATTGAATATGTGATTGTTGAAGATGATTATGTTGGTTCAGAAGAGTGCTTTAGTGAAACCTTATTGCGTTTACCAAAAGATGCATTACCGTATGTACCTTCTGCATTAGCGCCAGAGAAAGTGGATTATTTATTACGTGAAAACCCAGAAGTGGTAAATATTGGTATTGCTTCAACAACCATGAAGTTAAACCCATATTTCTTAGAAGCGTTAAAAGCGATTCGTGATCGCGCTAAAGTGAAAGTGCATTTCCACTTTGCTTTAGGGCAATCTAATGGTGTAACACACCCGTATGTAGCTCGTTTTATCAAATCTTACTTGGGGGATTCAGCAACGGCACACCCGCATTCGCCTTACCACGAATACCTAAATATTTTGCATAATTGCGATATGATGGTTAATCCGTTCCCATTTGGGAATACGAACGGCATTATTGATATGGTTACTTTAGGCTTAGTTGGCGTATGTAAAACAGGTCCAGAAGTACATGAGCATATTGATGAGGGCTTATTTAAACGTTTAGGTTTACCTGAATGGTTAATTGCAAATACGGTTGATGAATATGTTGAGCGTTCTGTGCGTTTAGCAGAAAATCATCAAGAACGTTTAGCATTACGTCGTCATATTATTGAAAATAATGGCTTAAAAACGTTATTTACTGGCGATCCTCGCCCAATGGGACGTATGTTATTAACGAAAGCGATGGAATGGGCTGAGCAAAATAATGTTGCATTACAAATAAATACACTTGTAGCAGAAGAACCTAAAGCGAAAGCTAAGGGATCAAAAGCAACGAAAACCGCAACAGCGAGCAAAGCAAAAGCGACGACAAAAGTTAAAAAAGAGACTGCAAAAAAAGATACACCGTTAAAAGCGGCAGCGAAAAGAGCTAAAAAAGCGGCTAAATAATCGCGATTAATTGCAAAAGTACCGAAATATTCGGTGCTTTTTTTTTTACTTGAATTCTGGTCAGATGAGGAGCAATTACCGAACCTTTTAGATTTAATTGAGTCTTAGTGGGTGCAAATAGTTGTGGCAATTATTTGTGGTAGTAGTAACCCTTAAAATAAGGAAAATATAATGAAATTTATGGTAAAAGTACTTGCTGTTGCAGTATTAGCAACAACAGTTTCAGCATGTAACGGCTTAACTAAATCACAACGTAATACAGCAATTGGTGCTGCAGTTGGTGGGGTAGCTGGTAACATGATTGGAAACTCTACTGGCGCAACATTAGGTGGCGCAGCATTAGGTGGCGTTATCGGTAGCCAAATTAAATAATTCTTAAAGTAAGACCAGTTAAGATTAAATTAGCTGGTCTTATTTTTTGTACAAAAAGTTGCATAAATAAAATTATCTAATATAATTCGCTCGTTTTGAAACGAAATTTAAATGTTAGAAATCGAAACTTTTTGAGGAATGTATGTCAAAGAGAAATACACAACAACGCCGTCACCTAATTGTGAAAATGGTACAAGAGCAAGGGGAGGTGAGTGTTGAAACATTGGCAAATTTCTTCGAAACTTCTGAAGTAACAATTCGTAAGGATTTGACCGCTTTAGAAGAGAGCGGCTTCTTGTTACGTCGTTATGGCGGTGCAGTAAAGATTCCATCAGAGATGATCGAAGAAAGTAATGAACAACTTTCAAAACAAAAATTAGCTATTGCGCATGAAGCAGTAAAACACATTCGAGATCATAATCGCATTATTATTGATAGTGGAAGCACTACAGGCGCGATGGTCAAAGCCTTATATCAAACAGGCTTAGTGATTATGACTAATTCATTAGCACTCGCAACCGAATTAACTATGCTTGATAACGAACCAACCGTCTTGATGACTGGTGGTACTTGGGATGCTCGTTCAGATTCATTCCAAGGTAAAGTTGCTGAGCAAGTGCTACGTTCTTATGACTTTGACCAACTGTTTATTGGCGCAGATGGTTTGGATTTAGCGCGTGGCACCACCACATTTAACGAACTTGTAGGCTTGAGCCAAGTAATGGCAGAGGTTTCTCGAGAAGTTATCGTTTTAATTGAATCTCAAAAAATGGGACGTAAAATGCCAAATCTTGAGCTTGAATGGAAAGGCATAAATAAATTAATCACTGATGCTGATATTGATGAAGAGATTAAGAAAACAATCGAATCACATGGTATTGAAGTGATTGTCGCTCGTGATTAAGCGAGCAAATAATGAAAAGTGGCAAAAGTTTCTATTTATTACCCGTGACCCAGTTATTTATTATTTTTTAACTTTAACATAGGAAAGACATTATGTGCGGAATTGTAGGTGCAGTAGCACAACGCGACGTAGCAAACATTTTAGTAGATGGTTTACACCGCTTAGAGTATCGTGGTTACGACTCTGCGGGGGTTGCAGTATTAAACGAAGAACATAATATGCAAATTGTTCGTCGTGTAGGTAAAGTAAAAGCATTAGATGATGCTATTGCAGCAAGTCCATTAATCGGTGGTACAGGTATTGCTCACACTCGTTGGGCAACACACGGTGAACCATCAGAAACCAATGCTCACCCACACCGTAGCGGTAAAATCGCAGTAGTTCATAACGGTATTATCGAAAACTACGAAGAATTAAAAGTCGTTTTACAAGAGCGTGGTTATGTATTCCAATCGCAAACTGACACTGAAGTTATCGCTCACTTAGTTGAGTGGGAACTCCGCACATCAAATTCTTTATTAGAAGCAGTTCAGAAAACGGTTGTGCAACTACGTGGTGCATACGGCACGGTAGTAATGAACCAAGATGAACCAGAACATTTAATCGTAGCACGTTCAGGCTCTCCATTAGTTATTGGTTACGGTGTAGGTGAAAACTTCTTAGCATCAGACCCATTAGCATTATTAAGCGTAACACGTCGCTTCGCTTACCTTGAAGAAGGGGATGTAGCAGAAATTACACGTCACACTGTTGATATCTACACACGTGATGGTCAAAAAGTTGAACGTGAAATTCACGAAGGTAACTTCGAAGCGGATGCAGCGGACAAAGGTCCATACCGTCACTATATGCAAAAAGAAATTTTCGAACAACCAGTGGCGATCATGAACACCTTAGATGGTCGTATCGAAAATGGTAAAGTGAAAATTGATGCAATTGGTCCAAATGCAGCAGAAATTTTAGCTAAAGTTGAACACGTACAAATCGTTGCTTGTGGTACATCATACAATGCAGGTATGGTCGCTCGTTATTGGTTTGAAGCAATTGCAGGTGTGAGCTGTGATGTTGAAATTGCATCTGAATTCCGTTACCGTAAATTTGTAACGCGTCCAAACAGTTTATTAATCACACTTTCACAATCAGGTGAAACGGCGGATACTTTAGCTGCATTACGTTTAGCAAAAGAATCTGGCTATATGTCTGCAATGACTATCTGTAACGTTGCAAGTTCTTCACTTGTGCGTGAATCTGATTTCGCATTTATGACAAAAGCTGGCGTGGAAATCGGTGTTGCATCAACGAAAGCGTTTACTACGCAATTAACTTGTATGCTTCTTTTAAATGTGGCGATTGGTCGCTTAAAAGGCACAGTATCTGAAGAGCAAGAACACCACATTGTTCAAGCATTACAACGTTTACCTGCACAAATCGAAAGTGCATTAGTGTTTGATAAAGCAATTGAAAAATTATCAGAAGATTTCGCAGATAAACACCACACATTATTCTTAGGTCGTGGTGAATACTATCCAATCGCAATGGAATCTGCATTGAAATTAAAAGAAATTTCATACATTCACGCAGAAGCATACGCAGCGGGTGAATTAAAACACGGTCCATTAGCGTTAATCGATAGTGAAATGCCAGTAGTGGTAGTCGCACCAGAAAATGACTTACTTGAAAAAGTGAAATCAAATATCGAAGAAGTGCGTGCACGTGGTGGTCAGTTATATGTGTTCGCTGATCACGAAGCTGGCTTTGAAGAAACAACAGGCTTCAAAACCATCGTGTTACCACGTGTTGATGAAGTAACTGCACCAATCTTCTACACGGTGCCATTACAATTACTTTCATACCATATCGCATTAATCAAAGGTACCGACGTTGACCAACCTCGCAACCTTGCGAAAGCGGTAACGGTAGAATAATGCCAAAAAGCCTTTGAGTAAAAACTCAAAGGCTTTTTGCTTTTTACAAGCGGTCAAATTTGGCTAGATATTTTCAAGTTGATCACGGAATACACAACACGTTTGTTTTTTGCGTAATTGGTGTGTTCCGTTTTTAATATGCAAAATATTCCGCAAATTTGACCGCTTGTTTGCTAAGAATGTGACTTAGATCACATATTTAAAAAAGATGATTTAATTAATGTGAACTAGATCACATTTTAAAAAATAACGATTAAAATTTAATGTGATCAAGTTCACAAATTCAATATAAATATTTAGGCGACTTTCAGAACAAATGCTACTTTATGCGCAGATTTTAATCCCTTTTTCTCTACACTGTTGTTCAGGAGCAGTTATGTCTAATCTTAAAGTTAAAGTCCAAAGTTTTGGACGTTTCTTATCAAATATGGTGATGCCAAATATTGGGGCATTCATCGCTTGGGGTTTTATTACCGCATTATTTATTCCTACGGGTTGGTTACCAAATGAGAGTTTCGGTAAGCTTGTTGGTCCAATGATTACCTATTTATTACCATTATTAATCGGCTATAGCGGTGGTCGTTTAGCAGGGGGCGAACGTGGTGCGGTAGTAGGTGCAATTACCACTATGGGTATTATTGTTGGTTCTGAAATCCCAATGTTCTTAGGTGCAATGATTGTTGGTCCTCTTGGTGGTTGGGCAATCAAAACCTTCGATAAAGCCATTGAAGGTAAAGTGAAAAGTGGTTTTGAGATGTTAGTAAATAACTTCTCGGCAGGTATTATTGGTATGTTACTTGCGCTACTTTCATTTAGCTTTATTGGTGGCGTAGTAACTTCTATTTCAGATTTACTTGCAGCAGGTGTAAAAGCGTTAGTAAATGCAAATTTACTTGCATTAACCTCTATTATTGTTGAGCCAGCAAAAATCCTATTCTTAAACAATGCAATTAACCATGGTATTTTCTCACCGCTTGGTATTCAAGAGTCTTCAGAATTTGGTAAATCAATTTTCTTCTTAATTGAAGCAAACCCAGGTCCTGGTTTAGGTATATTGTTAGCTTATATGTTCTTTGGTAAAGGTTCGGCAAAAAATACCGCAAGTTCTGCCTCTATTATTCACTTCTTTGGTGGTATTCACGAAATTTATTTCCCGTATGTGTTAATGAATCCACGCTTAATCCTTGCAGTAATCGCAGGTGGTGCAACGGGCGTATTAACTAACTCATTACTCGGTGGTGGTTTAGTATCACCAGCTTCTCCAGGCTCAATTATTGCCGTATTAGCCATGACGCCAGCGGGCGCACACTTAGCGGTAATTGCTTCGGTGATTCTTTCATGCGCCGTTACATTTGCAATTGCCTCTGTATTGCTAAAAATGCAAAAAGAAGAAGCGTCTGATGATGCATTAGAAAGTGCACAAGCTGAAATGGCAGCAATGAAAGCACAAAGCAAAGGCGGGGCATTAGCTGCAGATGCTATGGTTGCAGGTGATTTCAGTCACATTCGTAAAATCTATGTTTCTTGTGATGCGGGTATGGGCTCAAGCGCAATGGGGGCAAGTTTGTTACGTAAGAAAGTACAAGCAGCAGGTTTAAATGTGGAAGTACAAAACGTTGCAATCAATGACTTACCACAAGATGCACAATTAGTGGTAACCCATAAAGACTTAACCGCTCGTGCACAAAAACAAGTGCCAACTGCACAACATTTATCACTGAATAACTTCTTAGATGGTGTGTTCTACGATAGTTTAGTGGCAAAACTTACCGCAAATAGCGAAGATAAACCAATTCCAGTAGAAATGGTGCCACAAGTGGCAACAGAGCGTGGTGGTTTAAACGTGACAGAAGCGCAAATCTTCTTAAATCTAACAGCTCGCACTAAAGAGGAAGCGATTCAGTTTGCAGGAGAACAATTAGTTAAATTAGGCTTTGCTGAAGCAGATTATGTACCAGCCATGTTTGAGCGTGAACAACAAGTTTCAACTTACTTAGGCGAAGGTATTGCTGTGCCACACGGTACGATTGCGGCAAAAGATAAAGTGCTTAAAACAGGTATCGTATTCTGCCAATATCGCGAAGGCGTACGTTTCACTGATGAAGAAGACGGGATAGCGAAATTAGTGATTGGTATCGCAGCGCGTAATAACGAGCATATTCAAGTGGTAAGTGCGATTACTAATGCGTTAGATGATGAGAAAACCATGGAAATTCTCACGTTAACCGATGATCCGCAAAAAGTACTACGCTTATTAAAAGGCGAGTAATACAAGAACCCTCTCCCCTTGTGGGAGAGGGAACGATTTTTCTTTGTTTAGAAGAAAAATTAAGCTGAGTGGTAAGCGGTCGAATTTTTTAAATTTTACAAATTAGCGAGGAACAAAAATGAACGCATTACATTTTGGTGCAGGTAATATCGGACGTGGTTTTATCGGTAAATTATTAGCTGATTCAGGCGTATTTGTGACATTTGCCGACATCAATCAAACCCAAATTGATCAAATTAACCAAAACAAACAATACGGGGTAAAAATCGTGGGCGATGCCAGCTGTGTTGAATTGGTAAAAAATATTGCAGCGATCAATTCGAAAGATGAAGAGGCTGTTATTGAGCAAGTAAAAAACGTTGATCTGATTACCACGGCGGTAGGCCCGAATGTATTAGGCTTTATTGCGCCATTGTTTGCTAGAGCATTGGTGGCTCGTATTGAATCAGGGAATACTCAGCCGTTAAATATTATTGCGTGTGAAAATATGGTACGTGGTACCAGTTTCTTTAAAGCAAAAATCTTTGAAAATTTGACCGATCCACAACAAGCTGAAATGGAAAAATTGGTTGGTTTTGTGGATTCTGCCGTAGATAGAATTGTGCCTCCAGCAGAATTAAACGAGTCGGATCCTCTAGAAGTAACGGTGGAAGAATTTAGCGAATGGATTGTTGATCAAACCCAATTCAAAGGGCAAATTCCAAATATTCAGGAAATGGAATTAACCGATAACCTGATGGCATTTGTTGAGCGCAAGTTATTTACCTTGAACACAGGTCATTTAATTTCCGCCTATTTAGGTAAGCAAGCGGGCGTAAAATGGATTAAAGAAGCGATTGCTATCGACAGCATAAAAGCGGCGGTAAAAGCAACGATGGAAGAAAGTGGCGCAGTATTAATTAAACGTTATAACTTCGATCCACAAGCACACGCAGCGTATATCGAAAAAATCTTAAAACGTTTTGCAAATCCGTATCTGAATGATGATGTAAATCGTGTAGGTCGTGAACCAATTCGTAAGCTCAGCCCGAACGATCGTTTAATTAAACCGCTTTTAGGCACGTTAGAATATGGTTTACCACATAAAAACCTCGTGAATGGCGTGGTAATGGCGCTACAATATCGTAATGAAGAAGACCCACAAGCGGTCGAATTAGCCCAATTTATTGCAGATAACGGAGTAGCAGCAGCGGTTGAGAAATACACCGGTTTAACAAACCAAGACGTGATTGCTCGAATTGTTGCGTTATATAACTAATGCCATATTCAGATAATTTTATCGAACAGTTAAGCGAGGTAAGTTCTTTACGGGGCTTCCTCGCCCTTGCGACTAACCAATTTACACAAAATGTTGATCGCCTGATTCAGCGTGTGTTTCGCAAATCGGATTTTGCTTTGAAATCGGTGGTGGATTCTTTGTTTGAATATCAAGGACCACTGGCGGAATTGTCTGTTCGACTAAAGTTATTACTGGGTTTAGGTGTGGTTTCAGCAGAGGTATTTGAAGACATTACTTTATTTATCGAGCTGAAACAGCACTTAAGTGATGAAGTGGAAGAGTTACCTTTTTCACACCCAGCGATTGTTCAGTTTGCCAAAGATTTACATCATATTGATTTGGCCCCCGCCACTGAAATGCTCAAACACCAGACTACAGGTGAGAACAAAGATTCTATGTTATTTCAAATGCAACAAATTCGCTTAGAGCGAATTATGCGATCTAGTCTGATTCTCGCCATCACCGAAATTAACGAAAAGCTGAATGTAGAAAGCCCCTTATAATGGGGCTTTATTTTTTATCTTAGTTTTGTTTTTTATCAAAATGAAATTTTTATGACAAGAAATGAAAAATAGCCGTGTTTCTTGTCTGTTTTTTGTACTTTGTTAGCTTTTTTAGGCTTTTTTTAAATAAAATTATTTTCATTTTGATGGTTTTATTTTTATTTTGTGATCTTGATCTCTTTTTATTTTGAAAAATTAAGCTACTGTTCGCTACGTTGCTGGATTGAAATGCAACTAAAATTTTTCATTTTAATACTGGAGGTCGTTATGATCGAATCAATTACCCATGGGGCAGAGTGGTTTATCGGTTTGTTCCAAAAAGGTGGTGAAACGCTTGTTGGAATGATGACAGGTATTTTGCCATTACTCATTTCCCTTTTAGTTGTGATGAATGCATTGATCAAATTTGTTGGTCAGACGCGTATTGAGCGCTTAGCGCAACGTAGTGCAGGTAATCCTATTTCTCGTTATTTCATTCTTCCTGTGATTGGTACCTTTGTATTTTGTAACCCGATGACCTTAAGTTTAGGGCGTTTCTTACCTGAACGCTATAAACCAAGTTACTACGCTGCCGCTTCATATAGTTGTCATTCGATGAATGGTTTATTTCCACATATCAACCCTGGTGAATTATTTGTTTACCTTGGTATTGCGAATGGTTTAACAACGTTAGGTTTACCGCTTGGTCCACTTGCCATTAGCTATCTGTTAGTTGGGATGTTTACTAATTTCTTCAGAGGTTGGATTACAGATTTCACTACAGCGTTTTTTGAAAAACGTATGGGTATTACGTTAGATAGAGAAGTTCGTTTATCGCATTAAGTAGAGTTAAGTCAATAGCGCTGCCCCTTGTATCAGCAAAGGATTAGCGTTATTCAGGAGAAACAAATTATGACTAAATCAATTTATATCGAAAAAGGAAATGGTGGCTGGGGCGGACCGCTTACTTTGCCTATAGTTGAGGGTAAAAAAGTGCTTTATATGACGGGAGGTACTCGTCCAGCCATTGTAAACAAGTTAGTGACATTAACAGGTTGGGAAGCGGTCGATGGCTTTAAAGATGGCGAGCCACCAGCAGAAGAAATCGGTATTGCAATTATTGACTGCGGTGGTGTACTTCGTTGTGGCTTATACCCTAAACGCCGTATTCCGACCATTAATGTACACGCTACAGGCAAATCAGGACCTCTTGCTCAATATATTGTAGAAGATATTTATGTGTCAGCGGTAAAAGAAAGCAATATTCGCTTAATTGAAACAGAAGATGCAATAGAAGCTACTTTGCAATCAGATACAACCAAAATGGAATCTACAGCTTCCACCAAAGAATATGATGCAACGAAAAAGATTACTGAACAAAGTGATGGCATTTTGGCAAAAATTGGTATGGGGATGGGGGCAGTAGCTGCACTGTTTTTCCAAGCGGGGCGCGATACGATTGATACTGTTTTAAAAACTATCTTACCTTTTATGGCGTTTGTTTCAGCCTTGATTGGAATCATCATTGCATCGGGTTTGGGAGATCTTATTGCTCAAGGATTAACGCCATTAGCCAATAGTCCAATTGGTCTAGTGACATTAGCTTTAATTTGTTCATTCCCATTATTGTCACCATTCTTAGGACCTGGCGCAGTAATTGCGCAGGTAATCGGGGTGTTAGTTGGTACGCAAATTGGTTTAGGCAATATCCCTCCACACTTAGCGCTTCCTGCCCTATTCGCAATTAATGCGCAAGCAGCGTGTGACTTTATTCCCGTTGGACTTTCTATGGCTGAGGCGAAACAAGATACCGTGCGAGTTGGTGTGCCAGCAGTGTTAGTCGGGCGTTTCTTAACAGGTGCGCCGACAGTATTAATTGCATGGGCTGCATCAGCATTTATTTATCACTAATCGAAAATACAAGCGGTTTGATTTGCAAAAAAGCTGAAAAAAATGACCGCTTGTAAGAAAAGAGGAATCATTCAAATGATGATTATTTATCAAACTACATTTAACAAAATTGGTGATTTTGCAACCGAAGCGCTAGCAGACGATATGTTAATCACCTTTAAACAAGGCGCTCCAGCAGATTTAGAAGATTATTGCTTTATCCATAGTCACGGAGTGTTATTAGATGAGGTTCAAGTTGGCGATGTAGCGGAATTTAATGGCGTCGATTATCCGATTACCGCAGTAGGGAGTGTGGCAAGTTTTAATTTAAAAGAATTAGGTCATGTAACATTCCGTTTTGATCAAGCGAATCAAGCTGAATTCCCTGGTACGATTCATGTGATTGGGGCGACACCTGACCGTGTTGAGTTAGGTTCAATGTTAAGAATTAAACGTGGTGAATAACCCGTGGAAACTTTAAATTTTATGTAGAGGAAATAAATTATGAATAACGCAAAAAAAGTCGCAATCGTTGTGGGTGGCGGTCAAACATTAGGCGCTTTTCTATCAGAAGGCTTAGCGGATGTAGGCTATCGAGTAGTGGTTGCGGACTTAAATGGTGAAAATGCACAAAAAGTTGCAGAGTCCATTAATCAGACACAAGGTGCAGACAATGCAATTGGGGTTCAAGTTGATGCGAGTAACGAATCAAGTGTAGAAGCACTTGCAGCCGCAACAGATAGAGCTTTTGGACGGGCTGATGTATTAGTTTATAGCGCAGGTACTGCAAAAGCTTCACCGATTTGGGATTTCAATTTAAGCGACTTTGATTTATCAGTGAAAGTGAATCTTACAGGTTATTTCTTAACCGCTAAACATTTTTCACGTTTGATGATTAGAGATGGAATTAAAGGCAGAATTATCCAAATTAACTCTAAATCAGGCAAAGTGGGTAGCAAATATAATTCAGGTTATAGCGCAGCAAAATTTGGTGGGGTGGGATTAACTCAATCCTTAGCATTAGATTTAGCGGATAAAGGCATTACTGTTCATTCATTAATGTTAGGCAATTTATTGAAATCACCGATGTTCCAATCATTAATTCCGCAATATGCGAAAAAATTAGGTATTCCAGAAAATGAGGTAGAACAAGTTTATATTGATAAAGTGCCACTAAAACGTGGTTGTGATTATCAAGATGTGTTAAATGTTCTAAAATTCTATGCCAGTGAAGAAGCATCCTATTGTACGGGGCAATCAATAAATATCACGGGTGGACAAGTGATGTTCTAACAAAACAAGCGGTCGTTTTTGTAAAATTTTTTGCAAATTCGACCGCTTCTAATCGAATTACTAAAGAAGGAGAAACGTATGGATTCAACTACTGCCCTGATTATGTTTGCTATTGTGATGTGGTTGTTACAGATTGCGTTTGGTTGGTTACAAATCAAGGCATTTAATCAGGCTTTTATAGCATTGAGTCAAAAAGGAAAGGTAACAGTTGGACGTAATAGTGGTCGTTTTAATCCTAAATCAGTAATTGTGTTAGCACTAGATGATCAACTCAATGTAATCGATAGCTTATGTATGCAGGGTTTTTCCGTTTTTGCCAAACCACAAAAACTTAAATCGGTGATCGGTATGCATATTCACGATATTCATCCAGAAAAAATATTTCCAAATGATAAAAAATCACAGTTTGCTTTAAAAGTAGCGCTATCATCAGGTTTACAATGAAAAAATTCTTTTGCATTTTTTATGTCAAAATGAAAGAAAAATGGGATAATAGGAGCAGATATGAAAGTAACCAGTGTTATTTTTGATATGGATGGCGTGATTATTGACTCTGAGCCACAATGGGCGGAAGCTCAGATTCATACTTTAGCGCAATTAGGTATTCAGATTACCGAACATGATTGTGAACAATTAACGCGTGGCAAACGTATTGATGAGTTAGCCCAAGTTTGGATTGACCGCTTTCAATTAAAACTTGATAAGCAAGTATTTATGCAAGATATCCTTAAACATGGTAGTTATGCTATCTCTCAAGCGGGTACTGCATTGCCAGGGTTGTATCCATTATTAGATTTTTTAACGCAAAATCACTTTCGCTTAGCATTAGCCACTTCTTCACCACCAATGATAATTAAAGCAGTATTTGATCGCCTTGATTTATGGCATTATTTTCCGATTTTATGTAGTGCAATGGATGAAGAATATGGAAAACCTCATCCAGCGGTCTATTTGCAAGCAGTTAAAAAACTAGGGGTTTCGGGAAATGAATGTGTTGTGATTGAGGATAGTGTGACAGGGATGATTGCAGCTAAAGCAGCAAATTTAACAACCTTTGTAGTGAATCCACAAGCTCATCAAGCTAAATTTGCGATTGCTGATGAGCGCTTATCCTCATTATTTGATGTGATTAAACGACTAGAATAATTAGCCGAAAAAAGATCACAAAATAGGAAGAACTAATGAAACCATTTGAAAGACAACAACAAATTTTAGATTACTTGTTGATTCATGGCAGAACAAATGTTGATGTGCTAGCGGAGCATTTCCAATTTACAGGCGCTACAATTCGTAAAGACTTAACTTTACTGGAGAAACAAGGAAAAGTATTACGAACATACGGCAGTGTTGTGATTCTTTCGGAAGAAAATGATCAGCCGATCGAATTAAAAACAGGCATTAATTTAACTCAAAAGCAACGTATCGGACAAAAAGCAGCGACGCTTATCAATGAAGGTGATTCGGTGATTTTCGATGCTGGAAGCACGGTTTTACAAATGATTCCGTATTTAACACCATTTGAAAATCTGTCGTTAATGACAAACAGCTTAACCATTTTTAATGCGATTTTAGGTCTTAATAAATCATATAATTTGTTGATGTCTGGTGGTTCTTATCGAGAAAAATCCGCTTCGTTTCATGGCTATTTTGCTGAATCTGCATTTATTGGCTCAACCTTCGATACGCTCTTTATCGGTACCGATGGTTTTGATTTGGACGTAGGATTAACGACTTTTAATGAAGTATATCGAGTAAGTACACTAATGTGTAATGCTGCAAAGAAAATCGTAGTATTAGCGGATTCTAGTAAGTTTGGACGTAAAAGTCCGAATATTGTGTGTGGTTTAGATAAGATTGATACTATTATTACAGATAGTAATTTACCGCTTGAAATGCAACAAAGTATTCGAGAGCAAGGTATTGAATTACTCATTGTATAAATATAGTTATTTATCGTGGAAAAGCCGAAGATTTTGATTAATCTTCGGCTTTTTTATATGGGAAGCGGTATAATTTCTACAATATTTTGCAAGGAGTATGCTATGCAGAGTTTGTTGAGTTATTTGCCTTCTTTTTTACAATCTCCATTATTTGGGGTGCTTTTGTTACTGACAGTTGCGGTCGGGCTGTTTATTCAAAATAAGTTGCGAATGGATATTATCGCTCTGTTGGTGATGTTAGGTTTTGGTATAACAGGCATTTTAACCACTCAAGAAATTTTTGCGGGATTGAGTGACCCAAATATTGTGCTTTTAGCGCTGTTATATGTGGTGGGAGAGGCGCTTGCTCGCACAGGGGTGGCGTATCAGATTAGCGATTGGTTAATGCGGGTAGCAGGTGCAAGTGAAACCAAAGTGTTGGTGCTGATGATGCTTTCAATCGGTGTATTAGGTGCATTTATGAGTTCGACAGGTATTGTGGCGATTTTTATTCCCGTTGCGTTGGCGATCTGCACGGGTATGAATATTTCTCCACGTCGTATGATGATGCCCCTTAGTATTGCAGGTTTAATTAGTGGGATGATGACACTAATTGCCACTGCACCAAACTTAGTTACCCATGCAGAATTAATTAAAGCGGGCTATCAAGGATTTGGTTTTTTTAGTTTTACCCCGATTGGTTTGGTGGTATTGCTATTGGGTATTTTATATATGTTGGGTGCTCGTCGTTGGCTAGATAATGGTGAGATTCAAACGCTAGCCAAAGATGAAAATAGTATGGCGCATTTGATTGAACAGTATCAGTTACACGGGCGAGCCAAAATGGTGATTTTGCAAGAAGATTCACCGTTTATTGGAAAAACAATGGATGAATTGAAATTGCGTTCTTTATATCGAATGAACGTGATTGCCATTCAGCGCTATAAAAATTTCCGCTCACAAATTATGGCGGCATTCGGCAACGATCAATTGCAAGCAAAAGATATTTTGTTAATGGATATCGGTATTGGTGAAGAGGCGTTTGCCATGTTATGTGAAGAATGCAAACTGCAACCTGTTGAATTAAAAGACGAATACTTCTCAACACACGCAAAATCGGTGGGAATGGCAGAGTTTGCTGTGATGCCAGAAACAGAAAGTCTCGGTAAAACCGTACAACAATTAAATTTCCGTTCTACCTATGGTTTAAGTGTGGTGGGGATTAAACGTGATAACCGTATTTTGCAAGAAGAATTACTTAATGAAGCGGTTAAAGCGGGAGATGTATTGTTGGTAATGGGTGTTTGGCAAAAAATTATCACCCTTGAAAAATACAATAAAGATCTGTTTTTACTTGGTTTGCCAAAAGAGGGAAAACAAGTTGCACCAGCGGCAAGCCAAGCACCTTATGCGCTGTTGTCGGTTTGTTTAATGGTATTACTGATGATTAGCGGTTGGGTACCGAATGTTATTGCAGCGTTAATTTGCTGTTTATTACTGGGTAAATTTCGCTGTATTGATATGAAAAGTGCTTACGATGCTATTCATATTCCGAGTTTATTGTTAATTGTCGGTATGATGCCATTTTCGACCGCTATGCAAAAAACGGGCGGTGTTTCGTTAATTGTGGAACAATTCTTAGCACTCACAGGTGGTCAAAGTACTCATTATAGTTTGGTGTTGCTAGGATTATTTGCGTTGACTGCAGTCGTGGGCTTATTTATCTCAAATACCGCAACTGCGATTTTAATGGCGCCGATCGCAATTGAAATCGCTAAACAGTTACACTATTCGCCAATTGCATTTGTCATGGTGGTTGCAATCGCCTCTTCTGCTGCCTTTATGACCCCAATTTCTTCGCCCGTAAACACCATGGTGATTGCGCCTGCAGGTTATCGCTTTACAGACTTTGTCAAAATTGGTGTGCCCTTTACATTATTGGTAATGGGGGTAACGGTTTGGCTAGTTCCGTTGTTATTTCCGCTATAACTATATTTAGTGCATTGATTATTCCGCTTTCTTTAATGGTGCGAAGCGGTATAATTCGGCGGATTTTTTACAATAAGAGAACATTATGCAAACTTTGATTCATTCCTTACCCACATTTATGCAAGTTCCGTTGTTTTGGGTGTTAGCGATTTTGGCGGTTGCCGTAGTGCTATTTATTCAAAATAAATTACGCATGGACGTTATTGCGTTGTTGGTGCTACTCGCTTTTAGTTTGAGCGGTATTTTGACCATACAAGAAGCGCTAGCTGGCTTTGGTGATCCAAACGTGATTTTATTAGCGTTGCTCTATATTATTGGCGATGCGCTAGCAAGAACAGGTGTAGCAAATCAAATAAGCGATTGGCTACTTCGTGTTGCTGGGGCGAGTGAAGCAAAAGTGATTGCCTTGTTAATGCTATCTATCGGCACGCTTGGTGCCTTTATGAGTTCAACGGGGATTGTGGCAATTTTTATTCCCGTGACATTAGCAATTTGCTCTAGTTTAAATATTTCGCCTCGCCGATTAATGATGCCACTTGCGGTAGCGGGTTTAATCAGTGGCATGATGACCTTGATTGCCACTGCACCCAATTTAGTCACTCATGCGGAATTAGTTAAAGCAGGTTATACGGGCTTTCATTTCTTTAGCTTTACGCCAATCGGTGCATTAGTGTTGGTGTTAGGTATTTTATATATGTTGGCGGTGCGCCGTTGGTTAGATGACGGAAGCGTGCCAGCGCTGGCAAATAACGATGACTCAATGGCTCATTTGATTGAAGAATATAAATTAAATGGTCGCGCTAAAATGGTAGTGTTAAGTGAGGGTTCACGCTTTATTGGAAAAACAATTGATGAATTGAATCTTCGTTCAGTTTATCAGCTTAATATTATTGCGATTCAACGTTATAAAAACTTTCGTCATATTACGTTGGCGGCGTTTGGTAAAGATCAGTTACAAAAGAAAGACATTCTGTTGATGGATATCGGTGTGGATGAAGCTCGCTTTGCACAACTTTGTGAAGAATTTGGCATGCAGCCGATTGAGTTAAAAGGTGAGTACTTTTCGACCCAATCTAAATCGGTCGGTATGGCGGAATTAGGTGTGATGCCAGAAACTGAAACCATCGGGCAAACGGTGGATGCGTTAAATTTCCGTTCTAATTTTGGTTCAAGTGTGGTGGGGATCAAACGAGAAGGACAAATTCTGCAAAATAATTTATTAACCGAAATGGTAAAATCGGGAGATATTTTATTGGTGATGGGCGTATGGCAGAAAATTACTGCAATGGTACAAATCCGTAAAGATTTCTTTTTAATTGGTATGCCAAAAGAGAGTAAACAAGCGGTGCCAGCGGCAAGCCAAGCACCTCATGCACTATTTGCCTTAGTGATTATGATTGGCTTAATGATTAGCGGATTAGTACCAAATGTTATTGCTGCTTTTATTGCTTGTTTGTTATTGGGCGCATTTCGCTGTATTGATATGAAATCTGCTTATGAATCCATTCATTTCCCAACGCTGATTTTGGTGATTGGTATGATGCCATTTTCATTGGCGATGCAAAAAACGGGGGGGGTAGCGCTAATGGTGGAGCAGTTTATTAGCCTGACTGGTGGCGCAAATACAGCATATCCGTTAATTTTAATCGGCTTATTTGCTTTAACTGCGGTGGTCGGTTTGTTTATCTCAACCAGTGCAACCGCTATTTTAATGGCGCCGATTGCGATTGAGGTGGCGCGTCAATTGGGTTATCCGCCAACTGCATTAGTGATGGTGGTAGCGATTGCTTCTTCAGCGGCATTTATGACGCCAATTTCACCAGTAAACTCAATGGTTGTTTCACTCGGTAATTATCGTTTTAGCGATTTTATTAAAATTGGATTGCCATTTACGGTAATAACCATGTTAGTAACTGCCTTTTTGGTGCCAATTTTATTCCCTTAATCTTTTCTGAAAGTGCTACAAGCGGTTGTTTTTTGGCTGAATTTTACAAATTTTCCGCCCAAAATGACCGCTTGTATGTTCTTTTCCCTTATCTTTAGCGACTTGCTCACAAAAGCTTAAAAAAGATTATTGCTTTTTTATTAATAGTCTATTAACTATAATCTATCTTATCATGAATAATAATTCCTTTATAATGGGTTTAGACAAGAGCAAGAAGAGACGATATTCGAGGAATTATAATGAGATTAACATTTACACATATTTTTTTATCACTATTTTTAGGCATTGCCTTAAGTGTTACAGCCAGTTTACCCGTGATTACGAATATTGATGCGAAGCATGCACAGCAAGAAAAAGTGATTGGGGTATATGAAGAATTAAACGATGCGTTGATTAATCCTAACTTTGCAACGTTACAAAACCTATTAGCAGATGATTTTGAATTAGTGATCGCCCAAAACGACACGATGACTAAGCAAGAGTGGATTCGTAATATCCAAAAAGGCGGTATGAAATACTGCACAATAGAAGAATCAAAAATCAAATCAAAAGGTTATGATGAATTACTAGTCACTGCACGTATCTTTGGGGATATGTGGGATCAAAAAGGCAGTTGGAACGTAAAGTTTGATATTGATACAAAACAAAACGGCGACAAAATTCAGATTACTAAAATCGTGGTAAAACCCGTTGAAGCGTAATTAAAAAGAAATTTTATCGTCGAACAACAGTGTTCACCTTAGCGGTCGGATTTGCAATTTTTTTGCCAAATTCGACCGCTTTTTTTTATTGGCTATAACGTCGTTGCATAATTTCAGTAAGTAAATCAAAAACTTTTAGTACTCGAGGCGAAGTAATAGTTTGGTAAGGGCGATATAAAAACAGCTGCCATTTTTCAAATTGTTGCTCTGGGAAGAGCTGAATAAGCTCGCCACTTTCGAGATAAGGCTTACAGATAGTATTACCAATATGTGCGATGCCCCTGCCTGCTAGTACGGCTTGTAATTCGCTATAGATATCGTTTGTGATAAATCCTAGCTTTTGTGGTACCAAAACCGTGCTTTCATTGATATGGATTTCCCATGGCTGACCTGTGGCAACATTGATTAAGCCACTGATTGGGAAATTTTTGCGTAAATCGTCCAAATCTTTTGGCATACCCCAACGGGCAATAAAGGCAGGCGAGGCAACGAAAATATCGTACATTTCCACTAAAGGGCGCACAATAAAATTCGGATCTGGTTCTCGGCTGGCACGAATGCCAATATTGATGCGATGTTTTACATTATCTAAGCGAACAGCATCTACACGCCAGTCGATCACCAAATCAGGATAAGGTTCTAGCGCTTTGAGTAATTCAAATAAAATTTGCTCGTGATCACGCAACTTCGGCAAAGTGATGCGCACTGTTCCTGCCATTTCATCTTGTTGCTTTTTTCCCAAATTAAATACTCGTTCGCTATCGGCTAGCAATTGTTTCGCATGTAGTAAAAATTCTTCGCCGAAATCGGTTAAAGATACATTACGTGTGGTGCGCTTGAAAAGCTGTTCGTCTAATTCGCTTTCCAGTGTGTTAATTACTCGAGTTATCACTGGTGGGGAAATCGCAAGTTGATTGGCGGCTTCTCGGAAGTTAAGCGTTTCGGCAGCAGTACAAAAATATTTCAATGCGTCAAGTTTATTTAGCATATAGATATAGATTAAGGGCAACCAAATAGTCAGTGACAACGATTGTATAAAAATGCGAGCAATTTGAATATCAAAAGTTATTCACTTTGGTCTATTTTATATCAGAACCCAAAATATTTTACACAGTTGAAATTAGTTTTATTTATTTGAATGATTAGTAAAACTATTCTATACTAGCCCGCAATTTTGATTTTGAAAACATTACAGTGAGGGATTTTTATGTCAGACAATATTGAGACACTTGATGAAGAATTTTCCTCTTTTTATTCTTTTACCGCTGTTCAACATTTGTTATTCAAATCTATTCATAAAGCACCTACCTAATATTTTCCCATTCTATTTTTAACATTTAACGCTATTTTTTCATTTATTGCTGTATGGGAAATACCAATGAAACTTCTTAGAACTACCTTAACTGGTATAGGGCAAATTTTTTTACAAGAAAACGGGTTAACAGGACTTATTATCGTGATTGCGATGTTTTTTAGCCATTGGACATTAGGCATCGGTTGCTTTGTGGGAGCGTTAATTGGAACATTAACCGCACAGCTATTACGTTATCCAGCCGCACAAATTAAGCAAGGATTATATAGTTTTAACGCGAGTTTAGCTTTTATGTGTGTAATGTTTACGTTTGGGCTCGTTAATGCGGCAAATCCACTTATTTGGCTAAATGCCATCATTGCCTCCATTGTTGCTACGCTGATTATGCGAGAATTTACGAAACGTGGCAAAGTGGCTTTTACCTTTCCTTTTGTCCTTACCTGTTGGATATTTTGTTGGAGTGTGGCGAAACTTAACTTATTGGATTTAGCTCAAACGACGCCTGAGTTAGATGATTACACTGATACCTTACATGCAATCAGTGAGCCTTTTTATGCGTGGGCAGAAGTCAATTTCGGTTCTAGCCTGATTACAGGCGTGTTACTGTTCTTAGCTATTGCTATCAGCTCTCCAATGGCGGCAATGTATGGGCTAGCGGCAGCAACAATAGGCACTGCATTTGCGAATTACCTATTAACTATTCACCCAAATCAACTTGCTAACGGTATTTACGGCTTCTCGCCAATTTTGGTGGCGTGTGCCTTTGCGGGCGAGCGCTTTCGCAATTTTATTTATATTATTTTCGGCACACTACTGGCGGTATTTATTCAATTTAGCTTATCTACATTGGACATTGCGACCTATACCATTGGCTTTATTGTGGCAAGCTGGATTATTTTAGCGATAAAAGCGAAAGTGGATAAAACGGCTTTCGATAAAAATAAATTAGTGAGATTACTGAACCCTTAACAAGCGGTTTATTTTTCATTATTTTTTACACTTTTCATTAAAAATAAAAGAAGGTACAAAATGCATTTAACTTCAAGAGAACAAGAAAAACTGATGTTGTTTCTTGCAGGGGAGCTGGCAGCAAAACGCAAAGCTCGTGGTGTGAAATTAAATTATCCAGAGGCAATCGCCTATATTGCCAGCCATTTGCAGGAAGCTGCTCGTGATGGTATGTCGGTAGCAGAAGTGATGCAATACGGTGCTACGTTACTGACTGTAGATGATGTAATGGAAGGTATTGCTGAAATGGTGCACGAAGTGCAAATTGAAGCAACTTTCCCTGATGGCACTAAATTAGTCACGGTGCATCATCCAATTCGCTAGCAATTTTATAGGGCATCAAGCGTGGCGCCCCTATCACATAAAAAGGAATAAATAAAAAATGATCCCTGGAGAATATCAATTAGCAGACGGTGACATTCAAGCTAATATTGGGCGTAAAACCGTCAAATTAGAAGTGGTCAATACGGGCGACCGTCCGATTCAAGTCGGTTCGCATTACCATTTTTTCGAAACCAATTTTGCCCTCAAATTTGACCGCTTGCAGGCAAGGGGGATGCGTTTAAATGTACCGTCTGGCAATGCGGTGCGTTTTGAACCAGGTGAAGCTAAAGAAGTGGAACTGGTTGAGTTTGGTGGTAATAAAGTGATTTACGGTTTCCATAACGAAATCGACGGCAAATTATAGGGAGAAGAAAAAAATGGCATTAACAATCCCACGCAGTCAATATGTAGCAACTTACGGCCCAACGGTAGGCGATAAAGTGCGTTTAGGCGATACCGATTTATGGGCGACCATTGAGCAAGATTTCTTAACTAAAGGTGATGAGTGTAAATTCGGTGGCGGTAAATCAGTGCGTGATGGTATGGCACAATCCAGTACTGCAACCCGTGATAATCCTAATGTGTTAGATTTCGCACTGACTAACGTGATGATTATCGACGCTAAACTAGGCATTATCAAAGCAGATATTGGTATTCGTGATGGACGTATTGTGGGCATTGGTCAAGCGGGCAACCCTGACACCATGGATAACGTCACTCCGAATATGATTATCGGTGCCAGCACCGAAGTGCATAATGGCGCACATTTAATTGCTACGGCGGGAGGAATCGATACTCATATTCACTGGATCTGCCCACAACAGGCACAACATGCGATTGAAAATGGGATTACCACCATGATCGGCGGTGGTTCAGGTCCCGCAGATGGCACGCACGCAACTACTTGTACTTCGGGTAAGTTTAATATTGAAAGAATGTTCCAAGCTTGCGAAGCGTTGCCAGTCAATATCGGCTTTTTTGGTAAAGGCAACTGCTCAACTCTTGAACCGCTTAAAGAACAAATTGTTGCGGGCGCATTAGGTTTAAAAATTCATGAAGACTGGGGCGCAACGCCAGCGGTAATTGATGCAGCATTAAAAGTAGCGGACGAAATGGACGTGCAAGTCGCAATCCATACCGACACCCTTAACGAAAGTGGTTTCTTAGAAAATACCATGAAAGCGATTGATGGCCGTGTGATTCACACCTTCCACACCGAAGGTGCGGGCGGAGGTCACGCCCCTGATATTATCAAAGCGGCGATGTATCCAAACGTATTGCCTGCTTCAACTAACCCAACTCGTCCGTTTACGGTAAACACCATTGATGAGCATTTGGATATGTTAATGGTTTGTCATCACTTAGATAAACGAGTACCAGAAGACGTGGCGTTTGCCGACAGCCGTATCCGCCCTGAAACCATTGCAGCGGAAGATATTTTGCACGATATGGGCGTGTTCTCAATTATGAGTTCTGACAGCCAAGCAATGGGACGTGTCGGCGAAGTGGTAACGAGAACGTGGCAAACCGCTGATAAGATGAAAGCACAACGTGGAGCATTGGCGGAAGATCCGAATAGTGATAACTTTCGTATTAAACGTTATATTGCGAAATATACTATCAACCCAGCAATTGCACATGGGATCAGCCAACACGTTGGCTCGCTTGAAGTGGGCAAACTGGCTGACATCGTATTGTGGAAACCGCAATTCTTCGGGGTAAAACCTGAATTGGTCATGAAAAAAGGCTTTATCAGCTTTGCGAAAATGGGTGATCCGAATGCATCAATCCCAACGCCACAACCAGTATTTTACCGCCCAATGTTTGGCGCGAATGCTAAGGCAAATACTGAAAGTGCAGTTTACTTTGTGTCTGAAGCCAGCGTGCAGGCAGACATTAAAACCCAATATGGCATTCAAAAAGAAACACTTGCAGTGAAAGGCTGTCGTGATGTGGGCAAAAAAGACCTCGTTCACAATAACGCTACCCCTGAAATCACTGTTGATCCAGAGCGCTACGAAGTGCGTGTAGATGGTGAGCATATCACTTGTGAACCAGCAACTAAAGTTCCTTTGGCTCAGCGTTATTTCTTGTTTTAAGTGACTACATACTGACCCAGAGCTACTTTATGGCTATCAGAAATAGTCGAAAAGCGGCTTAAGTTAATAAACCTAGTACAGCTCGTACTAGGTTTTTAAGGAGAATTTATGAAACTTTGGTACTCAACCACCAGCCCATTTGTGCGTAAAGTTATTGCGGTGATCAAACATCACCAATTAGAAGAAAAGGTTGAAATGTTGCGCATTAGTTCCTCATTCGACCCAAATTCACCACACAATAAAGACAATCCACTTGGGCGTGTACCTGCATTACAGCGCAATTGTGGACGTTGGTTATTTGGTAGTTTGTTAATTGCAGAATACCTCGATCAAAAAGGCTCGAACGATCGCTTAGTGCCTGAAACGGGCAAAGTTCGCTGGAATACCTTAGCATTACATAATTTAGCCGATGGTATTATGGAAAACACGATGCCAATGGTTGCCGAAAAAATGCTTCGCCCAGAAACTGAGTGGTGGATAACCCGTCATCAACAGCTGATGGCACGCAATATCAACAGTTTTGCTCAACTTGAACAAACACTCGAAGAATTTGGTAACGAACTGAATATCGGCACTATCACGGCAGTTTGTTTAATCGACTGGTGGCAATTCCGAGCGGAAAAATTGGGTTACGATCTTGCAAAAAATCACCCGAATCTGACCGCTTGGGCAGAGCGGATGAATGAAAAATATGAGGTGTTGGCGGACACCAAGCCGAGCGCATAGCTTACGCACTAACGTACATCGTTAAGTATCGTGCTGTCGTTCTGCGAGCAATAACAAAGTGGTTGCAGAGCAACTTTATAATTCGTAACTCCATACGCAAGTACGGGGCAAAGGAAATAAAATGCAAATAATTAACCCAATCCTTCCAGTAATGGAAGACATTTTAGGCAATCTGACTGAGCTACAAAAAAGCGGTCAGATTACCACCCAAAAAATTGATTATGTTTCGCTTGAATGGTTTGAGAGTGAGCGGAATATTTTGCGCAAAAAAAGCCAAACAGGACGTGAAGTAGCGTTCCGTTTGCTTAAAGAAGGACAACGCTTAAAACATGATGATGTGGTGTTTATTAGCGATGAATTTGTGTTAGCGATTGAAATTCTACCGTCTGAAGTGATTGTGCTTTCGCCGAAAACTTTGCCTGAAATGGCACGTGCTTGCTATGAAATCGGTAACAAGCATTCACCGCTGTTTTTGGACGGCGATGAAGTGACACTCCCTTATGACAAACCGATGTTTGAATGGTTACAAGCGGCGGGATTTGCTCCACAAAAAGCAGAACGCCGTTTAAGTCAAGCGTTGCGTGCCAACTCAGCGCAAGGTCACGGGCATTCTCACAGCCATTCGCATGATCATCATGGCTATCATCATCACGGAGACGGAAATTGGCACAAGCACTAACTCAATTAGGCGCATTGTTACACCTTGTTGATCCGACTTTGCCGATTGGGGGGTTCAACCATTCGAATGGTTTGGAAACCTTTGTGCAGCAGGGCAAAGTAAACAGCCGAGCCAGCCTTGAAGAATATGTGCAAACGCAACTGATGCAGAACTGGATTTACAACGACGGGGCGTATTTATCGTTGGCGTTTGAGGCAATGGCGAACCACGATTTAGACCGCTTGTTGGCGCTCGATCAAGAACTGGCGGCGACAAAAATTGCCCGAGAAAGCCGAGAAGGCAGTTATAAATTGGGCGTTCGGTTGCTGAAAATTTTTATTCGTTATGAAAACCATCCATTGCTGGTGGAATTTCAGCGAGCGATCAGCGAAAAGCGTTGTCAGGGCTATTTTCCGATTGTATTTGCGATGGTGGCACAGGCAATGCACCTCGACAAAGCGGAAAGCCTGTATGCGTTTTACTATAATGCAGCAGTGGGGGGTGTGACCAATGGTGTGAAACTCGTACCTCTTAGCCAGATGGACGGGCAAGATATTTTATTCGCATTGCGAAAGTCTATTGCTCAAGCGGTCGAAAATAGCCTCAATCCCGACCCAGAATGGCTTGGCACCGCAACGCTGGCAAGCGATATTCGCTCAATGCAACACGAACAACTTTATACACGGCTTTATATGTCGTGATGAAAATTGTCGCAACTGTGTCTAACTTAAAGTTGAAATATTATGACTATGCCTCTGTGGGATATTATTTCATTACAATTTGTTGCAAAGATAGAATGCCGTTATTTGGCGAAATTGAAAATGGAAAAATGTATTTAAATCATCAGGGTGAAATTGCTCATTAAGAATGGTTTAACCCGCTTGATAAAAGAGAAAATATTGAATTGGATAATTTTGTAGTAATGCCAAACCACATTCACGGAATGATTAAAATTATTGAGCAACTTAAACCTAATAATGAAAACTATGTAGCTAAATTTCGCTGCCCCACAAATGATTTGAATTCGATTATCCGTGGTTATAAATCAGCAGTAAGCAGTCAAATTGGTTTTTCTGTGTGGCAACGTAATTTTTATGAACATATTAATTTGGGATGAAAAATCATATTTAACTATTTTTGAATATATACAAAATAATCCGATTTTATGGGAGCAAGATAGATTTTATATTTCAACCTAATTTCATAAGGATAACCATTAAATAGATAGGGCGAACGCAGTTCGCCCCTACATTAATTCATTTGTGATAAATAGGAAAATCAATGCGTAAATATATCAAAATCGGGGTGGCAGGCCCTGTGGGAGCGGGGAAAACCGCATTAATCGAGCGTTTAACCCGTGAAATTGCAAGCCGTTATAGCGTGGCGGTGATCACCAATGACATCTACACACAGGAAGATGCAGAGTTTTTAACCAAAAACAGCTTGTTGCCGCCAGAGCGTATTATGGGGGTAGAAACGGGCGGTTGTCCGCATACGGCGATTCGTGAAGATGCGTCGATGAACCTTGAAGCGGTGGATGAAATGGTGGCTCGTTTCCCAGAAGTAGAACTGATTTTTATTGAGTCAGGTGGCGATAACTTGTCAGCAACCTTCAGCCCTGATTTAGCGGACATTACTATTTTTGTGATTGATGTAGCACAGGGTGAAAAAATCCCACGCAAAGGCGGACCAGGCATCACACGTTCAGACCTTTTGGTGATTAACAAAACCGATCTTGCCCCATTTGTTGGTGCAGATTTAAGTGTTATGGAACGCGATGCACGCCGTATGCGTAACGGTCAACCATTTATTTTCACTAACTTAATGAAAAACGAAAACCTTGATGGTGTGATCGGCTGGATTGAAAAATATGCACTGTTGAAAAACAGCGAAGAACCAGCAGCGTTGGTACGTTAATCATATAGATCTCGGCTTCGCAAAAATGAGGCAAAATTAACCGCTTGGACATTGCATAAATCTCCCTTAACCCCTTTTTGCTAAAGAGGGGGACAATGTAGGGAAATTTTGCGATCTCTATTCTTCCACAAAACCGCTCCCCTCTTTAGCAAAGAGGGGCAGGGGGAGATTTGAAAAAGTCTTAAAATGCAAAGTAAATTACTTCTTTCAACCAAACTCACCACCCAAGCTAAAACCCAGCTTGATCGTTATTTTGCTTCGTCGCCGTTTAAGGTGATGACTTTACCGAACCTTGATTCGCATTGGACGAATGCGCTTAATGCGATGCAAATGTCGTCTTCGCCCGGTTTATTAGCGGGCGATCAGTTGGAAATCGACATTGAGATTGCCGATAACACGGCGCTTTCGTTGCTGACACAGGCGTTTACCCGAGTGCAATCAATGAACAAGGGCGATTATGCTACCCAGAAAACCTGCATAAAATTGGGCAAAAATAGCCGCTTGTTTTACTTGCCACACCCGTTAGTATTGCACAAAGATAGTAGTTTTAAACAGACCACTGAAATTGAAATGGACGAGAATGCGGAGCTGATTTATGGCGAAATTGTGGCGATTGGGCGAGTGCTGAACGGTGAGCGGTTTGCCTTCCGTCATTTTGCGTCTTATTTGCGGATTTCGCACCAAAATCGACCGCTTGTCAGTGATCGTATTCAGTGGTTACCCGCCCAAATGGCGTTAACTTCGTTAAGCCAAATGGAAGATTTTTCTCATCAAGGTTCACTGACCTATTTAAATTTGGCGAAAAATGCAATTGAAATTAAGGTGTTGGTGCTTGAATTACAGACGCTACTTGCCGAGCAACAAAATATGTTGGCGGGTGTTTCGCAATTGAATGAAGGTGGACTGATGGTGCGTGTGTTGGCACATCGTGCCGATAGCATTCAACAATTATTTGAGCGGATTGGGCAACAGCTCAAAACGCATTCTGTCATTGAGTCATTTTAATTTAGGAGAGCTATTATGATAGCAGTTTATGCAGTATGTTATGTCAAAGCGGATAAAATCACACAGTTTGAAGCGTTGGCAAAATCATTAATCAGTGCTTCGCTAAACGACCAAGGTTGTATTTCTTATGGTTGTGGGGCTGTGCAGGGGCAGTCAAATGTTTATACGTTTGTCGAGCAATGGCAATCACAAGCCGATTTGGCATTGCACGCCCAACAAACGCATTTTATTGAGGCAGGCGCTCAGTTTAGTGAGCTATTAAGTCAGCCGATTGAGATCAATGTCGTTGATTTACTTTAATGGCTAAATTGTACAAATCACAAGCGGTCAAATTTCTCTAACATTTTGCAAAAATGAGGGGATTTTGACCGCTTACTTTTTTAATGATAGGTAAATTTGATTGGCAAGCGAGGGAACTTATTGCTAATTTGGCGTACGAATAGGCACTTATTTCGATAAGTGCATTTACCCTCAATCTTATTGGAGAAACCCTATGGATTTCAGCAAAATTTTAAATCAAGTGTTAAGCGTAGCGCAGGAATCTGCGAAAAGTGCGATGAACGGCAACACACCGAGCGATAAAGTGGTAAAAATCGGTGGTGGCGCTGCTGCAATTGGGATTCTTTCGATGATTTTTGGTCGTAACGGCGGTTCGAGCTTAGCAAAATTGGGGTCGCTGGCGGCTATTGGTAGCCTTGCTTATCAGGCGTATCAAAAATATCAGCAAAACCAAACGCAAGTTACTCCTGTAAGCGAAGAAAAGTTTGCGGTAACAGAACAAAATCAACAGGCAAGCAGTCAAGTGATTTTACAAGCGATGATCGCAGCTGCAGCAGCGGACGGTGTGATTTCTGATGAAGAAAGACAAGCTATTTTAGGTGAAGCGGGACAAGATCCTGAAATTCAACAATGGCTTGAACAAGCGATGTATCAGCCTGCAAGTGCAGAGCAAATTACCGCTCAAGTGGGCAACAACCCAGCATTAGCTGCACAAGTTTATTTAGCTGCTCGTGTAGTGTGTGCAGATTTAGCCCGCAAAGAAATTGTATTCTTAGCAGATCTTGCAGAAGCGCTTGGTTTAGACGATGCATTAGTAGAACAGTTAGAACAGCAAGCAGGGTTCTAAAGAATGGTAAAAGCCTTTAAGTTTCGACTTAAAGGCTTTTTAGTTATAGTTTTGGTTCATCCACAATTTGCAGAAGTGCCAAGCGTTTTCGATAGTTTTGTAACACGAGTTCTTGATCAGCTAACGGCATAAACGAAGCTTGGTAAACGGCTTCTACAATCTCTTGTTCTTTTAGCAATTGCGGCAGCAATATTCGCTCAATGACCCGTCGGTTTAGCCCGATTTGCTCGCCAAACTCAATAAAATCCTGCCCGATATATTCGCCATATTGGGTTTCAAAACCATGTGCTAATGCTTTTCCGCCTTCCTCTTTTGCCAATAATGGTAATGCTAAAATCGCGCTTTCAAACACCGCTTTATAAGGCACAACGGAAACGTAATCATAAATAGGCGCTAATTCAGCTTTGCCTGTTTTGCTATAAATCAACGAGAAATTACGTAAATGTAAGTCGTTATTGCCGAGTAAATAAGCATAGACTATACGGCGAAATAGTTCTTGTTGTTGAGCAAGATTATTTTCCGTATGTTGCAAAATAAATTTGACCGCTTGTTCATAGCTCACATATTGCTCGTTATCATTACTTGTTTTGCCATATTTTTCCGTTATGTTCATTGCGCCATCTAACTGTTCTTGATGGATAGGCTTATTATCATCCGTGCGATCAAAACGCTTAACGACAAAAGCATATTCAGCTTGTTCTGATTCCGACTGAAATGGAATGAGCCCATTTTTCGGCACGTGAAATCCTAATTTTTCCATCAGTCGCATAGTGGCGTGTTCATTTTCAGCTAAAAATGGGTAGTCATCGGGCGAGGGTTTTAAAATATAACTACCTTGTTGTGCAATCGTCTGAAATTGTTTTTCGTGAATGACCAATTGCAACTTAGGCTGATAACCTGAAATACTCATGCCCTGCTGTTTACGAGGTTCTAATGTACTGAAATCTTGACGAGTGAACGGTAAGATGGGAGAGAAATCGGATTGCCCCGTTAAGTAGTTCAGACCTTTTAAGCTATAGCCTAAGGTTGGTTCTTTATCTGTTAATGGTATGAGTAAAATTCTACAATTTAACATTATTCCTCCCGTTTAATCGTTATCGCACCGAGCATATTTTCTCCATTATTGAGTAGTATCCCGAATTGATCTTGTTCATCAATTTTCTGTAAGACACTATATTTCGCTTTAAGCCAGCCTTCGGGAATCAGTGAGGCAAAATAAGGGAACAATTGCTCTGAGTGAAAGCTTTGCTGTGCAACAGGTAAACTTAATGAAAGCGGAATGCCGACATAATTCTTAAAGTAAAAAAAGTGAAAACCCCTCTCATCTTGGTAAATTTGCCCGACTGGTTCATCATATAAAAACACTTTTGCCGAGCGTTTTATACTGCGCATAGTGATACTCCTAATGTATTGGCAACTAATAATACGGTGGAAAATCTTACTTGACTCGGATCTTGAAACAAACGTTTTAATGTAGATGATGAAACATTAGTTTGTAATTCCAATGTGTATAAATCAATATTTAACGCTTTGCGTTTTTGATTAAGCAATTGCCCGAAAGCGGTTAAATCTTCGATTTTTCCTGCAATCAATTGCTGTTTTTGTGCTTGTTCGTGCTTAAGTAGCTGTTTTTGTAATGTTTTTAAGGCATCAATTTGTTCTTCTAATAATAGATTTATATTTGTCATAGATTATATGTAAACCATTTTTGTTTAAAATCATACTAAAAGTATCATATTTGAGTTTTTTGATAAAATAAAGATCTTTTTTAATCTATAATGAATAATATTATGTATTTATAGTTCATATATGATGATTCAAGTGTGTTGCTTAACAATGTGTTTAGTATTAAAGTATTAATATGATTAACTTAGAATTTATAGGGGATTTTATGAAATCAGATAAACCTATTGAATGTGTTGGTTGTAACACTTTTGATGTTGGCTCAATTATTGATAACAGTGAACGTGATGCGAAATTTGAGAAAGTGTATGAAACCCAAGCAGAAGCGGAACAAGCGCTAGTAAAATTAACCCAAAAAGCACGTGATACCGAAAGTGAACCGTGTGAAATTACCAGCGAAATTAAAGCGATAGAAGGTGGTTTTTTACTGGAGGCGAATTTCCGTTTTAGCTGCCAAGCAGAAGTGGTGATTTTCCAATTAGGAACGCGTACGATCTAATTTATTTAATGTGATAAGCGGTTGGGTTTTGCTGAAAATTTGCAAAAATTTTAGTGAAATCCGACCGCTTTTATTTTCGGAGAAATTGATGAATGCTTGGTTTTTATTAGGCTTTGCGATTGTGATTGAAGTGATTGGTAGTAATTGCATTAAAGCAAGCGATGGTTTTACTAAACCATTGCCAACTGTGGTAGCGCTTTATTTGCTCTCGATCATCACTAAAACATTACCTATTGGGATTGTTTATGCGGTATGGTCTGGCGTGGGGATTGTATTAACCGCGATTGTAGCGTATTTTGCTTTTGGGCAAAAGCTCGATTTTGCAGGTTTTATCGGCATCGGCCTGATTCTCGCAGGCGTCTTGGTGATTAATCTTTTCTCCAAAGCTTCTGTCTAAATAGATAAATAAGCGGTTGATTTTTCGAAGGATTCTGCAAATTTCTTTCAAAAATCAACCGCTTGTTTTTTATGGCTGATCGCCTGCTAAGGCGCGAGGGAAGAGGATATTATTCTCTAAATGAACGTGTTCCATTAAATCGCTGGTAAATTCGTTTAAGCCTCGATATAGGGTCTGCCATGAATTGCACGCGCCTGTTGGTGGCGTGAAATTGTGGGTAAGCTTTTTCATATCTTCCAAATCATTGTCCGCTTCATCGTGTTCTGCTTCCATCACGGAAATGGGGGCTGCCGCCATGGTGCCTCTACCTGATTTAATCAGTGGGAACAGAATTTGTTCTTCTTTCATCATATGATGCACTAAATCTTGATAAACTTTATGCAAAATATCGGCTAAACCTTTCGGACAATCGGCGCTGTCTGCGTGCACGTTTTCCACTTTTTGCGCTAATTCAATTAAGGTTGGTAATTGACTACGGTGTTTATCGTGAAAGCGAGGAATAATAAAATCAATAATTTCGCCAAGCGGTGCGCTACGCCAGTCGTTGTTTGCTTCGGCAGGTTGCTCTGCTAATACGGCTAATGAAGCTTCAATCACTTCAACATCTAATCCTTTTTCCGCTGCAGCCGCTGCAAGTGTTTGCTTTCCACCACAACAAAAATCTAAACCCAGCTTTAAAAATAATACAGTTGAACGAGGTAATTGTGCGGCAATGTCGCCGAGTGAAAGATTACGATATGTCATAACGAACTCCTAATAATATAGTTGAGTAAATTAGTAGGAATTATAAGTTTGGTGTAAAGGTAGCTCTATAATCAAGATGGGGTAGCAATTAGACTTAAATCAAAATGATCTGCACCCCAAAACCTGGACACCTAATTTGAGGTGCAGATTATGTCTTATTCTTATCAATTTCGTTTAAACATTATCAAACAAGTGACCGAACAGGATTTGGGTATTCGTGAGGTCGCT
>NZ_CABFJY010000015.1 GCF_901687125.1 Actinobacillus vicugnae
TTTAGCGACCTCACGAATACCCAAATCCTGTTCGGTCACTTGTTTGATAATGTTTAAACGAAATTGATAAGAATAAGACATAATCTGCACCTCAAATTAGGTGTCCAGGTTTTGGGGTGCAGATCAAAAAGCGGTCGAATTTTGCAAAGAAATTGCAAATTTTGACCGCTTGTAAAGGTTAATGTAGCGTTGCTACCATCATGGTTAGTACAAAGCTAACAACAGCTAAAATAAAGTTTTTAAGCGAGAATGGCTGTGATTTTTTAAACGCTTTCGCACTAAATACGATATAAAGCACTAAAAATGCCAATTTAGGCAACATCCATTGCATTTCATTAAGGGCATAGATACCGTTAGAAACTAAAATTACTAGCAGCGCAATACCTGAGATAAGTAATAGGGTATCGACTAAATGTGGTGCAATGCTTAGCACTTTGTACTGACGCCAATCCACCATTTTTGAAGCCAATACACCACGAGTAAGTAATAGCACAAGGCTAATATAAGCAAAGCCAATATGCCCGAGCATAAGTTGCGGAAAAAATTCCATAATCACTCCACATTAAACAAAAAATAAGCGGTCTAAATTGCGAATTATTCTGCAATTTCCGTTTTTAAATATTGAAAGATTTCACGATAATTTTTAGCAGGTTTGTTTGCCTCGCGTTCTTTTTGTGCGCCACGGATCAAGTTACGTAAGTGTTGACGATCCAATTGCGGATGCTCATTCATCAAATGATTTAATGACGTATCGCCCATATTCACTAGCTGATCTCGAACTAATTCAAGTTTGTGTAACAGTGCCTGTTGCTGATTATGGCGATTTTTCACTTTATCTAGCGCTTCTTGAATCGGCTCAGGATCACGGTTGCGTAATAATTTACCAATAAATTGAATTTGACGACGACGAGCCTCAAGTTTGAAACCTTGCGCTTGGCGAATTGCATATTTTAAGTCTTCATCCAGTGGGATCTTTTCGAGGTTCTGTGGGGTTAATTCAATTAATTCAGCCCCCAATTTTTTTAAATGTTCTGAATCACGTTTAATTTCACTTTTACTTACCCAGATGATTTCCTCTTCTTCATCTGTCCAATCAATTTCATTTTTACTGCGTTTAGCCATGGTTATTCCTTCAATCGTAAAAAATACCGTATTCTATCAGAAATTTAAGGTAGAATATACGCATCTTATTTTTATCACATTTAAGTAAAAATTATGTCATTAACAACAAAACAAGATCTTCAAAAGCAAGAACAAGCATTACGACAAGCGGTTAAATTTGCATTAGAATTTGCAAAAAAATCAGGCGCAGAAGCAGAAGTTGGAGTAACTAAAGTTACAGGGCTCTCTGTTTCAACTCGCTTAGAACAAACGGAAAATATTGAATTTAATAATGATGGATCACTTGGCATTTCGGTGTATATGGGTAAGCGTAAGGGCAATGCTTCAACCTCAGATCTTCAGCCACAATCAATTCAACGTGCGGTTGAATCTGCACTTGCGATTGCAAAATATACATCAGAAGATGATTGTGCAGGTTTGGCAGATAAAGAAATGATGGCATTTAATGCGCCTGATTTGGAACTTTATCATCAAGCGGATATTTCAATGGAACAAGCGGTTGAATTAGCGCTAGAAGCTGAACATCATGCCTTAAATGCCGATGAAAAAATTGTTAATAGCGAGGGAGCAACCTTTAATTCACACAGTGGTGTGCGTGTGTATGGTAATACGCATGGTATGTTGCAGAGCTACCTTTCAAGTCGTTATTCACTTTCTTGTAGTGTTATCTCTGCCTATGAAGATCAGCTTGAACGTGATTATGAATATACAATTTCCCGCGAGTTTGACAAACTCCAATCAGCAGAATGGGTTGGTCGTCAAGCGGCATTTAAGGCGGTTGATCGTTTAAATCCTCAAAAAATAAAAACCTGTGAAGTGCCAGTTATTTTTTATAACGATGTCGCAACAGGCTTGGTCGGACATTTAGCAGGTGCAATTAGCGGAGGCGCATTGTATCGCAAATCTAGTTTTTTATTAGATAAATTAGGCACACAAATTTTGCCACATTGGTTCTCTGTGTCTGAGCGTCCACATTTACTACGCCAATTAGCTTCATCAGCGTTTGATAGTGAAGGGGTGATTACCCAAGACCGAGAAATCATTACAGATGGTGTACTGCAAACCTATTTAATGACCAGCTATTCAGCACGAAAAATGGGTTTAAAAACCACTGGACACGCAGGTGGGATTCATAACTGGTTAGTGACACCAAATCGCACAGGTGGTTTGGATACGCTATTAAAAGAAATGGGAACAGGTTTATTGGTGACTGAATTTTTAGGCTCAGCCATTAATGCGGTAACAGGCGAGTATTCGCGCGGTGCTGCAGGGTTTTGGGTGGAAAATGGTGAAATTCAGTATCCAGTGGCGGAGATTACTATTGCTGGTCAATTGCAAGAAATGTATAAAAATATGGTTGCTGTTGCGGATGATATTGAACATCGCTCGAATATCCAGACAGGTTCAATCTTGTTAGAAAGTATGAAAATTTCAGGCGAATAAAAATCTACACAATTGAGAATAATTCTTATTGACATTTACTGATTAATTGCCTAAAATAGACCTCGTTACATTGTTAGGGTAATGTAACACGGCTAAATAACTTTATCGTCATCTAAAGTTATAGAGCAATTAGGGTAAAAGTAAATTCGTTAGGTTAAAATAGCTAGCTCTTACGAGCTAGCTATTTTTTTAGATGTAAGAATGGAATTTCCAGTAGAACTTACTTACAGCATGTATATCACTATGATTAAAATGAGAGAAGATTATTTAATCCACTCAATCACTTCTTCGGTTGGTTTGCGGGATTTTCTGGTGATGTCTTGCGAACGGTAGCCGAAGGTTACCATAGTCGCAATGCCCCACTCGTTCGGGTCAAATACGCCAGCGTCTGCAAAAATTTTGTTTACTGGCTCATATTCAAAACCCTCGATTGGGCAAGAGTCGATACCGATAAGTGCCGCACCTGTCATCATATTACCTAATGCGATGTAGGTCTGTTTTGCTGCCCAGTCGAATAAAGTTTGCTCGTTTACTGCTTGTTTCATATCTTGGGTTTGGAATTTTTTGTAAAGCGCTAAGCCTGCTTCTAATTCCTCGCCAGATAAACCACGGCGTTCTAATACGTTACGCATAAATTTACTGTCATAACGTGCATTTTTCTTCGCTAAAATCACAACCAAGTGGCTGCAATCGTCTAATTGACCAGCAACACCCCAGCCCACTGGTTTGATGGCATCACGCAACGCTTTGTTTTGCACCACCACAAATTTCCACGGCTCAGAACCTACTGAACTTGGTGAAAGGCGACCTAATTCTAAGATGTAGTCAATATCTTCTTGGCTGATTTTTTTGCTGCCATCGTAGTAACGGCAAGCACTGCGAAATTTAAACGCGTCTAACACGTCTTGTTTTGATACGCTCATTTTGTTTCCTCTTTTGTTTTAATTTAAATTGAATTTAATCGTTTAGCGTGATACGCCAAATGCTCGCCGATAAAGCTCGCAATGAAGTAATAACTGTGATCATAGCCCTCACAGTAGCGAATATCGGCATTTTGCCCTGCCTGCTGGCAAGCCTGTTCTAACAGTGGCGTTTTAAGCTCTCGCTCGTAGAAATTATCTGCAAGCCCTTGGCTAACCAAAATATGTGGCACTTTTTTGCCCTGTTTAATCAGCTCTACGCTGTCATAATCCGCCCAGCTTTGGCGATTTTCACCCAAATACGCAGTGAGGGCTTTTTCGCCCCACGGCACTTGGCTTGGGGCAACAATCGGCGAAAAGGCTGAAACGCTGGTATAGCGTTCAGGGTTTTTCAAAGCAATGGTTAAAGCTCCGTGTCCACCCATTGAATGTCCGCTGATTGCCTGCTTGCCGTTAGTGTTGAAATGCTCGTCAATCACTTTTGGCAGTTCGTGAACAATGTAATCGTACATTCGATAATGGCTTGCCCAAGGCTGTTCAGTGGCATTTAAATAGAAGCCAGCCCCTTGCCCTAAGTCGTACGCCTCATCATTCGCTACATCTTCGCCTCGTGGGGAAGTGTCAGGGGCAACCACAATAATGCCGAGTTCCGCCGCATAACGCTGAAAGCCTGATTTGGTGATGAAATTCTGCTCGGTGCAAGTTAAACCCGAAAGCCAGTAAAGCACAGGCAATTTTTGCGTTTTTGCCTCTTTAGGTAAAAAGATGGCAAATTTCATTGTGCAATTGAGGCTTTCGGACTGGTGTTGCCAAACTTGCTGTTCACCGCCAAAGCAGAGGGTTTGTTCAACTTGTTGCATTGGCTTATCCAAAGTGAATGACGCTACGAATGGATTTCCCTTCGTGCATTAAATCAAATGCGTGATTGATCTCATCAAGTGGCATTGTGTGGGTTACAAATGGACGTAAAGCGATTTTGCCTTTCATCGCATCTTCTACCATACCTGGTAATTGGCTGCGACCTTTCACCCCACCGAATGCTGTGCCTTTCCATACACGCCCTGTAACCAGCTGGAATGGACGGGTTGAAATCTCTTGCCCTGCACCTGCTACGCCGATAATGATCGATTGACCCCAGCCACGGTGAGCAGATTCTAATGCCGCACGCATTACATTTACGTTACCGATACATTCAAAGGTGTGATCCACGCCCCATTTGGTCATTTCGATCAACACTTGTTGAATGGGTTTGTCGTAATCATTCGGGTTAATGCAATCCGTTGCCCCGAACTCTCTTGCTAATTCAAATTTTTCAGGGTTGGTATCAATGGCAAAAATGCGTCCTGCTTTTGCCTATCTTGCCCCTTGCAGTACCGCCAAGCCGATACCGCCTAAGCCGAATACGGCAACGCTATCGCCCTCTTGCACTTTCGCTGTGTTGTGTACTGCACCGATCCCTGTGGTTACGCCACAACCTAGCAAGCACACCTCTTCGTGGTTTGCTTCTGGGTTGATTTTGGCAAGGGAAACTTCCGCTACCACGGTATATTCGCTGAATGTTGAACAACCCATATAGTGATAAATCGGCTCGCCGTTGTAAGAAAAACGGGTTGTGCCGTCTGGCATTAAGCCTTTACCTTGGGTTTCACGCACCGCTACGCAAAGATTGGTTTTGCCTGATTTACAGAAATCACACTCACCACATTCGGCGGTGTAAAGAGGGATAACGTGGTCGCCCACTTCAACAGAAGTTACGCCCTCGCCCACTTGCACTACTACGCCTGCACCCTCGTGTCCAAGCACCACAGGGAATATACCCTCAGGGTCTGCCCCTGAAAGGGTGTAAGCGTCTGTGTGGCACACGCCTGTGTGGGTGATTTTGATGAGTACTTCGCCTTTTTTGGGTGGGGCGACATCAATTTCTACGATTTTTAACGGCTCATTTGGGGCAAAAGCCACCGCTGCACGGGATTTAATCATCTATTTGCTTTCCTAAAATTCGATAAAATTTGGTAAAAAATTTGGTTTTTTTGACCGCTTGTTAATAGCCACGCACATAGCTGGCTGGTACAAACTGCATTGGCTCAAAATCTGCACCGTTTTGGTTGAATTGTGCATTTAGCACCCAGTGTGGATCACGCAATAAAGCACGCCCTACTGCAACAAGATCCGCATCACCATTTGCTAACACAAAATCTGCCACTGCTGGGTTGTCTAACATTCCCACTGCGATCACAGGCTTGCCTGTCGCCTGTTTCACTTGGCGAGCAAATGGCACTTGGTAGCCTGCACTCATTGCTGGGGTGTGTGCTGGGTGTAATGCACCATCACCACCACCGCTGACGTGTAAGCAATCTGCCCCTGCTTCGGCATAGCGTTTCGCAATTTCTACGCCATAAGCTAAATCGTAACCGCCCTCGGCATACTCTTGGGCAGAAAGGCGAACGATCAACGGCATATCCGCTGGCATTACCGCTTTTGCGGCTTTGATCACCTGCTCACCAAATAGCATTTTGTCCTGACCATATTCATCGGTACGTTTATTGGTGCGAGGAGCGTGGAATTGGTGAATAAGGTAGCCGTGTGCGCCGTGGATTTCGATTGCGTCAAAGCCTGCTTCTACCGCACGTTTCACTGAATTTTGGAACGCTTGCACCAGCTCTTTCACCTCTTCGGTGGAAATATCTTTTGGCGTTTGGAATGTCCAACCATCACCTTTGTTCTCTTCCGCTCTGTTTTCGTAAGCGATTGGGCTTGGGGCAACAACGCTTTCGTGCCCTAGCCCTTTACGCCCTGCGTGTCCGATTTGAATGGCAATTTTGCTGCCATATTTATGCACCGAATCCACGATTTTTTTCAGTTCATCACGCTGTGTGTCATTCCATAATCCTAAACAGTGTGGCGTAATACGACCATTTGGAGCCACGTTGGTCATCTCAACGATAATCAAGCCCACGCCGCCAATTGCACGGCTGGTGTAATGCACGAAATGCCAATTATTTGGTAAACCATCTGTTGCCTGATATTGGCACATTGGAGGCATTACTACTCGATTTTTAAGTTCAAGATTCTTAATTTGATAAGGCATATTCAAAAAACGTAATTTAGCCATTATTTTCCCCTATTTAAATACATATAGTTTCAAAAGATCCTCTTTTATATAGGCTATAATATATCTGTTGTGTTTTCGAACTATAAGTGAAATAGCTAAATGTATTCTTATTCCCGCTGTTTATAACTCTTTTGTAGTATTTACTTTACTAATTGCAATATTCTTGATTATAAAGTGAAAGGCGGGGAATACCCGCCTTTACTTGAGAAAGCTATAAACAGTTTTTATCGCCACGCGAGAGACTAATTACGCCTGAACGGACAATCTCGACAATGGTGGTTTCTTGTTTTACTGCTTCAATAAACGCATTGAGTTTCTCACTCGTACCTGATAACTGAATGGTATAAAGTTTCGGAGTAATATCGACAATCTGCCCGCGGAAAATATCACTCATACGTTTTAATTCATCACGTACTGAGCCTGTCGCACGCACTTTTAGTAACAAGACTTCACGTTCAATATGTTCAGTTGGGCTTAAATTTGAAACTTTAAATACATCAATTAATTTATGTAGTTGCTTCTCAATCTGTTCTAGGATATTTTCATCACCTTTTGCCACAATCGTCATACGTGAAAGTGTTGGATCATCCGTTGGTGCAACAGTTAAGCTTTCTATATTAAACCCACGTTGAGAAAAAAGACCTACAACACGGGATAATGCACCCGATTCGTTTTCGAGTAATACTGATAATGTTCTACGCATCTGTTCTCTCCGTTTTGCTTAACATCATTTCATTCATTGCACCACCACGCACTTGCATTGGGTAAACGTGTTCGGTTTCATCTACTTTTACATCAACAAACACTAATTTGTTTTTGATAGAAAATGCTTGGGTGAGTTTTTCTTCTAATTCACTTGGGTGATCAATGGTAATTCCCACGTGTCCGTAGGCTTCAGCTAGTTTAGCGAAATCAGGTAATGAGTTCATATAAACTTGCGAGTGACGACCTGAATAGATTAGATCTTGCCATTGTTTTACCATACCTAAGAAACGGTTATTTAAACTTACGATCACTACTGGTGTATCGTATTGCTTCGCAGTAGAAAGCTCTTGGATATTCATTTGAATTGAACCATCCCCCGTTACGCACACTACGGTTGCTTCTGGGTGCGCAAATTTCACCCCAATTGCAGCAGGTAAACCAAAGCCCATTGTGCCAGCCCCACCAGAATTGATCCAACGACGAGGTTGCTCAAACGGATAGTGAAGTGCAGCAAACATTTGGTGCTGACCTACATCTGACGTAACATAAACTTCACCATTGGTGATTTTATGAATTAATTGAATCACTTGCTGTGGTTTAATTACTTCATTGCTACTTTCGAATTTTAAGCATTGACGAGCTTTCCATTCATCAATTTGCTTCCACCAAGCGGTCAAATCTGCCTGATTTTTTGCAAGATTTTCTTCTTCTAATAAGCTTAGGAATTCTTCTAATACATTTTTTGCACTACCTACAATTGGAATGTAAGCAGGCACAGTTTTTGAAATAGAAGCTGGATCGATATCAACGTGAATCACTTTCGCATTTGGGCAGTATTTCGCCAAATTGTTGGTGGTTCGGTCATCAAAACGTACACCAATGCCCAGAATTAAATCACTTTCGTGCATTGCCGTATTGGCTTCGTAAGTACCGTGCATACCAAGCATACCAAGGAATTGCTTATTCGAAGCGGGGAAGCCACCAAGCCCCATTAATGAGCTAGTCACAGGTAAATTTAATTTAGTCGCAAAATCAGTTAATTCCGTGGCACATTCAGCTGAAATAATCCCACCACCGATGTATAACACGGGTTTTTTCGCAACTAATAATGCTTTAAGTGCTTTTTTGATCTGACCTTTATGACCTTGCACCGTAGGGTTGTAAGAACGTAACGAAACTTCTTTTGGATATTCGTAGGTAAATTTATTCGCTGGATTTACCATATCTTTTGGAATATCAATTAACACAGGGCCTGGACGACCTGTTGAAGCAATGTAGAACGCTTTTTTAATGGTTGAAGGGATATCTTCAGGATTTTTAATCATAAAACTGTGTTTTACCACAGGGCGAGAAATGCCAAGCATATCGCATTCTTGGAAAGCATCAGTACCAATTAAATTTGAAGGCACTTGACCTGTTAAGATCACAAGAGGGATAGAATCCGCATAAGCAGTAGCGATACCTGTGATTGCATTGGTTGCACCTGGGCCAGAAGTTACTAGCGCACAGCCTACTTTACCTGTTGAACGTGCATAGCCATCTGCCATATGAATTGCGGCTTGCTCATGGCGTACTAATACGTGGTTGATATTATCTAAAGTATGAATTGCATCATAAATATCTAAAACTGCACCACCTGGATAGCCGAAAACGTATTCTACGCCTTCGTCTTTCAAGGACTGAACAACCATTTCTGCACCAGAAAGTTTTTTCATTGAATCCTCCAACGATTTTTTATGAAATATTGTGTTTGCTCTATATGTAATAGGGATTTTGCAAAAAAATAGTTAAATTGTCTAGAGGAGAGAAAGTGTTCTTAAGGAGTTCTAATTAGATAAAAACACTGTGAATTCTAATAATTCAGAATTTTATAAAATGAAATTACGTTTTTCATAATTAAAAAAGATTTTTAACCAAATTTTATAAAATGATAAGAATTAAATCTTTTTTGTGAAGAAAGGCAAAATACTCAGAAAAGGGGAGTGTGAGAAAAAAATAGTGTGAGTTGGCTCACACTATTTGCAAAGATTAGTCAAAATAAGCGTTTTCGAGCTGATCAGGTTGTTCAGCAGGTTTATTGGCAATCATCTCTTCAACTTCTGTTGTCAATTTAGCAATTGCATTGCGATAGGTGATCTCTAGTGTTTCAGTACTGGTTGCTATTACGCCTTGATCATTTAAGAATCCGTCATTTACATCGTAAACCCAACCATGAATCGAAAGCTTTTTACCTCGGCTCCATGCCGAAGTTACAATTGAGCTACGCCCCAAATTATAAACTTGTTCCGCAACGTTTAAACGAGTGAGCATATTCGCGCGTTGTTCAGGCGGGAGATTGCCGAGTAAGTAGCTATGCTTAAACCATAGATCACGAATATGTAAAAGCCAATTGCTGATCAAACCGTAATCCTCAACGTTTCCCATTGCAGCTTTAATACCACCACAATTGGTGTGCCCACAAATAATAATATGTTCGATCTCTAATACATCGACCGCATATTGCACCACAGAAAGGCAATTTAAGTCAGTGTGAATCACTAAGTTGGCTACATTACGGTGAACGAAGAGTTCGCCAGGACCTAAGCCTGTTAATTTTTCGGCGGGAACACGGCTATCAGAACAGCCAATCCAGAGATAATTAGGTTTTTGGTGTTCAGCAAGTTGTTTAAAGTAATCGGATTGCTCATCTTTCATGCGAGTTGCCCAAGCATGGTTATTGGCAAACAGTTGTTCAATCTGTTTCATCATGTTCCTTAAAGATTGTTATCAGATTGTTTGATTCTAACATAAAGACAATGAAAATAAACAAGCGGTTATTTTTCACCAATTTTTTACGACAAAAACAGCGAAAAACCAACCGCACTTCTACTCAAACACCTCAATCAACCAATCTGCCACGGCGCGCACTTTTTGGGTGTGGCGGACATCTTCGTGCATTACCAAATAAAGAGGGGATTGGTAGCCATTGATTGATTCAATCTGGACAAACTCAGGATTTTTATTAGCAAAATAAGTAGGCAATAAACCAATACCGAGTTGTTGGACTACGGCTGATTTCAGCAGTTGGAAATCGTTGCAGGCAAAGCGGATCGATTTGCCGTTAAGCTGTTCGTTCAGCCATTGCTGATGTGAGCCAGTGAGATTTAGACTTAAATACTGCCACTGGCTTTCAGGCGTGCGGGTGAGGTAATCTCGGTGAGCGAACCAGCGGTATTCCATATCACGCAGGCGTTTTGCCACTAAATCGTTTTGCGTTGGCTGGGCGATACGCAGGGCGATGTCTGCTTGGCGTTGGTGCAAATTACTGATCCCTGTATCGCTGTGCAAAATCAAACGAATATGGCTAAAATGGCGATAAAATTCACTTAATTGCGGGGCAAGCACGCTGTGAGCCACAAAAGGCGGGGCGGAAAGCACCACTTCTGCCATTTGCTCGCTGGTGTCTTTGGCGGATTGTGTCAAACTCAAGATATTCAGCTGTAATTTCTTCGCTTCGTCATAAATTTGACTGCCTTCATCGGTGAGCAAATAACGCTTGTTAATGCGATCAAATAAATGCAAATTCAGCTGTTTTTCTAACCGTTCGATCCGCCGAGAAACCGTGCTATGTTCCACATTTAACGCGTTCGCCGCGGCGGTTAAGGTCTGTTTTTCCACCAGTAAGATGAAATAATGTAAGTCGTTCCAATCAAGGTTATTCATTTTTCTATTGTGCGTAAATAAACAATGCTGTGCATTTTAAGCCTTTTAATGCACGAAAACAATCCATAAAATGACCGCACTTTACATCCCTAAATCCCCCTTAGTCCCCCTTTTGCAAAGGGGGAAATGACTTGGAGCGAAAAATGAACAAAATCAAAATTGAAATGTATTCCGATTATGCTTGCCCGTTTTGCTATATCGGCAAGCGTTATTTAGAACAAGCCCTTGAGCAATTTGCAGGGCGTAATGAAGTGGAAATTGTGCATAAAGCCTACGAGCTTTATCCCACAATGAGCGAGGAAGTAACTAGCACCACGCAAGGGCGCATTGAGTGGAAATACCACAAAACCCCAGAAGCGGCGATGGAAATGATTCGTGGTATCGAACAAAAAGCGGCAGGTGCAGGCTTGGCAATGAACTATGAAAAGGTGCAAAACACCAACACCTTCACCGCTCACCGTTTAACCAAATTTGCCGAAAGCAAAGGCAAAGGTGCGGAAATGAATGAGCGTTTATTCAAGGCTTATTTTACCGACAACCTACCACTCGCCAACCGTGCCACCTTATTGCAATGTGCGGAAGATGTGGGCTTAAACCTTGCGGAAGTTACCGCTTTTTTAAATAGCGACGTTCTAAGCGAAAGCGTACGAGCAGACGAACAACAAGCCAAACACATCGGTGTGCAAGCTGTCCCATTTTTTGTGATTAACGATGAAATTGCGGTAGCAGGTTCACAGCCGCCCGCACAGTTTTTGGCGTTGTTGGAAAGCATAAAAGGCTAAATTCATAAAAAGTGCGGTGTGAAATTGCAGAGTTTTGTTGATCGTAAAAATTTGGTGAAAAATAACCGCTTGTAGGTAATTAAAACCGTCTGAAAAGTGATTTTTAGGCGGTTTTTTATTTTCACTATAATGAAAATAAATCAATTTTACTATTTACTTTGCATTATAATGAAAATAAGCCTAATATTAGGCTCAAATTAACTTATAATGCAAATACTATGATAGAACGTCCTTTATATATCGAAAAGCTCAAAAAATTCCAAGATAGCGAATTTATCAAGGTGATCACAGGGGTACGCCGTTGTGGCAAGACTTTTGTGCTGGATATGTTCCGCCAACACTTGCTTGGCTCAGGTATTCAGCCTGCACAAATTGTGTTTGTGAATTTTGAATCAATGCAATACCGCAGTTTACGAACGGCAACGGCATTGTATGACTATGTAATGGCACAAGCCTTGCCTAATCAGAAAATGTATCTGTTTTTTGATGAAATTCAGCGAGTGGAACAGTGGGAAGATACAATAAATAGCTTCCGTTTGGATCTCAATGCGGATATTTATCTTTCTGGCTCCAATTCTTCGTTACTTTCGGGCGAGCTGGCTACGCTGTTAGTCGGACGAATGGTGGAAATCCCGATTTATCCGCTTTCTTTTCAAGAATATCTGCAATTTAAGCAATTTAGTGGCATTCCTGATCAGCTTTTCTCTGAATATGTGGAAAAAGGCGGCTTTCCTGCAGCAGTGTTAGTGAATGATGATGAAGTGCGGCATACCATTTTAGATGGCATTTTTAATTCAATTTTGCTTAAAGATGTGAGCGAGCGGGCAAATTTACGCAATGACGGTGTACTGGGGCGGTTGGCTTCCTTTTTGTTGAGTGAAGTGGGTAATAGCATTTCCATTAACAGCATTGTCGGCACGCTGAAAAACGAAGGCACGGCGGTGAGTAACAATGCGGTAGCAAAATATGTGGATTTGCTCAACCAAGCCTATATTTTTTATGAAGCCAAGCGTTACGACTTACGCGGCAAAGCCCATTTGCGTTCGCAAGCCAAATACTACACCGTGGACACTGGCTTGCGAAATGCCACGCTAAATAAATCTTATCGTGATAATTTTGGTCATCAAATTGAAAATATCGTGTTTATCGAGCTTAAACGCCGAGGTTATCAAGTGGATGTCGGCACTTATGACAATAAAGAAATTGATTTTATTGCTAAAAAAGGCAGTGAAATCCGTTATTTCCAAGTAGCAATGCAACTGCCAATGGATAATAACCGTGAAATCGGCAACTTGATTCATCTGCCTGATAACTACCAAAAAACCGTCATCACCGCCAACCGAATGGACGTAGGCGAAGTACAAGGTGTGGAAATTGTGCATATTGTGGATTGGTTATTGGGGGCTAAATGATTAAAAAAGCCGTTTGACTAAGTTCAAACGGCTTATTTTTATTTTGTTGCAAGCATTTGTTTATGTAAATCTTCAATTTTAGCAATATCACTATCTTTAGATAAAATTTCCAATCCATTAACAAAAGCTACTGCATAATGAAACATATCAAATTTACGTTTTTCTAGATTTTTAGGTATTCCATTCAACTTAGCTTGATAACTATCAAAACGATATAAATCACGAGCTAAATCAGCGGATGCTTTGTTAATATCCAAAGATTCAAATTGTTCTAATGCCGCATTAATCTTCTGTAATTTTTCGGTATTTTGCCAATCAACGCCACGCAAAACTTCATAACGAATCAATGGCGTTAAGGCAAAATAAGTATCTTCTTGTGCTAATTTTTTAGCTAAATCTTCTAATACTTCTTTTCGTTTAGTTTCATCACTTTCTTCATCAGCTAAGTAAACTAAATAATTGGTATCTAATAAATACTTTGCCATTATTTAGCCCCTTTTGCTAATTCGGCTTGAACCAATGCTAATAATGCTTTTTTCGCTTTTTGTTGCGATTCATCTTCAATACGATCAATTTTGAGTTTATTCAAATTCACATTAAAGGCTTCATTGAGCAAATCAATAAAAGAAGCATTATTCGGATAAGGAATAGGTTTGCCGTAAACCACGCCATCATCTTCACGTTGTAAACGATAGGCTTCACCGTCTTCCAGTTGGCTAATCACTAATGATGAATGCGTCGTAATATAAAAAGTCGTATTCGGGAATAATTCTTTTAATAGTGGAATAATTTTGACTTGCCATTCATTGTGTAAATGGCTTTCAATTTCATCAATCAACACCACGCCACGCACATTGGCAATTTGTACTTCATTGGTAAAATAGCTATATCCAGCAATAATAGATTGAATCATTTTTAAGATAGAAGTAAAACCGCTTGATAATTCGGAAAGCTCGCGTTTTTGATTTTCAATTTTAATAAATACACGATTATCCCCTGAAATTTCTAAAAATTCATTATCAATACGTTGATCGATTTTATTGAGCAATAATAATAAAGTTTTAATTTCAATTTCACGGTTATCTTCTTTAGCTTGATATGGATTAGCAGATTGAGCTCGTTGGATAATCCATTCTTGAATATTTACGTTTTCACTTAGTGTTTTAAAACTATAACTAGAATTAAATATAGAAAATAATCTATGTAAATAATTTTCACTTCTTTCTTTACTATTGCCTAATTTCTGTATATTTGAATTTTGTTCTTCAATATTACTACGATTTTGTGCAGGTATATAAATAATAGGTAAGCTATTTTCAACATTAAGCAGAAATTCTGAATTTTTACGTAAGCGAAAATCATCTTTAATATCAATTTTCTCATTAATACTTACAATATTTGATGATTTAAAAGGAATTTTTGTAGTATAAAACCAACCTTCTTTTTGTCGCATTTGTTTATTTGCTAGTAAGAGTAACGTAAACAAACTTTCCAAAAACTTTGTTTTTCCCACGCCATTTTCCCCAATTAGCGTATATACACGCTGATTAGGTTGGAAATCTACTTCAATCGTTCCTACACCTTTCACTTGCTCAAAGCGTAGTTTGCCATTAGTAAAAAGTTCATTCGCCATTTTTCTGCCTATCTTTAGCTACGTTTTTTGTCTTTGTGCATTATAAGGAAAATCAAACAAAATTGCTATTTTTAACTACAAGGAAAGCATTTTCATCATAATGAAAATTAGTCGATTTTTTCCTTTAATTTGCATTGTAATGAAAATTAATTGACTGATTCCATTGTGCATAAATACCCATTTATTGCGAATTTTATCCCTATTATTGTGTGGAAACTGTCAGTAGAATACGCTCAAATTGAGTTACTTATAGAGGAAAAAATTATGCCAGTATTTAATGCACACGTTGCAAAAGGGAAATTATCGAAAGAGCAGAAACAAGGGTTAGCTGATGCGTTTGTGTTGGCAATTCACGATGCACTAAATGCCCCGATGGACGATCAATTTGTGATTATCAATGAACTTTCGGAAGAAAACTTGTTTATTCACCCAACCTTTCCGAATATGCAACGCACCGATAAGCGTATGGTGGTAACCGTTGATGTGAGTACCACTCGCACCTTGGAAGAAAAACGTAAATTGACCGAATTGGTGACGAAATATGCGGTGGAAAAAGCAGGAATTGGACAAGATGACATTGCTTTGCTCATTTACGCATTGCCGTTAGAAAATATGAGCTTTGGTGGCGGTAAATTAATGCCTGATGATGCCGAAGCAATGGCGAAAAGAATACGTTAGGAATGCAATATTGATGAGGAATAAAAAATGAAGAAAACGATTTTAACTACATTGCTAGCAGCCGCACTTGGTTTGGCGAACTTGCCGACTCAAGCGCAGCCGACGCATACTCCTGCTAAAAATCCTGTGCCGATGCAATTAACCCAAGTGCCGGGTTATTTCCGCGTAATGGTGGGCGATATTGAAGTGACCGCACTTTATGACGGTTGGGGCTTGATTGACACCGAAATGTTTGCCAACTATACCGATTTATCAGCGGAAGAATTAGAGGCGATTTTAAATCACGAATTTGCCCCACGTTCAAAGCACGGCGGTGTGGAAGGGGCGATTAACGCCTTTTTAATCAACACAGGCGATAACCTGATTTTGATTGATGCGGGTAAAGGCGAAGCACAAATTCCAAAATTTATGGAAGAAAACGGCTTATTAGTGAAAAGCCTTGAAGCAGCAGGCTACAAGCCAGAGCAAATCGACATCATTCTGTCAACCCATATGCACGCCGACCATTTCAGTGGCGTAACGGTGAATGGCGAAATGGTGTTCCCGAATGCGACAATCTATTTGCCAAACCAAGAAAAAGGCTTTTGGTTAGATATGCCAATGGAACAAGTGCCAGAGCCAGCGAAACCTTTTGTGCAATGGGCAAGAGAAGCGGCTGCACCTTATTTGAAAGCTGATCGTGTGAAATTCTACGACTCGGGCGATGAAGTGATCCCGAATGTGAAATCCATTCCATTGTTCGGGCATACCCCAGGACATAGCGGTTTTGAGTTTGAATCCAAAGGCGAAAACCTACTTGTGTGGGGCGATGTAATGCACAGCCATTCCATTCAAATGAATCACCCCGCAGTTGCGGTGGAATTTGACACCGATGCCAACGCCGCGCGCGAAACACGTTTGACGATGTTGCCTAAAATTGCGGAACGTAAAATCTTGGTGGCAGGTGCGCACTTACCGTTCCCAGGTATCGGACATATCCGTGCGGAAAAAGAGGGAAGCTATCGTTGGATTCCGATTGAATATCGTTTAATTGAGAAGAAATAAGCTAACCTAAAGTACGGTCGTATTTTTATAAGGATGTGTGACCGTTTTTTATGTGCTAATTACTCTATTTTTATCTCGTATGACTATTTATCAACTAAGGCAAGTTACTTCACATTAATATCAATAAAGGAGAATGCTTAGACCTAAAATAAAAAAATCCTCGTGGTTAAAAAACTCATGAGGATTGTAATAAAATCTTTGTTGTTGCGTTATTCTACAACTGTAATTTTGGCAGCTGAAGCGCCACGCTCACCATTAATCAGTTCAAATTGTACTTTTTGTCCGACTTTGAGGGAACGATAACCTTCGCTTTGGATTTCGGAAAAATGGGCAAAAATATCACCATCAAAAGATTCACATGTAATAAAACCAAAACCTTTTGTATTGTTGAACCACTTCACGATGCCAATTTCCATAATATAATCTCCTGTCCTATGGCGTTAAATAATACACCGTAAATTTTAGTCAAAAATGTAATTGGAGCAACGAGCAATATTCAAAAATTAGCACTAGATCACAAAATTTCTTAAAAAACAGAGGTTTCTAGTTTTAATGCGCCTTTTTCAACCACAATCGCTTTACCAAATTTTTTTACTAATGCCTCTTTGGTTTTGGTTTCATCCAATGTATAAATAGGCGTACTATTTAAAATATTAGCGAGTCCATCCATTAGCATTGGCAGAAAAATTTGTAATTCGTCTTGGTATTTTTCAGGTGTAGCTGAATAGCTTAACAAGCGCACATCTTTTAAATATAACGCGCCTTTCTCTGAATCATAAAAAGGGGTAGTGTCCATATTTAAATGGATTTTCGCATTATATTTTTTGCCTTTCGCGTGTAAAATGCCATCAATAATGCCTGATACAGCAACCTTTTTTTCCTCCGTTTGCCCAATTTGTGTAGCTAAATTATAGAGATGATAATCCAACTGGAATAAACCTGGAATGCCTACTTTATCTTTTAGTGGGATTTTTTCGGCTAAACGTGTTTCAAGATATTGATTGATCTCTTGCTGGCTGATGCTGAATGCTTGTAGGTTAAGAGATAGCAATAATAATGTGCTGCTGAACAATAGTTTAAAGGCTTTTTTCATAAGATTTCCTTGTGTTGTATGGCTTATTCTAGTTTTGTTGAGTTAAAAAGAGTAAAATAGATCTCTTTTTGCATTTGGTTGGGACTATAACAATTCCCTTCCATGAAGGAAACAATATGATCAAAAAAATTATTGTTTGCCTCAGCATTTTTGTGCTAGCCAGCTGTACTTTTGGCGGTGGTGCAAGTGTTGGTGGCGGCTCAAATGGTGTGGGTGCGGGTTTCAGTCTTGGGACTGGTATCCGCTTTTAATTGCAAAAAATTAGCGGAAAATAACCGCTTATTTGTGTTTATAGACTGTTTATCTATAAGGAATTTCAATGAAGTATGAATTAAAAACAACAAGTGGTAATGCGCGTCGTGGCCGCTTAACTTTTTCTCGTCCGAAGGGTGAATATGTGGTGGAAACGCCAGCATTTATGCCCGTGGGTACTTATGGTACAGTAAAAGGTATGACGCCAGAAGAAGTAGCGGCAACAGGAGCGCAAATTTTATTAGGTAATACCTTCCATTTATGGCTACGCCCAGGTCAGGAAGTGATGAAATCACACGGCGATTTGCACGATTTTATGCAATGGCACGGTCCAATTTTAACAGATTCTGGCGGTTTTCAAGTATTTAGTTTAGGTAAATTGCGTAAAATTAAAGAAGAAGGGGTAACGTTCCAAAATCCAATTAGCGGTGAGAAAATTTTCCTTTCGCCAGAAAAATCAATGGAAATTCAATACGATCTTGGTTCAGATATCGTAATGATTTTTGATGAATGTACGCCATATCCAGCTACATTCGATTATGCGAAAAACTCAATGGAAATGTCACTGCGCTGGGCAAAACGGAGCCGTGATCGTTTTGATGAACTACAAAACCCACGTGCGTTATTTGGCATTGTACAGGGCGGAACTTACGAAGAATTGCGCAAAGTTTCGGTTGAAGGTTTAGTCAATATTGGCTTTGACGGCTATGCGGTAGGCGGTTTAGCGGTTGGTGAACCGAAAGAAGAAATGCACCGTATCCTTGAATTTACTACGCCATTATTACCAAAAGATAAGCCTCGTTATTTAATGGGGGTGGGCAAACCTGAAGATTTAGTTGAAGGTGTGCGCCGTGGCATTGATATGTTTGACTGTGTAATGCCAACTCGTAATGCACGTAATGGACACTTATTTGTAAGCAATGGTATTGTGAAAATCCGTAATGCAAAATATAAAACGGATACTACGCCATTAGATCCAGAATGTGATTGCTATACTTGCAAAAACTACACGAAAGCCTATTTATACCACTTAGATAAATGCGGTGAGATTCTGGGGGCACGTTTAAATACCATTCACAATTTACGCTACTATCAACGTTTAATGGCTCAAATTCGTCAAGCGATTGAAGAAGATCGCTTTGATGATTTTGTGGTTGAATTTTATGCCAAAATTGGTAAAGAAGTTCCGCCATTACAATCAGAAGCAAATAAATAAAACTAATATGGCACAAGTTTCCGCTTGTGCCTTTTTCTCAATCCTTATTACCCATAGAGATTTTTATGCAACAGCTACAACCACAACAATTCGCAAGTTGGGCAGAGCCAATTGATATGCTGTACGCTTGCCATAGCAAAGTAAAACGCTTTTGCAAACAGCTACAAATTTTGCCTGAATATCTGGCACAACACGGTGTGACCCAAGCGGTGAAAAACGATGTTCAACAGATCCTAAATTACTTTAATCTTTCTGCACCTTTGCACCATGAAGATGAAGAATGTAATTTTTTCCCTGCTTTGGTTCAGGTACAACCTCAGGCACAAAGCGAGGTGGATAAGTTAGAAAGCCAGCACGAGGTGTTGCATCAAAATTGGGCGTTACTTTCTGTTCAGTTAGAACAGTTGGTAGCGGGGCAGCGTACAGAGATCGATTCAGCGCTCATTGCTCAATTCATAGCAGGCTATGATGTGCATATTGCGATTGAAGAACCCTTATTTGAGCTAGGACGTTTGCACCTTGCGCAAGCAGAGTTAGCGCAAATGAGCGAAGTAATGGCGGCTCGCAGAAAAGTATCTAAATAATCCCTTCCTCTTAGCTATCAATGAATTTGTATCAATTAGATTTGAGAGCATATAGTTGTCCATTACCTTTATTGATGACGAAAAAGGCATTGGCAACATTACCCGAACCGGCTAGGTTAGTAATTTATTTAAATCGGACGAGTAGTCCAGATGATTTTGAGTTGCTATGTGAGCAGTATGGCTATCAGTGGCAAGGCTGTACCTATGAAGCGGAAAATGTTGTGCTCACTATCAAAAAATAAGCGGCCTATTTTGGTAAGATTTTTACAAAAACAGACCGCTTATAAGCTAACACAAACTGTGATTATGACCAGCCGTTACTTCGTTTGCGACGAGGCAAGATAAATGGAATTAAAAGCCCTAGCAATAAGCCAGCCGCTAATACTGAACCACCATAAATAAACCACTGAATGACAATTTCACGCTTTTCAGAATCGTGCATGGTTTCTAAATCACGGTTCTTATTTTTCAATACTTCCAACTCACGTTTGAGTTGTGCATTTTGATCAAGTAGTTCACTACTTTGTTGCTCTGATTGCTGGCTACGGCGTTGCATCTCAACCGTTCTTTGCTGCCAGTCACTGTCAATTTTACTGAGCTTATTACTTAAATCTTGCACTTGTTGCTGTAATTGTGGAATTAAGTCTTTTGGGCTTGCGGTTTGAGAAATTTCTGAAGCAAGTACCCAGCCTTCACGATTTTTGCTATCACGAATTAGAACAAAGCGATCTTTACGATCTAACACCGTAACTTTTTCACCTGCTTGAATAGCACCTGAAATTTTGTATTGATCGCCAGCCCCTTTACGCATATAAGTACTGAGGTTTTCAGTAATATAGTCTGCTGAAAAAGCAGGAAGAGAGGTTCCGAGTAATAAACAAGCGAGTAGGGTTGGCTTTCGTTTTAGCATAATCGATGTCCTTCTGAATAAAAGGAAAAACACGTATTACCCGTGTTTTTCCTTGGGTTAATTAGTGAAAAAATGCACTAAGAATATAATAAAAAATAATTGACAAAATAGCACCTGCAGGAAGGGTAACAACCCATGAGGCGATGATATTGCGAATTATCCCTAGATTCAATGCAGCAATACCACGTGCAAAACCTACACCAAGAATTGCACCAACAAGTGTTTGTGTTGTCGAAATTGGTAACCCTGTACCAGAAGCAATAACGACCGTTACCGCACAAGCAAACTGTGCTGCAAATCCACGACTAGGTGTTAATTCCGTAATACCTGTTCCAACCGTTGCCATCACAGCTCGTCCCATTACTGCAAGTCCTACAATCATACCAACGCCACCTAACGGCAAAATCCATGGCGCAAGAGCTGCTTTTTCTTGAATTACACCACCACTAGCAACGATAGCTTGTACCGCAGCTAAAGGACCGATTGCGTTGGCTACGTCGTTAGAACCGTGGGCAAAAGCCATTGCACAGGCAGTTAACAGCATTAAAATACTAAAGATTTTTTCTACGCCAATGAAGCCTTTACCATCATCATTTGCTTTCATCTTAGCTAAGAATGCTTGGCTACGGAAATAGAAATAGCCAAATGTTACTGCAATAAGAGCTAAACCTAGTGAAATAATAAATGTTTCAAAGTTTGTAAGGTGTAAGCCTACATGTTTCAAACCTTTAGCAATAGTAACAATAGCAATAATAAAAATGGTCATTCCCATATAAAGAGGACCAAATTTTTTAGCCTGTTCAAGAGGGTTAGATCGGTTAAAAATTAATTTTTGTGAATTAATAAAAATTAAATACGCTATGATGCCTGCAATTACAGGAGTAATAAACCAACTTCCAACAATACCACCTAATTGACCCCATTGAATGGCATCAGTTCCAATTGTAATGCAAGCAAAACCGATAACTGCACCAATAATAGTATGTGTACCAGATACTGGCCATCCCATTTTAGTTGCTATAACAAGCCAAACACCAGAGGCACAAAGTGAAGACATCATACCTAACACCATAATATCAGGACGCCCTGTAAATGCGTCAGGTTGAATAATGCCACTTTTGATTGTATCAGCTACTTCACCACCCGCAAGGTAGGCACCAGCAAGCTCAAAAACCATTGCAATAAGAATCGCTTGCTTTACAGTAATCGTACCAGAACCAACCGACGTTCCCATAGCGTTAGAGACATCATTTGCTCCGATACCAAATGCCATCAAAAAGCCTAAGAATGCTGTAATGATAACTAAAATTGAACCATATTGATTAATAAGTTCCATGAATTCTCCTAGGCTTTAGCTAGCATTAATTCAATGCGAGAGCCGATTCGTTGAGCTTGATCCGCAAGAATGCTAATTCGTTCAATACACTTATATAAAAACATCACATCAATTGGATTTAGATCTTTCTCTAAACCAAGTAATGTGCGACGTAAGCTGACTTGAAGTTGATCGGTATCGTCTTCAATTTGATCAAGTTCAAGAATCATATTATTTACAAAATGGCGTTCACGTCCTCTAAAACCTGTTTCTAGTAATTCGTCCATTTCATCAAGTACTTTTCTTACTTGGCGTGTTGCATCTAAACTACGGAATAAAAATTGTCTGAATGCAGGTTGCATAATTTCAGGAATAACTAATTGGCGTCCAATAATTCGACCAGAGATATCTCTTGAGTAATTTGCTAATTTATCCAATTGCGTTACGATTTCTAATAAATCTCCACGTTCAACAGGTAAAAATAAACCGCGCGGAAGTTTTAAACGAATTTCACGTTTTAATGTATCAGCTCGGCGTTCTAAATCGATAATTTGTGTTCTTACATCCGCAGCTTTATCCCAATCGTGATCAAAGGTTGCTTCAAAGAATGGTTCAAGTAATTCACTACATTCAGTTACTTTAAAAGCAAGTTTTTGTAGTGGGGTTAGTGGCGATTGTGCGAATAAACCAAAGATGTTATTCATTGCCATAACAATATCTCCATAGTGATTAAATTTACTCGATTTTGCACAAGACAAAATCTTTTATATTTTACTTTATACAAGCTAAAAGATCACTGGAAAACAAAAAAATAAGCGGTCTAATTTGCAAGATTTTTTACAAATTAGACCGCTTGTAGCTATTTTATCCAAATTTAGATGATTAGATATGATGAATGACTAAAGGTTTATCATTGTGCTCAAGCACTTCTGCTTCTAAATTAAACACTGTTCTTAAATTCTCGGGTGTAATTATGGTTTCAGGTGAGCCTGTCATAATAATTTCACCATTTTTCATCGCCACAATCGTATCAGCATAAGCCGCAGCCATATTAATATCGTGTACTACCATTACCGTGGTAAGTTGTAGTTCATCAGTTAATTTGCGTAATAATCGCATTAACTCTCTGGCGTGGAACATATCCAAATTATTGAGTGGCTCGTCCAGCAATACATATTGTGTTTGCTGGCAGAATGTCATCGCAATTAACGCTCGTTGGCGTTGTCCTCCAGACAATTCATTTAAAAAGCGATCTTTAAGTTTAAAAAGTTCGAAACGTTGTAACGCTTCCTCTACAACTTGTTGATCTTGCTCGGTAATTTTCCCTTGATGATGAGGATAACGCCCAAACATCAATAAATCTTGTACGGTAATTCGGCTATGAATCACGTTATCTTGAGTCAAAATAGCTAAATGTTGGGCTATGGTACGGGAGTTTGTTTCCGCAATATTGTAATTATCTAGCCAAATTTGACCGCTTTGAATATGTTGTAGGCGGGCGATAAGTGAGAGTAAGGTAGATTTCCCTGCACCATTTGCACCAACTAATGCAGTAATCCCACCATTAGCAATCTGCAAATTAATATGATTAAGAATGGTTGCATTTCCAATTTTATAGGAAAGATTTTTAATATCGATCATCGTAATTTCTTCTGTTTAAGATCAAATAAATAAACACTATGCCACCGAAAAATTCAATGACTACGCTAAGTACGCCTTGCATTCCTAACAATTGCTCGAAAATAGCTTGCCCTAAGACGAGAGTGATCGCTGAAATAAGGAATGTCATCGGTAGACGTACGCTATGAGCAATCACAGGACTTAGCGCATTTACAATCGCACAAACAAGCAAACCTAAAAATATAATTGGCCCGACTAATGCGGTTGAAACAGAGACAAGTAATGCACAGCAAATCAGCAATTGGCGAGAGAAAGTCGGGTAATTGATCCCCAAGCTAATCGCGCGATCCCGCCCAAGTAACAACACATCTAATTTATGCTGTTGCCGCCAAATCCATATTGCGCTGAGTATAGCAATACTTGCGCCAATCCAAAGCAGTGTTGGATTTACGCTATTAAAACTTGCGAAAGATGAGCCTTGTGCAACCGCAAATTCTTCAGGATCGATCATTCGTTGTAACAAATTATTTAGACTTCTAAATAATACGCCAAAAATAACCCCAACTAGAATCATACGGGTGAGATCATTATGCTCTTTGGTTAAAGTATTAAATAACAATAATGAACCGCCTAACATCAGCAAACTTTCAAAAGCAAACTTATTGGCTATATCTAATTGTGTAAATCCAATTCCACCAAAAATAAAAATAAGTAGTGTTTGAGTCAGTAAATAGAGTGAATCAAACCCTAAAATACTTGGCGTGAGAATTGGGTTATTCGTTAAGGTTTGGAATAATAACGTCGAGACACCAATGGTATACGCAATGGTTAAAAGTAATACGAGTTTCTTGCCTCGGAAGGGTAATACAAAATCCCAGTTACCATTTGCGTTAAATGTCATAAAAAACAGACCGCTTGCAATTAGAATTAATGTGAGCAAGCCGAGTAACATGATTGATTTACGCATGACGTTTCCCCTTGAATAACAGATAAAGGAAAACTAACGTACCGCAAATCCCAAAAATAGTTGAAATTGGTACTTCATAAGGTGCGTTGATGACTCGACCAATAATATCGCAAACCAGTACAAGATTTGCACCTAATAAAACAACGGTTGGTAGATTTTTACGTAATCGATCTCCCGCTAAACGAGAAACAATATTTGGCACCACTAAGCCAATAAATGGAATCTGCCCAATTGTTACCACTACTACCGCGGTAATCAGTGCAACCGTAATTAAAGCTAGCCAAGTCATTTGGCGGTAGTTGATTCCAAGACTAGTGCTAATATTTTGCCCAAGTCCTGCAATGCTAAGTTGATCTGCCATAATATAGATGACAATAGAAAGCGCAGCAGTCAGCCACAATAATTCATACCGCCCAGCGAGTACACCAGAAAAGTCGCCCGCAAACCATATTGATAGCAGTTGTAAAGAGTCCGTTTCGTAAGCAATAAAAGTGGTAATGGATTCAATAATATTGCCAAATACGATACCCACTAATGGCATCATTAATTTTTGATGAGGCGGTAGATTTCTGAGTAATAACATAAAGATCCCCATGCCGATTAAAGCACAACAAGTGGCAAACGACATTTTAGCCACAAGCGGAGCAGCAGGGAAAAGTAGGCTGATAGCCAACACACCGAGCGCAGCGCTTTGGCTAGCACCAATCATACTCGGTTCAATAAAACGATTTTTTAAGACGATTTGTAACACCATGCCTGCGACACTAAGCGTGGCACCCACTAAAATAATTGCCAAAGTACGAGGAAGGCGGCTAATCAGAAAAAGTTGTGTTTGTTCAGGATCAGAGAGCAATGCTGACCAGTGAAAATCGGCAACGCCCACCGACATACTTAATAAACTCAGTACTAAAAGTAGAAAAAAACTAATTTTTGTAAGTGAAAACATAGACTAGAGAAAAGTATCGCCCCCACATGATGAGGGCGGAAAAGTTATTTAGAAAATGCCTGTTTAATATTAATTAAATCGGTACGCATTTGTTCGATCCCACCAGCAGCAAGGTATGCCGAACTGCTTAAATACACAATTTGGCCGTTTTTCCAAGCTTTGGTTTGATGAACTAATTCATTATCTAATACTTCTTGCGCGGTTTTGCCTTCTTCGCCAATAGCTGCTGTGCGATCAAGCACAAATAACCAATCAGGATTTACTTTTTGTAAAAATTCGTGAGAAATTGGTTCGCCATGTCCAGTTCCTTTTTTGTGAACATCTGTTTTAGCAAGAGGAATGCCAAGTGCGGAATGAACCCAACCTAAGCGACCTTTTTCACCAAAGGCAGACATTTTTCCGCCATTTACGATAATAATTAAACCATTACCTTTGCCCTTAACTGCCGCTTGTGTTTCTTTTAAGAGTGTTTCAATTTCAGTTTTATATTGATTCGCTTTCTCTTGTTTAGCAAACAATTTACCTAAGCTATCCAGATTGACTAAGCCTGCTTCAATTGTATTGAGTTCTGGATTTGGCGTTAAATCAATCGCATTAGCAATCGCTTTTACATCATCCAGTTTTTTTGCCGAGCGAGTAGCAACAATAATTAAATCAGGTTTTAAACTATTTAATGTCTCTAAATTAGGTTCAAATACTGTTCCAATATTGGTTGCTTTTTCTACCGAAGGTTTTAAATAAGGCAGGGTTTTAGCAACATCTGGAGAGCCTGCAACAGGCACGCCTAAATGTTGCAACACATCAATTGTTGCCGCATCAAATACAGCAATTTTTTGTGGCGTTTGGCTAAAGGTGATTTCACCACGAGCGGTCGGAATTGTGACATCTTTTGCAAATGCTGAAGTAGTAAGTGCTGCTGCGAGAGTTAAACTAAAGAGCGTTTTTTTTAACATAGAACCGTCCTTTTTTTAATTAAGTTAAATTTTGGTTGTAAGTGAAAATTATTCTCAATGATTTTAATAATATTTTTCATGATGTAAAGAGGCTTTAATCAAGAATTTGGTAGAGTCTGATTAAAAATTGCAAATTTCAATTTAACTGAATTTCCGCTAAACTATTTATATCATCAATTAATTAGAGTTTTAAAAAATGGCTGAATACACCCCTCAAAATAAAGATAGTGCAAGAGATAAACAAGTCGAGCAAATTGCCATTTCTCCTCATTCAATTGAAGCAGAGCAGGCGGTATTAGGCGGTATTATGTTAAGCAACGACCATTGGGATAATGTTGCTGAACGGGTACAACCAACAGATTTTTATAACTATGCGCACCGCACTATTTTTGAGCAAATGGTGGAATTAGTGCGTAATAATCAGCCGATTGACATTATTACCTTAGATCAAGCGCTAAAAGATAAAGGTGTGCTACAAGATGTAGGAGGGTTTGCTTATTTAGCTGAACTCTCGAAAAACACGCCAAGTGCGGCAAATATTCTTGCTTATGCAGATATTGTGCGAGATCGTTCTGATTTACGTGGCGTGATTACCGCAGGTAACCAAATTGCAGAAATGGCGTATCACACCAAAGGCAGAAATGCTAAAGAAGTGTTGGATGAAGCCGAACGTATTGTGTTTGAAATTGCGGAAAAACGTAATACCAGCAATGAAGGTCCGCAAAAAATTGATGATATTTTAATTAATACGTTAGCTCGTATTGAAATGCTTTCGAAAAACCGTAATAACGGCGGGGTAACAGGCGTTTCCACAGGTTTTATTGATTTAAACAAAAAAACAGCGGGGCTACAGCCATCAGATTTAATTATCGTGGCAGCACGTCCGTCTATGGGTAAAACTACCTTTGCGATGAACCTGTGCGAAAATGCTTCTCTGGTGGATGTGGAAGATCCAAATGATTTAGATGAATACGGCAATCCTCGCAAAAAACCAGCTAAACCAGTATTGATTTTTAGTCTTGAGATGCCTGCCGATCAGATTATGATGCGTATGTTGGCATCACTTTCTCGAGTGGACCAAACCAAAATCCGAACAGGGCAAATTCATGATGATGAAGATTGGGCAAAGATTTCAAGCACTATGGCAATTTTGCAAGAGCGCAAAAATATCTATATTGATGACAGTTCAGGTTTAACACCAACCGAGTTGCGTTCTCGTGCCAGAAGGGTTTTCCGTGAAAATGGCGGTTTAAGTATGATTATGGTGGATTATTTGCAATTAATGCGTGCGCCAGCCTTTTCGGATAACCGTACGTTAGAAATCGCTGAGATCTCTCGTTCTTTAAAAGCGTTAGCAAAAGAATTGCAAGTACCAGTTGTAGCGCTTTCGCAGTTAAACCGAAGCCTAGAACAACGTGCGGATAAACGTCCTGTAAATTCGGATTTGCGTGAATCGGGCTCTATTGAGCAGGATGCTGATTTAATTATGTTTATTTATCGTGATGAAGTGTATAACGATAATTCAGATTTAAAAGGTATTGCGGAAATTATTATTGGTAAGCAACGTAATGGTCCAATTGGACGTGTGCGTTTAACTTTCCAAGGACAATATTCAAGATTCGATAACTATACTGGTGGAGCCTATGACGATGAGTACTAATCTGTGCGTAATTTATAAAAGCCCGAAAAAAGAAGGCATGTTTCTTTATGTGGCAAAACGAGATCAATTTGATTGTGTACCAGAGCCTTTACGCCAAATGTTTGGCAAGCCACAATTTGTAATGTTGTTTAATTTAGCGGGTGAGAAGCAACTCAAGCGGTCAAAAAATGCAGAAGTGTTGCAAGCGATTCAAACTCAAGGCTTTTTCTTACAGATGCCGCCGCCGCCAGAAAATTTATTAAAAACATTTCTTGAACAAAATAGAGGGGAAGCATAATGCGTTGTCCATTTTGTGCTGCGGAAGACACTAAAGTGGTAGATTCACGTTTAGCTGCAGATGGTTATCAAATTCGCCGTCGCCGTGAATGTGTAAGCTGTAAAGAGCGTTTTACAACGTTTGAGTCTGCTGAATTAGTTGTACCGTATATTGTAAAAAATAACGGCAATCGAGTGCCCTTTGATGCAAATAAATTACGAGTAAGTTTAAGCCGTGCGCTAGAAAAACGTCCAGTAAGTGCAGACGACTTAGAAAAAGCAGTGAGCAAAATTATCATTCAATTGCAATCAACAGGTGAACGAGAAGTACCAAGTAAATTGGTTGGTAGCTTGGCAATGGATGCGTTAAAACAGCTGGATAAAGTCGCTTATATTCGTTTTGCTTCGGTTTATTTGAGTTTTGATGATATTGAAGAATTTACTAAAGAAATTGAAAAATTAAGAGAATAGTTTGAATGCCACGAGAAGTCGTGGCATTTTGCTTCATGTGATTGGTACAAAATGTGAATTGCGATGGGTGAGTAACATTTTCATTAAATTTGCATTATCGGAACTGTGCTGATTCAATTCATTTTTCAGCGAAAGCAAACGTAACCGTAGGTGATCGAGTTCGTGAATCCGTTTAACCACTTCTTTAATATGACGATCTAATAAGTTATCCAATTCTTTGATTTGCTTACCCTCCGCTTTAGTAATATTGAGTAACATCTTAATTTCTTTAAGAGAAATATCCAATGAGCGACAATAACAAATAAACGAGAGTTGCTGTAAATGCGTTTCAGAATAAACTCTAAAACCACCAGCGGTACGTGCGGGGGTAGAAATCAATCCCTGCGCTTCATAAAAACGGATCGTCTCCACGGTACAGCCGACAGCGTTGGCAAGTTTGCCGATTTTCATACTAATTTTAGCAGTTTGCTCCATAGTTAACCTAATTCCAACTTGACTCTAAAGTAACTTCAGATTCTATAATAATTAACCTCTTTTAGCTAATTTTAACCGCTTATGAATTTCACAACTCACCAGCCCCTTCTTCAAGAGATTACCCATTATTGGGATTATCGTGCCGAAACTTATAGTCAAGAAAACCTTGCCGAACTCCATAGTGATAAAAGTCAAATTTGGCAAAAAGTGATCCTCTCGCATGCGCCACACTCCGATTCTCCATTAAAAGTGCTAGATATTGGCACAGGCCCTGGCTTTTTTGCGATTTTAATGGCTCAGGCAGGGCATCAAGTCACTGCAATTGACGCTACTACTAATATGCTCGAAAAAGCGAAAATGAATGCCAAACAAGCTCAAGTTGAAATTAATTTTGTGCAAGGCGATGTGCATCATTTACCGTTTGAAGCAGAGCAGTTTGATCTGATTGTGAGCCGTAATGTTACTTGGAATTTAAATGCGCCAGCACAAGCCTATCAAGATTGGCATCGTGTACTGAAAAAAGGTGGGCGTTTAATTAATTTTGATGCAAACTGGTATTTGCATTTGTTTGATGAAGAATATCAAAAAGGTTTTGCGCAAGACCGTGCGAATACCGCTAAAAATGCAGTGGTCGATCACTATGCTGATCCAAACACGAAAAAAATGGATGATATTGCTCGCAAATTACCTTTAAGCCGAATTTTACGCCCGCAATGGGACGCACAAACTTTACTGAATATTGGTTTTCAACAATTGATGATCGATAGACAAATCAGCGATATTGTTTGGGATTTCGAAGAAAAAATTAATGGTGCTTCAACACCAATGTTTATGATCGTGACACAAAAATAATAAGCGGTCGGATTTTGCTATTTTTTAACAACAAAAGGAGACAAGATGAAATTAACTAAGTGGTTATGGCTAGCGCTCTGTTTACCGTTTAGCGGTTATGCTAATCAGGCAAATAATACGTTAGATTACGCTAGCACAAAAGATATTCGTGATATTAATCCCCATCTATACAGTGGCGAAATGGCAGCACAAAATATGTTGTTTGAGCCATTGGTATTAAATACCGATCAAGGGATCAAACCATGGTTAGCGGAGAGTTGGCAAATTTCTCCCGATGGCAAAACTTATACTTTCACCTTGCGCAAAAATGTAAAATTTAGCGATGGTGAGCCGTTTAATGCGCAAGCAGTTAAATTAAATATTGAAGCAGTATTAGATAATTATCAGCGCCATGCTTGGTTAGAATTGGTAAAAGAAATCGAAAAAGTGACCGCTTTAGATGAGTATACCGTAGAGCTAAAACTGAAAAATGCTTATTACCCAACTTTAATTGAATTAGGTATCACCCGCCCTTTTCGTTTTATTTCTCCGAAAGCATTTATCGACGGTAAAACCAAAAATGGCGTAAGTAGTTACGCTGGTACAGGTGCTTGGCTACTCACACAACATAGAAAAAATGAATTCGCTCGCTTTGAACGTAATCCGAATTATTGGGGCGAACAACCAAAACTTTCAGCGGTTGTTTGGCAAGTGATTCCCGATCGACAAACCATGTTGTTAGCGTTACAAAAAGGTGATATTCAACTGATTTTTGGTGCTGACGGCGACATGTTGGATATGGAAAGTTTTCAAGCACTGGCGGCTTCTCAAAACTTTACGCACTTATTAAGTAAGCCGATTGCCTCACGAACATTAGTGCTTAATTCAAGCCGTGCGATCACCAAAGAGCTAAAAGTGCGTCAAGCACTTTCGTATGCCGTAGATAAAACTGCGATCGCAGAAGGGATTTTCAATGGCAGTGAGCTGGTTGCAGAAACCTTAATGGCAAAAGATGTGCCATATAGCAATGTTGCTGTGCCAACTTATCCGTATAATTTGCAAAAAGCCCAACAATTACTAGACGAAGCTGGCTGGCTTCAGCCAAAAGCTGGAGATGTACGCTATAAAAACGGCAAACCGCTGACGCTATTATTGTCTTATAATATCAATAATGCCGCAGAAAAAGAGATTGCTGAGTTACTTCAAGCCGATTTCAAAAAAATTGGCGTGGAATTGCAAATCTTAGGTGAAGAAAAACAAGCGTTTTTAGATCGTCAAAAATCAGGTGAATTTGATATTCAGTATTCGCTTTCATGGGGAAAACCTTATGATCCTGCTTCGTTTGTGTCTTCATTTCGCATTCCAGCCCATGCGGATTACCAAGGACAAAAAGGTTTGGCAAATAAAGCAGAAATTGATCGTATGATTTCAGAATTACTGATTACCCCAAATGAAACCACTCGCCAATCACTTTATCAAAAATTATATGTGACTTTAGCGGAGCAAGCGGTCTATATTCCGCTCACTTATTCGCGCACCAAAGCACTATTTAACACACAGTTGCAGGGCGTGAGTTTTAATCAGTCCCAATATGAAATTCCATTTGAGAGAATGACTTTTCAACCTTAACTTACAATGATTTTACATCGAGTTTTAGTTATGCCACTCGTTATCTTATTGATTACGTTTGTGGCATTTTGTTTGTTACATTTAGCGCCAAGCGATCCGACGATTGTGGCGCTACGAGTGCATGATATTGAATTGACCCCCGAAGTGATTGCGTTAACGCGTACAGAATTGGGCTTGGATAAACCGTTTTTGTATCGCTATTGGCTTTGGCTTTGGCGGATTTTACACCTCGACTTTGGGCATTCTTTTATCACTCATCAACCTGTGCTAGACGAACTTGCTCACGCACTGCCTACCACACTTTATTTAGCCTTTGGTGCCTTATTGCTAATAATTATAGTTGCAGTGGGGTTGAGTTGCCTTTCTATGTTTGTGTTGCACAGTTGGGGTGATAAGCTGATGCGTGGCGTGTTATTTTTTTTCACCGCTATGCCAAATTATTGGCTGGCGTTATTGCTTATTTGGAGCTTTGCGGTACAGCTAAAATGGTTTCCCGTCAGTGGATTACAGCAAACAAGCGGTTTAATTTTACCTGCAATTACCTTAGCGCTTGGTTATATCGGCACTTACTTTCGCTTAATGCAAGGGACCATGATTCAGCAATTAAAACAGCCCTATGCGCAATATATTAAAGCACGGGGCTTGTCCTACAAACGGTTGATTTTTCGTCATATTTTACCTAATTCGCTACATAACCTATTCACTGGAATGGGTATGTCGATTCCTAAATTATTAGCGGGAGCAGTGGTAATTGAAAATATTTTTGCATTGAATGGTATTGGCAGATTGTGTATTCAAGCGATTTTTTCCCGAGATTATCCCGTTATTCAGGGCTATATTTTGTTGATGGCGTTACTTTTTTTAAGTTTCAATTTTCTGAATGATGTGTTGCAACAGTGGTTAGATCCTCGTTTAAGAGGTGCAAAATAATGCGTTTTTTTAACCGCTTGTATCAAGACAAATTTGCGCTAGCCTGTGTGATTCTGCTTTGCATGGTCACGATAGCGGGCATTTTTGCCGAACAAATTGCACCTTTTGACCCTACGTTGACCAATATTCGCGCAAAATATCAGCCGATAAGTTCGCTCTATTGGTTGGGGACGGATAACCTCGGGCGAGATATTTTTTCACGGCTGATATTTGGCATTCGTAGCTCGGTATTTTATGCGGTGGGCGCCATGCTGCTCACCTTATTGATTGGCGCTCTAATTGGTATGCTTGCAGGCATCTTTGGTGGCAAACTAGACAATCTGTTAATGCGTGGTTGTGATGTAATGCTGTCATTTCCTGCTGAGGTGATGATTCTTGCATTAGTCGGCATATTAGGCGCAGGGATTGAGCATATTTTATTAGCGATTGTACTGGTAAAATGGACGTGGTATGCCCGAATGATCCGAGGGATCGTATTGCAACACACGCACAAAAATTACTTGCTGTTTGCAAAAACCGCAGGCGCTTCATACCGTCACTTACTATTTCAGCATATTTTACCGCTAATGTTTGCTGAACTGGCCATTTTAGCCACCGCCAATATGGGGAGTGTCATGTTAATGATTTCAGGTTTATCCTTTTTAGGCTTAGGCGTTCAACCGCCAACGCCAGAATGGGGCAATATGTTAGCTGATGCCAAAAATATTATGTTGCTTCACCCAGAACAAATGTTGCCTGCTGGGCTTGCGATTGTGTTAGTGGTGATCGCCTTTAATGGCTTTGGTGATTTTTTGCGTGATTACTTTGGGCGCAATACTGAGAGTGAACATGACTATTTTACAGATCGATAAGTTAAATGTACAAAGTGTGAATGCCAAACCATTACTCACGGACATCACGCTTACGCTGAACGCTAAACATTGCTTAGCGCTGGTTGGGGCAAGTGGTGCGGGTAAAAGCTTATTAAGCAAAGCGATTTTAGGAATGTTGCCCGCCAATTTGCAAACAAGCGGTCAAATTTTATTTAAAAATCACCAAATTAATACACAAACCATCGCCCAACTTCGGGGGAGAAAAATTGGTTTAATTGTGCAAGATCCAATGCAAGCTTTTGATCCGCTAATGCCGTTGATTAAACAATTTCAAGAAACCCTTTGTTTTCATTTAAATCTGAACACGTACGAGGCAAAAATACTAGCTGAAAAAATGCTAGCGCAAGTGGAGCTTTCCAACACCTTGCTTGAACGTTATCCAAATCAGCTGAGTGGCGGTCAATTACAGCGAATGGTCATTGCGCTAACTATGGCGCTTTCTCCTGAACTGATTATTGCGGATGAGCCAACCTCTGCTTTGGATTACGCCACCCAACAGGCGCTGATTCCGCTATTTCTTAAAATCAAACAACAATCCGCACTGCTTTTTATTAGCCATGATTTAACGTTAGCTAATCGATTAGCCGATGAAATCGCCGTGTTAGAGCAAGGGAAAATTGTTGAACAATGGCAGAACATAAGCGGAGAATCGCCAGTGTTACAGCATCCTGCTAGCCAAAAACTAGTTAATTATGCACAATATCTTAGCCAAATTGAAAGCCGTGCGCCTTGCCAAGTGAATTTAGATAAACCATTGTTAGAAGTAAAAGATCTTTGCAAATTTTATCCCAAATCTCACCGCTTGTTTGGCAGAGAAAAGACACCAATTTTGCAACAGATTAGTTTTAAACTCTATGCAGGTGAAAGTGTCGGGTTGATTGGCGGTAGTGGAGCGGGTAAAAGTACATTGGCTCGCCTAATTTGTGGGATTGAACAAGCCGATCAGGGCGCCATTTGGCTCAATGGCGAAAGTGTTACCAAAGCCAAAGTGCGCCAGCGACAAATTAGCGTGGTTTTTCAAGACTATTTATCTTCACTTAATCCACATTTTCCCGTGTGGAAAGCGATAACGGAGCCATTAGTGATTTTAGGGAAGAGGGAAAATCTTAGAGCAGAAGCGCAAAAATGGTTAGTTAGAGTAGGCTTGGCATCAGATTTGCTTGATGCTTACCCCGCACAACTTTCAGGCGGGCAGGCACAGCGTGTTTGCCTGTGCCGAGCGCTTATCACACAACCTTCATTAATTATTTTAGACGAAGTATTAAGTAATTTAGATACCATCAACCAATTGCAAATTCTGCAATTATTAAAACAGCTACAAATGGAATCTAAGATCAGCTTTCTATTTATTACCCACCACTTAGCAGCTTTGGAATATCTATGCGATCGCACATTGGTGTTAAAATCGGGGAAATTAGTGTGTTAGTGAAATAACTTAAAACTCAACCTAAGTGATTAGGTTTATCAATACGTAAGCGGTCAAATTATCACTTAATTTTGCAAAATCTAACGTTGCAAAAGTTTTAGCAAATTTGACCGCTTATTGATCTGCCCCCCAAAAGTTGGACAGGTTAGTACACTATAAATATTGAGCTCTGTATTGTGCAGGGCTCAATCCTTTTAAATCCATTTTAATACGCTTTTGGTTGTAATACATCACA
>NZ_CABFJY010000016.1 GCF_901687125.1 Actinobacillus vicugnae
AAAAATTACTGGTGAACAACACGAATTAGTTACCGAATTTGTGTGGGACGGTAGCCATCTTGTGCAAGAAATCGATCACAAAACCGACCGCACTTATAACTATATTTATAGCCACCTGAACAGTTATAAGCCTTTAGCGCAAGTTTATAATGAGGGTGATAAGCAAGTTGTAAATTACTTCCACTGCGATCAAATTGGTATTCCAAGAGAAATGACGGATAGTCAGGGTAATATAATTTGGAAAGGCAATTATTACGCCTGGGGGCAACTCAAGCCTAGCCGTGAAAATCACACCGCTCACCAACCGTTTAGATTACAAAATCAATATTTTGATAAAGAAACTGGCTTGCACTATAACTTCTTCCGTTTTTATGACCCAATTTTAGGGCGGTTTGTTAACCAAGACCCGATTGGGTTAGATGGCGGAGAGAATTTGTATTTATTCGCGCGAAATACTCAACATTGGGTAGATCCATTAGGACTTGCAACATATATGTGCACAAGAAGGCTAGGTCAACCATCTGGTACAAGTGCGCCACCAATATTTAACCATACCTATTTATGTACAGGAAATAATTCAGCTAATATGTATTGCAGTAGTACAACTCAAAAAATTTTTGGTAAGCCTGAAGATAGCTGGAAACCTACCGATAGTCGCCCAACAACAATGAAAGAGGACTCATTTTCAATTAATCATTGTGATAAAGTATCAAAAGATCAATGTGTAGAAGAGTGTGTTACAAATAAGTTAAAAAATCCTAAAACAAGGACCCTATCCCAAATTTTGTGTAAACACCTATTTCCACTTAAAGGTGATCGCTTATGCGGTCACCAAATTCAATAATAAACCGATTAATTGCCAATCGCCAGTTTTGAATCGGCATTGTCCATTTCTTTGATGCATCTTTGATTGCTAACCATACCACCTTAAAAACAGCCTCATCTGTCGGGAATACATTACGTTTTTTAATCACTCGGCGAATTACGCTATTTAATGATTCAATCGCATTCGTGGTATAAATGGCTTTGCGTATATCTTCAGGGTAGGTATACAACGTAGCGATATTGCTCCACTTTTCTTGCCAACTTTTTGATATTAACGGATATTTATCTCGCCATTTCGCCGTAAAAGCAGCAAGCGCTTCTAATGCCACTGCCTCTGTAGATGCTTGGTAAACCAATTTTAAATCTGCGGTCACGGCTTTATAGTCTTTCCATGAGACGAAACGTAAGCTATTACGTACCATATGGACAATACAGAGCTGAATTTTAGTTTCGGGGTAAACTGCATTTATTGCTTCAGGAAAGCCTTTTAAACCGTCTATACAGGCAATCAGAATATCTTGTAACCCTCGATTTTTTAGCTCACTTAATATATTTGCCCAAAACTTAGCACCTTCATTTTCCGCAATCCATAAGCCTAATAGCTCTTTATGCCCATCTAGATTCACGCCTAAAGCCACAAAAACCGATTTATTGATAATACGTCCCTCTTGACGAACCTTCACCACAATACAATCTAAATAAACGATAGGATAAACGGCATTTAACGGGCGATTTTGCCATGCCAACACACGCTCTTTTACCGAATCGGTCACACGGGAAATCAAGCTCGGGGAAACATCCGCGTCATAGAGCTCCTTAAACATCTCGACAATTTCTTGATTACTTAACCCTTTGGCATATAAGGAAATTATCTGTTCATCCATCCCTGTGATACGGGTTTGGTTTTTCTTGATTAATTGCGGTTCAAAGGTACTTTCTCTATCACGTGGAATGGCGATTTCAATTTCACCTTCGTCACAAAGTAACGTTTTTGAGCTATAACCATTACGCATGTTTTTGGTCTTTCGCAGCTGATGTTTTTCATAACCGAGATGGTCGGTAAGCTCGGCATTCAACGTGGCTTCTACGGTGATTTTTTTCAACATCCGAGACAGTTGATTGAGGTCTTCCGGTGTTTTGAGGTTTTTGGCAAGCTCTGCTGCCAAGGCTTTGAGTTGTTTTTCGTTCATAATAAAAATACCTGTGTCTGATGTCATTATCTCAGAAACAGGTATTTACACAAATTATTGTATAGGCTCCAGCAATTTATTTACGACAACACAATCCAAGCACCAAAAGCCATTATTGACGGCAATGGGCGGGTATTCCAATTACATTTTACCCATATTGACACAATCAACGATTGGCGATTAAGTGCGGTGTCATGGTTAAAACAGCCTTTGGAAGAGATTGACCTTAACGATCTTTCTGTCAGCGAGCCTCATCTTAAACGATAAAACAAAACCCCAAAGTGTTTACTTTGGGGTTTGCTTTTTAGGATCGTTGGTTTTAAGTGGTTTTCAGCAGAAGGATTATTCTTCGCCTAATTCACCCATTGCAGTAATGCTGAAACCTGCATCAACGTGTAATACTTCGCCTGTCACACCAGAAGCTAAGTCTGAACATAAGAACGCAGCTGAGTTACCTACATCATCAATAGTAACAGTACGACGTAATGCTGCAGTTTGTTCGAATGCGGCTAACATTTTCTTGAAGTTTTTGATACCTGATGCTGCAAGTGTGCGGATAGGTCCTGCTGAAATTGCGTTAACGCGAATGCCATCTTTACCTAAATCTGCTGCCATTACACGTGTTGCTGCTTCTAATGATGCTTTTGCTAAACACATTACATTATAGTTAGGGATTGCACGCTCTGCACCTAAATAGCTTAAAGTTAAAAGTGCTGCGTTTTCATTTAAGAATGGACGAGCAGCTTGTGCCATTGCCACAAAACTATATGCACTGATATCATGTGCAATGCGGTAGCCTTCACGCGTTGCTGCGTTTACATAGTCACCGTCTAATTGGTCACCTGGCGCAAATGCGATTGCGTGTACGAAACCATCAAATTTTTCCCATTTTTTGCTTAATTCAGCAAAGCAGTTTTGGATTGATTCGTCTGTTGCTACATCTAATGGTAATACGATATTTGAACCGAATTCTTTCGCAAACTCTTCAACACGTGGTTGTAATTTATCGTTTAAGTAAGTGAATGCGAGTTCTGCACCTTGCGCTTTCATCGCTTTCGCAATACCGTATGCGATAGAACGGTTGCTTGCAAGACCCGTGACTAAAATGCGTTTACCTGTTAAAAAGCTCATGCTTGATTCCTTTTGAAGATTATTGAAGCGTATATTACGCTTACTTCATATAAAACAAAGGGCGTATGCGATACGCCCCTACGAAATTTTGCAAATTATACCGAAAAAACGACCGCTTACGCAAATTTCCTCATTTCTCAGCTTGCATAAGCTGTCTGATCCGAGCAGTTTTTTACAGCTTTCTCGTGAAATTCGACCGTTTACTTATTTCACAGCGATCATTGAGCCAAAGTTAAAACATTGAAACCAAAGTTCAACCTGTGCAAAGCCTGCTTGTGTGAGGCGATTTTTGTGTGTTTCAATACTATCAGTGAGCATCACATTTTCGAGTGCAGTACGTTTTTGGCTTACTTCGAGTTCACTATAACCATTGGCACGCTTGAAAGTGTGGTGTAAATCAATCAATAGTTCATTCATCGTTTCATTTTCAAAGGTGAATTTTTCGGATAACACCAAAATACCGTTTGGATTTAGCCCTTGATAAATTTTGGTTAGTAGCGCAAGACGATCGGTGCGTGGCAAAAATTGTAAAGTAAAATTAAGCACGACCATCGAAGCATTTTTAATTTCGATATTGCGAATGTCATCGCATAAAATTTCAACAGGCACTTCAGAATGGTAAGCATTGATATGTGAACGACAGCGCTCAACCATCGGTTGCGAATTATCTACCCCAATAATTTTCACGTTATTGGTTTGTAAATTGCGACGAATAGATAAGATTCCTGCTCCACGAGAACACCCTAAATCATACACGTGCGATCCTTCGCTAACGAAACGCTGTGCTAACATCCCAATTGCAGTGATAATATTAGAATAGCCAGGTACAGAACGTTGGATCATATCTGGGAAGACTTCGGCGACTGATTCATCGAAAGTAAAATCACCAAGCTTTTCAATTGGTGCGGAAAAAATTGTATCTTTGCTCATTTTTCTGTTATTCCTTTTCTAAAAATTTTTGAATAGCTCTCGCGACAGTTTCAGGCTTTTCAGCATGCACCCAATGTTGTGCATTGGCAATCACAAACGATTTTGCTTGGGGAAATTGCGCTAAAATGGTTTCAGTATCTTTTGCCTGAATATAATCAGAAGCACCACCTTTAATAAAAAGGGTCGGTTTAGCAAAAAACACCTGTTCCCAGCCCATTAAATTGGCATAGTTATTTTTAATTGCCGTTAAATTAAAACGGAAATAGTCAGGCTTTTGTGGATCGAACGCTTTTAACATAAATTGTTGTTCGCCTTCGTCTTTTACATATTGCGCTAAAATGTCTTTTGCTTGCTGGCGATTAGCAGGCTGGGCATTTTTAATCGCAAATAATCCAGCAAAATTATTATCATGACGATGAGTTGGATTAGCGGTAGGAGCGATATCAATTACTACTAATTTTTCCACCAAAGTGGGCGCAATATGCGCCAGTGTCATTGCGGTTTTGCCGCCCATAGAATGACCGATCACAATATTGTCGACTAAGTTTAAATGATGCAATAACGTTTGAAGATCTTGTGCCATCAAGTAGTAATCCATTTCATCAGCATGAAAAGATTGACCGTGGTTGCGCAGATCCACTCGTAAAATATTAAATTGTTCACTAAATTGGCGAGCAATAATGCCGAGGTTATTCATATCGCCGAATAAGCCGTGTAAAAATACCATGGTTGGGGCATGGGGTTTTGCAGTTGCAAGTTGGAATTGATAATTAAGAATGTGATTTTCTGTCATAAGTTGTTATTTTTTATTCAGTTATTTGGTTAAGATCCTGTAAAAAGATCTGTAATCTGTATTATAATGCTGGGAATTTTTTTCTAATCAAGTAAATCAAAACAAAATATCCAGAGGTTAAGATGAAAACGATCGAAGTCGATGATGAATTATATCATTACATTGCTAGCAGAACCCAAGCAATTGGTGAAAGTGCGTCAGATATTTTACGTCGTCTGTTGCGTTTACCTTCATCCCCCCAACCTTTTGTACTGGTTCAGCAAAATACGATTAATGAATTAAAAGAATTAGCTAAACCAAAAGCGAAAGCTAAAAAAGAAGATCTCATTGAAAAAACAGTGCAAAAAGTTGAGAAAGTTTTGAAATCAGATTCATTTGTGAACGAGAGCAAAAACGTTGCGCGCTTTTTGATGCTTTTATCGGCATTACACCACGCAAATGCCGCTGCATTTGCGCAAGCAACTGCCGTGGTTACCGGCACAGAACGTACTTATTTTGCGACAAGCGAACAAGCGCTATTAAGCCATGGTAGCAGTGTAAAAGCAAAACAGATCCCTGATTCGCCATTTTGGGTAGTAACGAACAACAACACCGCTCGTAAAGGCTTGATTTTAACAGGTGTAATGGAATCAATGGAGCTTCCAAAACACTTAATCGAACGCATTCGTCAGCTATTCTCTTAATCATTTTGTATGGTAAATTTTTCCCTTTTTCCGACCGCTTATTGGGCTGTGAATGCTACACAACAGCAAGCTATTGTGTGGAAAAAGGGAAATGGTCAAGATTTTCCCTTTCTTAATTCTTCGCTCAATTGGCGCGAGTTTCATCAGCTTGTTGCACAAACCGCAACTATTTTAGTGGCTCAAGGTGCTAAACCTGAACAAATAATTGCCTATTCAGGCTCGCATCGGTTAATTGGTTTGCTTTGTTATTGCGCAACGATTGCACTTGGTGCCAAAATTTTGATGCTCAATCCAGCTTTAAGTGAAAGCCAGCGTGAAACCATCCTTACTGAATATCGCATTAGCCTATTGATGACCGATCAACATTTCACAAATTTTCAGCAAAATCAGACCGCTTATCCGTTTTCTCAGTGGCAACCGACTAAGCCTGCCACGCTCACATTAACCTCGGGATCTTCAGGTATGTCGAAAGCAGTGGTGCATTCAGCGCAAAATCATTTGGACAATGCAGAAGGGGTGTGTGAGCTAACCGCATTTCGCCATACAGACTCTTGGTTGTTGAGTTTGCCACTGTTCCATGTTTCAGGACAAGGCATTGTGTGGCGCTGGTTATTAAAAGGGGCAACGCTAGTCATTAATGAACAGAAAGATCAGTTTTTCGCCTGTTTAGATCAAGTTTCACACGCTTCATTGGTGCCAACGCAACTTCAACGTTATTTACAAAACAAAACGAGCCAAGCGCCGATAAAACAGCGATTTTTGTTAGGTGGGGCTGCGATCCCGCAAGCGCTAGTGGCGCAAGCACAACAACAAGCTATTACTTGTTATTCGGGTTATGGTATGACCGAAATGGCATCGACTATTTGTGCAGTAGAAAATGAACTGGATAATGTTGGCTATCCGCTAACAGGGCGGTTTATTAAATTGGTGGATGATGAAATTTGGGTAAAGGGGAGTGGGTTAGCGTTAGGCTATTTGCAAAAAAATGGTGAAATTCGACCGCTTGTTAATACCGAAGGTTGGTTTCAGACCAAAGATCGAGGCGAATGGCATACCTCGGGTAAATTAGTGGTGAAAGGGCGGCTGGATAATATGTTTATTTCAGGTGGGGAAAATATTCAACCAGAAGATGTTGAAAAAGTCATCTATCAATCAGGGCGGGTGAATCAAGTGTTTGTTTTACCTGTCGAAGATGCGGAATTTGGACAGCGACCTGTCGCCATCCTGCAATTTAGCCAAGGCGAATTTGCAAAAAATTGTGAGGATTTGACCGCTTGGCTTGCGGATAAGCTCGAAAAATTTAAACAACCTATCGCTTATTATCCATTAGCGGCTGTTCAAACTCAGCCTCAGGGCAATATAAAAATTTCACGTGCGCAGTTAAAAATAGCACTTATTCAATTATTAGGAAAATCGAATGATCAAACGTCTGTTTAATACTTTTTTATTTAGCATGCTATTTGCTTTAGCTAGCCAAGTGGGGTGGGCAGCAGACTTGCCAACTGAAAAAGATCTTCAGGCGCAAATTAATGAAGCAAAAAAGCTGGAGCAAAACGATAGCAACAAAACGCTTATTCATGATCTTGAAGAAACGCAATCATTGCTTGCTCAAATCAGTAAGCAAAAGGCCGATAACGAAGCTTTAGAAAAAAGCATTAAGACTTCTCAACAAGTGTTGAAAGCCAGCCAAGCAGCGATTACTAAACAAAAAAGTGTACAAGTACCAAGTGTAGATACACTTTCACAACGTTCTCTGGTGGAATTACAAAAAGCGCAGGCAAATGCTCAAGTACAAAATGACACGATCCAACAGGCGCTTACAGATATTAATGCTAAGCTAGTGGTGCAAAATGCTGTGCCCGATAAAGCTCAAACTACACTGATGAACAATGCGAGTCGCAAACAAGAAATTAATACCTTGTTGGCCGATGCTAATACGTCAAATGTGAGAAAAACAAAGTTAGAAGCAGAATTAGTTTTGTTGGAGCTGCAAAATGGTTACAACCAGTTGCTGCTAGGCGGTAGCGATGATTTGACTGCGTTATATAACAGCCAGTTAGAAGAGCAACGTGTTGCACAACAAAATGTACAGACAGAATTAGCTAATTTGCAAGAGGCGATCAATGCTAAATTAGTGGAAGATTCGAAAAATAAAGTTGAGCAGGCGACCCAATCTCAGCAAAAAAATATCAATTCAGAGACCAATCCACGGATTGTAAAAGAGCTTAATCTAAATACCAAAATCAGTGAGACATTATTAGCACAGACCACTGAAATGGCGCAGTTATCGCAAGATAATCTGCGTATTAAAGGCGTGCTTGATAATCTACAACAAACCCAGCGTAATATTGAAGAGCAGATTAGTTCGTTGCAAGGTACGCTGGTACTTTCTCGCATTATTAATAAGCAACGCCAATCCTTACCACAAGATCAAATGGTAAAAGGTTTATCAAAACAGATCGCAGATTTGCGCGTAAGGGTGTTTGATATGACTGAATTTAAAGACGCCATTTCAGATCCTAATGCTTATATTGCTCAATTAGAAAAAGAAGAAAAGGTTACTTTTTCAGAAAAAGAAAAAGCGCAGTTAAAAACCATTTTAACCGAGCGTTCAACAATCTTGGCGGAAGTGATTAAATCTTTAAATAATCAACTTAATTTATCAATTAATATTGAATTAAATCAACAACAAGTTCAAACGATTAGTGACACGCTACAAAAGAAATTAGAGCAACAAAGTTTCTGGGTGAAAAGTAATAGCCCAATGGATTTAGATTGGTTTAAGAATTTTTTACCTATGGCAGGATTTCAGCTAAATGATTTAGCGAAGAAGTTTGATTTTTCTAATTGGCAAGACAATGTGGTGCCTGCTAGTTTATTAGAGCTGTTGTTAGCGCTGGGGATCTTTTTGATTATTCGCCGTAAAGAGCAGATCAAACAGCGTTTAACCAAAATTAATAACAGCATGAAAACGGTGGAAACAGATAGTCAGTGGAATACGCCAAAGGCGATTTTCTGGACACTGATTTTGTGCTTGCCAAGTACATTTGCATTTTTAATAGCGTTTATTTTAGTTACCTACATTTGCTTCTTTGATCCAACCGAAGTTTGGCCGTGGGGACTCAAAATGGCGGGCTATTGGTTTTATTTTGCCTTTATGGCGGCAATGCTTCGCCCGAATGGAATTGGCTTCCGTCATTTTAATATGCCTCAAAAAAGTAATGCGGTCTTTCTTGATATTTTGAAACGATCGGTTTGGGTGATCGGCTTGATGCTAAATACCGCCGTACTGAGTAATGTAACAAATATGGGCATTGCTTATGATGTGCTTGGTGAAGCTTTTAGTATTATTGTATTAATTAGCATTGTATTTATTGTTGCGCCAGGTTTCCGACAAGCGATCTCGACTTATCAAAATGTGGCAGAAAAAGACGAAGAAAGCCCGCGTAATGTATTATTAAATATTGTTCGTGCAATTTTACTTCTGGCTCCAATTGCATTAATTGTCTTGATCGTTTTAGGCTATTACTACACTTCGTTAGTGATTATTGAGCATTTAGTTTCGACCTATTTTGCTGTGATCACATGGATTATTTTACGAAATGTGTTTTACCGCACCTTTAATATTGCTTCACGTCGCTTGGCTTATCGCCGTTTACAAGAAAAACGAGAGCAATTACAGGCAAAAGCAAGCAGTAATGAAGCACAGGTTATCCAATCGGAAAGTGATATTCTAGAATTGCACGACGATACCATGGCAGTAAGTGAAATTAAGAATCAAATGCTAAAAGTGACAGATATGCTACTTTGGGCGACGTTATTTGGCTTATTGTATTGGGTATGGTCTGATTTAATTACTGTTGCGTATTATTTAAATGGTGTAACACTTTGGCAACAAGCAACAGAAACTGCAAATGGTGTGGTAATGGAATCGATTACGCTTCTGAACTTGCTTGTCGCCTTTGTAATTTTATTTATTACCTATGTGTTGATCCGAAACTTAAGCGGTTTATTGGAAGCACTGGTGTTCTCTAATTTGAAGCTTTCGCAAGGAACGCCTTATACGATCACAACTTTGCTTACTTATTTACTGATTATGCTGGGCGCGGTGTTTGCTTTCGCAACATTGGGGATGTCTTGGTCTAAATTGCAATGGCTATTTACCGCATTATCTGTGGGTTTAGGTTTCGGTATGCAAGAAATTTTTGCAAACTTTGTGTCGGGGATCATTATCTTATTTGAACGCCCTGTACGTATTGGCGATATGATTACCATTGGCGATTTTAATGGCACCGTGTCAAAAATTCGTATCCGTGCGACTACTTTAATTGATGTGGATAAAAAAGAAGTCATTGTGCCGAATAAGGCATTTATTACGGAACGTATCGTAAACTGGGCATTAACCTCTTCAATGACCCGTTTGGTGATCAGTGTTGGCGTGGCATACGGTTCAGATTTAGATTTAGTTAAACGTTTGTTATTACAAGCAGCCGAAGAGCATCCAAGCGTATTAAAAGAGCCTGCGCCAGCAGTTTACTTTCTCACTTTTGGTGCGAGTACATTAGATCACGAATTACGAGTACACGTAGGGCAAATTAGTGAGCGAACCACGACAATAGATGAATTAAATCGACGTATCAATCAGCTTTTTGCTGAACATAATATTGAGATTGCCTTTAACCAATTGGATATTTTTATTAAAAACCAAGAAACCAATGAAGAAGTTAAATGGGCAACAGAGAAATTTAACGACAAGAATTAAGGATAAGCTTACTTATGATGTTTAAGAAAGCCTGGCAATTCATACTCTTTTCTAGTTTGTTTACTCCGTTTGCGTTGGCTGAAACAGCCCAACAGCAAGCCGTAGAAGCGAGTGTGCGTAACCAAATTAGTGCGTTACAAACAGGAACACTTGAGGCGGAGCCGAAAGCGGACGATTCACAAACTCTCAACACTGCTTTGCAGTTTATTGAGCAAACGAAAAAGCAAAAAAATGATATTGAAGCTTTAGAAAAACAATTACAAACGCTACCAAAAGAACTGTTAGAAATTGAGGCTCGTATCAAGGCGTACGAAGAAGAAACCTACTCACTCAAAAACAGTGCGTTTAATGGGCTTTCGTTAGATGAATTAAGTAAAAAACAGGCGGATACGCAAACTAAATTGCAATCGGTACAAGTGACCTTAAGTGAGTTGGATAGCCGTATATCCAATATACGTAATCATTTACTAAATAGTCAAAAAACGACTGAGGGCAATGTTGCACGTATTCAAGAAATTACCCGCTTAAAAAATAATAATCAGGCGAATAAAGCAAGTATTGATCGATGGAATGCCGAACTAGATTACATTGAAGCAAATAATAAATTTAACGCATTACTGACTACCAATGCGGAGAAGTTGATCGATCTTGATGAAGAAAAACGAAGTGAAGCTACCGCCCATCAACAATTATTGCAAAAGCAACTCACTGTCTTGCAAGAAGTATTGAATGCGAAGCGCTTGCAAGAATCAGAAAAAAAAGCACAACAAGTTGAAAATCAACAAGTGACGAGTGGTATTCAGAATTTCTTAATTCAAGATGAATTAGAATATAACCGAGAGCTAAGCCAATTTTTAGTAAAACAAACACAGACGCTAAATACGTTGTCGCAGGACGATCTGCGCACAAAAAATGTGTTGGAAGGTTTAACCCAAGCACAACGTAACATTGAAGAGCAAATTAGTGCTTTGCAAGGTACACTAGTGCTGTCTAAGGTGATTAACCAACAAATGCAGGCACTGCCGACGGCAAAATTAAACAATGATTTAGCAACGTCGATTGCTAATGTTCGTGTGCATATTTTCGAATATTCACAAATACGTGATCAGTTATATGATCTTGAAGATTATATTCAAAGACTTACTCTAGAATTGGAAGAACCGCTGACTTATGAAGAAAATTTGGCACTTAGCAAACTGTTAAAAGAGCGCCAAAAATTACTGGATGACATTATTAAATCGTTGAATAGTCAGTTGAATGTTTCGATTAATATTGAAAATAATCAAAATCAAATTGACTCAATTAGCGGTGCGTTACAGCGTAAATTGCAACAACAAAGTTTCTGGGTAAACAGTAATAATCCAATGGGGCTAGATTGGATTAAAGCATTTCCTAAATTGGCAATTTCGGAAATTACAGAGTTGGCGCATTATGTGAGTTTTAGCAATGTGAGTAAGAATATCTTACCAACAGCGCTATTTACGGCCTTCTTTTTATTGATTTCCTTTTTGCTAAATTGGAAAAAACAAGCAATAAAAGACCGCTTGTCTAAGATTGCTAGCCAAGTGAATACGTTAAAAAACGACAGCCATTGGCATACGCCAGAGGCAATGTTTTGGACGCTATTATTAGCCTTACCAAGTACGTTAATGTTTTTTACCGCTTATAACTTGATTGCGTTTTTATTCTTTGACGATCCGATTTCTGCATGGCGTTGGGGAGTACGATTAACCTTATATTGGTGGTTTTTTGCGACAGTGTTATCACTGTTACGCCCAAATGGATTGGCTTATCGTCACTTCGGTATGCCACAAGAAAGTAACCGTATTTTCCAGCGAATTATTAAGCAATCAATTTGGATTATCGGCTTATTACTTATTTCATCTATTCCATCTCAAATTGAGATGATCGGTTACCCAAATGATGTAATTGGTCAGGTGATGTCGATTGTGGCATTGGCGTTATGCCTTTTTGTGGTACGCCCATTATTAGACCGAGGGATCACCGAATACCAAAATGCTAAAACAGAAGATGGAACGATTCGCAATGTAAGTTTATTTAAGCTATTGCGTTTAGTGTTGATCGTTGTGCCGATCTCATTGATTGTGTTGATCGTTTTGGGCTATTACTATACTGCAATTTATTTGATCACCCATTTATTGAATAGCTATTTTGTGATTCTAATTTGGGTTTTTGGGCGCTATTTTGCTTATCGTGCAGTAACGATTTCTGCTCGTCGTTTAGCTTATCGTCGTTTACAAGAAAAACGTCAGAAAATCCGAGAGCAGCAAGCAACGGATCAAGCGCATAAAGACGATATAAAAGAAGAAGAGAGCATTAAACTTTCGGTCGTAAACCAACAAATCTTCCGTGTGACAGATTTAATTGGGTGGGTAATGTTATTTGCACTACTTTATATCGTTTGGTCAGATTTGATTAGTATTGCTTATTATTTGGATGGTGTGATTTTATTTGAAAGCAATGATGGTGTAAAAGTTGAATCAATCACCTTGCTAAATTTAATGCGAGCGTTGTTGTATGTGGTGGTGACTTACGTCCTAATTAAAAATATTGCGGGTATTTTAGAAGTAATTCTATTCTCGCGTATCAAATTGTCGAAAGGTACGCCACAAACGATCACCACAATATTTATTTATATGACTGTGATCGTCGGTGGCGTGTCGGCGTTCTCTGCGCTTGGTATTTCATGGACTAAAATCCAGTGGATCTTTACCGCATTGTCAGTAGGTTTGGGGTTCGGGGTGCGAGAAATTTTTGGCAGTATCGTTTCAGGCTCAATCTTATTATTTGAGCGCCCGATTCGAGTAGGTGATAAGGTAACCGTTGGACAATACACAGGGATAATTACCGAAATTAAATTGCGGTCTACCACGTTAATCAACTCCGATAATATGGAAGTGGTATTACCAAATCAGGCATTTGTCACCGATCGTTTTATTAACTGGACGTTAAATAATACGATTACACGTTTACAATTCTTCCTAAATGTACACTTAGACGACAACCTGCAAAAAGCAAGAGAATTAATCTTGCAAGCGATTGCGGAAGCGCCTAAAGTAGTGGCAGAACCAAAACCTGCAATCAATATTTTACGTTTTAACGAAAATGCGTTAGAACATGAAATTGAAGTGTTTGTAGGAGAATTAGGCGATCGTTCGGAGACTTTGACGTTCTTACATTATCGAATTACGGAATTACTAAAACAAAATCAAATTCGATTCGCTTTCAAACAGCTAGATGTCAATATGCATGGTGTAAATAAAACACAGCAACAAGCGGTCAAATTTAGTGAAAATTTTGCATAATAAGAAGGAAACATTATGGCAGGCAACAGCATTGGACAATTATTTAAAGTAACCACATTTGGTGAGTCTCACGGTATTGCATTAGGTTGTATCGTGGACGGCGTACCACCGAATATGGAATTAAGTGAGGCAGATATTCAGCCTGACTTAGATCGCCGTAAACCTGGGACTTCTCGTTATACCACCCCTCGTCGAGAAGATGATGAAGTACAAATTTTATCAGGAGTGTTTGAAGGGAAAACAACAGGCACGAGTATTGGTTTAATGATCAAAAATGGTGATCAGCGTTCGAAAGATTACGGTGATATTATGGATAAGTTCCGTCCAGGCCACGCAGATTATACCTATCAACAAAAATATGGCATTCGTGATTATCGTGGTGGTGGTCGTTCGTCTGCCCGTGAAACGGCAATGCGAGTTGCGGCAGGGGCGATTGCTAAAAAATATTTGCGAGAACAGTTTGGTATTCAAGTGCGTGGCTATTTATCACAAATCGGCAACGTAAAAATCAACCCTGAAACCGTTGCTGATATTAGTAAAATTGATTGGCAACAAGTGGCAAGTAATCCGTTCTTTTGCCCTGATCCTGTGGCGGTAGAAGGGTTTGATGAGCTCATTCGAGAGTTAAAAAAAGAGGGAGATTCAATCGGTGCAAAATTAACGGTTGTGGCTGAAAATGTACCTGTTGGTTTGGGAGAACCTGTATTTGATCGTTTAGATGCAGATCTTGCCCATGCGTTGATGTCAATCAATGCCGTGAAAGCGGTCGAAATTGGCGATGGTTTTGCAGTCGTAGAACAAAAGGGCAGTGAACACCGAGATGAAATGACACCTGAAGGCTTTGTTTCAAATCACGCAGGGGGAATTTTAGGTGGAATCAGCTCTGGACAACCGATTATTGCGCATATTGCGTTAAAGCCAACTTCTAGCATTATGGTGTCAGGTCGTTCAGTGAACTTGAATAATGAAGCCGTGGAATTAGTTACCAAAGGGCGTCACGATCCATGTGTGGGTATTCGAGCGGTACCGATTGCAGAAGCAATGACAGCTATTATTTTATTAGACCATTTACTCAGATTTAAGGCGCAATGCCGCTAAGTTGAGTATAATTAAAACAAGCGGTTGAGTTTTTCGACATTGTGTAGCAAATACACAAAAGTAAGAATTTTCTTCAGTGATGTAGCAACTGTGTAACTGCTGCATAATACAGGATTTTTTTGCAAAAATAACCGCTTGTATTTTGTCCTTTGTTTAAAGACTCTTATTCTTATATAGAAAGCAATATATGAAAAAATTTAAAACCGTTTTGTTATCAAGCATTCTTGGTTTAGCCACCTCTGTTCAAGCTACATTGTGGGAGCAAATTCGAACTCCAGTAGCAGGACAACCACAATCGATCGGTGGCTATAGCAATGGCTGTATTATTGGAGCGCAACCATTAGCTCTAAAAGGTGAAGGCTATCAAGTGATCCGTTCAGCGCGTAATCGCTTTTACGGACATCCAGACCTATTATCATTTTTACAACGTTTAGCACAAAATACGAAAAATGCTGGTCTTCCACCTATTCTCATTGGCGATATGGGCATGCCAGCGGGCGGACGTTTTTCTTCTGGTCATGCGAGCCACCAAACAGGCTTAGATGCGGATATTTGGTTTAGATTCGGTCCAATGGATGAGCAAACCGCAAAAAATCCAGCAGGTTTAGCAACATTAATGGTAAATCGTGATGCGCAAGTTGTAGATGAGCGAGTTTGGACTGCACAACACGCAACCATGGTTAAATTAGCTGCTCAAGATACGCGTGTTGATAGAATCTTTGTGAATCCTGCAATTAAGGTCAAACTATGTAATACTGCAGGTCGTGATCGAGGCTGGTTACGTAAAGTGCGTCCTTGGTATGGACATGATTCGCATATGCATGTGCGTTTAAGTTGTCCACAAAATGCCCCTAACTGTGAAAACCAAGCACCAGTACCAGCAGGCGATGGTTGTGGTGCAGAACTCTATTCGTGGTTTGAACCAGCACCAGCAGGCAGCATGGCCTCAAAAGCCAAAGTATTGCCAACCCCACCAGTGCAATGCCAAATGATTCTTTCATCACAAGGGCTTAATTAAGTCTTTTATTCAAAATAAAGTAAGTGGGTAAGCTAAATTACCCACTTTTATTCTTTCTGATAGTTTATTCATATATGCGTTTATTTGTTGCAGAAAAGCCAAGTTTAGCAAGAGCAATCGCCGATGTATTACCTAAGCCACATACCCGTGGTGATGGCTATATACAATGTGGTGAAAATGATGTAGTGACTTGGTGTATCGGCCATTTATTAGAACAAGCAGAGCCTGATGCCTATGACGAGCGTTTTAAAATGTGGCGTATGGAACATTTGCCGATTATTCCGCAACAATGGAAACTAGTGCCTAAAAAAGAGACGCTAAGGCAATTACAAGCGGTCGAGAAATTAGTAAAAAAAGCAGATGCATTAGTTAATGCGGGCGACCCTGATCGTGAAGGACAATTATTGGTTGATGAAGTATTTAGCTATCTCAATGTATCAGGCGAAAAGCGTAATCAAATTCAGCGCTGTTTAGTCAGCGATCTCAACCCAAGTGCGGTAAAGAAAGCGATTGAAAAATTGCAAAATAATCGTGATTTTATACCGCTTGCTACCTCAGCACTGGCGCGTGCTAGAGCAGATTGGTTGTATGGTATTAATATGACTAGAGCTTATACACTACAAGGACGTTGGGCTGGTTATCAGGGCGTACTGTCTGTTGGACGAGTGCAAACGCCCGTGTTAGGTCTGATTGTACGTCGTGATTTGGAAATTGAACATTTTGTACCGAAAGACTATTTTGAAGTACTTGCGCATATTGTTGTGCCAGAAACGCAAGAGCGTTTTACCGCTCAGTGGCAACCGAGCAAAGCGTGTGAAGATTATCAAGACGAAGATGGTCGCGTGTTATCCAAAGGGTTGGCGGAAAATGTAGTTAAACGCATTACTGATCAGAATGCGCAAGTTACTGATTATCAAGATAAAATTGAAACCGAAACTGCACCATTGCCTTATTCATTATCCGTATTACAAATTGATGCTGCACGCCGTTATGGCTTGTCAGCTCAAGCTGTGCTTGATATTTGTCAGAAGCTCTATGAAACGCATAAATTGATCACTTACCCTCGTTCAGATAATCGTTATCTGCCGAATGAACACTATGCGGATCGCTTTAAAGTGATGGCGGCAATTGCGCATTATTTGGATGAATATAAGGAAAAACCAGCGGTAGTGGATCCTGATATTCGTAACCGTTGTTGGAACGACAAAAAAGTGGAAGCACACCATGCAATCATTCCAACCGCAAGGCAAGGTAATGTGCAATTAACTGAAAACGAAAAACGTATTTATCAACTCATTGCACGCCAATATTTAATGCAATTTTGCCCTGATGCGGAATATCGTAAAGGAAAAATTGTATTGGATATCGCAGGCGGTGTATTTCATGCGCAAGCTCGCAATTTAATTGTAGCTGGTTGGAAAGCGTTGCTTGGTAAAGAGGATAGTGATGAGATTTTAGAACCGCTGTTACCTGTTGTAAAAAAAGGGCAACAACTTCATTGTGAAAATGGAGAAATTGTCAGTAAGAAAACCCAGCCTCCTAGACATTTTACTGATGCAAGTTTGTTATCAGCTATGACAGGAATCGCGCGCTTTGTACAAGATAAACAGCTTAAAAAAGTCTTGCGAGAAACGGATGGGTTAGGTACGGAAGCAACTCGAGCAGGTATTATTGAGTTGCTGTTTAAACGTGGTTTTTTAACTAAAAAAGGCCGTAATATTCATAGTACCGAAGCGGGGAGAATTTTAATCAGCGCCTTGCCTGATGAAGCTACCCAACCTGATATGACTGCTCACTGGGAAATGCAATTGACCGACATTAGCAAAAAACAAGCAAGTTATCAGCAATTTATGGCTACGCTTACTAGTAAGTTACCCGAGTTACTCCACACGGAAAGACAAAAATTGCAAAATTTAAGTAAAATTCAACCGCCTACTTCTTATCGTAAGCGGTCGAATTTTAAGAAAAATTTACAAACTGCTGAAAAATAAGGCAAGTGCGCCTGTGAGACAAAAAAATCGCTTGCAAGCAAAGTGTGAAATCTATATTATGCACGCCATCGCAAGTTGATTTTAATTTTAAAATCTGAAATTTTTCGCGGAAAATAGAGAGTTTAAATGTTAAACGTACTAACAATTATTTATCTCGTTGTTGCAATTGCATTAATCGGATTTGTGTTAATGCAACAGGGTAAAGGTGCTGATGCAGGCGCTTCATTTGGAAGCGGTGCTGCTGGAACAGTATTTGGTTCAGCTGGTTCAGCAAATTTCTTGTCGAGAACAACAGCGATTTTAGCAGTGATCTTTTTTGGTATTAGCTTACTTATTGGTAATTTAAATTCCCATCAAGTAGCACCGAAAAGTCAGTTTGAAGATTTAAGTGGTGTTCAACAAAAAGTAGAACAACCTAAAAAAGAAGAAGCCCAAAATAACGATATTCCTCAATAATTTGGGTGAAAGAATTAAAGCTCTGGTGGTGGAATTGGTAGACACGCTATCTTGAGGGGGTAGTGTCCATAGGATGTGCGAGTTCGAGTCTCGCCCAGAGCACCATAACATAATATGAGTTAATATCATATATGCTTAAAAAGCTAGCCCCCATAAGGAGCTAGCTTTTTTATTGCATCATCTATTATTGCCCACAATGTGTCTGATGTTTTAACTATCAAGAACAAGCACATTTTATCAAATAAAGGCATAAAATATGGGCTTATTAGCGATACAAGTAGAAAACCAATAGAAAAGGGACAAAACCCCTAAAGTTACCCGCATCGTGATTGATAAAACAGAGCATTGCGCCCGACTAATCAATTAGCTCAAAGCGAAAAACTTTATTTTGCCTTGATTTTCCTGAGCCGAAAAACGTCAATATATCTTCGCCCACTCCACAAAAGCTTATTGAATTTTAAATTTGTTGATGATCTGCTACTTCCTCAATTAATTTCTCACCTTTCTTGGTAAGTGCAAATAAAATGCATAATAAACCTAAAGTAAACGTAGCCCAACCGAAAATAACTGAACTCCATCCTTCCATCACATAGCTAATTGCTGCGCAGATAATCGTTAATAACATTGTTAAAAATGTTCTCATTATAGCTCCAATATTTTTATTGTTATCTATTTTTTGTTAAGTAAGACCATTGAGGAATGATGTTCCTCCATCTAATCAGTATGAATAGTTTAACAACTGATCAGACCCCTTGAAAAGGGCGCGTCATTATAGCGATTTTTTGATAATTCACAATAAAAATTAGCGAATGATGCAATAGGCAATTATGGTTGATGCTAATTTTGACAAGTGAATGCTGAATAAACATAAGGAATGACCTGTTCTAAAGCCTAAAATTCTTATATAATAACTAGTTCGTTATGTTAGGAAAATTAAAGGACTGAAAATGAAGAAAAAAGCAATGCAGGCGGTGGTTTTTGGACTTTTTTGTGCGTTTTTGATTCTTTATATTGCACCATTAGTTAATACCAAAATTAATTCGGGTGGACAAACAAACCTTGCGATTGCAAGTTATCATGACGCAGTAAAATTAGCCTCTCCAGCCGTAGTAAATGTGTATAACCGTTCTCCAAGCCAAAATGGGGAAGCTTTTGAAGTTAAAAATTTAGGATCTGGTGTAATTATGACTACGGATGGCTATATTTTAACAAATAAGCATGTTATTCAGAATGCGGCACAAATTATTGTTGCATTACAAACGGGAAGTATTTCAGATGCTATTTTAGTTGGTGATGATACGCTGACAGATTTAGCAGTGTTAAAAATTCGTGCTAAAAATTTGCCTACGATTCCACAAAATGATGCACGCCCAGTTCGCATTGGTGATGTAGTTTTTGCAATTGGAAACCCTTTTAATTTAGGACAAAGTATTACTCAAGGCATTATTAGTGCAACGGGGCGTAATGCATTAACTGATGGTGGACGTCAGAATTTTATTCAAACGGATGCTTCTATTAATAGAGGTAATTCAGGCGGTGCGCTCATTAATTCTGCGGGAGAATTAGTCGGAATTAATACATTAAGTCTTGGCAAAACAAGTGATGAATTAGCAGAAGGTCTTAATTTTGCGATTCCAATTAATTTAGCCAAGCAAATCATGGATAAAATCATTAAAGATGGTCGAGTTATTCGAGGTTACTTTGGTGTAAATAGCTCTTTATATTCTACCGCTAGCCAAGAGGATGCAAAAGGTGTTTTAATCACAGGTGTTGCGGAAAATGGTCCTGCTGCACAGGCTGGTATAGAAGAAAATGACCGTATTTTAAAAGTTGGCGAGATTGATGCTGAATCACCAACGCAAATGATGGACTTGTTGGCGAATATGACGCCAGGAACGAAAGTTAAAGTGCAAATATTGCGCAACAATCAGATTATGGAAGTTAATGTGATTATTGGTGAGTTCCCAGAATTATGATGCTTCTTTAGGTAATGTAGGAAAATAAATGAACAATTTTATTATTACTGTTGATGGACCTAGTGGTGCTGGCAAAGGGACTTTGTGTCATGCTTTAGCTGAAAAATTAGGTTGCGATTTTTTAGATTCAGGTGCCATTTATCGAATTACGGCATTAGCCGCATTAAAAGCTGGTGTAGCATTAGATGATGAAGATGCCGTAGCTGAAATTGGTCGCCATTTAAACGTAAAATTCGTACCAGAAAATGGGGAAATTAGCGTTATCTTAAATGGCGATAATGTAGGCGATCAAATTCGTACTGCAGAAGCGGGGCAAAATGCCTCAAAAGTTGCCATTTTCCCGAAGGTAAGAGATGCTCTATTACAGCGACAACGTGATTTTAGCTCTCCAAATGGTTTAATCGCAGATGGGCGAGATATGGGAACGGTAGTATTCCCAAATGCACAAGTCAAGTTATTTCTAGATGCAAGTGCTGAAGAACGCACAAAAAGACGTGTAAAACAGTTGCAAGAAAAAGGATTTAATGCTAACTTTGACGAGATTTTAGCCGAGATTAAAGAGCGTGATTTTCGCGATAGAAATCGCGCTGTTGCGCCTTTAGTTCCTGCTAAAGATGCTTTATTGTTAGATTCGACAAATATGTCGATTGAAGAGGTAATTGCTCAAGCTTTAGAGCATATTGCTAAATTCAGAACAATTTAATTTGGTTTTGCTGAACATAGGATGTGTTTGGTGATTATTACTAACCCCATTTAAACAGGATGTTTAATGGATGTTCATTTTTATTTAAGAAGAAAATTATGTCAGAAAATTTTGCTCAACTACTTGAAGAATTCTTAGCAACAGAAGCTCGTTTAGGTTCTGTAGTTAAAGGTACTGTTGTTGCTATCCAAAAAGGCTATGTAATCGTTGATACAGGTTTCAAATCTGAATCATCAATCCCAGCTGAAGAATTCACAAATGCGCAAGGCGAACTTGAAGTTCAAGTTGGTGACCAAGTAGATGTGGTTCTTAAAGCCGTTGAAGATGGCTTCGGTGAAACAGTGGTTTCTCGTGGTGATGCAAAACGTAACGAAGCTTGGATTGCTTTAGAGAAAGCATTCGAAGAACAAGCTACAGTTATTGGTTTTGTTAATGGTAAAGTAAAAGGTGGTTTCACTGTTGAGTTAAACGGTGTTCGTGCATTCTTACCAGGTTCATTAGTTGATACTCGTCCAGTTCGTGATTCTTTAAACTTAGAAGGTAAAGAATTAGAATTCAAAGTTATCAAACTTGACCAAAAACGTAACAACGTAGTTGTTTCTCGTCGTGCGGTAATCGAATCAGAAAGCAGCCAAGATCGTGATGAAGTATTAGCGAACTTAGTTGAAGGTTCAGTAGTTACTGGTACAGTTAAAAACTTAACTGACTACGGTGCATTCGTAGATTTAGGTGGCGTTGACGGTTTATTACATATCACTGATATGGCATGGAAACGTGTTAAACACCCAAGCGAAGTAGTTGCTGTAGGTCAAGAAGTTACTGTTAAAGTACTTAAATTTGACAAAGAGAAAACTCGTGTATCATTAGGCTTAAAACAATTAGGCCAAGATCCATGGGTTGCAATCGCTCAAAACCACCCAGTAAATAGCAAATTAACTGGTAAAGTAACTAACTTAACAGACTATGGTTGCTTCGTTGAGATTTTAGACGGTGTTGAAGGTTTAGTTCACGTTTCAGAAATGGACTGGACAAACAAAAACATCCACCCATCTAAAGTTGTTAGCGTAGGTGATGTAGTTGAAGTTATGGTTCTTGAGGTTGATGAAGAACGTCGTCGTATCTCATTAGGTTTAAAACAATGTAAAGCAAACCCATGGGAACACTTCGCAGCAACTCACAACAAAAATGATAAAGTGACAGGTAAAATTAAATCTATCACTGATTTCGGTATCTTTATCGGTCTTGAAGGTGGTATCGACGGTTTAGTTCACTTATCTGACATTTCTTGGAATGTTTCAGGTGAAGAAGCGGTTCGTAACTACAAAAAAGGCGACGAAGTAGAAGCTGTTGTGTTACAAGTTGATGCAGTGAAAGAGCGTATCTCTTTAGGTATCAAACAATTAGAATCAGATCCATTCACTAACTTCGTAGACAGTACTAAAAAAGGTGCTATCGTAACAGGTAAAGTTGTAGAAGTTGATGCTAAAGGTGTTAAAGTTGAGTTAGAAGGTGGCGTGGAAGCGTTCATCCGTGCTAACGAAGCAACTCGTGACCGCGTTGAAGATATCACAACAGTAATCGCTGTTGGTGATTCAATCGAAGCGAAATACACTGGTGTTGATCGTAAATCTCGCGTTGTTAACTTATCTGTTCGTGCGAAAGATGAAGCTGAAGAGTCAGCAGCAATCGCTCAAGTGAACAAACAACAAGAAGTTGAGATGCCAAACGCAATGGCAGCAGCTTTCCAAGCAGCTAAAGGCGAATAATTAGCGTCTTTCTAGTTGAAAGCGGATATGTGAAAACATATCCGCTTTGACTTAAATAATCAGGAGAAACTATGACTAAATCAGAACTTATTGATAATTTAGTATCACTTAATCCGACCTTACAAGTAAAGTCTGTTGAAGACGGAGTTAAAGAACTCTTAGAACAAATTATGCTGTCTTTGGAACAAGGAGAGCGAGTTGAGGTAAGGGGATTTGGTAGTTTTTCTTTGCATTATCGCCAACCTCGCTTAGGACGTAATCCTAAAACAGGTGAAAGTGTGAAATTAGATGCTAAATATGTCCCTCATTTTAAAGCAGGTAAAGATTTAAAAGAGCGTGTGGATCTTCTGTAAACGCTTAAAATTTAATGATAACTTAGCTAATGTAGAGGGAAGAGAGATGATGAAATATATTTTAGGTATTTTAATTACCTTAGCTGTAATTATAGTTGCAGTAACTATTGGGGCTAATAACGATCAATTGATCACATTTAATTATGTTGTTGCACAAAGTGAGTTACGTTTATCTAGCCTTGTAGCTATTTTATTTGGCTTTGGCCTAATTTTAGGCTGGTTGATTACTGGTATATTCTATTTACGCCTTAAATTACAAAATATTGCGTTAAATCGTCGTGTAAAAAGACAAGCGCAACAAATTACAGAATTAACGACCACTACGCCAAAGGCTGAGTAATGCTTGAACTACTGTTCCTTTTACTGCCAATTGCCGCTCTATATGGGTGGTATATGGGACAACGCAGTGCGAAAATGGATCAAGAATCTGTCAATAATAAATTTTCCCGTGATTATGTTACGGGACTAAATTTTCTTTTATCTAATCAGCAGGAAAAGGCAGTAGATCTTTTTCTGTCAATGCTCCAAAAACAAGAGTCTGAGAATCAGATTGCAACTGAATCCCAATTTGAAGCAGAGCTTACACTCGGGAACTTATTTCGTTCTCGTGGCGAAGTTGATCGTGCTTTACGAATTCACCAAGCACTTGATGCTAGTCCTCATTATTCGATTGAACAAAAGTTATTAGCAAAACAGCAATTAGCCAAAGATTTTATGGCAGCAGGCTTTTTTGACCGTGCTGAAAATTACTATATTCTGCTATTGGATGAGCCTGAATTTGCAGTAAATTCACTTACTCAATTAATGGTGATTTATCAGAAAACGAAGGAATGGAAGAAAGCGATTAATGTTTCTGAAAAATTGTTAAAAATTGAGCCAGAAACAGATAAAGTTCCCTTATCGCATTATTATTGTGAATATGCTCAAACAATTAAATCTGATAATGCAGAAGAACATTTAAATGCATTGCGAAAAGCGTTGGAATATTCACCACACTGTACTAGAGCGTCTATTTTGCTGGGTGATCATTATTTAGCACAATATCAATTTAAAAACGCTTTAACTCATTTTGAGTACATTCTTATTCAAGATCCTGATTATATCAGCGAAGTATTGCAGAAAATTAAGGCTTGCTATATTGCTTTGAACGATGCGGTCAATTATGAGTTATTTTTGATTCGAGCAAATCAAATTAAGCATAATAGTAGTGTAGACATAGCATTAACAGAATTTATTGAACAAAAAGATGGGATAACCGCAGCGCATTCGAAGCTTTATCAACAATTAAGCCAATATCCGAATATGTTCACCTTTCATCGTTTTATTCATTATCAAATTAATGAAGCTGAAGAGGGGCGAGCTAAGGATAGTTTAGTGCTTTTGCATAATATGGTGGGTGATCGCATTAAAAAAGGCTTTCAATATCGTTGTTTGAACTGCGGTTATCAGAGCTATCGTCTTAGTTGGTATTGTCCTTCCTGTCGTCAATGGGAACAAATTAAGCCAATTCACAGTATTGATACATAAACACGCAAGTAAATTTATAAACTGAAAATTGAGGAGTCCGATATGGATAATAAAATTATTGTTGCCTTAGATTATGAAACGGAATATGAAGCGCTAAGCTTTGTAGATCAAGTTGATCCGTCTCTTTGCCGTTTAAAAGTAGGCAAAGAAATGTTTACCACCTTAGGTACAAATTTTGTTAAACAATTGCATGAGCGTAAATTTGATGTATTCCTCGATTTAAAATATCACGATATTCCAAATACTGTCGCACGAGCAGTACGTTCTGCAGCTGATTTAGGCGTATGGATGGTCGATTTACACGCTTCTGGTGGTTTAACAATGATGGAAGAAGCGAAAAAAATCCTTGAACCATACGGAAAAGATGCACCACTACTTATTGCTGTAACTGTATTAACCAGTATGGAAGATTTAGATTTATTGCAAATAGGGATCAATGCATCACCAATGGAGCAAGTGATTCGTCTAGCACACCTTGCACAGCGCGCAGGTTTAGACGGCGTAGTTTGTTCACCTCAAGAGGTAGAAGTGCTTCGTACTCACTGTGGTAAAAATTTCAAATTAATCACGCCAGGTATTCGCCCTGAAGGTTCTGATTTTGGTGATCAGCGTCGTGTAATGACACCAAAACAAGCGATTGACACAGGTTCAGATTATTTAGTTATCGGTCGTCCAATTACTCAGGCATCAGACCCATTAGCAGTATTAAAATCAATTAATGCTTCAATTCGTTAATTGAGAGAACAAGTTGAAAAAGGTGGGTAAGTTACCCGCCTTTTGTATTTATAAGCGGTTAAATTTTTAGGATTTTTGCAAATGACATTAGTATATTCAACGGAAACAGGTCGTATTGTGCCAGAAAAAACTAAAGTGGAACGCCCAAAAGGCGATGGTATTGTACGTATTCAACGTCAAACCAACGGTAGAAAAGGCAAGGGGGTCTGTGTCATTAGTGGTTTGGACTTAGATGAGATGGAACTAAAATTACTGGCGGCAGAATTGAAAAAACGCAGCGGGGTAGGTGGTTCAGTGAAAGATGGTATGATTGAAATCCAAGGCGATAATCGAGATTTACTGAAACAAATTCTGGAAAAAAAGGGCTTTAAAGTAAGACTTGCAGGCGGCTAAGTTTGAGTAATAATTGTTTATTACTCTGAGTAGAGGCTAAACTTGTTAGCAACTCAAATAAAAGGTAATAATCAACACCCCTGAGAATACAAGCGGTCAGATTTGAACAACTTTTTGCAAATGTGCAAAAAATCATAAAAAATGACCGCTTGTCGGGAATGGCTAAAGATCTTCTCGTTGCCAAATAGTTTTTTTGGCAAAGATGACTTTATTACCAGTGTGTTTAATCATATCAAAGCGTAGTTCCCACACATCACTAGATTTCAAACGTGCCAGAGGGTGTCGCTTATAATAGAGCGAAAGCGCTTGTTGGCGCTCGTTTGTCTCTTCTAGACATTTACATTGTGCTGAAAATTGAATGCCTTCAATGTCGGTGAATGCTTCAACTTGTGCTGAAATAGTGCCGACAATTTGCGGGTTTTCCGACATCAATTGCCCATGGCGAGTGGTTTTGCTTGTGAGAATAATGAGGCGAGCAAGTGTGCTATCAAATGCATAAAAGCAATTAGCAGCCCAAAAATCCTGTTGATTATGGGCAGCAAAATTAACGACATGATTTTGTTGAATAAAGTGAATAATATGTGGTGGGATTATTGCCATTATTGTAATCCATAATATCCGACTAAATAAGTAGGGTATATTATGCCACAAATCTTTCCCAAAGATAAGAAAAAGGCATAACAAGCAGTAATGCAGGGAGCATATTTGCCACAGCAAAATGCTTAATACCGCAAATGCGTAGCCCTGTTGCCAACATAATAAAACCGCCAGCAGTAGAGAAGTTAGCCATCATATTCGGAGTAGTAAGAGGCATAATCAAACTAGCTAATAATGCTAAACTAACTTGTACTAGAATCAATGGAATTGCGATACTAGAAACGGCATAGCCTAAGGTAGCGGCAAAAATTCCCGCAGTGAAAAAATCTAAAATCGCTTTAATAAATAAAATGGATGGATCCCCTGTCATTCCTTCTTTCATTGAGCCAAAAATGCCCATGCCACTGGCGCAAAATAGAATTAAAATTGCGACAAATTGATTTAGAAATTCTTGATGAGAAACACCAGAAGGCGGAAAAATTTTATCCACGGTACCTCGCATTCTGCCCGCTAAATTACCAATTGCTTTCTCTAAAAAAATCAGTTCGCCAAGAATCGTTCCAACAATTAACGCTAATACTACGGCAGACATATTTTTTGCACCGATAATCAGCATAATACCAAGTCCCATTGAGCAAAGCCCAAATAGCGGAGGCAAGTTGCTTTTTACGCGTTCAGGTAGTTTTGCGCCTAAAAATGCGCCAATAAGTCCGCCAGCTAACACGGCAACACCATTTACATAAGGTCCAATAAGCATTTTTGCTCCTTAATTGTTATTTTCACCCCAGCGAGGCATGGGTAAATCAAAATCAAACAGATCTAATGCACGCGCAACACTGTGTGTAACCAGTTCATCAATACAGGTTGGTTTTTGGTAGAAAGCGGGAACTGGTGGGAAAATAATGCCCCCCATTTCGGTTACTCGGCGCATATTATCAATATGGGCTAAATTGAATGGCGTTTCTCGTACCATTAGCACTAATTTTCGACGTTCTTTAAGCACAACATCCGCTGCACGGGTGAGCAAATTATCGCTGATTCCGAGAGCAATCGCAGAAAGTGTACGAATTGAGCAGGGCGCAACTAACATCCCAAGTGTTTTAAAAGAACCACTGGCGATACTTGCTCCAACATTGTGAATTGAATGAATTTGTGTAGCGAGTTCTAACAATTGTTCACGTTCAATATTGGTTTCTAATGAACGTGTCATTTCAGCCCCTTTGCTGAGCACTAAATGGGTTTCTATATCAAGTGGTTTAAGTAATTCAAGGGCTTTATAGCCATATTGAAAGCCACTTGCACCACTAATTCCGATAATAATTCGTTGTTTCATAATGGGTAAAAATGATCTGCCCCCCAAAAGTTGGACAGGTTAGTACACTATAAATATTGAGCTCTGTATTGTGCAGGGCTCAATCCTTTTAAATCCATTTTAATACGCTTTTGGTTGTAATACATCACATATTCTTC
>NZ_CABFJY010000017.1 GCF_901687125.1 Actinobacillus vicugnae
CGATTTTTACCATTTTGAAGATAAAATTCGATGACTTGTTGTTTGAAAGATTGATTGTATTTAGTCATAAAAAAATCTGCACCTTAGTGAGTTGGCTGTTTAGTCCAACTTTTGGGGTGCAGATCATGTTTATATTACGAAAGCAGACCTAATTCATACGCAATAAACAGTAATGTAAATGCAGAAAGATAAATCAAACCTGCGATAGATAGCCAAAATAAACCACCTTTCACTTTATGTTCACCTTTCAACACTAACGATAGATTTAATGTGGCAAAGATTGGTGTTGAAACGAAAGAACAGATCATTGCAAATGATAGCATTTTTGCTACATCACTCATAAATACCGAGATAATTAAAATACCGATTGCAGCGGTAATTGTCATCCAAATCGCTAAGCTTACAGGTGTACTTTCTTGCTTATTCAATAATAAGCGCAATGCTTCATTATTGGCGCGAGAGTAACCATCTATTACGGTAATAGTGGTGCCGAACATACACATAAATGCAATTAAAGCGATCAATAATTTCGACCAATCACCAATTGCAAATGCGTACATTTTAATTAACTGGGCAATATATTTTACCCCCGCTTGCTCAACTACTTCGCCTGAACCATACTGAACTAATGCACCTAGTGCTAAGAACACTAAGGCAAGCATTGCGGTACCTATAAACCCAACATTGAAATCAAAGATCCCATCTTCATAACTCACTTTATTTAAACGACGTTTTGCCACTACCCACATAGAGTTGATCGCAGAGATTTCAATTGGTGCAGGCATCCAGCCCATTAACGCCACAATAAAACCGAGAGAAGCAAGATTCCAAGGGCTTGGTTCAATAAAATCAGGTGCAACTTGTATACCGCCTTTTAGCGCAGCAACAATCACAGCAGTAACGGTAGAAATAGTTAGCGCAATCATAATCCATTTAGAAAGTGAATCTAAAAAGCGGTATTTTCCAAGCAATAAAATTCCCCAAGTGATCGCAATAATAATTGTGCTGGCAATAGGGATACTGAGATCAATTTGTAAACCTAGCGCAGAAAATAGGAATTTTAAGATGGCTGCGGTTACGATTCCCACCGCAGCGGTATTTATCATGGCCGCAACGACATTCAGGAGGAAAAAGATCCATAGATAGATTTTGCCTTTTTCTTGATAGCCTTCTAATAAAGTTTTATTTGAGCTTAAGGTATATTGCACACCAAAACGGAAGAATGGGTATTTAAATAAATTGGCTAAAATAATAATTAATGCTAACTGCCAACCGTAAATTGCTCCAGCCTGAGTGGAAGCAACGATATGTGAACCGCCTACTGCTGCCGAAGCCATTAAAATCCCTGGTCCTATTGCTTTTAATTTTGATTGCCAGTTTGAAACTGGCGCAATTTGCTGTGTTTCTGTCATTTTTTCTTTCCTTTTTTGTAATAAAATTTGTACGAACATAAACATTGTATGCCTAAATTCTTTATAGAAACAATTGCTTTGTAGCATTAATTAATTTTGTAAAAAAAATGATAAAAATTTTTGTAAGCTGAAAACCAGTGGTTAAAGCATAATGATATAAACTTTATATGAATTTAGTGTTTCTAACTAGAATTTGATATTTTTGTAGTTTTTTATAAATTTAGTGTAAATTGAGTTAATTGCTGAGTTATTGCTCTAGATTATTGAAACTGTTAGCATTCCAGCCGTTTTATAACAATGAAATGAGATTTTCAAACAGCATATGAAACCGCTTATTCTAGGCACTTTCATCATGACAGCAACTTATGTGTTGTTCTATATTATGACTGCATTTGCACAAGTGTATTCAAGAACACCAGCAAAACTTTCTGATGCAGGTCATCCAATGGGGTTAGGAATTGAGCCGAATACATTTACTGGTCTATTACTACTTAGCGCTATTGTATTTGGTGTATTTACTAGCATTTCAGGTATTTTTGCAGATAAAATTGGACGCCGTAAATTCTTATTATGGGTAACATTTGCGATGGGGGTTTTTGGATTAGCAATGCCACTTTTCCTTTCAAATGGCACACCATATTCGGTATTTGCTTTCTTAGTGGTTGGTATGGCGTTAATGGGCTTAACTTTTGGGCCTATGGCTGCTCTATTACCAGAGCTTTTCCCAACTGAAGTACGTTATTCAGGAGCCTCATTAGCATATAACTTTGCTTCTATTGTTGGTGCAACCGTAGCTGCAACTTTTGCAATTAAAATTAATGCTAATTATGGTATTTTAGGTGTAGGTATCTACTTAGCTACTAATGCAGCCTTAACTATCATCGCACTATTTATTTCAAAAGAAACTAAAGACTTAGACTTAACTAAAGCATAACGTTAGTAAAAATAGCAAGGCTCCAAATCAATCTGGAGCCTTTGTTACAAGCGGTCTAATTTTTCTTATATTTTACAAGCCATTACCATTTATTTCAGCTTCTTTAATGCATCTTGTCGATAAATATACTAAAAACGACAAGAATATATACCATTTAAGCTGTAAAGATAAAAATATTTAACCAAATAACCAATTACGTAGCATCTTTTCACCATATTCAGTAATAAAGGATTCTGGGTGAAATTGGACACCGTAAATAGGTAAATGTTGGTGTTTAAATGCCATTAATACATTTTGATCACAGGTAGCTGTGGCAATAAGCGGTGTATTTTCGAGAGATTTTTGCGAAATAGCCCACGAATGATATAAACCGATATTAAAACTTTCAGGCAAATCTTGAAAAAGGATATTATCAGTAAGCTGTTTTAGTGGGCGTTGCTGCCCATGCCTTACCGCATTGAGATTGTATAACTCACCACCGAAAAATTCACATAAAGTTTGATGACCTAAACAAACCCCTAAAATAGATTTAGTTTGATAGAAACGCTGTAGCATTTCAAAGGTTTGCGGATAAGCATTTGGTACATCAGGGCCAGGTGAAATTAAAATATGACTAAAATGTTCAACATCATCTAAAACTAATTTTTCAACTAAAACAACGTTAGGTGATACGCCAATTTTGCGGAATAAATCTACCAGATTAAAAGTAAATGAATCGTGATTATCAATAATTAATAAACTAGGTGTTTTGTGCATCGGCTTCTTCAATCTTTTCTGCAATGAGTTCGAGTTTATTGGTATCAAAATCATTAGTGAGCATTTCAACAGCGGGCATGGTTTGACTTGCTTTGGTCGAAAGTTGCTGGAAGCGTTCTACTTTTCCCACTAAGCCTTGCCGCCCAACTAATGAAGTAACTGTTTGATTATATTGGTTATTTACTGTGTTTAGTGTGTTACCTAATTTGCTTAAACGATCAGCGACCATACAAACTTGATTATAAATTTCGCCCGCTTTTTCACTTATTTCTCTTGCTTCGGCATTACCCCGTTCAATACGCCACAAGTTTGCTACTGTGCGTAAAATCGGCATAAGTGTTGTGTAGGAAACCAAAATCACATTGCGCTCATAGCCATAATTAAATAGCTGCGAATCATGTTTCATTGCCTCAATATAAGCAGGCTCAATTGGTACAAACATCAGCACAAAATCAGGGCTTTTTACCCCCTGTAAACAGCTATAATTCTTTTTCGATAAGCTATCAATATGGGTTCGAATCGATTTACAATGTTCATCTAATGCTTGATTAATTGCAAAATTTTCTTCAAATCTGACCGCTTGTTCATAAGCAAGTAACGAGACTTTACTATCGATAATTAAATGCTTTTGATCGGGTAAGTGCACCACAAAGTCGGGTGCGAAACGTTTACCTTCTTGATCTCGGAAACTTTCTTGAGCAACGTAATGTTCACCCGCTAACAGTCCTGCTGATTGTAATGCGGACTCAAGCTGCACTTCCCCCCAATTTCCTGCAATTTTATTATTTCCTTTGAGTGCATTGGTTAGATTTTGTGCTTCTTCTGACATTGAAACACCGATTTGTAGCACTCGTTTTAGCTCTGCTTCTAAACTTGCTGTGCCTTTGAGTGATTCACTATGCACTTCATTCACACGTTTTTGAAAGCCTTCAATTTGTTCTTTAAACGGTTTAAGTAATGCATCTAACGATGATTGATTTGTAGCAGTAAAACTTTTGGTTTTTTCTTCAAGGATTTGTTGTGCTAAATGTTGAAATTCTACATTTAGCTGTTGTTTTACTTCGATAAAATTACGCTGTTGTGCTTCAAAACTGGCTTGTTTTTCCGATAATGAAGTGCGTAATTCCGTCAGCTCATTTTGCGTTTGATTTAACGCTGTAGCTAAAGAGTGATTTTCTTGCTCTTTATGAGTAAGTGAATTTTGATTGAATTGTAATTGTTCTTCCAAGCTTTCAGATTTTGCTTGAAATGCGCCGATACGCTCTTTAAGTTCATTAATATAACGCTCTAATTGATTTTCTTGTTGTTCAGCTTGCTCAATTTTGTGACGTAAGCGGTTAATTTGTTCTTCTTTTTCACTAATGCGCTCAAGCCCTACTTGAACCTGAGTTTTATATTGGATCGCCCATTGTTCAATCTGATTTTTTTCTGTGGTGAGTTGTTCAAGTTTTTGAGATGTTTGAGCGAGTTCTGCTTGCGCTTTAGTCAAATCTTGTGAGAGTTCAAGCGCATCTCGCTGATAGCGTGATTGTAGAAAAAACAGTACGATTGCGAGTGTTACGAGCACAACAAGCGCAGCATAAAGCCCGATTTCATTGACGATCATAAAAAAGTAAACCTAATAGAAAAATATACAGTAGTATTATAGCAAGCTACATAAAAATGAAAAGTGAAAGAACATTGCTAAATCATGTAAAATTCCCCTAGAATAACGATAATATTTGTCAAATTTTGAATCTATGCAACATTTTATCCAAACCGCTAATCAATGGGGACAGCAGAGACGCCCATTTTTCTTTTTAATTGATTTTGAACAGCAAAAACCAATCATTTGTTTACTGGAAGAAACTGCGACAAGCGGTCTATTTTTCGACTTTTTTTGCAAATCGAATATTCATGCGAAATCAATCAATAAACCGTTTGGGTTCCTCTTTTCACCCATTTCCTTTGAAGCTTACCAACAAGGATTTGAACTTGTTCAACGTGAAATTCAAGCAGGCAACAGCTATTTATTGAATTTAACTTATCCCACCGAAATTCAAACAAATTACAGTTTAGAAGAATTATTTTTTGCCAGTTCTGCGAAATATAAATTGTGGCTGAAAGGGCAGTTTGTTTGCTTCTCCCCTGAAACTTTTGTGCGGATTCAGCAAAATAAAATTTATTCTTACCCAATGAAAGGTACTATCAATGCGAATGAACCGAATGCCGCTGAAAAATTGATGCAATCTGAAAAAGAATTTACCGAACATAATACGATTGTCGATTTGATTCGTAATGACTTAGCGTTGGTTTCGAAAAATATTCAGGTGACTAAATACCGCTATTTAGAAAAAGTGGAAACCTATCGAGGGGCAATTTACCAAACTAGTTCAGAAATCTGTGGCGAGCTTACAGAACATTGGCAAGATGAAATTGGTTCACTATTAGCAAAATTATTGCCTGCAGGCTCAATTAGTGGTGCCCCGAAAGAGAAAACTATCGAAATTATTCAGCAGGCAGAACTAGGGCAGAGAGGTTATTACACGGGTATTTTCGGCTATTTTGACGGCGAAAATTTAGAAAGTGCGGTGGCTATTCGTTATATTGAACAGCAACATTCGCAGCTTATTTTTCGAAGTGGCGGTGGGATTACGGCTAAAAGTCAGTTAAATGATGAATATAACGAACTATTGGAGAAAGTGTATGTGCCAATTTCCATTGTTTGAAACAATTTCAGTGATTGATGGTAAAGCGCAGAATTTGGCTTATCATCAGCAACGTTTTGAACAGGCGATGCAAACGTATTTTCACTCTCAAGCTCAATGGCAATTAGCAGACGTAATTCAGGTTCCAACAGACTTTCAGCAGGGCTTGGTTCGTTGTCGAATTGACTATAATGCCAGTGAGTTTCAGCTACAATTTTTTCACTATACGCCTCGCACAATAAATCGGTTTAAATGCGTTTATACTGAGAATTTGGATTATCGCTTTAAATATAGTGATCGTAAGCGGTTAGATTCGCTCAAAAATTTGCAAAGTGACGAAGTAATTATTATCAATAATGGCAAAGTGAGTGACTGTACTATTGGAAACTTACTTTTTGCGAAACAATGGCAGTGGTTTAGCTCACAAGATTATCTATTAAAAGGTACACAATTAACCAAATTAATTGAGATAGGGTTGGTTCAATTAGTCGAAATTACGCCACAAGATCTCGCGAGTTATGATCAAATTATGATGGTAAATGCATTGAACCCGTTTGATTTACAAAGAGCATTACCGATTTCTGTGATCGATTTTAAGGACGAGATTGAAAAACCGTAAAAAAACGCTTGAAACTGTATAAGTAAACACTATAATAATACACAGTTAATTGACGACAAACGGTCGTTTTTTCAGAAAAGTTTGCAAAGGACAAAACTATGGCAGCAGATAACAAAAAAGCGCAAAAAAACACAGTAACAAAACAAATCGATCCAGAACAAAAAGAAAAAGCATTAGCAGCAGCGCTTGCTCAAATTGAAAAACAATTTGGTAAAGGTTCTATCATGCGTTTAGGTGATACTCAAGCGCTTGATATTGAAGCTGTTTCCACGGGTTCAATTGGTTTAGATGCTGCATTAGGAATTGGTGGTTTACCAATGGGACGAATTGTTGAGATTTATGGTCCTGAATCTTCTGGTAAAACAACATTAACGTTATCTGTTATTGCACAAGCACAAAAATCAGGTAAAACCTGTGCATTTATTGATGCGGAGCATGCGCTTGATCCTGTCTATGCCCGTAAGCTTGGTGTGGATACCGATGCACTTTTAATTTCTCAGCCTGATAATGGCGAGCAAGCACTTGAAATTTGTGATGCGTTAGTACGATCTGGTGCAGTGGACGTAATTATTGTGGACTCTGTAGCCGCTTTAACGCCTAAAGCAGAGATTGAAGGCGATATGGGGGATTCTCATATGGGCTTACAAGCACGCCTAATGTCACAAGCATTACGTAAATTAACTGCAAATATTAAAGCGACCAACTGTTTAGTGGTATTCATCAACCAAATTCGTATGAAAATTGGCGTGATGTTTGGTAACCCAGAAACAACTACTGGTGGTAATGCACTTAAGTTCTACGCTTCAGTACGTTTAGATATCCGCCGTTCAGGTGTGGTAAAAGACGGTGATGAAGTGGTTGGTAGCGAGACAAAAGTGAAAATCGTGAAGAATAAAGTCGCTCCACCATTCCGTGAAGTACAATTCGATATTATGTATGGTGAAGGTATTTCTCGTATGAATGAATTATTGATTCTTGCTGAAGCAAATGGCTTTATCCAAAAAGCGGGAGCTTGGTTCTCGTACGAAGGAACTAAAATCGGTCAAGGTAAAAATAACGCAATTAAATGGTTAAAAGAAAATACAGAAATTGCGAACAAAATTGAACAAGAAATTCGTGAGAAACTTATTTCAGCACCAGAAAAAATATTAGCGGGTGAGCAAAGCATCTTAGATGCCGACGATGTTAATGATTTTGAAGACGAAGAGTTTAACGAATAAGAATTATAGTAAAAATGCGGTTTCTGCAAATGTAGAAGCCGCATTTGTTTTATCTATTTAATCTGTTTATTTTAGTATGGCGAACTACACAGCAGTAAATTATCTGTTATATTTACTTTCTAAACGAGATTACAGTGAGCAAGAATTACGACGAAAACTAATTCAGAAAGATTATAGTCAGGAAGAAATAGATCGCGCTCTTGAGAGGGCGCAAATGAATAACTGGCAAAGTGATGAGCGCTATTGCGCTAGTTTTATTCGCTATCGAGCTCAACAGGGGATAGGGCCTCGTCGCTTAAAGCAAGAACTTCGTTTGAAAGGTATTAAAGATTGGTTAATAAGCCAAGAATTGGAGAAGGCTGAAATTGATTGGTTTATGCTTGCGGAGCAAGTTTTTGAGAAAAAACGACCGCTTGTATGGGATATGAAAGCAAAACAAAAAATATGGCACTTTATGTGTAGTCGAGGCTTCTTCAATGATCATTTTAGCCATTTAATGGAACTAGATTACAATGACACAGAATATGAATAAAATCACTTTTTTTAGCCGTTTTGAAGTGGATATTTTAGCAGGTAAGAAAACTATTACTATTCGAGATAAATCTGAATCTTACTTTCAACCACAGCAAGAACTAAAGGTTTTTACTAATGAAACTAATCGTTTGTTTGCTCATATTAGAGTGATTTCTGTCACTCCAATTCATTTCGAACAATTAAATGAGCAACATGCCAAACAAGAAAATATGTCTTTAGCTGAATTGAAACAAGTAATCAAAGATATCTATCCGAATGATAATGACTTTTTTGTGATTGAGTTTGAATTAATTGAATGAGTATTTTTAAATCAACGAAACAAGTAGAAATTTGTCCTGATTGTGGTGCCGTATTACAAATTAAACGAGGAAAACAAGGTTTATTTTTAGGTTGTAGTAGTTATCCGCAATGTAACTACATAAAACCATTACATCAGACCAATCATGTGATTAAAGATTTAACTGAGACTTGTCCTGAATGCGGACATTTTTTGCAATTAAAACAGGGTAATTTCGGAATTTTTATTGGTTGTAGCCATTATCCAGAATGTCATTTTACTGTTCATGATGAAATTGAAGAGCAGGATGAATTTGATTGTCCTGAGTGTAAAACACATAAATTAGTGGCTAGAAAAGGGCGAACGGGCAAAATATTTTATGGTTGTAGTGGTTTTCCGCTTTGTAAGTTTACCGTTGCGAGTAAACCTATTTTAAAAACTTGCCCCCAATGCCAATATCCGCTTGTAACATTGAAAAAACAACGCGGGAAATCTATGTTTGTGTGTGCCAATAAACTCTGCCAACACCTATTTAGTGAAGAAAATGAATAATTTAGAAAAAATTGTTGAGCAATTAAAGCAGAATAAGGTTGTGGCTTATCCAACTGAAGCTGTATTCGGCTTAGGTTGTAACCCATTAAGTGAATCAGCGGTGCAAGCTTTACTTACCTTGAAAAATCGCCCGAAAGCAAAAGGATTGATTCTTATCGCTCCTGATAAAGAATTGCTATTGCCTTATATAGATGAAACGCAATTAACAGCCGAACATTGGAAGATTTTTGAAAATATCGGTGAGCAAGCGATTACTTGGGTAATGCCTGCTAAACAGAGTGTTCCTCGCTATTTAACGGGACAATTTAGTTCTATTGCAGTGCGTTTGTGCCGTGTACCAGCTGTTGTTGAGTTGTGTCAAGCAACGGGTTTTGCTTTGACATCTACAAGTTGTAATTTAACAGGTAAAGCGCCCTGTCGAACAGCGTTAGAAGTTAAGGCACAATTTGGTGAAAATTTTCCTGTATTGGAAGCCAATACTGGCGGAAAAACAAATCCTTCTGAAATCCGAGACATTTTTACACAACATATTTTTAGACAAGGGTAAATACTATGAACCAGTATGCAGTATGGGGGAACCCGATTGCGCAAAGTAAGTCTCCACAAATTCATCAATTATTTGCAGAACAAACAGGAAAATCACTCAGCTATATTGCTAAATTAGGTGATGAACAGCAATTTGAGAGCCAACTGAAACAGTTTTTTGCGGAGGGGGCTAAAGGGGCTAATATTACGGCGCCTTTTAAAGAAAGAGCATTTGCATTAGCCGATGAGCATAGTGAAGGATGTTTGTTAGCAGAAGCTTGCAATACCTTGAAACGATTAGATGATGGACGCTTATATGCCGATAATACGGATGGTTTTGGGCTTTGTTCTGACTTAGAACGTTTAGGGTGGTTAAAGCCGAATCAACGTATTCTTATTTTAGGTGCGGGAGGCGCAACAAAAGGCGTGCTTTTTCCACTTCTGCAAGCAAACCAACAAATTACACTTTATAACCGTACATTAGATAAAGCGGTAGATTTAGTAGAAAAATTTGCAAAATACGGCGAAATTCAGACCGCTTCATTAGAACAGGTGGCAACCCAACAATTTGATTTGATTATTAATGCAACCTCGTTAGGGCTACAAGGGAAGTTTGTACCTTTAGCTACGGAGCTGTTTAAAGAGGCTGCGGTTTACGATATGCAGTATGCTCTTAATATGCAAACGCCATTTCTAAATTACGCACGTAGCTGTGGTGCTTTACGTTACCAAGATGGGTTAGGGATGTTAGTTGGTCAAGCCGCTTTTGCTTTTAAACTCTGGGAAAATAAATTTCCTGATGTAGAAACTGCCTTGGCTAAGCTTAAATTAGCAATGGAAAATGTAAAATAGCATTCTATAACTTATTATAAAATAAGCATTTTTTTGTTATTTTTATAACAAAATGAGCAATGAGTAGCCAAACAAGCAAAATAATTCACTTTTTTAAAAAAAGTGTTTGACGAAGACAAATAAAATCAGCATAATACACCCCGTAAGCCGATATGGTGAACGCAAAAATGAAAATGGCTACATAGCTCAGCTGGTTAGAGCACAACACTCATAATGTTGGGGTCGCAAGTTCGAATCTCGCTGTAGCCACCATTTGCGGGAATGGCGAAATTGGTAGACGCACCAGATTTAGGTTCTGGCGCCGCGAGGTGTGTGGGTTCAAGTCCCTCTTCCCGCACCATTTATTGTCTTACAAAAAATTAGTGTTGGGGTATCGCCAAGCGGTAAGGCACCGGGTTTTGATCTCGGCATCCCTAGGTTCGAATCCTAGTACCCCAGCCATCTAATTGCATTTCATAAATAAAGCTAACTAAATGTTAGTTTTTTTATTTTGGGGTATCGCCAAGCGGTAAGGCACCGGGTTTTGATCTCGGCATTCCTAGGTTCGAATCCTAGTACCCCAGCCATCTTCTTATACTTCTTTCTTGTTATTATTAATAAGTCAATTTTATTTTTAATTTATTCTCAATTATTCTTATTCTCTGCTTTAGATTTAACTAAAAATTAATTAAAATTAACTGCTATTCTTATAAGGAGAAAGTGAATGTTAAATCCAAAGAATCTTGAGTCCTTGGCTCAGCAACTCCACAATGCATTACCTCAGCCTCTTAAAAATGTAGGTAATGATCTTGAAGAAAAATTTCGACAAATTTTACAAGCCCAATTAGCTAAACTTGATATTGTGACCAGAGAAGAATTTGATGTGCAATCTCAAGTATTACTTCGTACCCGTGAAAAGCTCAATGCATTAGAAAAACGTCTTGAAGAGCTTGAAAAATCTCAATCACAAGATTAATTTCATTTTTAATTTTAATCAGCAAAAGGACCTTTAATATGCAAAATATTAATCCAACGCAGACAGCAGCTTGGGCTGCTTTAGAACAGCATAAATCTGATAATTTAAATATCCCTCAGCTATTTGCTGAAGATGCTAATCGTTTTGATAAATATCACTTAAATTTTGAACAACAAATTCTTGTCGATTTTTCTAAAAATGCGATTAACCAAAAAACATTAGAATTATTACGTCAATTAGCTAATGAATGCGGTTTAGCCTCTGCGACAGAAGCGATGTTCTCAGGGCAAAAAATTAACCGTACGGAAAATCGTGCAGTACTTCATACCGCATTACGTAACCGCTCAAATGCGCCAGTTATGGTTGATGGTAAAGATGTAATGCCAGAGGTAAATGCAGTATTAGCTAAAATGAAAGATTTCTGTGAACGTATTATTTCTGGTAGCTGGAAAGGCTATACAGGTAAAGCGATTACAGATGTAATTAATATTGGTATCGGTGGTTCAGATTTAGGTCCTTATATGGTGACTGAAGCACTACGTCCATATAAAAATCACTTGAATATGCATTTTGTTTCTAATGTAGATGGTACTCATATTGCAGAAGTGTTGAAAAAAGTAAATCCTGAAACAACGCTAGTATTAGTAGCATCAAAAACCTTTACTACTCAAGAAACAATGACCAATGCTTTAACAGCACGTGAATGGTTACTTGCGGCGGCAAAAGATGAATCTGCAGTTGCAAAACATTTTGCAGCACTTTCTACCAATGCAGCTGAAGTAGCAAAATTTGGTATTGATACAGCAAATATGTTCGAATTTTGGGATTGGGTTGGTGGACGTTATTCTTTATGGTCTGCAATTGGTCTTTCTATTGCGCTATCACTTGGCTTTGATAATTTTGAAGCGCTACTTTCAGGTGCCCATGCAATGGATAAGCACTTCCGCATAGCGCCGATCGAGCAAAATATTCCAACAACATTAGCATTAATTGGTATTTGGAATAGCAATTTTCTCGGAGCTGAAACAGAAGCGTTATTACCTTATGATCAATATTTACACCGTTTTGCAGCTTATTTCCAACAAGGTAATATGGAATCAAATGGTAAATTTGTAGGTCGAGATGGTCATCCAGTTACCTATCAAACTGGTCCAATTGTATGGGGTGAGCCAGGCACGAATGGTCAGCATGCTTTTTATCAATTAATTCACCAAGGTACTAAATTGATTCCTTGTGATTTTATTGCACCAGTACAAACACATAACCCAGTTGGTGATCATCACGCAAAATTATTATCGAATTTCTTTGCACAAACTGAAGCGCTTGCGTTTGGTAAATCAAAAGAAACTGTGGAAGCAGAATTCGTCGCTGCAGGTAAAAATTTAGCTGACGTAGCAGAAATTGTGCCATTTAAAGTATTTACAGGTAATAAGCCAACTAACTCGATCTTAGTGCAAAAAATTACGCCGTTTACTTTAGGTGCGTTAATTGCAATGTATGAACATAAGATCTTCGTACAGGGGGTAATTTTCAATATCTATAGTTTCGATCAATGGGGTGTTGAACTAGGTAAGCAATTAGCTAACCGTATTTTACCTGAATTACAAAATGCAGAACAAATTACTAGCCACGATAGCTCTACCAATGGCTTAATTAACCAATTCAAAGCATGGCGTTAGTTGCTAGTTAAAATCAAGCGGTTAAATTTGCAAAAAAATTCGTTATTATGTAGCTGTTATGTAGGCATTTTTAAGACTGTGCCTAACTTTTTTAAGTTAGACACAGTTACTACATCATTGAAATAAATTAGCCTTTTGTACTTTTTCTACATAATTTCGAAAACATTAGCAAATCTGACCGCTTGTTTTATACATAAAAAGCTATTCATTACTGAATAGCTTTTTTTTTGGGGGGGTTAAAGTGAGTTAAAGAAAATCACTAAAATAATCACTGGAATTACAAATCTAACATAGTTAAACCAAAGATTAGTGAAGGTTTTTCCTGCTCCTAATTCAGCTTTTGCGTCGTCTTTGAGTACGAAACCAACAAAGATTGCACTACCTAATGCAGTTAAAATAAATAGAATATTACCGCTAATATAGTCAAAAGCATCAAAAATACTTTTCCCCATAATAGTGATATGTTTCCATTCATTATCGCCTAATACTGATGGGATATTTCCTATCACAAAGATGGTGCCTAATGTCACTGCAATTGTAGCTTTTCGTCCCATTTTGGTTTTTTCTTGTAGTGCAGTGATAATTACTTCGTAAATGGTGAGGGAAGTGGTTAAGGCAGCGACTACTAATAAACTAAAGAAAATAACAGCAAATGCTGTACCTCCCCACATATTTGAGAATACGATTGGTAAACTTTGGAATACTAAAGTTGGTCCAGAGTTTGGTGCAACACCAAAGCTAAAGAGCGATGGGAAGATCATAAATCCAGCTAGCACTGCAATTAAAGTATTCATTACGCCTGTAATTGTTGCAGTTTTTACTAAGTTTTCATTTTTGTCTAAATAGCTTGATAGGGTAATTAATACGCCGAAACCTAAGCTTAATGCGAAGAATACTTGGCCTAATACGAAGACGAAGAGCTTAGGAGTGATTTTTGAAAAATCAGGCATAAGGTAGAATGAAATACCTTCAGCTGCACCAGGTAAAGTTACATTACGAATAACCATAACAAGCAGGAAAATAAATAAAATTGGCATGAGATATTTTACTGAGCGTTCAATGCCATCAACGATGCCTTTTACTAAAATAAAATAGTTTACTAACACAAAAATAGCAGTACAGCCAATAATTGCAAGCGGGCTGTTTTGGATGCTTTCTTTATAGTAGGCCGCTGTTGTTTCAACAGTTACAGGTGAAGAAAGATCTAATGTTCCGCTTAATAAGCTCCCGATATAATTTAATACCCAGCCACCAAGCACCATATAGTAAGCCAAAATACCAAAGGCACCGAGTAAGCCCATATAACCTAAAATTTTCCAGCCTGAGGCAATTTTTTTGCCGTTTGCAGTTCCACCAAAGGCATCAATAGCATTCACTTTAATCCGACGGCCAATTACATTTTCAACAAGGATCATCGGAATACCAATAACGATCATCGCAACACAGAAGAGAAATACGTAGGCCCCACCACCATTTTCACCCACAAGATAAGGGAAGCGCCATGTTGCACCAAAACCGACAGTTGCACCAGCAACAGTCATAACATAAGCCAATCGATTCGACCACGATTGGCGTTCTACAGGTTTATTTGTCATTGTTACTCCTAAGGGACTAAAGACCGATAAGCGGTCTGATTTTTAGAAATTTTTACCAAAATGTATTAAGCAAAAAGCGCGAATAATTCATCAACTTTTATGCGAGTATCGCCTTTTTGACTAATAGAACGTTGAACTTTGATTTTTTTTATTTTTGCGCCTTTATAAATTTTACGGGTGAATGCCGTATCATGATTTGAAATTAAAACAGGAATTTTGTTTGCCTGTGCTTGTTTAGCATACTCAGCAAGCAAGGTTTGTTGAGCAAGGCTAAATCCGCCACCTGCATAGTTGGTAAAATTACTTTCCTGTTGAAGTGGAGCATAAGGAGGATCACAATAGACAATATAATTGTCTGGTTGCTGCTCCAATAATTGGAAGACTTCCTCAAAATCGGCGCAAATAAATTGTGCTTTTTGGGCTTTTTGGGCAAAAAAGCGCAGCTCCTGTTCTGGAAAATAATGTGTTTTATATGCGCCAAATGGCACATTATATTCTCGTTTTTGGTTGTAACGACATAATCCATTAAAGCCAAAACGATTCAAATATAGAAAGAGTACCGCACGGCGAAATTGATCTTCGGATTGGTTAAATTCTTGGCGGCGAGCGTAATAAAATGCTTCACTATTTGCATCGGTTGCCAAAAATAGTGCTCTCGCTTGTTGAATATAGTGTTCAACATCTTGCTTCACGATATTAAAAAGATTGATAAGATCTGGGTTAATATCAGCAAGGAGATAGCGATCATAATCAGTATTTAAAAAAACTGACCCCGCACCTACAAACGGCTCAACGAAACAAGCCCCCTGAGCTGGCTGAGGGGGCAAATGTTTATTGATTTCTGGGGTTAGGCGATATTTACCGCCCGCCCATTTTAAGAATGCACGTTTGTGATGACTCATAAATTAGTGTTGAGTAAAACGCTCTATTGCGGCTAAAACTTGTGCTTCTGTTGCTTGTGAACCCACATAAGCTTGACCAAGAGATTTTAATAAAATTAAACGTAATTGACCGCCAAGCACTTTTTTATCACGCCACATATAAGGAAGATATTCAGCTGGTGCCATATTATCGGGAGAAATTGTAGGTAACACTGCGCGAGCTAATAATTTCTCAAGGCGAGCAACATCTTCTTTAGTTAAATCGCCAAGAATGCGGGATAGCTCTGCTGCTTCTAACATACCAACGGATACACCTTCACCATGCAACCAGTTCCCATAGCCCATATGTGCTTCAATGGCATGACCAAAAGTATGCCCTAAATTTAAGAGTGCACGATCACCTTTTTCAGTTTCATCTCGCGCAACAACATCAGCTTTTAGTTGGCAACAACGTTGAATACAGTATTCTAGTGCATCTTGGTCAAGCGATACGAGTTTATCAATATTTTGCTCTAACCATTCAAAGAAGTTGATATCGAAAATTGCGCCATATTTGATCACTTCCGCTAAACCTGCACTCACTTCTCGTTTAGCTAAAGTGTGTAGGCTATTGGTATCAATAATTACCGAAATTGGTTGGTAAAATGCGCCAATCATATTCTTACCTAAAGGATGATTAACTGCAGTTTTTCCTCCCACTGAAGAATCTACTTGAGCAAGTAAAGTAGTGGGAATCTGAATAAAGCGAATACCTCGTTGATAAGACGCTGCTGCATAGCCTGCAACATCACCGATAACACCCCCACCTAATGCAATTAAGGTGGTGTCTCGGTTATGATTTTTTTCTAATAAAGCAGTAAAAATCATATTGAGAGAGTCTAGCGTTTTGTATTTTTCCCCGTCTGGGATGAGTACCGTATCAACATGGCAACCTAATTGGGTTAGCGTGTGTTGAACCGTGGCAAGATAGTGTTCGGCAACTGTTGGATTAGATACAATCATTACCTTATCACCCGCTTTTAGTGGTGCGTAACTTTGAGGATCCGTTAATAAGCCAGCGCCAATGGTAATCGGATAACGACGTTCTTTTAATTCAACATTTACTTGCAACATATCTTGCCCCTTGTGGTTTACTGTAGATTATCAATTAGCTCAATGATGTGAGTCGCAACAACTTTTGCGCTTTGCTCATCGGTTTGCAATGTAATATCCGCAATTTCTTCGTACAATGGATTGCGAATTTTTGCTAATTCTTCAAGGGTTTTACGTGGATCTTCAGTTTGTAGTAATGGACGTTTTTTATCACGTTGTGTACGCTCAAATTGTTTATCTACCGTTGTTTCTAAGTAGATCACAATACCTCGCGCAGAAAGTACATTACGGTTATCTTTTGATAATACCGAACCACCGCCAGTTGAAAGCACTACACCTTGATTTTGGGTTAATTCATTAATAATTCTCTCTTCACGTTTACGGAAACCAGCTTCGCCTTCTACGTCAAAGATCCAATCAATATCTGCGCCAGCGCGTTCTTCAATTACGGAATCAGAATCAATAAAATCCATATTTAACATTTGCGCTAGCTGGCGCCCAATGGTGCTTTTTCCTGCACCCATAGGTCCTACTAAGAAAATATTACGTTTTTCAGCCATTATTTTTTCTTCATTTATTCGACAACTAATTTAAACAACTCGACTTGTGGAAAGAAAACGACCGCTTATGCCTTACTGCCTTTAATTAGCAATGGCAAGCGGTCTGTTTTGCGAAAAATTTTACAATGATTATTTTTCGATAAATTCAAATAGTATATGCCACAAATCGCCCAAAATAAAATTAAGTACGATTATCTCAAGAAAACGCACCTAATTTCAACCTTATAGGAGAGATTATCTCCAAATTTTTACATTATTTTTAGAATAACTCACTACCTGCTGGAGAGCTTAAAACGCCTTTCGGCGGTAAGCCTAAACGCTGTTCGATATGGAGCTGTTTACTTTGCGACTGAGGTACTTTATAGGCTTTTTCAACAATATACTTTTTAGTCGGTTCTGTCCCTTTAATAAAGTATTCAGTTAAATGATTACCTAAGAAGCCACTTGTCGCATCGATTTTTGCTTCAATAATGTTTTGAGGCAGTGGGATATCACGTTCAGGCTTATCTTTTAACGCAACCTTCATATATTTTACCCATGCTGGCATAGCCGTTCTTGCACCTGCTTCGCCTCGCCCTAAATCACGCTTATTGTCATCAAAACCAACATAAACAGTTGTGACGATATTTGCTCCAAAACCAGCATACCAAGTTACTTTTGAGTTGTTGGTTGTCCCCGTTTTACCACCAATATCTTTGCGTTTGAAATCATTTGCAAGCGCTTTACTTGTGCCATTCCAAGCTTGACCTTGTTCGCCATAAATCGCACTATTTAATGCGCTACGCATTAAGAATGCAAGTTCACCACTAATCACGCGAGGCGCATAGCGCACTTCAGTTGAGTTTTGAGCAGCTTCAGTCATTAAACTTGGTGCATTGGCTTTCACTGTAGGCTTAATTTCAGGCTCTTCATTACTTACTTCAGCTTCAACTTCTTCTGTGATATTTTCTTCACTTGGATTGCCTAATGCTTCACGAAGTTGTTCTTCATCGTGAATTTTTACCCCGTCAAAATAGGTCGGTTCAGGATATTTAACAGGAATGTTTGCACATTCTAAGCAAGCAATTGCAGGGTTTGCCTTAAACAATTCATTGCCTTGGTTATCTAAAATACGATCGATAATATAAGGATCGATTAAATAACCGCCATTATCAAATACCGCATAAGCACGTGCCATTTCAAGTGGGGTGAAAGAAGCTGCACCTAATGCTAATGCCTCTGTTGCCATAAACTGATCACGACTAAAACCAAAACGTTCTAAATAGTCGGCAACATAATCTAAGCCAGCCATTTGTAACGTGCGGATTGCCACCATGTTTTTAGATTTACCTAACGCAACACGTAAGCGTAGAGGACCTTCATAGCGGTTGTCGGCATTTTTGGGAGTCCATGGTTTTTGTCCACGCTTAGTAATAGTAATTGGAGAGTCGCTCAAGGTAGTTGAAAGACTCAGGCCTTTATTCATCGCTGCGGTATAAATAAACGGCTTAATTGATGATCCTACTTGCACCAATGATTGAGTTGCTCGGTTAAAGCGGCTTTGCTCAAAGCTAAAGCCACCAACGATTGCTTCAATCGCGCCATTATCACTATTAAGTGAAACAAGCGCAGAGTTTACTTCAGGAATCTGACCTAAATGCCAATCTCCACCTGCTTTTGGTTGGCGAACCCAAATTTGCTCGCCTACATTTAATTTGATCTGTCTACCAAAGGTCGCATTAGATTTTTTTAGCTCAGTTTTATCACCATTAGCTAACATAATCGTATAACCGTTTTTCGTAGTCGCAATTACGGCAGCGCCAACAAAAGGTTCTGAATTTGGTAATTTACTTAAATGCTCAATAATTTTTTCTTCATCCCAAGCATTTTTATCTTTCCATAACTTTTCTGCACCACGCCAGCCATGACGGCGATCATAGTTAATTAAGTTTTCACTTAAGGCATCTTGTGCGGTTTTTTGGTCGGTAGAAAGTACGGTGGCATACACTTTAAAACCTTTATTGTATGCAACATCTTCGCCGTAACGTTTCACCATTTCTTGGCGCACCATTTCAGTTACGTAATCTGCTCTAAATTCTAATGCTGTACCATAGAACGTTGCTTTTACAGGTTCGGCTTTGGCTTGATCATATTGCTGTTGTGTAATTTTACCTACTTCTAACATTCGCCCTAATACCACATTACGACGAGCTTCCGCACGTTTTACCGAGTAAAGCGGATTCATAGTCGAAGGGGCTTTTGGTAAACCTGCAATAATTGCAATTTCGCCTAATGTTAATTGATCGAGGTTTTTACCAAAATATGTTTTAGCCGCAGCAGCAACACCGTGTGAGCGATAGCCTAAATAGATTTTATTAAGGTACAGTTCAAGAATTTCATCTTTACTGAGTACTTTTTCAATTTCAAGTGCCAAAATTGCTTCTTTAATTTTACGCTCCATATTACGTTCTGGCGTTAAGAAGAAGTTTCTAGCTAACTGCTGCGTAATAGTACTCGCACCTTGGGTATCGCCTTGGGTTGAACGCCAAATTGCACGCATAATCCCTTTCGGATCTATGCCATTATGGTCGTAAAAACGCACATCTTCTGTTGCGATAACCGCATCGATCAACGTTTGCGGAATATTTGCTAGTTTCACTGGGATACGGCGTTGTTCACCCACTTCACCAATGAGTTTTCCGTCTGCAGTAAAAATCTGCATAGGTTGTTGTAGTTCAACGGTTTTTAACGTTGAAACATTTGGAAGGCTCTCTTTGATATGGAAATATGCAAGTCCTGCAACAATCCCTCCCAAAATGATGAGAGAAAGAAAAGCACTTAATACTATTTTTGCGATCTTCATCGAAAAATTCTCTTTTGATAAATGACGAAATAAAAATTTATAGCCAATATAACGGCACTATAAATATGTAAGTATAAGCTAAAACAGTCTAAAAAACTGCTTAAAAATCATATAACGACCACCTAAAGGAGTAAAATTGTGAAAAGTTTCGCCAAGTTGCTGAAAAAGTCGCAGAAACCTTACTTAGTGGGAATGAGTGAGAATCAGCATTATCGTTGCTTTGTAGTTGCGAATAAACAAACAAATAGTCCTGAGGCTTACTGGCAACCGAAAGAAGTACAAAGTGAATTTAGCTTACCGCAAGCGGTTGAATTTCCTGCAAATTTTACTTTGGTGCGTACTATTCCTTTTCAATATATCTGGCGAAAATATCTCTTCTTACCAATAAGCTATCACCAAGATTTTATTTATCGCCAGATCTTGCAAGTTTTAAGGCAAGAATTACCGCTTGCCATTGAAGATGTGAATTTCGATTATCAGCTTTTTCCTTTACCGAATGATGGTGTGGTAAAAATTGTTGTTTATGCGTTACGTAAAAATTATGCCAATTCACTGTTAGTTTCACCGAATACGATTTTGGATTGTGAACTCTATTGTTTTATCCGAGGCTTTAATACTTTGTTTGATTCAGATTTAGCCCAGCAACAGCGAATTTATGCATTACAAGATAAAACAGTACAACTTACCCTCAAATCAATTGAATTAGGTAATGACATTACACAAGCAAATTGCTGTATTACGCAATTAGACTTGCCTGATTCGATCAAAGATCCCTTCTTATATATCACCGCATTAGGAGCAAGCTTATGGAATGGCAAGGAATCGATTTAAACGATTCACGTAGAAAGCATTGGTTGCAAAGAAGCTATCGACAACTATCTAGCCTGTTATTCATTCTGATTTTCGCCATTGGAATTGCGCTGTATTTACAATTTAATGCGCTGCAAATAAATCAACAAAATCGACCGCTTGTAAATCAAAATCAGCAACTTAAAGCACAATTAGATCATTTAAATAGCAGATTAATGCAGCAAAAAAATCCAAAAATTCAGCATTTCGTGCAAACATTAACAGAAAAACAAATTATTGATTTTTTAAATTTGCTACAAAAATTGCCATTGCCACAAGGGGGAATAGAGCAGGCTATCTTAATAAAAGATCCTGAACCGATCATGAAACTAACGGGTGTTTTGGCTAATTCATCACAATTTGAACAGTTAGAAAAATATTTATCTGCGCAAGAATTATTTCATTTCTCTTTAGTTAATTTACAAATTAGCGAGAAAAACCAAGTTGAATTTAGTTTAAATATCTTATTCAAGGAGTGATTGTGTTTGATATTAGTAAAGCCTACTTATTGCCTAATGGTTATATATTTAAGTTTTTATCTTATATAAATGAAAATTTTAAATTAGTGATGTTTAGTATTTTTGTGTTTATTACAGGTTATCCAGTTTATCATTTTGGAATGGAGTATGTTTTAAGAGAGAATTTGAGGTTGGAAGCAGTTAAATTAGCCGAAGATATAAAACAGAAACAGGCGGTTTATCAAACATTTCTCCAACATCAAACTAATTCAAAAGAAAAAGAACAGTATATAAGCCAGATAAATCAACAACTTCAGAAGGTATTTGCTTATCATCAAGTAAAATTAGAACAAATGCAGTGGAATTTAGACTTGGAAAAATCAATTTATTTTTCGTTAAATCATAAAGTGACTACCATCTTTAAATTGATTAATGATTTATCAAAAACAAAACATATCAAATTTAAAGAAATTGATTTAACTAAATTAAATCATGAAAAACAGATACAATTAAAAGCTATTGTCATTTTTATGGAGGATAATCATGAATAAATGTTTTTTAGGGGTGTTGATTTATTCATCAGTCAGTTTTGCAGAACCATTTTATGGAGAAGCATCAATCAATGGAAATTTAGATGAAAATAATGAATCCTTAATTGTAAAAAATAGTGAAAGTTTGACCGCTTGTAGCCAACCATCATTAGAAAAAATACGCTATGTACCGCTTAAATTATCACAGCTAAAATTTATTGGTGTATTAGAAAAAGATAACAAATATAAAGCAATATTTATGACGCCAGAAAAACAAATATTTGATTTACAGATAAATGATTGGTTATCGGATGAACAAATTCAAATTGTTGAAATAAGCCTAAGTGCTATCAAGTATATTGATTGGCAATACGAGAAAAATTGTAATTCACCTGCCAAAATTATTTTAAAATTATAGGAAGTAATAAATGCAAAAGACAATTTTGTTATGTTTTTTTATATCGTTTTCCACATTGGCTAATGGATTTTCTCTTTCACTCAAAAATGCACCAACAGCAGAAGTGATAAGTTATTTAGCAGAAGAACATGGGAAAAATATTGTATTAAGCGATAATATTGAAACAAATACGACGTTACGTATTGAACATAGTGACTTTGATAATGTATTGAAAAGTATTGTGAGAGCCAATCACCTCACAAGTTCGTATGAACAACAGATCTATTTTATTCACAATAAAAAAGATGAAAAAGTGCCAGCATCCGTATTAAACCCAGAAATACTCAAGCCAAAGCTAATTACTAAAACGATTAAACTAAATTACGCTAAGGCGGCAGAAGTGATTGAATCTTTAACTAAAGGAAGCGGTAATTTTTTATCAGAGAATGGCTATCTACATTTTGATGATAGAAGTAATAGCTTAATTGTTAAAGATAGCTCTGCTTCTATGAAAAATATTGTGAAGTTGATTAAGAACTTAGACAAGCCGACAGAACAAATAGCGATTGAAGCAAGAATTGTGACGATAAGTAGCGAAAGTTTACAGGAGCTTGGTGTACGTTGGGGAATGTTTTCACCAACTAATGGGCATCATAAAATTACGGGCGCACTTGAAGCAAATGGTTTGCCAAATAGCAATCATTTAAATGTGAATTTCCCCGTAAATAATGCCGCTTCTATTGCTTTGCAAGTAGCAAAAATTAATGGGCGAGTGCTTGATTTAGAATTAACCGCATTAGAACAAGAAAATAACGTTGAAATTATTGCTAGCCCTCGTTTGTTGACCAGCAATAAAAAAACAGCGAGTATCAAGCAGGGGGCTGAAATTCCTTATGTGCTTTATAATCGTAAAGATGAAGTGAAAAATATTGAGTTTAAAGAAGCGGTACTGGGGTTACAAGTGACTCCGCATATTTCAAATGATAAGCAAATTTTGCTTGATCTTGTGGTTACGCAAAATTCCCCAAATTCAAATAGTTCTGCAGTTAATGGTTTAGTAACAATTGATAAGCAAGAGCTAAATACGCAAGTGCTTGCTAAACATGGTGAAACGATTGTGCTGGGAGGTATTTTTCAGCATTTAAGCACCAAAGGTGAAGAGCGAGTCCCGATTTTAGGCTCAATTCCAGTTATCAAAAAGTTGTTTAGCCATTCAAGCGACAAAATTAGCAAACGAGAATTGATTATTTTTGTAACGCCTTATATTGTGCAAAACCAAAAACAATAAATTTATTACTATTCCTCATAGAAATTACCGCAAAATAGGATAAATTGTGTTAAAATCCCTCGCTTAAATTGCAATAAGTGATAGCTTGATTGCATACGGATTTTTGTGTGGCGATTTACTTCGTCACAATTTGCTCTTTATGATAAACGCAGAGGTTTTATGAAAGTTTCTCCACGTCGCCGTGCCAGAGAGTGTGCGGTTCAGGCTCTTTATTCTTGGTATGTTTCGCAAAATAGCGTAGAAGAAGTTGAATTAGCATTTGTAACAGATCAAGATATGAATGGTGTTGATTTACCTTATTTCCGCAAATTATTACGTGGCACAGTATTATATGTAGAAGCGATTGATAGCGAACTTCGTCCGTTTTTAGATCGTGCAGAAGATGAAGTAGATCCAATTGAACGTACTATTCTTCGTCTTTCAACGTATGAATTAAAATATGAACTTGATGTGCCTTACAAAGTGGTCATCAATGAAGGGATTGAAGTTGCAAAAGTATTTGGTTCAGATGATAGCCACAAATACATCAACGGGATTTTAGATAAATTAGCGCCAGCTTTAGGTCGTAAATAATTGAGTTATAAAAAGAAGGTGAGCGTAGGTTCGCCTTCTTTTTTGTTTATTGAAAGGGGAGAATAATGACGGAATTTGAAGTAATTGCGCAATATTTTAAACGTAATAACAAGCGTACGGATGTTGATTTAGCGGTTGGGGATGACTGTGCCGTTACAATGCTAAAACCCAATCAGCGTTTAGCTATTACTACTGATACATTAGTATCTGGAACGCATTTTCTTCCGTCTATTTCGGCTGCGGATTTAGCCTATAAGACACTGGCGGTAAATTTAAGCGATTTAGCTTCAATGGGGGCAACTCCTGCTTGGGTTTCCTTAGCTTTAACGCTACCAAAAGTCGATCATCAATGGCTTGCGGAATTTAGCCAAAGTTTATTTGCAGTGTTAGATCGCTACCATGTTGATCTTATTGGCGGCGATACCACGAGTGGGCCACTTTCTCTTACTCTAACTGCACAAGGGATTTTACCAAAAGATCAAGGATTGTTCCGACATCAAGCACAAGTTGGCGATTGGATTTTTGTTTCAGGTAGTTTAGGTAATAGCGCTGCAGGTTTATCGCTTTTATTGAACAATTGTAAAATTTTGGATGAATCTGACCGCTATTTATTGCAACGCCACTTGCGTCCTACGCCAAGAATTGAATTAGGGCTGACTTTACGCGCATTTTCTCGCTGTGCGATTGATATTTCTGATGGTTTGTTGGCAGACCTTGGACATATTTTAACTCGTAGCCAAGTTGGCGCTGAAATTGAATTAGATAATTTACCGCTTTCTTCTCATCTTATCGCAAAGTTTAGTGAATCAGAGGCAATTAATTTTGCTTTAACAGGTGGAGAAGACTATGAATTATGTTTTACGGTTGCGGATAACAAGCGGTCGGAAATGGAGCAAATTTTACGTTCGCAAGGGATTAAAGTTACTTGTATCGGTAGAGTCACACCAGCAAGCAATGGCTTGATTTTGCTCAAACAAGGTGAACCCGTTCCCGTGCCAACTCAGGTTGGTTTTGATCATTTTAGTGAATAAAAATAACAATGAAAAAGTTTAATTTAAAAAATCCAATACATTTATTTGCCACGGGGTTTGGCTCAGGCTTAATTCAGCCAGCACCAGGCACTTGGGGATCGCTTGCAGGCGTTTTGATTGCAATTTTATTATGGAATTTGACCGCTAGTTCACTGTTTTTTATCGGGCTTAGCTTAATTGGCTTTATTGCAGGCTGTTATATTTGTGATAAAACAAGCCAAGATTTAAATGTACATGATGATGGCAGAATTGTGTGGGATGAAATTGTTGCTATTTTTATGATGTTTGCTTTTTTGCCTGAATATAATTGGTTGTTATATATACTGACTTTTATTTGCTTTCGTATTTTTGATATATTAAAACCCTATCCGATTCGTTATTTTGATGAAAAATTAGAAACGGGCTTGGGGATTATGTTTGACGATATTCTTGCTGCAGTTTATGCGTTATTAGCATTGCATTTAATTTATTGGTTTATTTAGGGAAAAATATTATGCTTACTATTTTATTAGTTCATCTTGCAGGCTTAGCAAGTCCTGGTCCAGATTTTTTTTATGTTGTGCGTAAATCAGCAAGCCATTCAACCAGAGCGGGTATTTTAGCTGCAACAGGTATTTCATTAGGGATTATTTTTTGGGCTAGCTTTGCAATTTTTGGCTTAGCATGGTTAAGTAATAACATTGGCTCACTTTTTCAGTATTCTATTATGATGATTGGTGGTGCATATTTAGCATATATTGGCTCTTTGATGGTTAGAGTTACCCAAAATGCTACCTTTAATAATAGTGTAGAGAATGTTGTTCGATTAAATAGTTTTGATGAAATTAAAAAAGGATTGTTAATTAATATTTTTAATGCAAAAGCAGGTGTTTATTTCACTAGTGTTGTTTCTGCTTTTATTGGAAGCTTTTCTCAAACCTACGAGCTATTTATTTTATTATTTTTATTTGTATTCTCGACTTTTATTTATTTTGTGTTAGTTGCTTTATTATTTTCTCGTAAACCTGTGCGAGTATTTTATTCAAAATACAGTCGTTATATTGATAATATCGCGGGTGTTATTTTTATTTTATTTGGTTTGATTTTAATTTTTGATGGAATAAAAGGGCTAATTGGTTAATTTCAAAATGTAATAAAAAAGGCTTACGTATTCGGTAAGCCTTTTTGTTTGGTATGTTAAGCTATGTGAGTGAGATACCACTGATTCAGCACAATGCCCGCACTTACTGCTACGTTTAAGCCACTATTTAATGGGTTTTCAAATGAAAGTTGCAGATTGGTATCTTCTGGATATTCAATTTCTTGCGTTGGAGTTTCGCTGAGCACAAAAACTGTTTTTTCCGCAAGTTTAGTTTTAGCGAGTGAAGCTACTTGTTTATTACGTGTTAAATGCACAATTTGATAGCCAGCATTGCGTAATTGGGTGAGTGCAATTTGTTTGTGCTTAGTTTCAAGTGGGCGAATAAATTCTAAACCACCTTCCGCAACACGAGCTGCTGCACTTGAATTGAGTGTATCGGTGCTCTCAACAATCACACCGCTTACGCCATAAAATGCGCAAGTACGAATAACGCCACCGATATTTTGCGCATTATGTACTGCATCCAATAACACTAAACAATCACGTTTGCGAGGCACTTGTAAATAACCTTCTAATGAGAATGGTGTCATTTTTTTGACTAATAAGCACATATCGCCATGGTGTTCTGTTCCTGTTACACGCTCCATTTCAGCACGATCAACCACATGATAAGCCTTTTTATGTTCGGCTAAGTAGCTAAGCATTTCACCTAATTTTTTTGCACCTTCTACGGTTGCCCATAAGCGCACAATGGCGTTGGGTCTTTGCTGGAATAAGGTAATACAAGCATTTTCACCGTACACTTTCATTTCTTCAGCACGGTTTTTCTTAATTTTTTCTGGTGCACGAGGTGAAAGCGCGCCTGTTTTTTTCTCTTTTAGCGCATTATTGATGCCTTTTACGCTAATTTGTACACTGCCTTCACCACTCGCCTTTTTACCACTGGTAGGGGAAAGCACTTCACGAACTTCTTGCCGTTCAAAACGGGCTTTTTTGCCAGCGAATTTCGGCTTATCAAAACGAGGTTTATCTTCAAATCGGCTTGAGCGAGTAGCTGGTTTACGTTCATCGTTGCGATTTGAATTGCGGCTATTGCCAATGATCTGCCCCCCAAAAGTTGGACAGGTTAGTACACTATAAATATTGAGCTCTGTATTGTGCAGGGCTCAATCCTTTTAAATCCATTTTAATACGCTTTTGGTTGTAATACATCACATATTCTTCCA
>NZ_CABFJY010000018.1 GCF_901687125.1 Actinobacillus vicugnae
TGTGAATAATCGATTTTTACCATTTTGAAGATAAAATTCGATGACTTGTTGTTTGAAAGATTGATTGTATTTAGTCATAAAAAAATCTGCACCTTAGTGAGTTGGCTGTTTAGTCCAACTTTTGGGGGGCAGATCATAATGAATGAGGCTGACAACCAAAATTCAAAATATAGGAGGAGAAATCATGGCAAGTAGTTCCAATGACGATTTAAGTCGATCACACACAAAGTGGAACTGTAAGTACCATATTGTGTTTATCCCCAAATATAGACGAAAAGCGATCTATGAGAAGTTGCGGGTAGATTGTTATTTTTAGCTATTCCACTTTCGAGCCTTTAAGTAATTTTCGCATCCAAGTACGATTTGGACTAAGTGCCTGCCAAATATCTTCACTGATTGGCACAGGCTCTTGGCAAATCAAGCTTGCTAACATCTCGCCTAACAATGGCGCAGTAGTTAAGCCTCGAGAAGAAAGCCCGTTTACCAGATATAGATTTTCAAAGTTTGTCGCTTTTTCGACCGCTTGTTTACGGCGTAATTGATTATACACATTCTGATATTGCGCCTTTTGTGCAATAAAATCAGGCATTTGTCCTACCATTGGCACACGATCTCGCAATGCTGCTCGCACCCCCTGTTTTGCCAAGTTCTGTGAAAGATCAATAGGTTGTACCCAATCACAAGCGGTCAAATTTTGCTGAAGTTTTGCAATATTCTCATGGTGTTCTTCCAAGGAAAAATGCGTTTCTGCATTATCTCGCACATGGCTAGCGCCAATACAATGCGTATTGAGTTTAGAAGCAGGGGTTAAATAACCGTCATAACAAACCACACATTTTAGCTTTTGCAATGCTGGCGTAGTCGGAATTTGGCTCACTTGCCCGCGTACGGGATAAAGCGGAATACCTTGTGCCTGTTGGAATTGAGTAAGCGTATGTCCATTTGCTAAGACTAAAATTTCATGGCTAAAGTTTTCGCCATTATGTTGCCACTGCCACTTCCCTTCACAAAATTTTGGATCTTTCACTTCGTGATTTAACACAATTTGCAATCCTTTGGTTTGCAAATAAGCAAAGGTGCCTTGCACAAATTGAATCGGTGATAACCAACCACTTTGTGGCATAAATGCCCCGCCCTGTGGTACTTCTAAACCAATTTTTTCGCTTAATTCTGCCGCATCACATAGCTTAAACAAGCTATCATCATTGGTTTGTAGCGCCATTTTTTCTAATTTTTTGGCCGTTTTTTCATTATAGGCGTACAACGCTACCCCAGTTAAGCCATGTTCAAATGCCACAAGCGGTCTAATTTGCGCCAAACGCTGCAAAGCATAATCAAAGCAATGCACATAAAAACGAATATTGCGTGAATCATCATCGCTCAATTGCGGGTAAATCGCCCCCTGTAAATTTCCCGAAGCATTTTGCGCTACGGCATTATCCTTACAATATAGAGTAACCTTTTTATCTTTTTCAATTAGCGATAACGCTACAAATAAACTTGCTACACCGCCACCGACAATCGCAATATCTACTGCCTGCGGTTCACGTTGCATATAAAAATACGGATAATTAATCTGTACATTTATATTTTGATACGGTTTCTCTCCCCATAGCATTTCTCGCTTCTTAGCAAAGCCTTTGCGTTTTTTTACTTCAAACCCAACCGCTTGTAAGCCTTTTCTCACCGCACTCGCTGCGGTAAAAGTGGCAAAACTTCCGCCATTTTTCGTTAAACGAAACATTTGGCGATAAAGGTTTTCATTCCACATTTCAGGATTTTTATCGGGTGAGAAGCCATCTAAAAACCACGCGTCAACCTGATTCGCATACAAATCACCTAGTTGCGGTAAGTTATCCGACATATCACCAAACCAAAGATCTAAATAAATTTGTCCGAAATGATAACGCTGGCAGCCTGTTTGACGAGGTTGCCAACAAGCGGTCATTTTTTGTGAAAAGTTTGCAAATTGAGGGTAATTGACGTGAATAGTTGCCAATTGCTCAGAAGTAAGTGGAAATTTTTCAAAGGAAATAAAATATAAACGTTTAAGTTTATGAGTAGGAAATTCGCTTAAAAATTGTTGGAATTTATCCGCTGCCGCTAAAAAATTTAGTCCTGTACCAAAGCCTGTTTCAGCGATCACGAAAGATTCATTATTATGTGTTTGCCATTTCTGCCAAAGCTGATTGCCGTCTTGAAACACATAGTAACTTTCTTCAAGACCGTCTTGCGTAGAGAAATAAATATCGTCGAATTGTTCAGAAACAGGGGTGTTATTTGAATTGAAAGAAAGCGATGCAAAACTGAGTTTGTTCATAATATTTACCACCAAAAAACAGAAAGCACGGAAAGTTAGCGATAACCTTCTGTGCTTTCCGTGCTTTTCTACCGTAACAGATTAAAAGATATTGTATGCGAAGATCACGATCATACCTAACGCTGCTACAACAGTCATCATTGAATAACCTAAAGTACCCATTTTTTCCTCTCCTAGTTAAGAATTATTGTTTGAAGTCTATCATACTTCTTATGCTTTGAGAATTTTATCGGCACAAGCGGTCAATTTTTCCAGTGATTTTACCCCTTTACTTTGTTCCACACCCGAATTTAAGTCCACGCCTAAACAACCTTGCGCTAACGCTAGCTCAATATTTTCAGGCGAAATACCACCCGCCAGAATAGCTTTTTGCTTGAGTTCGATGGGAATCAGCACCCAATTAAAGGTTTTTCCTGTTCCGCCTTGTTGATTGCCTACTTTGCTATCTAACACATAGCGAGCAACAAGCGGGTTATCTTGAAAAGCGAAATGCTCACTTACCACATCAACTGATAATGCACGCCAAATTTGTGTTTTTCCACCCAATTTTTCCGAAAGTTCAGCAATATAGGTTTCATCTTCATCACCGTGTAACTGCACTGCATACAATTTAAGCTGTGTTGCAATTTTTTCAACAAATTCGACCGCTTGATTTTGAAATACGCCCACATAACGTAACGGTGCATTCACCACTAGCTCTTGCGCTTGGCGTAATGATAATTGACGAGGCGAATTTTCTGCAAAAATTAAACCGCCATATAAAAAGCCTTTTTCATATACCGCTTTTACATCCTGTGTACGAGTTAAACCACATACTTTATTTTCACCAAAAATAACCGAACGCACCGCATTATTTAGATCATGACTGCCCATTAAGCTACTGCCAATCAAAAAGGCGTGCGCAAATGGTTTGATCGCTTTTACTTGAGCGTGATTATAAATACCCGATTCTGAAATCAAACGAACATCTGTTGGAATTTGCGTTTGATATTTCTCAACCAGCTGAACAATGCGATTCATATCAATGCTAAGTGTATGTAAATCTCGGTTATTCACCCCGATCACCTTAGCTCCCAATGCTAGCGCCCGTTCAAATTCTTGCTCGGTGCTGGTTTCAGTTAAAACTCCCATGCCTAAACTGTGTGCTAAATCGGCTAGTGTGCGATAAGTTTCGTCATTCAGTACCGATAACATCAATAAAATCGCATCTGCATTGGCATAACGAGCCAAATACACTTGATAAGGCGAAATCATGAAATCTTTGCATAAAATAGGTTGGGTGGTTTGGCGTTTCACTTGATCGATATAACGGAAATCGCCTTGGAAATACTGTTCATCAGTCAACACTGAAATCGCAGTTGCATAATTTTTATAAACTTGCGCAATCGCATCTAAATCAAATTCAGCACGAATCAAACCTTTAGAAGGCGAGGCTTTTTTACATTCGAGAATATAAGCTGGAATTTGGTGGGAAGCGCGTGCGAGTGCCGCATAAAAATCACGATCTGCACGCACAATTTGTTCTTGAAACTGGGAAAGAGGCAATGCTTTTTGTTTTTTTTCTACCCAAATGGCTTTGTCTTGTACGATTTTTTGAAGAATAGTTGGTTGATTTTGCATATTTCCCCTTTTGATTATGAATTGGTTGATAACACAGATGATGATAGAATACGGCACTTATTTTTATTTATCAATGAATTATCATGAAAACCAAAGTTAAACAACACTTAACCGATTTAGAAATTGCTTTGCGTACCCATAAGCAATGGGAGGCTGTTGCGCCAAGCCTACAGGATTTAGCCAATGATCAGCCATTTTGCCTCGGAACATTGAGCCCAACTCAATGGCTACAATGGATTTTTATCCCTCGAATGTTAGCTATTTTAGACGCGAATGCAGATTTACCCCGTAATTTTTCGATCACACCTTATTTGGAAGAAGCATTAAAAGATGAAAGCTATTTACAGGCTATTCATCAACCTGTATTACTGCTTGAGCAATTATTAAAAGACTAAAGCGTGATGGAACTTCAAATTTTATATCGTGATGAAGAACTGATTGCGATCAACAAGCCTGCTGGCATGCTTGTGCATCGCTCTTGGTTGGATAAGCATGAAACGCAATTTGCGATGCAAACATTGCGAGATCAAATCGGGCAACACGTGTTTCCGATTCACCGTTTAGATCGCCCGACTTCGGGCGTTTTATTGTTTGCACTCAATAGTGAAATGGCTCGCTTTATGAGCGAACAGTTTGAACAGCACCGAATGGAAAAAGGTTATTTAGCGGTAGTGCGAGGCTATTTGCTTGAGCAAGGCGAAATTGATTATCCATTGAAAGTGATTTTAGACAAAATTGCCGATAAATTTTCGCAACCTAAAGAAGCCCAACAAGCGGTCACTTTTTACCAAAATCTTGCAAATGTTGAAATGCCATACCCTGCGGGTAAACATCAAACCGCGCGTTATAGTTTGGTGGAATTATTGCCTAAAACGGGGCGAAAACATCAGCTACGCCGCCATATGAAGCATTTGTTTCACCCGATTATGGGCGATACCAAATATGGTGATTTACACCAAAACCGTGCGCTTACGGAACATACAGGCTGTGATCGATTAATGCTACATTCGCATTTTTTACGTTTTACTCATCCTAAAACAGCGCAAAAAATTGAGATTTTTGCACCGCTTGATAGCCAGTGGCAAAATCTCTTTACAAAATTTAACTGGAATTTTACTCATTTCTATTAGACATCAAGGAAATCGTATGGATAATGCTCTACTTTCTTTAACTCATGAACAGCAACAAGCTGCTGTAGAACAAATTCAGGAATTGATGGCGCAAGGCGTAAGTAGCGGTGAAGCAATTCAAATTGTTGCTAACCGTTTAAGAGAAGCGCATCAAAGAAATACCTCGGAGAACAAATAAAATGAAAAAGTTATTAACGATTGCCCTCACGGCTATGAGCGCTTCAGTTTATGCGAATATCCCAGCAGTAAACACTCAGCCAATGCTTCGAATGCATGTGCTGGATATGAGCAATAGCGTACCAAGCGCTATAGCGAGCAATCAGCTTTCACTTAGCAAAAAGCATCAACTTTGCTGGCGTGCATTTAATATGCCATTTAAAGCAAGCAATGAAGTAATTGAAGTGTTACAAGCGCCTTCAACCTTAAAAGTAACCTCTAAAGAAGGCAACGTTATATCAGCCACCGATAAACAAACTCACAGAATTACAACATTAATGAACAGCTCAAATCATGAGTATTTAGATAAATGTTGGATCTTTGAAAAAACTGATCCAACAGGCAAATATAGTTTAACTGTTCAAGTGAATGATATTATTTTCCCACCACAATATTTTGAAGTCGTTAAATAACCAAAACGCCACTGGCTCAGTCAGTGGTGTTTATTTTTAGAGGCTTAAACGTTGCTCAATTTTAGCTAAATTAGCTTCAAAATAAGCTTTGCTTATTAAATAATTCTGGGCGGATTCCCAATCGCTTAGCGCAAGCCCCGATAACTGATTAAAACGAGCTAACAGTTCAGCATCTGGCTCTGCCGAGCGAATATAATCAGCGAGTTGTTGTAACAACGCCTCGCCTGAACTGTTTGCTAGCAGTTCGGTAATTTGTTGTTTGAATTTAACCGCTTGCCCAACCAAATAACCTCGTTGTGCTTTGCTTAAATTGCTAAACCACATACCATTTTCAACAGGAATTTGTTTGAGAAGTAACAGCAAATCATTGAGCGTACCACTTTTCAGCTCTAGCTCTAATTCACAAATGGCTTCCGAACCAAAACCGTTCTTAATTTCGCCTTGATCCAACGCCACTTCAATTTGTGATTGATTGAGTGCAATCAGCCATTTACGGCGAGTAAAATCAGTACTAAAGATTGACTCCAGCTGTTGTGCGATTTGCTCTGCCTGTGGTATTTGCAAATTAAAGTGCGAATTTAACCGCTTAAAATCAGGCTGATAGCTATCCACTGCTAAATTATATTCAGGGCGAATATGTAGCCCATCAATAATTTCACCTTTAGTTTTCAATGTCATTTCATATTGTTGGTTATGGTTGCGCACCCGTAAGCCCATTTTTTGCTGTGCAAAAAACTGATCTGGCGTATCAAAATAGGTATTGCCTAATATATCGGTAGCTTGTGCTAATACATTTTGTTGGTTCAACCAATTCGCCAAACCTTCAACATTTTCCGCAGTAAGCATGATTTTTAGCTCAATTTCATTTTCCATTAAGGTATCCTATTTATTTAGTTGTATAATTTGTCTTAAAACAGTTATTCTATTTTAGCAACTTACACCCTATTCGAAAAATGTTTAACAAAATCCAAAACAAACTGCATAAATTTGTACAACGAGGTTTAAATAATCATCTGCGTCTTGCCATAACGGGTTTAAGCCGTAGCGGTAAAACTGCATTTATCACTAGCCTCGTTGATCAACTATTGCATATCAATAAAGACAGCCATGCTCACGTCAATTTATTTGCTGCAGCCAGAAATGGACAAATCCTTTCCGTGAAGCGAGTGGAACAAGGCGATCTGACTATTCCTCGTTTTGAATATGATAAAAATCGCCAATGTTTAGAAACCGATCCGCCAGTATGGGCTCCTTCTACCACGGGAATTAGTGAAATTCGCTTGGCAATTCGCTACCAGCACCAATCTGGCATGCTCAAACATTTAAAAGAAACAGGCACACTCTATTTAGATATTTTTGATTACCCTGGTGAATGGCTATTAGATTTACCATTGCTCTCACAATCATTCCAAGCATGGTCTCAAGCGCAACAGCTGATGCATAAAGGAAAACGTGCCGAGCTAGCGCAGCCGTGGCTACAAGCGGTCAAAAAACTCGATCTTTTTGCAAAAGCAGATGAAAACCAACTTGCAGAATTAAGTGAAATTTACACCGCTTATCTCTTGGAATGTAAGCAAGCAGGAATGCAATATATTCAACCAGGGCGCTTTGTGTTACCGACCGAAAACAATAAAGGCGCACCTGTATTTCAGTTTTTTCCGTTGTTAGATCTCAGTGAAGCCGATTGGCAGAAACTTGCAAACTCGCCTGAAAATAGTACGTTTCATATGCTCCAAAAACGCTATCATCAATATCAGCAAAAAATTGTTAAACCGTTTTACCAAAACTATTTTTCTCAATTTGATCGCCAAGTAATTTTAGCTGATTGTTTAACACCACTGAATTACGGACTAGATGCATTTTTAGAAATGAAAATTGGCTTGCAACAGTTATTCAAACACTTTCATTATGGCAATCGCTCGCTGTTTCATCGCTTATTTTCCTCAAATATTGATAAATTACTCTTTGTAGCGACCAAGGCTGATCATATTACCAGTAATCAATTGCCTAATTTAGAAAGTTTAATGCGCCAATTGGCGCAAGAAGGGGGACGTTATGCGGCGTTCGAAGGTATTGAAACAGGCTACCATGCCATTTCAGCAATTCGTGCGACCGATCCTGTTGTGGTAACTCAAAACGGTTCACAAATTAAAGCGATTCGAGGCATCCGTTCTAGCGACAAAAAGCAAGTAACGCTCTACCCTGGTACAGTCCCGAGCCGCTTGCCTGATAGCAATTATTGGCAATTTAATCAATTTGAATTCGACCAATTTGACCCCAAACCACTCAACTTTGCAGAGCCTATTCCACATTTGCGGATGGATGCGGTATTGCAATTTTTATTAGCAGATATGTTTGAGTAGATAAACGACTAGCATAAAAAAGCACGTACCTAAAATAGAATAATACGTGCTTTTACTTTATCTTTTATATTTTCTATATATTAGCCATCCAATTGGTATACCGACTAAACTTAATATAAAGTTAATCCAATTATAGTGAAAAATTTCATGTCCTGGATAATAGAATGTTATAATAGAAAATTGAATAAGGTGAATAAAAACACATATAAAATATGTGTAAATAACTAAAAATAACGTTTTTTTTCCATCTTATAGTCTGTTTTCTACAAACTAAAAACATATAAACTAATATTATCCAAGACAATAATGATATACCCCTGTACTGACCTGATATAATCATAAATAAATAATGAGTAGCTACATATAAATATAAAAAAAAGAATAAAAAATCCACAGAATCATCATACTTTCCTAAAAATTTCGATAAAATGCCTCACTGACTTCTATAGAAATTGGCTCTACCCAATTATCTTTAATCTCATAACTTGTTCCATTGGGGGTCCATTCACCTGGTAAAATATTAAAAATATCATAAGGATCAGTAAACTTATCATAGAAAGCTTAACCTTTTTAATTCTATCTTCTAAATCTTTTATTTTATCTGTTAGTTTTTTAGATAAATTAATTAATGGTACATATCGTTCAATATTATTTGGATTGTCGGCAATCTTCCGCGCAAAATTAAAGAAACTGCCATCTATAGTCTAAATTTTACACAAAAATAACAAAATAAAATGTGATTTACCTCACAAAACACACATTACCATCACTTTCTTTACAAAAAGAAAGTAAATCTGGACGATTTTCCACACTTGTTGTTCACTGTTCGGCTGCTTTGCGGTAGAATCTAAAAAATTTTTCTCACTCTTTTTAAATTATGGCAAAAAAACCAAAAGTGGCTTCAAATACGATTGCATTAAATAAACGTGCTCGTCATGAATATTTTATCGAAGAAGAAATTGAAGCAGGCTTAGAATTACAAGGCTGGGAAGTAAAATCCCTTCGGGCTGGCAAAGCAAATATCGGTGATAGTTATGTGACTTTTCGTAACGGTGAAGCGTTTCTATTCGGCGCAACCATCACCCCCCTAAATATGGCTTCAACTCACATTGTGTGTGATCCAATTCGTACCCGTAAATTACTACTAAATAAACGTGAACTAGACTCGCTATTTGGTAAAATCAATCGTGAAGGTATGACTGTGGTAGCGCTTTCAATCTACTGGAAAAATGCATGGGCAAAAGTCAAAATCGGTGTGGCAAAAGGTAAAAAACTGCACGATAAACGTGAAGACATCAAAGACCGTGAATGGCAGGTTGCAAAACAGCGTATTATGAAAAATGCAAATCGTGGCTAACTTTCAAAAAGTTCACCTATCTTTTTAAATTTTAGGCTTCAACTTTCTTTGTTTGAAGCTGTTATCAATTAAGGAATAAAAAATGATCGACCAAAATCTTCTTCGCACTAATTTAGATGATATTGCCAATACACTTAAAGTGAAACGTGGGTTTAGTTTAGATGTAGAACGTGTAAAAACCTTAGAAGAACAACGCAAAACACTTCAAGTAAAAACGGAAACATTACAAGCAGAACGTAACGCTCGCTCAAAAAATATTGGAGCGGCAAAAGCGCGTGGCGAAGATATTTCTGCATTACTTGCTGAAGTAGATAATATGGGCAACGAGTTAAACGAAGCAAAAGTCGCATTGGATCAAGTACAGGCTGAGATTCGTGATTTACTCTTATCTGTGCCAAATTTACCTGCGGATGAAGTACCATTAGGTAAAGATGATAGCGAAAACCAAGAAATTTCACGTTGGGGCGAACCTCGCCAATTTGATTTTGAAGTGAAAGATCATGTTGCATTAGGCGAAGCATTAGACGGTTTAGATTTTGCTGCAGGAGTAAAATTAACTGCAAGCCGTTTTGTGGTAATGAAAGGAAAACTTGCTCGTTTACACCGTGCGCTATCACAATTTATGTTAGATCTTCACACCGAGCAACATGGCTATGTTGAAACTAACGTACCATTTTTAGTAAATCATGATACCCTGTTCGGTACAGGTCAATTACCAAAATTCGGTGAAGATTTATTCCACACTCAGCCATTAACTGGTCAGGATCCAAACGAAGCTCAGCGCCCATTCAGCTTAATTCCAACTGCTGAAGTACCTGTGACTAACTTAGTACGTGATGAGATCATTGATGAAGACAGCTTACCATTACGTTATACCGCACATACGCCGTGCTTCCGTTCAGAAGCTGGCTCTTATGGTCGTGATACCCGTGGTTTAATTCGTATGCATCAGTTTGAAAAAGTGGAAATGGTACAAATTGTAGCACCAGAAAAATCAATGGAAGCGCTTGAAGAATTAACAGGTCATGCTGAGAAAGTGTTACAACTTTTAGGTTTACCATACCGCAAAGTATTACTCTGCACAGGCGATATGGGCTTTGGTTCAGCAAAAACTTATGATTTAGAAGTATGGCTACCTGCACAAAATACTTACCGTGAAATTTCTTCTTGCTCAAATATGTGGGACTTCCAAGCACGCCGTATGTCTGCGCGTTGCAAAGCAAAAGGCGATAAGAAAACACGTTTAGTACATACTTTAAATGGCTCTGGTTTAGCGGTTGGTCGTACTTTAGTAGCGGTACTTGAAAACTACCAAAATGCAGACGGTTCAATCACTGTACCTGAAGTATTACGTCCATATATGGGCGGTATGGAAGTGATTACTGCTTAATTTCTTTCCATTCTATACTTTAAGCATAGCGGTCAAATTTGCAAAATTTTTCGCATTTATGCAATAGATATAGTGTTTTTGTGCCTGGGCGGATCGATGTGTCCGCCCAGGTTATACCCCAATTTGCCCAATTGATTTTCTGAATTTTTCAGGCTAGCTATCAGCTCGCGCTTCCTTTTGATTGCTCATTTATTTAGCTTTACTTCATATCAAAATCATCACTTTTCCCGTATTTTAGCTACACGCTCAAAAAACAAACCACTCAAAAAGTTCTGTAAAGTTATATAAATTGGTTGATCTAAATCAACATTTATAATATAAAAAAGAGATAAACTTTGTATGCTTCAAGGCGGAGGTCTTACCTTAAGGAAATTATACCTCCAGCGCCAAAAACAGAGAAATGACAATTTCATAATAAAAGTCAGTAGACTCTATAATTACTTCCGATATTTTTGGCGCTTATTTTACTTTTTAAATTGATCTTACACAGGAATTAATAATGTTTTCACTAATTATGTTCGCAGTAACTCTTGGAGCCATTTGGTACTGCGTGGCTAAATTTTTTCCCATAAAAAGTAATGATAAATTTCTGCTCCATACTTTTAGTGGATCATTAGGATTGTCTATGGCAACTATCCTACTTTGCATGCTCCAAGCAAAAAGTGAAGTAAATACGAATACCTCATCTCAAACAATTATTCCTCAAGCAATGGTTTACACCCAAACAACTGCGCAATCACTGATTCAAAATACACCAACTCAAGCTTATTTAAGTAATAGTATGGCGACCCCTCTATCAACAGATACTGACGAAAACACAGCACATATCACTATTCGTTCATCTTATTCGTCAAATCACATAGACAAAATTAATAAAGAGCAATCCGTATCTCGTTTAGCCACACATGAAACCGAAAAATCTAAACGCACAGTACAATCAAAAAATAAACACGCCATCGCGCGACAAAATTTAGAAAAAGAAATTCGCTCTGTAAATGCGTCTTCAAAATCAGCAAAACAGGAAGAGTGATGCCGATTCATTTACAGTTAATTAATCTATTCAAAATAGATAATCATTATTATTGGGAACTTTCTAACGTAGTTTGTGCTTTAAGAAATGAACACTAGCATTTTTAGACTGGTACAAGCCCTTACCTTTGTAATTCAGCTTATTAAATACTGATGAAAATGCTATTCTTTTTTACCTACTTTTATAGGAAATTTTATTTTGTTTATTCTTGATGTCATGTTTTTAAGCGCGCTTGGTTATTGCATTTATTTAGCAATTTGCAATTAAATCATTTTTGCTTTCGAATGTTCTGTAAAGACAGAATATTACGAAATCACAAATTCACTCTCCGCTGCTTTTTGATTTATCAAAGGGCATTGTTTTTTATACAAAGTTGTAAAAAATCCCTAAAATCCCACCGCTTTCCATTCAAAAAAAGGCATTTTTACGGTATGCTAGACACAATTTTTTCGATAAGTTTTAAAGGTCAAAATTTATGCAACAACAATATAACCCAAGTGCAATAGAGCCAAAAGTTCAGCAATTCTGGGAAACAAATAAAGTTTTTAAAGCTGTAAAAGATGTTACAAAAGAGAAATACTATTGCCTTTCAATGTTACCTTACCCATCAGGCAAACTGCATATGGGTCACGTGCGTAACTATACTATCGGTGACGTAGTTTCTCGTTATCAGCGTATGATCGGTAAAAATGTATTACAACCAATGGGTTGGGATGCATTTGGCTTACCCGCAGAAGGTGCTGCAGTAAAAAACAATACTGCACCTGCTAAATGGACATACGAAAACATTGAATATATGAAAGGTCAGCTAAAAATGCTGGGCTTTTCGTATGATTGGGATCGTGAAGTAACGACTTGCCGTCCAGAATACTACAAATGGGAACAATGGTTCTTCACTGAACTTTATAAAAAAGGCTTAGTGTACAAAAAAACTTCAACAGTAAACTGGTGTCCGAATGATGAAACCGTACTGGCAAATGAGCAAGTACACGAAGGTTGTTGCTGGCGTTGTGATACGCCTGTAGAACAGCGTGAAATCCCACAGTGGTTTATTAAAATTACAGATTACGCTGAAGAATTATTAACCCACTTAGATAATCTTCCACAATGGCCTGATCAAGTAAAAACCATGCAACGTAACTGGATCGGTCGTTCTGAAGGGGTTGAAATCACGTTCAAAATTGCAGGTTCAAACGCTAAATTACCTGTTTACACAACTCGCCCAGACACATTCTTTGGTGTGAGTTATGTAGCCGTTGCAGCCGCACACCCATTAGCCGAATTAGCAGCAGAAAATAACCCTGCATTGGCAGAATTTATCCGTGAAGCGAAAAATACCAAAGTTGCTGAAGCAGAGCTTGCAACAATGGAGAAAAAAGGTATGCCAACAGGCTTATTTGCTATTCATCCATTAACAGGTAAAGAAGTACCCGTTTGGGTCGCAAACTTTGTGTTAATGCACTACGGTACAGGTGCAGTAATGGCAGTGCCTGCACATGATGAACGTGACTTTGAGTTCGCTCAAAAATACAGCTTGCCAATTAATCAAGTCATTACACCGCTTGATGGCTCTGAATGGGATTTCAATAAAGCAGCTTACACTGAACACGGCAAATTAATTAATTCAGCAGAGTTTGATGGCTTAGATTTTGATAAAGCATTTAACGCGATTTCGGATAAATTAGAAACCATGCATGTAGGTAAACGTCAAGTGAATTTCCGCTTGCGTGACTGGGGCGTATCTCGTCAACGCTATTGGGGGGCGCCAATTCCAATGATGACGACAGAAGATGGCGAAGTGGTAACCGTGCCATTAAAAGATTTACCAGTAATTTTGCCAGAAGATGTGGTAATGAATGGTGTTCAAAGCCCAATTAAAGCAGATCCTGAGTGGGCAAAAACCACTTACAATGGCAAACCTGCATTAAAAGAAACTGATACTTTTGATACCTTTATGGAATCATCGTGGTATTACGCACGCTATACTTGCCCACAATATCATGAAGGTATGTTAGACAGTGATGAAGCAAATTACTGGCTACCAGTGGATCAATATATCGGTGGTATTGAGCACGCGACTATGCACTTGCTCTACTTCCGTTTCTTCCACAAATTATTGCGTGATGCGGGTATCTTAAATTCTGACGAACCAGCCACCAAACTATTATGTCAAGGTATGGTGCTTGCAGATGCGTTCTACTATACCAGCCCAACTAACGAGCGTATTTGGGTTAGCCCAACACAAGTAACGTTAGAACGTGATGAAAAAGGTCGTATCATCAAAGCAACCGATCCTGAAGGTCGTGAACTCGTACACAGCGGCATGACCAAAATGTCGAAATCTAAAAATAACGGTATCGACCCACAAGAAATGGTAGAAAAATACGGTGCAGATACGGTGCGTTTATTCATGATGTTCGCATCACCTGTGGAAATGACTCTTGAATGGCAAGAGTCAGGAGTTGAAGGCGCAAAACGTTTCTTAGGTCGTGTTTGGAATTTAGTATATGAATACAACCAAAACCCAGCAACAGAAGCATTAAATGTTGCTACGTTAAGCAAAGCCCAAAAAGAGCTTCGCCGTGATGTACACAAAACTATTGCTAAAGTATCGGATGATATCGGTCGTCGTCAAACGTTCAATACCGCAATTGCAGCGATCATGGAACTGATGAACAAATTGACCAAAGCACCACTTGCAGATGCACAAGACAAAGCGATCATGGCGGAAGCATTAAGTGCAGTAGTGCGTATGCTTTACCCAATCACGCCACATATCTGTTTCGAATTATGGCAAGCTCTTGGCAACCAAGATACTATCGACTTTGCACCATGGGTTATTGCTGATGAATCAGCTATGGTGGAAGATGAGAAACTAGTTGTTGTACAGGTAAACGGTAAAGTGCGTGGTAAAGTAACCGTTTCTGCAACAGCAACCGAAGATGAAGTCAAAGCGATTGCGAAAGCCGATGCAAACGTAGCGAAATTCTTAGAAGGCGTAGATATCATTAAAGAAATCTATGTACCATATAAGATGCTAAGTTTTGCGGTAAAAGCATAGTAACAGTAGGGGCGAACTGTGTTCGCCCTTTATGGTGAATATTACGGAAATGGGCGTCTCGTCCCTCTACAATCCTATTTCGATTGGAGTTCCCAATGTTAAAAAAACTTTCTCTTTTAGCTATTTTCGGTTTAACCGCTTGTGGTTGGCACTTCAAAAATAACGAAGTATTACCCCAAGAGCTTCGTACCCTTACTTTTGAAAGCGCTGATCAACATAGTGATATGTCTCGAACATTGCGCCAACAACTTCAACTTAACGATGTGGAATTAGTTTCAACAACAGAAGGGGTAGCTAAACTACGTTTAGTAGGTGTATCAAGCGAAAGCAAAGTAGTTTCAGTGTTTAAACAAGCACATGAAGCAGAAAAAATTCTTACACTAAATGTACAAGCGATTGTTGATATACCGAAAAAAGGTGCATATCCACTAGAGGTTTCTGTTCACCGAACATTCTTTGATGACTCTCGTGCTGCTTTAGCGAAATCAGCTGAACAAGAGATGATTATGAAAGATATGTTTGAACAGGCGTCTCGCCAATTGATTATCAAAATGGCTGGCTTACATAAAGAATTAAATCAAGCTAAATAATTCACTAACCATAGATAACACGGATTTTCACGAAACAAGCGGTCAAATTTTTACTAAATTTTGCCACTCAGCAATCCGTGTTTATCCGTGTAATCCATGGTTTTCTATATGCAAAAAATTTTTCCTGAAGCACTTCCTAGCGTTTTATCAAAATCACTCTCTCCTTTCTACCTGCTAACAGGTAACGATTTATTGCTGCTTAATGAAACCAAAGATCAGATCGTGCAAGCGGCTCAAGCTGCCGATTTTGATGAAAAACAAGATGTTAATATTGCAGCAGACACAAAATGGGACGATTTATTTGAGGCAGCGCAATCCAACGGGCTATTCTTCAATCGCCAAATTATTATCCTAAATTTGCCTGAAACCCCAACCGCAATCCAAATGAAAAAGGTTGCTGAACTGTGTAATTTTAGCCATTCCGATCTGCTATTAATTATTTGTTTGCCCAAATTTAGTAAGGCAATGGAAAAACAAGCATGGTTTACACAAATCGCATCACAAACGGTACAAATCAATTGCCAAACGCCTGAAATAAGCAAATTACCCAACTGGCTTTCCAATCGAGCGAAAGCAATGTCGTTACAAGTTGAGCCAGAGGCGATTCAATTGCTTTGCTATAGCTATGAAGGTAATTTATTGGCATTAAAGCAGGCATTACAAATGCTTCAACTACGCTTTAATGATGGAAAAATTTCGCTCTCTCGTGCAAAAGAAATAGTGGAACAATCTGCACAATTCTCACCATTTCAATGGATTGATGCACTGTTAGAAGGTAAGATTGCCCGTGCAGAACGTATTTTAAAACACCTACAAAATGAAGAAATGCAGCCTGTGGTATTGCTTCGAATTATCCAAAAAGAATTATTAGTGCTGTTAGAACTCACTCGTGCACCACGGCCAATTACAAACAGTCATCAACCTTTATTTATCGGTAATTTGCGCGCAGAATTTGACCGTTTAAAAATATGGCAAAATCGTCGCCCATTTTATCAGGCAGCAGTACACCGCCTAACTTACCAAAGGCTTTATCGACTGATTCAAAAATTGGCGGAATTAGAAAAGAAAGTAAAACAAGAATTTAGTGATGAGATTTGGTTAGAATTAGAGCGGTTTTCTACCCATTTTGCCTAGCTAAATCAGAACTATGGAAGCCAGTACAAGCGGTTGAATCTTCGTGAATAGTTACAATTGGCTTCCATAAATAGCACCGCAATTAATAATGACCTTCTAAATCAGCACTCATTAGATCATTTTCCACCGCAGCTATGCGTTTCTCTTCATTTGCCCACTCGCCTAAATCAATTAATTGACAACGTTCACTACAAAATGGGCGATACTTACTTTCGGGCTTCCAAACTACTTCTTGGTTACAAGTTGGGCAATTTACGATGATTTCTGACATTGGCTTTCCTTACTTTTGGCTAACTCTAAATAATGTTGATGTAATTCTGATACTTGCATTTTTATCTTCTCACCCCCTTGTTCTAACGGCATATTATTTTCAATAACATCATCCGCATAACGGAGGCGCTCTGCTCTACTCACTTGAGAAGCCATAATATTTTTAATGATTTCGATTTTATTTTGATCTCGCTTACTTGCTCGCTCAAGCTGAATTGAAGCATCAACATCAATTACTAACACTCGATCACAAATTTCAATCAAATTATTTTCAATGAGTAACGGCACAACAAATAATAGATACGGAGCGCTACATTGCTGAATTTGTTGCAACATTTCTTGGCGAATAGCTGGATGTAGCAAATTATTTAACCAGTGCTTCTCTTGCGATTGATTAAAAATGATTTGGCGCAACCTTGCTCGATCTAATGAGCCATTCTCTGCCAAAATATCAACCCCAAAATGTTCAACAATTTTATCCAATAAAGGCGAACCTTTTGCAACAACCTGACGAGCAACAATATCGGCATCAATTAGTGGTACACCTAACTCAGCAAATAAGTTTGCAATCGTTGTTTTACCGCTACCGATCCCCCCCGTTAAACCAACAACATATGTCATTTGTGATTTCCTAACATTCGTTAAGCAAAATAATTAAAGATAAATTTTATCAATAATCTGCACGAAAGTCGAAAAAGTAAGGAAAGGAATAAAAGGCAATTTGGTTAAGCTATGTTTAATGATCGCTTTATAAGCAAAATAATAAATACAGCCAGATAAGCAAGCGAATAAGATAAGCTGCAACATGCTCTCTACACTAAATAAAGGAGAAATAGATATGATAACTAAGCTATCTCCCACACCAAAAACCTCTTTTTTACAACACCATTGCGAACCATATTGCAAACAGATAAAAAAGAGTAAACAACCTAACAAACTATCGATATGTGGCATGATAGGCTCATAAGCTAACACTAACACAAATAACGTAACGATATAGCGAATATCCGTTAAATAATAACAATAATCCAATACACTCAAAAACAGTAAAATCATTAATATAAAAGCTAAAATGGCTGAAGGGAAATAGTAGCTGATGCATGGGAAGGCAACAAAAAAGCTATTAGCCCAACGGCTTTGCTTTGGTTGTAGTTGAGAATGGTGTAGAAAATAATCGTAATTATGACTTGGTTGTAACAAGCTACTATATTCCTGATATACCTGTTGGTTAATATGATGAGCAAACATCTTTATCGCTCGTTTGCACCAAATGGCAAATCCAAACGCAGAGCATACTACAAAAAATCGATAAAATTCGACCGCTTCCATTATACTAAAGCCCCCAAATCAAAAATAGGTAAGTAAAGACCAATTAAGATTGTGCCAATGATACCCCCCATGAACAACATTAACATCGGCTCAAACAGCTGGGAAAGTAACTCGATTTGATGATCTAATTGTTGCTGATAAATATCGCTGATATGTATGCACATTTCAGCTAAACTAGCACTTTTTTCGGCTATCGAAATCATTTGCACCATCTGTGAACTAAATACAGAAGAACTTAATCCTTCTGAAAATTTATAGCCTTGTTTTAATAATGATAAACTAAGTTGCACCTGTGTTTGTAAAACCTTATCGGGCATTTTCTCTGATAAAAATGCTTTTAACGCACTCTCTAAATGAATATGAGCACTTAACATCAGCGCCAGATTTTGCGTAAAAAATATAATTCGAGAATAACGTGTAATACGGTCCAAAAACGGAAAATGAGACAATAGATACATTTGGCAAGCGGTCAAATTTACGTATTTTTTTGCAAATAGCAGAAAACTCACCACAATACTAAATAACACAAATAGCCATATCAACCCCTGTTGTTGTAAAGTGTCAGAAAGGTAAAATAACACAGCTGTTAGCCACGGCAATTTTTGTGCTTTATCCAAATATAGTTCGGCGAATTGTGGCACAATAAATAACAATAAACCCAATGTCAGCAAGCAAGAAATCACTAACACAATAAGCGGATAGAACATTACTTTTTTAACTTTCCTTGCTAATTTTTCTGACTGACTACGGGCTTTGGCAATATTCGTTAACACTAAACCTAGCTTGCCACTTTTTTCTCCAATACGAATTAATTGGATTTCTTGTTTAGAAAAATAACAGTTAAGTTTTTCCATACTTGCTGAAAAGCTGTAACCCGAATTAATTAACGCATTTAGATTAAGTAACCATTGATATAATTTGATATTTGTGCAGTTTTCTTGCTGCATCACGAGAGCTTGTTTGAAGGGAATTGCCGCATTAATTAATAAGGCAAGCTGAGTAAAAAACTGGGTAATTTCTTCTGATTTAGGTTGCTTTGGAAAACTAAAATTACGCTGAATATGGATATTTTGATAGCCTTTTGCCAGTAGTTTTTGTTCTACTTCAGATGCATTTTGAGCTAATAAAATACCGCGCTGTACTTGTTGAAAACGATTCTTCGCTCTCCAATGAAATTCAAAAATATTAAACATCGCCTAACACTCGTTTTACTTCTTCAATTGTGGTTATATTAGCTATAAGTTTCTGTTCTGCGCTTGCGCGTAAATTGTCATAATCTAAATAAGCGGTTGATTTTTCAAAAGTTTTTCCTTGTTTTACTAAAAGCTGATAAATACCTGTTCGCCCTCTATATCCTTGATAACAATGTTCACATCCTGTCCCATGACATTTAGTACAACGTTTGCGTAATAGGCGTTGTGCAATGATTAATTGTAGTGAATTACTAAGCTCATATTCTTTAATTCCCAATTGCAATAAGCGCTCAATTGCAGAGGGCGCATCATTAGTATGCAAAGTCGATAAAACTAAATGCCCTGTTTGTGCAGCTCTTAAAGCAATTTCAGCTGTTTCTTTATCTCGAATTTCACCTAACATAATGATGTCGGGATCTTGGCGTAAAAATGTCCTTAATAATTGACTAAAGTCTAACTGAATAGCGCGATTAACTTGCGTTTGAATAATCCCTTCTATTTCAATCTCGATTGGATCTTCTGCTGTCAGAATATGTCTTTCACTATTATTTAAATAATTTAACGCACTATATAACGTAATGCTTTTTCCGCTACCTGTGGGCCCTGTAACCAGAATCAAACCTTGAGGCTGATGTAATCCATTAAGTAATAGTTGCTTCTGCGTTTCTGAAAAACCTAAATCTATAAAATCAAAATGAGTAGGTTTATTTTTCTGTAGGCGTAATACCATTTTTTCACCTAAATTGGTGGGTAAACTAGAAACACGAAAATCTAATGTTTCAGCCGCCATTGTTTTAAAATTAAATTGTCCATCTTGTGGTAAACGTGTTTCATTAATATCTAATTTAGCTAATAATTTCAGCCTTGTAATAATTCGATTTGCTAAATTAAAAGATAAACGTTTATAAATATGCAATACACCATCAATGCGTAAGCGAATCAATAATTTTTCTTTTTGAGGTTCGAAATGAATATCTGAAGCATTTTGCTTTAAGCAAAACTTAAATAATTTATCTAAAATTTGAATAATAGGATCATTAAGATTCAGCGGTTCACCATTATCTTGTGTTTGATAATTTAGCTCTGTTTCTTCATATAACGTTTGTTGTTCTGGAGAAAGCTGGTTTAGTAAATATTTCAACTCATCAGAGGAAATCAATACAGGTTCAATTGCTTTATGTGCAATAAATGCAAAAATTTCACAAGCACTTAAATTATTCATATCATCTATTGCTAGCCATAATGTATGCTCATTTTCTTGAATCGGTATTGCTAAATAACGTAATAAAATATGTTTCTCATCACAATTTTTTTGCCACAACAATTCTGATATTTCAAATACTTGTTGGCTATTCATGTCACAAACTGAATACTGCATATGATTTCCTCCTGATTCTGTTATTCCGAACAGAAATTAGCAGGGAATAAACTTTTATCCTCTCCAATACAAGTTGTTTTCCAAGTTAATGTTTTATTTGAATAATCTGGCGTTAGCATATATCCATATCCCTCAACACTGCCTTTACCATTTACGGTAATTGCCCCCGAAACAACCAATATTGAAGCAAGATATTTTGAATTTTTAATATCATCGCCATTTTTGATCCCATTCGTACCGCTGGCACAATTTTTGGTATCTCCCGTGTTATAGATACAAATTTCTACATCCGTTTTATAAGCCGAAGATGCGGCCAACAATTCTGATAACGCTGCTTTTTTAGTGTAATTATTGTAAGAAGGGATCGCGACAGTAGCTAAAATAGCGATGATCGCAATCACGATCATCAATTCAATTAAAGTAAATGCGCGCTGGATAGATTTAGTCATTAATTTCATGTTATAAGTCCTTTAGTTCATCACGCAATATTGCGCCTTATTAGTTTGCGGACTGTTTATAATCAATGCGATAACCGAACATCAAATTCTCGATCTAGATCGCAAAAACAAATTCACACCTGTTTATTTACTCAGTATATTTTGCTATGATTTTAACGATTTAAATCAGATAGAGGTTAAAATGGCAAAGGCACCAAAAACTGCTTATGTATGCAATGATTGTGGCGCAGAATATTCTCGTTGGATGGGACAATGCAAAGAGTGCAAAGCATGGAATACGATTAGCGAAGTTCGCTTAATTTCAAGTAAAGAATCAAACAAAAATGACCGCTTCAGTGGCTATGCAGGCGAAACATCAGGTAAAGTGCAAACGCTCTCTGAAATCAGCTTGCAAGAAGTTCCTCGCTTTAGTAGTGGCTTTAATGAGCTCGATCGTGTACTTGGCGGAGGTGTAGTACCTGGCTCTGCAATTTTAATCGGCGGTCACCCTGGCGCAGGCAAATCAACCTTACTACTGCAAGTGATGTGTGGCTTATCAAAAGCGTTGCCCACTTTGTATGTCACAGGTGAAGAATCACTACAACAAGTCGCTATGCGAGCTAACCGCTTAGGTTTGCCAACCGATAATCTAAAAATGCTTTCGGAAACGTCTGTTGAGCATATTTGCAATATCGCTGATCAAGAAAAACCTAAATTGATGGTCATCGATTCTATTCAGGTAATGCATTTATCTGATATTCAATCATCCCCTGGTTCCGTTGCTCAAGTAAGAGAATGTGCATCATTTCTGACTCGCTATGCCAAAACACGTCAAGTTGCCATTATTATGGTTGGGCACGTCACTAAAGACGGCACGCTAGCAGGTCCTAAAGTGTTAGAACATGCCATTGATGCCTCATTATTATTAGAAGGAGAATCCGATTCTCGTTTTAGAACACTACGAAGCCAAAAGAACCGATTTGGAGCAGTCAATGAACTTGGGGTTTTTGCAATGACTGAACAAGGTCTGCGTGAAGTAAAAAACCCATCAGCAATCTTCCTTAGTCGTAGCGATGGATTAGTTTCAGGCAGTTCTGTAATGGTACTTTGGGAAGGAACTCGGCCGTTATTAGTCGAAATTCAGGCACTTGTTGATCATTCAATGTTAGCAAATCCTCGCCGTGTTGCCGTTGGTTTAGATCACAATCGTTTATCATTACTACTTGCGGTGCTCCATCGACATGGTGGTTTACAAATGTCTGATCAAGATGTTTTTGTGAATGTCGTTGGTGGCGTTAAAGTGACGGAAACCAGTGCGGATCTCGCCTTGATTTTAGCGCTTATCTCAAGTTTTAGAAATCGCCCATTGCCTCAAGACTTGGTGATTTTTGGTGAAGTTGGGCTTGCAGGAGAAATTCGCCCTGTACCAAGTGGTCAAGAACGTATCAGCGAGGCCGCAAAGCATGGTTTTAGACGTGCAATTGTACCATTTGGAAATATGCCTAAAAAACCTATAAAAGATATGGAAGTGATTGGAGTTAAAAAATTAAGCGATGCACTAGATGCGCTGGGTAATTTATAATATAACAAACAACACTTTGTTAGAAATGAACCTCTTTGTTCAATAGGAATTATTTATGTTAATGCAAATAACACTTTCACAACAAGAAGCCCCTGTACAATGGGGTAAAAATGCCATTTTGTCAGCAAACGAACAAGGGATGACAATTCACTTACAAAAAGATCCGCTGACGACTATCCAAAAAGCAGCACGTAAAATTAAAAACCAAGACATATTAAATGTTGCCCTCATAGGTCGTGAATGGAAATTAGAAGAATGTTGGGCATTCCATCAAGGCTTTGTCAGTGTGCGCAATACAGGAGCTGTCAGTTATCCTGATTTAGCGGAACAACAAGCCGAATTTGACGCCCGTATACAGTGCTCAAACTTTACTCGCTCATTAATCAATGAATCCTCTGAAACACTTACACCAGAAAAGTTGGCACAAAAAGCTGCAGAATTTATTACGCAACAAGCTGAAAAATATCTTGGTAAAAATACCGTATCTTCAGAAATTATTACTGGAGAGGCCTTAAAGCAACAAGGTTATCACGGAATTTGGACTGTGGGTAAAGGCTCTGCAAATCAACCTGCATTGTTAAAACTTGATTTCAACCCAACGGGTGATGTAAATGCGCCCATTCTCGCTTGTTTAGTGGGGAAAGGAATTACTTTTGATACTGGTGGTTATAGCCTTAAACCAAGTGACTCAATGAGCACGATGCGTACCGATATGGGAGGGGCAGCATTACTAACAGGAGCATTAGGCTTTGCAATTAGTCGAGGCTTAACACAACGTGTGAAGCTCTACCTATGCTGTGCGGAAAATATGGTAAGTAGCACTGCGTTTAAGTTAGGTGATATTATCCACTATCGCAACGGTGTGAGTGCAGAAGTATTGAATACCGATGCGGAAGGACGTTTAGTGCTTGCAGATGGTTTAATTGAAGCAAGCGAACAACAAGCACAATTTATTATTGATGCAGCAACGCTTACAGGCGCAGCCAAAGTAGCGGTCGGAAATGACTACCATTCAGTATTATCTATGGACAATCAATTAGTAGCAAGTTTATTCAGTGCAGCTCAAGCTGAAAATGAACCATTTTGGCGCTTGCCTTTTGAAGAATTTCACCGTTCGCAGATTTCTTCTTCATTTGCTGATATTGCAAATATCGGATCAGTGCCTGTTGGTGCTGGCGCAAGTACAGCTACCGCATTTTTATCTTACTTTGTTAAAGATTATACAAATAACTGGCTACATATTGATGCCTCAGCTACATTCCGTAAAAATGCAAGTGATTTATGGGCAGTGGGTGCAACAGGATTAGGCGTAAAAACCTTAGCTCATTTGCTTTTGTCTAAATAAACTTTTTGTAAAATTACAGCAAAATTCGACCGCTTGTTTGGCTGAAACAAGCGGTTTTATTTCACTTTGTGTATAATAGCGTCTATCAACTCTATTTGCTATTAGGAATAACGATGAATTACTTAGCCAGCGCAAACGAAACACTTAGCCTTTATACCCAAGCAATTAACCAACTTAATCAACGTTTAGACACAACATTTAATCAAGCAATTGAAATGATTTTAAACTGCAAAGGACGTGTTGTTGTCGCAGGTATCGGTAAATCTGGTTTAGTAGGACAAAAAATGGTTGCAACTTTCGCATCAACTGGTACACCAAGTTTTTACTTACATCCTACGGAAGCCTTTCATGGGGATCTGGGGATGCTAAAACCTATTGATATTGTCATTTTGATCTCAAATAGCGGAGAAACAGATGATGTAATTAAATTGCTTCCAAGTCTAAAAGGTTTTGGTAATAAAATTATTGCGATGACGAGTAACCCTAATTCGACGCTTGCTCAACACGCTAACTTAATTCTTGATATCAGTGTTGAACGAGAAGCCTGCCCAAATAATCTTGCCCCAACTACCTCTACCCTCGTGACTATGGCGCTGGGCGATGCGCTTGCAATTGCATTAATCAATGCTCGAGGCTTTAAAGCGGAAGATTTTGCTCGTTTCCACCCAGGTGGTAGCTTAGGTAAAAAACTGCTCAATAAAGTAAAAGATGTAATGCAAACTAAACTACCAATTGTACAACCTGATGCAGATTTTAGTACCATTTTAATGGTAATGAATGAAGGTAGAATGGGGGTTGCTTTGATTATGCAAGGCGAGGAATTAAAAGGCATTATCACCGATGGTGATATTCGTCGTACACTGGCTAAATTTGGTTCAGAAAGCCTTAGCAAAACCGCAGAACAAATTATGTCCAAACATCCGAAAACCATTTCAGACAACACATACTTAGCTAAAGCCGAAGAAATGATGAAAGAATTGCACATTCACTCCTTAATCGCACTCAACAGTGAAGGGAAAGTATCGGGTATTATGGAATTTTCAAGTTAAAAAAAGGAATTACGTGGCAAAATCAAATTACATTACCCGCAGTGGTTGGCAAACTTTAGATCAAGAACTTAAATTTCTGTGGAAAGAAGAACGCCCAAAAGTTACTCAAGCCGTTTCAGAAGCGGCAGCTTTGGGCGATCGTAGCGAAAATGCCGAATATATCTATGGTAAGCGACGTTTACGCGAAATCGATCGTCGAGTGCGTTTTTTATCTAAACGCTTAGAAGTACTACAAATCGTTGATTATCACTCTAAACAAGAAGGCAAAGTCTTTTTTGGCGCATGGGTTGAGCTGGAGAATGAACAGGGCGAAGCGAGACAATATCGTATTGTTGGTTGCGATGAATTTGATCCAGCTAAAAATTGGATTTCGATTGATTCCCCCGTTGCTAGAGCATTAATCGGCAAAGAGGTTGATGACGAAATCAAAGTTGAAACACCACTAGGTAAAAGTCTACTATATATTAATAAAATTTGGTATGAAAACGAAAATCTATACTAGCGAAACTATGTTTTGTAGCAGATAACAAGCGGTCATTTTTAAGATACATTTTACAACTTATATAAAATATATTTTCAATTTTAGTTTATAAAACATTTAATCAATAAAAGAGAGTAAATAAATTAATAAATATCACTTTATAATTAAACACATAAAGATATATATTTTGTAAATAATATTAATTATTAATTAAAAAAAACAAATAAACAATAATACACTCACTTTGCTTTCAAAAGCAAGTAATCATATAAATAATTATTTTAAAATAAAAGGAGACAAATTATGTCCAATTATGTAAAAGTGAAAAGTACTGATGGTATTGATTATACTGTAAATGGTGCTGCAGGTTTATATCTACAAAAAGTTAGCGATAAAGTAATCTTATATCCAAAAAATAGGCGATGGTGCAAATATTTATTTCCCAGAAGGCTTAAGTGTAAATGTAGCTAGCTACGATGAAGTCATTACCAAATTAAAATATATCAAATCCCCGTTAATAACGGGGGGGGGGGGGTTTTAAAAAAAAAATATAAAAATTAATTTTTATATTTAAAAAAAATTTTAATATAATTTTTTTTTTAAACATATTTTAATTTAAAATAATTTAGACAATGGTGGGTT
>NZ_CABFJY010000019.1 GCF_901687125.1 Actinobacillus vicugnae
AATTGCCCGAGAGGCTTAACTATACAACGCTCAAGTGTTTTTGAGGAAACACGCAGCAAATGATACGAAGCGAAAGCTAAGTAAGAAAAGCGAAAAGACAAAGAAAGAAACTTTAGACAGCTTGTTTCGAATTTAAACCAAATTTCCCGACGACAATAGTGTGGTTGTTCCACCTGAATCCATTCCGAACTCAGAAGTGAAAAGCCGTAACGTCGATGGTAGTGTGGGGCTTCCCTATGTGAGAGTAGAGCATCGTCGGGTTTTATTACCTTAGCTTATTTTATTAAGTGAGTTAAGTTAATAAGCACAGAATTTGATTAACAGCCATAGTGCCGTGGCTCTACCTGACTCCATTCCGAACTCAGAAGTAAAACGCGGTAACGCCGATGGTAGTGTGGGGCTTCCCCATGTGAGAGTAGGGCACTGTTAATCTACTAAATTTGCGGAGCGGTAGTTCAGCTGGTTAGAATACCTGCCTGTCACGCAGGGGGTCGCGGGTTCGAGTCCCGTCCGTTCCGCCACTTATCTAAAAAGCGAGTTAGTTACTCGCTTTATCTATATATAATTACCAATAGGGGCGTAGTTCAATTGGTAGAGCACCGGTCTCCAAAACCGGGTGTTGGGAGTTCGAGCCTCTCCGCCCCTGCCATATTTACGAAGCCGACTGATCTAGATCAGTCGGCTTTTTGCACATTTATACTTTTTCGCCAAAGTTATATTTTCTGTTAAAATGATATAATATCCTGTAATCAAAGTCGCTTTATGAAGAATTTAGATCCTATCATTGAACAATTTCTAGATAGTTTATGGCAAGAACATGGGTTATCTGCGAATACCTCAGCTTCATATCGGTTAGATTTAGAACGTTTTTCCGAATGGTTGCCTACACCTAAAGCATTTCTGACGTTAGATCATTTCGATTTACAAGCCTTTCTTGGTGAAAGAATAGAGCAAGGCTATAAAAGCAGTAGCTCTGCGCGTATGCTAAGTTGTTTACGAAAATTTTTCCGCTTCTTATATACAGAAAATTATCGCCAAGATGACCCTACACTTACCTTACTCTCGCCGAGAAAGCCAGCACATTTACCCAAGTCGTTGAGTGAGGAACAAGTGATGGATCTGCTGGATTGCCCTAATACGCTTGATCCGATTGAATTGCGTGATAAAGCAATGTTGGAATTGTTATATGCAACGGGGTTACGGGTAACGGAGCTTGTTTCGTTGAGTCTTGATAATTTAAGTTTACGCCAAGGTGTAGTACGAGTAATTGGTAAAGGTGATAAAGAACGGCTGGTGCCAATAGGTGAAGAAGCGAGTTACTGGATTCAAGAATTTTTTCAGTACGGGCGACCAATATTGCTGAATAACGCACAATCCGATGTGGTATTTCCAAGCCGTAGAGGTCAGCAAATGACACGCCAAACATTTTGGCATAGAATAAAACATTACGCTGTTTTAGCTGGAATTGATAGCAAAAAGCTTTCTCCACACGTATTACGTCACGCTTTTGCGACACATTTAGTGAATCATGGTGCAGATCTTCGAGTGGTTCAAATGTTATTAGGGCATAGCGATCTTTCCACTACGCAAATTTATACTCATGTTGCGAAAGCACGTTTAAAATCATTACATCAACAGTTTCACCCACGAGGATAATATGCAAAAAACGTCATCTAAATTTAATTGGGCATTAGCATTTTTTTGTCTGCCTTGTGCACTATGGCCACTTGCGTTACTGATTTCACCAAAATTTTCTAGCTTAGCGCTAACGCCAACTCAAATTAACTGGTTCTCCACCGCATTTTGGATTTATCCGCTTGTGCTATTTGTGATTGCTTTAGTGTTATATAAGTTGCATCAATCACAAAAGGCATTAGCCAGAGGTTTACTGATGTTTGCCTTAATCGCATTTTATGCGCTATTGGGCTACATTATTCAATCGTTATAATCAAAGCCTGCGAAAGCAGGTTTTTACTTACATACAAATAGCAATTGCTCACCAAAGAAAATTAACGGAGTGCGTTTGCGTAGCCAAACAGGTACTTGTGCTTGCTGATAGAGCTTTTTCATTTCTTCTCGCATTGGCAGAGCGTATTGTTTAACTTTACCGCTATGTGCTAATTTCACTTCAAATGACGCATGAGCCAGCGCTTTAGGTAATAGCAAGCGGTCGATTTTGTCTGCTTTTTTGTAAATAATTACCCCACCTAAATGTTGTAGTTCACCGATTCCATCTGGTAACAGCAAAGATTGTTGTGCTAAGAGTGGCTGGCAAAAATCTGTAATATCTCTTAATTCTCCCGTTAGATATAATTCCGTTTGATAACGGCGAAGCCAAGTATGCGTTAATTTAATTTGTGGATTTTTATCCGCTTTGCTCAATAACATCTGATTGATTATCTGCATCAACAAGGCACTGCTTGGCATTGGTTCACCACATTTCTCTAGCCATAAACGGATAAGTTGTTGCTGTTTCGCAACCGAGAATTGTGAAAAATCTGCAATATTTAAGCGCTTTTGTGCAAAATCAGCATAACGATCTAACGCCTGCGCAAGGAGTTCTTCCAGCAACTTTTGTTGTTCGGCACAATGCTTAGCAGAACGAGCAACCATCTGGCTAAAATGTTGCCAGCGTTGATTGATGATCGGTAGCACTTCATTACGTAAAAAATTGCGATCATAATGACTATCTTGATTACTTTCATCTTCAACCCAAACCAATTGCTTTTGGGTAGCATATTGTGCAATCTGCGCCTTGCTAAAGCAGAGAAGCGGTCTAAAAATGGTAAATTTTTGCCAAAACCCGACCGCTTGCATTGCGGATAAGCCTTTGATTCCGCTCCCTCTTTTTAGCGCAAGTAAAAATGTCTCTGCCTGATCATCTAAATGATGTGCAGTGACTAACACCTCGTTTGGCAAAATAATTTCACCGATTGCCTGATAACGAGCCAATCTTGCACCCGCCTCAATTCCTTCATGGTTCTCCACTGTTACCTTTTGCAAAATAAACGGAATTTTCGACCGCTTGCACAGCTGTTCACAAAACAGCGCCCAATTATCCGCATTTGGGCTAAGTCCATGATGAATATGTATCGCGCGCAGATTTAGTCCAAGTTCGTTGGCAATTTGCTGAACTGCATCAAGTAAAACTACCGAATCAATACCGCCACTTAGCCCGATCAGAAAATCAGATTGGTGAGGAAAGTGTGTTTTGAATTGGGAAATAAGAGTTTCAAGAGAAAACATTGGCGATATAAATTTGAGCTAGAAATAGAAGGATTTTACGCTTTTTAAATGGGATTTAAAGCCAAAAATGTAGTGTTGAGAGGGATTAATGGATAAGCGGCCAAATTTGGGCAAAATTTTGCAAACTTCAAACAAAAGTCGACCGCTTGTTGATCGACCCCCAAAAGTTGGACAGGTTATAGAACTAAATACTGAGCCTTATATTGTATAGGGCTTAGTCCTTTTAAATCAGATTTTATCCGTTTATTTCTCAATTGGTTAAATCCATTAGAGGCAAAAAATAAAGCGTTTCTTGCCCTCCTTGAAATTCCGTAACATCTGTCACCCATTTTGATTGAGCTGTGTTGTCGTAAAATCACGCTTTAAGATATTCGGCGCAATATGCGAGATTTTTCCGCGTTTTCCCCCCAATTTGGGGCGAACGATAGTACAAATCTGCAGTGCATTCATTAATTTTAAGACCGTTTTGTGGTTTAAGCTGAAGCCAATTTGGCACAATTTAAGCGTTAGTGGACGGTACCGCCTCGCTGTAATTTCTTAAAGGCTTGTGGCGATAAATTCGTTGGCTCAGGAACTTCAATGGCTTTCTTTTTCATTTTCGGTTTCTTAACCCATCAAATCCTCTTTCACGAAAGGCTTTTAACCACTGAATAACAATAGAGTGGGGAATGCGAAGGTGGGGGGTAACTTCGCGAATACCGAAATGTTGCTCGGTAATGAGTTTAATAATGATTAAACGAAATGGATAAGAGTAAGACATAATCTGCACCTCAAATTAGGTGTCCAGGTTTTGGGGTGCAGATCAACAAGCGATTGAATTTTTTGCAAATTTAACCGCTTATCTATACAAGGAAAATATAAGGCAAGATATTCATTACCCCCGCGGTAGTTATCGCTAAAATTAGTTTAGATAAACCGAACATTAACCCCTGATTTTCCCCTTTATCGAGTTTGACCAACATATTCGCTAATGCGGTATTGGTGAAAAGGCTGACAAGCGAGAAGATAATTAAATATAAAAAAGCGGTAAGTTCTGAAATATATTCCAATGCATAAAACCATGGCACTGCCAATAACGCAATTAGGATTGGAGCAATGTAGTTCAGTTTTACTACACCAAAATTTACTGTGCGAGAGAAGCGTGCCTGTAGTAGCACCGCAATCAAATTATTGATAAAAAAGGCAATCGGTACCAATTCTTGGCGATCTAACAGTTCAGTAAAAATATAAGGGAAAATTACATAAAATGCTGAGCCCATTCCTAGTGGAATAAATAACAATAAATGCACAAAAATAAACCGCTTATTAATCACCTCTTTAAATTGACCAAAGCGAAATGGTGTAAAGCGAAAACTACAATTTTGCTTCGGCATAGTTTTCCACATAAATAGTAGCATGGTTACTTCAATCGCACAGCTACACCAAATCAGCCATTCCGCTTTTTGATAATGAATAAAGGGAATTGAAACCAGGGGCGCAACCATCGAAGCAAGACTCGAGATTTTTAGAAATTTCCCCTGCGCTTGCGTTTTGGAGGTATAACTATCTTCCGCAGAAGAGAGTAAAAATGCCCTAGCATTGGTGCTAAATAACGTGCTACCTAATCCAAAACAGAAAGTAGCTAATAGCAAGAGCGCATAATGATTGGTGGCGAGCAATAAAATATATGCCACTGAATCAAGCAAACAGCCTAATAACATAATCGGCATACGCCCATAGCGGTCTCCCCACGATCCGGCAAATAACGAAAATGCTTGGCTGGCAAATACGAGTAAAGAGAATGCGCTGGTGATTTGTGTTGTATCAAACCCTTTGTGTTTCATTAGATAGATAAAAAACACGCTTTGCATTGCGGTATAGGCAAGTCCAGAAAAGAATCTTCGCCATAAAATAATATTTTGCATATCCATATTATTTACCTTTTATTAAGCTCTGAAATCTCGCTTACGAATACCAAGTACAAATAATGAAACAAAATAAACGATAGCAGCCAATATAATCAGCCATGCTAGCCAATAGATTTTCAGCCACGTTGTCATCGCATACCAGCCTGCTAAACTTGGCGAAAAATAAGCAACTAATGCGCCCATTAAGCAAGCTGCAATCGCTACTTTCAAGACAAATAATCCCGTTTTACGAGTCAGCCGATAAGCTCCTGCTTTGGCAAGTCCTCGATAAAGTAACGAGGCATTTACTGCAGCCGAAAGAGCAGATGCCATTGCTAGACCTAAATAACCAAATGGAATCGCAAGTACGCCAAAGGCAATATTACACATTGTTGCAATAATCCCGATTTTTACGGGTGTTTTCGTATTTTGGCGAGCGTAGAAACCGTTTGCCAAAATGCTGATTAACATATAACTGTTCAAACCAAAGCACATAATCCATAACGCATGTGAAGTGGCAATAACATCGGATAAACTAAATTTGCCTCGCATAAAAATCGTCATCATTAATGGCTGAGCTAATACTGCAATACCAATCATTGCTGGAATGCCGAGTAAAAGTACCATTCTCACGCCCCAGTCCATTGTGCCTTGAAATTCCACCGCTCGTTGCGTTTCATCAAGCTCTTTTTTCTTAGCAATCCGAGAAAGGCTTGGTAGCACAACGGTTGAAATCGCAATACCAAATAAACCAAGTGGGAATTCAATCAAGCGGTCGGAATAATAAAGCCAAGTAATTGAACCTGTAACGAGAAAGCTTGCAATCACTTGATTGATTAACAAATTCAATTGAGTAACGGAAACCCCAAAAAGCGCAGGAATCATCAAATTGCGTACTTTGGTTACCCCTTCATCTTTCCAAGCCCATTTTGGTTTAACTAGTAACCCTTCTTTTTTCATAAATGGAATTTGGAATAGGAATTGTAGTAAGCCACCTAAAAAGATCCCCCAAGCTAATGCCACGTCGGGTTGCTCGAAATAATCTGCGCCAAATAATGCCATGCTAATCATCGCAATGTTCAGCAAAACAGGCGAAAATGCCATCACACCAAATTTGCCAATCGTATTTAATACTGCACCAGATAGCGCTACAAAAGTGATAAACCATAAATAAGGAAAGGTAATTTTCAGCAATAAAGAGGCTTGTGTAAATTTTTGTGCATCAGCACCATCATTGAGCCAGTCCATAAACCAACCCGTACCAAATAATGCCGCAACAACAGGCGAGCCAATCATAGCCACTAACGTTACGATTGTGACCAAACCACCTAAAGTACCAGACACTTTTGCAACAAATTCACGGGTCTTATCCAAATCATTATCGGCATTGTATTCGGCAAGTACTGGCACAAATGCTTTAGAAAAAGCGCCCTCGGCAAATAAACGGCGTAAAAAGTTAGGAATACGGTTAGCAAATAAAAATACATCTGACATTGCTCCTGCACCGAGTAAGCCTGCGATCACAACATCGCGTACTAGCCCTAATACACGAGAAATAAGAGTCATACTACTGACTAATATGCCTGATTTAAGAAGTTTTTTACTCATAGAATACCGCGCTATATAAAGTAGAGAAAATGTTAGTTTAACAAAGGTTGCTAGAAAAAAGTGAAGAACGGCCTGCGTGTATGACAATCTGTCACGAGATGGCTAGCATTGGCTGTTTTTACACCATAAGCGGTCATTTTTTGTAGGAAATTTGCAAAAAATTGCTGGGATCCGACCGCTTGCATAAAGATCTTCATATAAATTGAACGGAATTTTATCAGTTTGTTGTAGGAAAATCAGAAAAAAACTGATAAAATCTCCGCCTATCGTTTTCTATCAGAAAAACGGTGTTATTTTCAAGCACGTGTCTCGTTGAAAATGAATTTAAACTATCGATAGCTAAACATAAACTAACGTTTATGTTTTTTAATTTTTACACAGATATTTTAGGAGTTTGACCTTGGCTAATATCAAGTCAGCAAAAAAACGTGCGGTTCAATCTGAAAAACGCCGCCAACACAACGCAAGCCAACGCTCAATGATGCGTACATTCATCAAAAAAGTATACGCAGCAGTAGCAACTGGTGATAAAGCAGCTTCACAAGCAGCTTTCGTTGAAATGCAAAAAGTAGTGGATCGTATGGCATCTAAAGGCTTAATCCACGCTAACAAAGCAGCTAACCACAAAGCAAAATTAGCAGCTCAAATCAAAAAATTAGCATAATCTGCAAATTTTAAAAGAAAACCGACCGCTTGGTCGGTTTTTTTGTATCTGTTTCTATTAAAGCGTAAATCGCTTTCTTAGTCCTGCTTGGTAAAGTGCCTCATCGGCTTCTATGAGTAAATGCTGTTTTTCTTGTTCTGTGAGCATATAGATGTATTTATATTGAATTGCACCGTGTAGCTTAAATAGGAGTAGCGCGTTAGCTTCTAATCCTTGTTGAATAAGGCGCACAAAAACATGAATAGCGCCAAGGTTTTTTAAATCTGTAACGGTATAGACACCTACTTTGCTGAGTAATCGTTCTATACCAATATTTAAGTTAGGCAAAATACGAATTTTATTTTGGTTTTGATGATTTAGCTGAGCTTTTGATATTTGATATTCATTAATCGCTGAGAGTATCCAGTGAGAATAAGATTGTAGGTTATTAAGAATGGAAGAGGGGAGGAGATAAAAGCTTTTGGAACGACAACCAATATGGCGATCAACAAGAAAATGAATAGATATAGTTTGAGCTATTTCGTCTAAGTATTGCTCCGACTTACGTACATATAAGTGTTGATCTTTATAGAGGGCGAACATGGTAGCATCTTTAAAGATACCTAAGAATGAAAAATAAGGCTTAAAGGAAATATCACCAATGGGCGATAATAACGCTTTAAGTCCTTCTAGCTCCTTTGTTGTATATTTCATACAGTCTCCTTTTATTTAGTCGTTGTAAAATTATTTTGATAATTGACCGCTTATACTTATAGAGGTAGAGATAACGATCAGAGATAATAATGTAAAATAAATTAAGCAATGTCAATAACTGGAGATAAAAAAAGCTATTTTCTCTCAATGGTTTTATTTGTGTAAACATTACGCTTGCATCGGTGAAATAATTAGTGTAGTATATGCGAACTTTAACACTCATCGTGTTTACGATGTAGATACGAAGATTTTGAAGTCGTGTGATGTAATCATTTATCATGCGGTGTTACAGACATTGTAACACATACAATGTTTCCGATTTGGAAACTATACAGGTATAACTGCGCTCCCTTATTCTATATGGTTTAAGTGGTAGTTCGGTTTTTTTATTAGCTAAATTTTAATTGGAGCTCTGGTCTAATGCAGAACCAAAGAATCCGTATCCGCTTAAAAGCATTTGATCATCGTTTAATTGATCAATCTACTGCGGAGATCGTAGAAACAGCTAAACGTACTGGTGCACAAGTTCGTGGTCCAATTCCTTTACCAACTCGTAAAGAACGTTTCACTGTATTGATTTCTCCACACGTGAACAAAGATGCACGTGACCAATATGAAATCCGTACTCACAAACGTTTAGTTGATATTGTTGAACCAACAGAAAAAACTGTTGATGCATTAATGCGTTTAGATCTAGCTGCTGGCGTTGATGTTCAGATTAGTCTAGGTTAATTGGGAATTTTAAGAGGTTATTACAATGATTGGTTTAGTCGGTCGTAAAGTTGGTATGACCCGCGTTTTCACTGAAGACGGCGTGTCAATTCCAGTTACCGTTATCGAAATCGAAGCCAACCGTGTTACTCAAGTTAAAACCCTTGAAAACGATGGCTATTCTGCAATTCAAGTTACTACTGGTACTAAAAAAGCTAGTCGTGTAACTAAGCCAGAAGCAGGTCATTTCGTGAAAGCAGGTGTTGAAGCTGGTCGCGGTTTATGGGAATTTCGTACTGAAGGTGAAGAATTCACTTTAGGTCAAGAAATCAATGTTGACATCTTTGCAGATGTTAAAAAAGTCGATGTTACTGGTACTTCTAAAGGTAAAGGTTTTGCTGGCGGTGTTAAACGTTGGAACTTCCGTACTCAAGATGCTACCCACGGTAACTCTTTATCACATCGTGTACTTGGTTCTATTGGTCAAAACCAAACTCCAGGTCGTGTGTTTAAAGGTAAAAAAATGGCAGGACACTTAGGTGCTGAGCGTGTAACCGTTCAATCGCTTGAAGTTGTTCGTGTAGATGCTGAGCGTAAATTATTATTAGTTAAAGGTGCTGTTCCAGGCGCAACTAATAGTGATGTTATCGTGAAACCAGCAGTTAAAGCATAAGTCTAGGAGATAGAGATGGAATTACAAGTTGTAGGTGCAAACGCACTAACTGTTTCTGAAACTACCTTCGGACGTGAGTTTAACGAAGCGTTAATCCACCAAGTAGTTGTTGCTTATGCAGCAGGTGCTCGTCAAGGTTCACGCGCACAAAAAACTCGTGCTGAAGTGTCTGGTTCAGGTAAAAAACCTTGGCGTCAAAAAGGTACAGGTCGCGCTCGTTCAGGTGATATCAAATCACCAATCTGGCGTTCAGGTGGTGTAACATTCGCTGCTAAACCACAAGATCACAGCCAAAAAGTGAACAAGAAAATGTACCGTGGTGCAATCAAAAGCATTCTTTCTGAATTAGTTCGTCAAGAACGTTTAGTGGTTGTTGAAAAATTCGAAATCGAAGCACCAAAAACTAAAGTTTTAGTACAAAAATTAAAAGATTTAGCGTTAAACGACGCTTTAATCATTACTGCAAGCTTAGATGAGAACTTATTCTTAGCAGCACGTAACTTATACAAAGTAGATGTACGTGATGTTCAAGGTATCGATCCAGTAAGCTTAATCGCTTTTGATAAAGTGGTTATCACAGCTGATGCGGTAAAACAAATTGAGGAGATGTTAGCATGATTCAACAAGAACGTTTGCTAAAAGTGCTTAAAGCACCACATATCTCTGAAAAAGCGACGAATAATGCTGAAAAAGGCAACACTATCGTATTCAAAGTAGCATTAGATGCTAACAAAGTTGAAATTGCTAACGCAGTTGAACAATTATTTGAAGTGAAAGTGGATTCTGTACGTACTGTGGTTGTTAAAGGTAAAACTAAACGTCATGGTGCTAAATCAGGTCGTCGTAGTGACTGGAAAAAAGCTTATGTTACTCTTCAAGAAGGTCAATCACTTGACTTCGTTGAAGGTGCGGCAGAGTAATTACGGAGGAGAATTTATAAATGGCTATCGTTAAATGTAAGCCGACCTCCGCTGGTCGTCGTCACGTAGTTAAAGTTGTTAACGCAGAATTACATAAGGGTAAACCTTATGCACCTTTATTAGATAGCAAATCTAAAACTGGTGGTCGTAACAATTTAGGTCGTATCACAACTCGTCACATTGGTGGCGGTCACAAACAACACTACCGTTTAGTGGATTTCAAACGTAACAAGTTAGATATCCCAGCAGTAGTTGAGCGTTTAGAATACGATCCAAACCGTTCTGCGAACATTGCATTAGTGCTTTATAAAGATGGTGAACGCCGTTACATCTTAGCACCAAAAGGTTTATCTGTTGGTGATACGATTCAAGCAGGTGCTTCAGCTCCGATTAAAGCTGGTAATGCGTTACCAATGCGTAATATCCCAGTAGGTACTACAGTTCATAACGTTGAATTAAAACCTGGTAAAGGTGGTCAAATCGCTCGTTCTGCTGGTGCTTATGTACAAATTATCGCTCGTGAAGGTAACTATGTAACTTTACGTCTTCGTTCAGGCGAAATGCGTAAAGTATTAGCTGAGTGTACTGCAACCATCGGTGAAGTAGGTAACTCAGAGCATATGCTTCGCGTACTTGGTAAAGCAGGTGCTAACCGCTGGAGAGGCGTTCGCCCAACAGTTCGTGGTACTGCGATGAACCCAGTAGATCACCCGCACGGTGGTGGTGAAGGTCGTAACTTTGGTAAACACCCTGTTACACCTTGGGGCGTTCAAACCAAAGGTAAGAAAACTCGTCACAACAAACGTACTGATAAATATATCGTACGTCGTCGTGGCAAATAATTTTATTAATTAAAAAGAGGATAACCCATGCCACGTTCTCTCAAGAAAGGTCCTTTCCTTGACCTACACTTGTTGAAGAAGGTAGAGAAGGCGGTGGAAAGCGGGGATAAAAAACCAATTAAAACTTGGTCCCGTCGTTCAATGATCATTCCATCAATGATTGGTTTGACCATCGCAGTCCATAATGGTCGTCAGCACGTTCCTGTTTATGTATCAGACGAAATGATCGGTCATAAATTAGGTGAATTTGCACCGACTCGTACATACCGCGGTCACGCGGCAGATAAGAAAGCTAAGAAATAAGAGGTAAAAGATGGAAACTATTGCTAAACATCGTTACGCTCGTACTTCTGCACAAAAGGCTCGCTTAGTTGCTGATTTAATTCGCGGTAAGAAAGTTGCGCAAGCATTAGAAATTTTAACTTTCACTAACAAAAAAGCAGCAGCTTTAGTTAAGAAAGTATTAGAGTCAGCTATTGCAAACGCAGAGCACAATGACGGTGCAGATGTAGACGATCTTAAAGTTGCTAAGATTTTCGTTGATGAAGGTCCAAGCATGAAACGTGTTATGCCACGTGCGAAAGGTCGTGCAGATCGTATCTTAAAACGTACAAGCCACATCACTGTGGTTGTGTCAGATCGTTAATTAAGTAGGAGAATAACAAATGGGTCAGAAAGTACATCCTAATGGTATTCGCCTTGGTATTGTTAAGCCTTGGAGCTCTACTTGGTTCGCGAATACACAAGATTTCGCTGATAATTTAGAAGGCGATTTCAAAGTACGTAAATTCTTAAATAAAGAGTTAGCGAACGCTTCAGTATCACGTATCACTATTGAACGTCCTGCGAAAAGCATTCGTGTAACTATTCACACAGCTCGTCCTGGTATCGTTATCGGTAAAAAAGGTGAAGATGTTGAAAAATTACGTAACGCAGTATCTCAAATTGCTGGCGTTCCTGCTCAAATCAACATTGCTGAAGTGAAAAAACCAGAGCTAGATGCAAAATTAGTTGCAGATAGCATCGCTTCTCAACTTGAACGTCGTGTAATGTTCCGTCGCGCTATGAAACGTGCGGTACAAAACGCAATGCGTTTAGGTGCTAAAGGTATCAAAGTTGAAGTTAGCGGTCGTTTAGGTGGTGCAGAAATTGCTCGCTCAGAATGGTATCGTGAAGGCCGTGTGCCATTACATACTCTTCGTGCAGACATCGATTATAATACTGCTGAAGCACACACAACATACGGCGTAATCGGCGTAAAAGTGTGGATCTTCAAAGGTGAAATTCTTGGTGGCATGGCTGCAGTGATGGAATCAGAACAACAACCTGCGGATAAGCCTAAAAAAGCTCCGCGCAAAGGTCGTAAATAAGGAGAATCACTGAATGTTACAACCAAAACGCACAAAATTCCGTAAAGTACACAAAGGCCGTAACCGTGGTATCGCGGGCGGTACAGAAGTGAGCTTCGGCACATTCGGTTTAAAAGCAATTGGCCGTGGTCGTTTAACAGCTCGTCAAATCGAAGCTGCTCGTCGTGCGATGACTCGTGCGGTAAAACGTCAAGGTAAAATCTGGATCCGTGTGTTCCCAGATAAACCAATTACTGAAAAACCATTAGAAGTCCGTATGGGTAAAGGTAAAGGTAACGTTGAGTACTGGGTAGCTTTAATCCAACCGGGTAAAGTTTTATATGAAATGGATGGTGTTTCTGAAGAAATCGCACGTCACGCATTTGCGTTAGCGGCAGCGAAACTTCCGTTTAAAACCACATTTGTAACTAAGACGGTGATGTAATGAAAGCTCAAGAACTACGTAATAAAAATGTTGAAGAGCTGAATGCTGAATTAATCAACCTTTTAGGTGAACAATTCAAATTGCGTATGCAAGCAGCCACCGGTCAGCTTCAACAAACCCATCAGTTAAAACAAGTGCGTCGTAGTATTGCACAAGTTAAAACTGTATTAACCGAAAAGGCGGGTGAGTAATGACTGATAAAATTCGTACAGTACAAGGTAAAGTAGTTAGCGATAAAATGGATAAATCATTTGTTGTTGCTATCGAACGTACAGTGAAACACCCGTTATACGGTAAATTCATTCGTCGTACTACTAAATTACATGTACACGATGAAAACAACGAAGCTAAATTAGGTGATGTAGTAGAAATCAAGGAATGTCGTCCTGTTTCAAAAACTAAATCACACACTTTAGTTCGTGTTGTAGAAAAAGCAGTAGCTTAATCTACTAAATTTATAAAACAAGCGGTCTAAAACCGCTTGTTTTTTGCAAATGCGAAGCCCTATGTCTAAAAATTAGGGCTTTTTTATTTGTGATTTTTGTATGAAATATTACCGCTTATCTGCAAAATTCTATTTGATTTAGAGTGGACCGTTGAGGTATAATTCAGCACCTATCTGCATAGGGCAGGTAGATTTTCGTCCCGAAAGGGTTTTTTTTAATTTAACGGAGCACTAATATGATCCAAGAACAGACTATGCTGGATGTTGCTGATAACTCAGGGGCTCGTAGCGTAATGTGTATCAAGGTTCTAGGTGGATCGCACCGTCGTTACGCTGCAATTGGCGACATTATCAAAGTTACTGTAAAAGAAGCAATTCCTCGCGGTAAAGTTAAAAAAGGTGATGTGTTAAAAGCAGTTGTTGTGCGCACCAAGAAGGGTGTTCGTCGCCCAGATGGCTCAGTTATTCGTTTCGATGGTAACGCTTGTGTAATTTTAAATAATAACACTGAGCAACCAATCGGTACTCGTATTTTTGGACCAGTGACTCGTGAACTTCGTTCTGAGAAGTTTATGAAGATCATTTCATTAGCTCCAGAAGTACTGTAAGGGGAATGTAATGGCTGCTAAAATCCGTCAAAATGATGAAGTAATTGTTCTTACTGGTAAAGATAAGGGCAAACGTGGTAAGGTAACTCAAGTGTTACCAAACGGTAAAGTGATTGTTGAAGGTGTTAAAATCATCACTAAACATGAGAAACCAGTTCCTGCTTTAGGTAAAGCTGGTGGCTTAGTGAAGAAAGAAGCTGCGATTGATGCGTCAAATGTTGCAATTTTCAACCCGAAAACAAATAAAGCTGACCGTGTAGGTTTTAGATTCGAAGATGGCAAAAAAGTCCGTTTCTTCAAATCTAATAATGAAATTATTTAATTAACTGGAGTAATGCGATGGCGAAACTGCATGATTACTACAGAGATCAAGTAGTTAATGAATTGAAAGCTAAATTCAACTACTCATCTGTCATGCAAGTCCCACGAATCGAAAAGATTACCCTGAATATGGGTGTGGGTGAAGCATTGACCGATAAAAAACTTTTAGATAACGCAGTAGCGGATCTAACAGCGATTAGCGGTCAGAAACCTTTAATTACTAAAGCACGCAAATCTGTTGCAGGCTTTAAAATCCGTCAGGGATATCCAATCGGATGCAAAGTAACCCTACGTGGTGAACGTATGTGGGAATTCTTTGAAAGATTGATTACTATCGCTGTTCCACGTATCCGTGACTTCCGTGGCTTAAATGCGAAGTCATTCGATGGTCGTGGTAATTACAGTATGGGTGTTCGTGAACAAATCATTTTCCCAGAAATCGACTATGACAAAGTAGATCGTGTACGTGGTTTAGATATTACTATCACCACAACTGCGAAAAGTGACGAAGAAGGCCAAGCTTTATTAGCGGCTTTCAATTTCCCATTCCGTAAATAAGGTAGGTTATCGTGGCAAAACAATCAATGATTGCACGTGATGTTAAACGTGCTAAATTAGCTGATAAATTCTACGCAAAACGTGAAGAATTAAAGAAAATTATTTCTGATGTAAATTCTTCAGACGAAGATCGTTGGGCAGCAGTGTTAAAATTACAAACACTTCCACGCGATTCAAGTCCAAGCCGTCAGCGTAACCGTTGCCGTCAAACTGGTCGTCCACATGGTGTACTTCGTAAGTTTGGCTTAAGCCGTATTAAGGTACGTGAAGCTGCAATGCGCGGTGAAATTCCAGGCCTTAAGAAAGCAAGCTGGTAATACCTCTTTTAATTTGGAATCATGGGAGTAAATACATGAGCATGCAAGATCCAATCGCAGATATGCTGACCCGTATTCGTAACGGTCAGGCTGCGAATAAAGTTGCAATCAGTATGCCTTCATCTAAGTTAAAAGTTGCAATTGCAAGCGTTTTAGCTGAAGAAGGTTATGTTGAGAGCTTCAAAATTGTTGAAGGTTCAAAACCTGAGTTGGAAATCACTTTAAAATATTTCCAAAATAAACCAGTTGTAGAAAGTATCCAACGTGTAAGCCGTCCAGGTCTTCGTATTTACAAACGTAAAGACGAATTACCAAAAGTTATGGGTGGTTTAGGTATCGCAGTGGTTTCTACATCTAAAGGTGTAATGACCGACCGTGCAGCGCGTCAAGCTGGTCTCGGCGGTGAAATTATCTGTTACGTAGCATAATAGAGAGGTAGGAAGAATGTCTCGTGTTGCAAAAGCACCTGTTAATATTCCTGCCGGTGTTGAAGTAAAACTCAACGGTCAGCTATTAACAGTTAAAGGTAAAAACGGCGAGTTATCTCGTGAAATTCATAATGCAGTTGAAGTAAATCAAGATGCTAACGCATTAACTTTCGCACCACGTGCTGGTGTTGCAAATGCAGATGCTCAAGCAGGTACTGCTCGTGCACTTGTTAATGCTATGGTTATCGGTGTTACTGAAGGCTTTACTAAGAAATTGCAATTAGTAGGTGTTGGTTATAGAGCTCAAATGAAAGGTAACGTGGTTGCTTTAAGTTTAGGTTATTCACACCCAATTGAACATACGTTGCCAGCTGGCGTAACTGGTGAATGTCCGTCTCAAACAGAAATCGTTCTTAAGAGTGCAGACAAACAGTTAATTGGTCAAGTAGCAGCTGATATTCGTGCATATCGCCGTCCAGAGCCTTATAAAGGCAAAGGTGTACGTTACTCTGATGAAGTAGTTCGTACAAAAGAAGCGAAGAAAAAGTAAAGTAAGGTAACACTATGGATAAGAAAGTAGCTCGTATCCGTCGTGCAAGCCGTGCACGTCATTTAATGAGAGAGCAAGGTGCAACCCGTTTGGTTGTGCATCGCACACCTCGCCATATCTATGCGCAGGTTATTGCACCTAATGGCTCAGAAGTACTAGCAGCAGCTTCAACTGTTGAGAAAGTAATTAAAGAGCAAGTTAAATACACTGGTAATAAAGACGCAGCTGCAGTAGTTGGTAAATTAGTTGCAGAACGCGCTTTGGCTAAAGGTATTCAAGCAGTTGCATTTGATCGTTCTGGTTTCAAATACCACGGTCGTGTGCAAGTATTAGCAGACGCTGCTCGTGAAGCTGGTCTACAGTTCTAATAGAGGAATTTGAGATGTCAAACATCGAAAAACAAGCTGGTGAACTGCAGGAAAAGCTAATCGCGGTTAACCGTGTGTCTAAAACCGTAAAAGGTGGTCGTATCATGAGCTTTACTGCTTTAACAGTAGTAGGTGATGGTAACGGTCGCGTTGGTTTTGGTTACGGTAAAGCACGTGAAGTTCCAGCAGCGATCCAAAAAGCGATGGAAAAAGCTCGTCGCAATATGATTAACGTAGCTTTAAACGAAGGTACACTACAACACCCTGTTAAAGGTTCACATACTGGTTCACGCGTATTTATGCAACCAGCTAGCGAAGGTACTGGTATTATCGCTGGTGGTGCAATGCGTGCTGTATTAGAAGTGGCAGGTGTTCACAACGTTCTTTCTAAAGCATACGGTTCAACCAACCCAATCAACGTTGTTCGTGCAACAATTGATGCACTTGCAAATATGAAGTCACCTGAAATGGTTGCTGCTAAACGTGGCAAAACTGTTGAAGAAATTTTGGGGTAATTGAATATGGCAAAAACAATCAAAGTAACTCAAACTCGTAGCTCTATCGCTCGTTTACCGAAACATAAAGCAACGTTAAAAGGCTTAGGTCTTCGTCATATTCGTCATACAGTTGAATTAATTGATACTCCAGCAGTACGCGGTATGATTAATCAAGTGTCATATATGGTTAAAGTGGAGGAATAATAGAATGCGTTTAAATTCTCTTTCTCCAGCTGAAGGTGCTAAGCACAGTGCTAAACGTTTAGGTCGTGGTATCGGTTCTGGTTTAGGTAAAACTGGTGGTCGTGGTCATAAAGGTCAGAAATCTCGTACAGGCGGCGGTGTTCGTCGTGGTTTCGAAGGTGGTCAAATGCCTTTATACCGTCGTTTACCAAAATTTGGTTTTACATCATTAAAATCATTCCACGTTGCTGAAATTCGTTTAAACGACTTAGCTAAAGTAGATGGTAACGAAGTAACTTTAGAAGCTCTTAAAGCTGCAAACGTAATCACTAAAGATATTTTATCAGCAAAAGTAATCTTAGCTGGTAAGATTGAAAAAGCGGTTGTAGTTAAAGGCTTACGTGTAACTAAAGGTGCTAAAGCTGCTATCGAAGCTGCTGGCGGTTCTATCGAGGAATAATAGATGGCAAAGCAACCAGGGTACCAAGGTAGTACACAAAAAGGGACTGGCGAGCTTAAATCAAGATTATTATTTGTTTTAGGTGCGTTAATCGTTTTCCGTATCGGTTCTTTTATACCTGTTCCTGGCATTGATGCTTCTGTATTATCCGAATTAGTTCGACAACAGCAAGGCACCATCATTGATATGTTTAATATGTTCTCTGGTGGTGCTTTAAGCCGAGCGTCTATATTTGCGTTAGGTATTATGCCTTATATTTCAGCGTCAATTATTGTTCAATTATTGACAGCGATTCATCCTCCTTTAGCAGAATTAAAAAAGGAAGGTGAAGCAGGACGCCGTAAAATTAGCAAATATACACGCTATGCAACATTGTTATTAGCATTCATTCAGTCTATTGGTATTTCTATTGCCCTACCGAATATGTTACAAGGATTAGTTCCTAATCCGAGTTTCTTATTCTATGTAACCTCTGTAATTAGCCTAGTTACGGGAACAATGTTCCTAATGTGGTTAGGTGAACAAATCACTGAGCGTGGTATCGGTAACGGTATCTCTTTGATTATCTTTGCAGGTATTGTTGCAGACTTACCAGCAACAATTGGGCAAACAATTGAGCAAGCTCGTCAAGGCGAAATTTCTCCACTTGTTCTTTTACTAGTAGCTGTAATTGCATTTGCAGTAACATATTTTGTTGTCTTTGTTGAACGCGGACAAAGAAGAATTGTGGTAAATTATGCAAGTCGTCAGCAAGGTAGAATGATGGCACCTGCTAGATCATCTCATTTACCATTAAAAGTTAATATGGCAGGTGTTATTCCTGCAATCTTCGCATCAAGTATCATTTTATTCCCTGCAAGTATTACGCAGTGGTTTGGTCAGAGCGAAGGACTTGAATGGTTATTTGATTTATCACAATTATTACAGCCAGGACAACCTTTATATATTGTGTTATTCACAATGGCAGTAATCTTCTTTGCATTCTTCTATACAGGGATGCAATATAATCCTCGTGATACAGCGGATAATTTGAAGAAATCAGGTGCGTTTGTACCAGGTTATCGACCAGGCGAACAAACATCACGTTATATTGATAAAGTGATGACACGTTTAACCTTAATCGGTGCGTTGTATATTACTTTTGTTTGTTTGGTTCCTTATATCATTACTTCTTTATGGAAAGTACCATTCCAACTAGGTGGTACTTCGTTATTAATCGTAGTGGTAGTTATTATGGATTTCATCGCACAGGTACAAAGTCATTTAATGTCATTACAATATGACTCTGTGTTGAAGAAAGCCAATTTGAAAGGCTTAGGGCAATAGTCCCTTAGATCAAAAAGGATAAGCAATGAAAGTTCGTGCTTCAGTTAAGAAATTATGCCGTAACTGTAAAGTTGTTAAGCGTGAAGGTGTTGTTCGCGTAATTTGTAGCGATCCTAAACATAAACAACGTCAAGGTTAATTCGTTTTTTCTTGCAAAGAACAGGCTTCGCAGGTATACTGCGAAGCTCATTTCGTCCTGATATGCTGTTTGAGTATCCTGAAACGGGCTTTTCAAGATCAGCATATCAATAAACTTAAATAATAGGAGTGCATAGTGGCCCGTATTGCAGGCATTAACATTCCTGATCAAAAACACACTGTAATCGCATTAACTGCAATTTACGGTATCGGTAAAACTCGTGCTAAAGCGATTTGTGCTGCAACGGGTATTGCTGAAGATGTAAAGATCAGAGAATTGTCTGAAGAGCAGATTGAAAAACTGCGTGAAGAAGTTGGTAAATTTACTGTCGAAGGTGATTTACGTCGTGAAGTAACATTAAGCATCAAACGCCTTTTAGATTTAGGTTGCTACCGTGGTTTACGTCATCGTCGTAGTTTACCAGTACGTGGTCAACGTACTAAGACTAATGCGCGTACTCGTAAGGGTCCACGCAAACCGATCAAAAAATAATCGGAGTAGATAAATAATGGCTAAAACACCAGTTCGCGCACGTAAGCGCGTTAAAAAACAGATTGCAGATGGCGTAGCTCATATCCACGCATCTTTCAATAACACAATCGTGACTATTACTGACCGTCAAGGTAATGCTCTAGCATGGGCAACTGCTGGTGGTTCAGGTTTCCGTGGTTCTCGTAAATCAACACCATTTGCTGCACAAGTTGCTGCAGAACGTTGTGCTGAAGCTGTTAAAGAATTCGGCTTAAAGAACTTGGAAGTTATGGTTAAAGGTCCGGGTCCAGGTCGTGAATCAACAATCCGTGCATTAAATGCAGCAGGTTTCCGTATCACGAATATTACAGATGTGACTCCGATTCCTCATAACGGTTGTCGTCCACCGAAAAAACGTCGCGTTTAATTGACGTTAGAATAATTGGAGAAAGAAAATGGCAAGATATTTGGGTCCTAAGCTCAAGCTAAGCCGTCGTGAAGGTACTGATTTATTCCTTAAATCAGGCGTTCGTGCGATTGAATCAAAATGTAGAAATCGTCTTGATGTAGCACCAGGTCAACACGGTGCGCGCAAGCCACGTTTATCTGACTATGGTAGTCAGTTACGTGAAAAACAAAAAGTTCGCCGTATCTATGGTATTTTAGAACGTCAATTCCGTAATTACTATACAGAAGCAAACCGCTTAAAAGGTAATACCGGTGAGAACTTATTAGTATTATTAGAAGGTCGTTTAGACAACGTAGTTTACCGTATGGGGTTTGCTGCAACACGTGCTGAAGCACGTCAGCTTGTAAGCCACAAATCTATCGTAGTAAACGGTCGTGTAGTGAATATTCCTTCTTATCAAGTTTCTGTTGATGATGTAGTTGCTGTTCGTGAGAAATCTAAAAAACAAGCACGTATTAAAGCATCATTAGAATTGGCAACTCAACGTGAAAAACCAACTTGGTTAGAAGTTGATGCAACTAAGATGGAAGGTGTATTTAAACGTACTCCTGAACGCTCTGACTTATCAGCAGATATTAACGAACATCTGATCGTTGAGCTTTACTCTAAATAATAGTTAATTTTTAAAATTACATTATTAGATTAGTAAATAAAGCTTAAAAACAAAGAGAGGATAAAATGCAGGGTTCTGTGACAGAATTTTTAAAGCCGCACTTAGTGAATATTGAACAAATCAGTTCAACTCACGCAAAAGTGACCTTAGAGCCGTTAGAACGTGGTTTTGGCCATACATTAGGTAACGCACTTCGTCGCATTTTACTTTCGTCTATGCCAGGCTGTGCAGTAACAGAAGTTGAAATTGATGGTGTATTACATGAATACAGCAGCAAAGAAGGCGTACAAGAAGATATTCTTGAAGTATTGTTAAACCTTAAAGGTCTAGCGGTAAAAGTGTCAAATAAAGATGATATCATCCTGACACTTAATAAATCTGGAATTGGCCCTGTGACTGCAGCCGACATTACGCACGATGGTGACGTAGAAATTGTAAACCCAAATCACGTTATTTGTCATTTGACAGACAAAAACGCATCAATCAATATGCGTATCCGCGTTCAACGCGGTCGTGGTTATGTACCAGCAGCAGCTCGTGTACATTCTCAAGATGAAGATCGTCCAATCGGTCGTTTACTAGTTGATGCTCGTTTTAGCCCAGTAGATCGCATTGCTTATAATGTTGAAGCTGCTCGTGTAGAACAACGTACAGACTTAGATAAACTTATCATTGAGATGGAAACTAATGGCACAATCGATCCAGAAGAAGCCATTCGTCGCGCTGCAACGATTTTAGCAGAACAGCTAGATGCATTCGTTGATTTACGTGATGTTCGTCAACCTGAAGTTAAAGAAGAAAAACCAGAGTTTGATCCGATTTTACTTCGTCCAGTAGATGACTTAGAGTTGACAGTTCGTTCTGCTAACTGTTTGAAAGCAGAGACAATTCACTATATCGGTGATTTAGTACAACGTACAGAAGTTGAGTTATTAAAAACACCTAATCTTGGTAAGAAATCACTTACAGAGATTAAGGATGTGCTTGCTTCTCGTGGCTTATCACTGGGTATGCGCCTTGAGAATTGGCCGCCAGCAAGTATTGCTGAAGACTAATTTTAGGTATTAGATTTTCTAAGAAGGAATAGGTTATGCGCCATCGTAAGAGTGGACGTCAATTAAACCGTAACAGCAGCCATCGCCAAGCGATGTTCCGTAATATGGCAAGTTCTTTAATCGGTCATGAGATCATTAAAACAACTTTACCTAAAGCTAAAGAGTTACGTCGTGTAGTTGAACCATTAATTACTTTAGCAAAAGAAGATAGCGTTGCAAATCGCCGCTTAGCTTTTGCTCGTACTCGCAACGTAGAAACAGTTGCTAAATTATTCAATGAATTAGGTCCACGTTTTGCACAACGTGCGGGTGGTTACACTCGTATCTTAAAATGTGGTTTCCGTGCAGGCGACAATGCGCCAATGGCATACATTGAGTTAGTTGACCGCCCAGAAGTTGCTGAAGCAGCTGCGGAATAATAGCTAAATAGCTAATTTGAAAAGCCCGAGTTATCTCGGGCTTTGTTTTTTTATAGCATATTAAAGCACTTTCTGTACGATTTAGCCCAGCATTGCAAAGATCTTTTCTTGTAATTTAGTAAGAAATCAGTATAATCTACCCGCTTTTTCTATCTTTTTTAGATAGTTAGAGCATCTATCACTACCCTCACCTCGAACGAGGGTTTTCTTTTTACTATCAACATTTTTAGAGGAAGGTTATGGTAACCATTCGTTTAACTCGTGGCGGAGCTAAAAAACGCCCATTCTATCAAATCGTGGTAGCAGACAGCCGTTCACCACGTGACGGTCGTTTCATCGAGCGTATCGGTTTCTTCAATCCATTAGCTGCTGGTCAAGCTGAACGTTTACGTTTAGATGTGGCTAAAGTTGATGCTTGGGTTGCTAAAGGTGCTGAGCTTTCAGACCGTGTTGCAACTTTAGTGAAAGAAGCTCGTAAAGCGGCTTAATTTATTAAAAATTTTGCAAAGTAGGTGAGTAGTATGAGCGAACAAAAAATTGAAGTTGTCGGAAAACTAGGATCAACCTATGGGATTCGTGGCTGGTTACGTCTCTATTCATCGACTGAAGAAACTGAAAGTATTTTCGATTATCAGCCTTGGTTCTTGAAAGTTAAAGGGCAATGGCAACCAATCGAATTAGAAAGTTGGCGTTACCATAGCAATGATCTGATTGTGAAATTAAAAGGTACCGATGACCGTGAAAGCGCACAGTTGTTAACCAATGCTGAAATTGGTGTAGATTTATCTGTGTTTCCTGAATTGGAAGAAGGGGATTATTACTGGCACGATTTAATCGGCTGTCAAGTAGTGAATCTTGAGGGCTATACTATGGGCGTTGTGACTGAATTAATGGAAACAGGTTCAAATGATGTGCTAGTAGTGCGTGCTAACAGTAAAGATGCTTTCGGTAAGCAAGAACGATTAATTCCGTTCTTATATGAACAAGTAGTTAAAAGAGTAGATCTCACCACCAAAACCATTACGGTGGATTGGGATGCTGGTTTCTAACCTCAGGTATGCAGTGCGCTTTCGCTTTAAGTAGTAAGAACATTTGAGGATAAATTATGTGGATTGGTATCATTTCACTGTTCCCCGAAATGTTTAAAGCAATTACTGATTTTGGGGTGACGGGACGTGCAGTCAAACAAAATCTTTTGCAAGTTAAATGTTGGAATCCTCGTGATTTCACATTTGATAGACATAAAACGGTTGATGATCGCCCTTATGGCGGTGGGCCTGGTATGTTAATGATGGTGCAGCCTTTACGTGATGCAATTCATGCAGCGAAGGCGGCAGCGAAAGCAGAAGATGGTGTAGAGGCAAAAGTTATTTATCTCTCACCACAAGGACGTAAGCTAGATCAACAAGGTGTGCAAACACTGGCCTCAAATCAAAAACTTATTTTAATTTGTGGAAGATACGAAGGGGTTGATGAGCGGTTGATTCAAACTGAAGTTGATGAGGAATGGTCAATCGGTGATTATGTGCTTACAGGGGGCGAATTGCCTGCAATGACGTTGATTGACGCTGTTGCAAGATTCGTGCCTGGGGTATTAGGTAAGCAAGCTTCTGCAGATGAAGATTCATTTGCAACAGGCTTATTAGATTGCCCACATTACACTCGTCCTGAAATGTTAGACGATATTCCCGTTCCTGAAGTGCTGATGTCGGGTCATCACGAAAAGATTCGTAAATGGCGATTAGAGCAATCGCTTGAACGAACGTGGTTAAGACGCCCTGAGCTATTGGATGGCCTAGCTCTGACTGACGAACAACGCGTGTTGTTGGCTAAAATTAAGAAACAACACAAAATCAGTTAATTCTAGGATTTAGAAGGTTTTTAAAATGAGTAACATCATCAAACAAATCGAACAAGAACAGTTAAAACAAAACGTACCTAGCTTCCGTCCAGGTGACACATTAGAAGTTAAGGTATGGGTAGTAGAAGGTAGTAAAAGACGTTTGCAAGCGTTCGAAGGCGTGGTTATTGCAATTCGTAACCGTGGCTTGCACTCTGCATTCACTCTACGTAAAGTATCAAATGGCGTAGGCGTTGAACGTGTATTCCAAACTCACTCACCAGTAGTTGACAGCATTGCTGTTAAACGTAAAGGTGCGGTACGTAAAGCTAAACTTTACTACTTACGTGAGCGTTCAGGTAAATCTGCACGTATCAAAGAGCGTCTTGGCGAATAATTCGCAAGCTCTTAATGCGAAAAATAAAAAGGCTTGGGGTTTCCTCAAGCCTTTTCTTTTATCTGTATGATAAGACATGATCTGCACCCCAAAACCTGGACACCTAATTTGAGGTGCAGATTATGTCTTATTCTTATCAATTTCGTTTAAACATTATCAAACAAGTGACCGAACAGGATTTGGGTATTCGTGAGGTCGCTA
>NZ_CABFJY010000020.1 GCF_901687125.1 Actinobacillus vicugnae
TTCATCAGCCATTCAGACTTCAAAACCAGTATTTTGATCGGGAAACTGGGCTTCACTACAACTTCTTACGTTACTATAACCCAATTTTAGGGCGGTTTATCAATCAAGATCCAATTGGGTTGCAAGGGGGAGAAAATTTATATCGCTATTCAGATAATGCACAAAATTGGATAGATCCAACTGGTGAGATAGCTTTTGTTCCTTTCCTAATTGCTGCAGCTGTTGGTGCGATGTCAGGGGTAGCTTCAGATGTTGGTGTACAAGTATATGAAAATCATAGAGATAATAGACCATTAAATTGTATTAATAAAAAACAAGTAATTATAAGCGGGGCATTAGGAGCAGTAACACCCCCTGCTTATAAACTTACCAGATGCGTGCCAACTGCAATAAAAGGCGGTCGTAATATTGCGCAAGGAACAGCACAAGCAAAAAAATTAAAGGGAAAATACGATAATCTTTATGGTAAACCTAATTTAGGTGCTGAGTGAAGACGTGTTGGAAGTGAATTAAGTAAGGTTAATAAGGATATTAATAACAACAAAGCAATAGTAAAAGACGCTGCTATTGGAGGGGCAACAGTTCAAGGCTTAAATAAAACGATTGATAAAGTAATAGGCGGTAAACGAGAACCTGTATTTGAAGATTGGTTTAGTGGAGGTGATTGTGAATAAAATAAAAAAAATTATTTCTTTATATTTTTCTTTTATAAAGTATAAATATCTAAGCATTATTATCCTAACGGTGGGAATTTCATTAGGATTTAATATTTAATATTTATTCTTCCTCTGATAGTTGGAGTACAATGCTGATGACAATTCCTACATTTTCTTTTTTTATAAGTTTGATTTTTTATATGAGTAAATATAGGTTACCATATCGCTATTATGTATTTTCTTTCTATGGATTTGTATTTTGGAATATGCAATATATTCTATTAGGCAAAAAAGATAACTATATAAATACTATTGTTTTTTGCATGGTGCTAATGCTAATACTTCCTTTTGTAATAAAATTGTTTTTGTTTTTAAGGAAGAAAATTGGGGATTTTATCTAGATTTAATTTGGTTTTAACTGAAAGTAAACACCAATCAAATACCCTGAAATATGGCTACGATCCGCTTGGCAGACGAATTTACAAGCGGTTGATTTTGGATAAAAATTTACGAACAGATTTTGTATGGGGCGGTTCGCACCTCGTGCAAGAAATCGATCACAAAACTAACCGCACTTATAGCTATATTTATTCAAATCCAAATAGTTATGAACCTTTGGCACAGGTTTATACTGAAAATGGTGAGCAAATAGTTAATTACTTCCATTGTGATCAAATTGGTGTTCCGCGCGAGATGACGGATAATCAAGGCAATATAATTTGGCGTGGAAATTATTATGCGTGGGGACAACTCAAACGAAGCCACGAAAACTACACTGCTCACCAACCTTTCAGACTAAGATAAAAAATTAATTTTGAGCATTTTTTACCTTTAATTCATCATAAAAATTATAGAGATCTATTCTTATTTTCCATTGACGGAAAAAATTCTAAATATTTCTCTTTTAGATGATGAAAAGAGTGAAGTCCATTATAATTTTTCGAAAAAGATTAATACTAAGTGAAATTTCTAAAAGTTAAACCAAATCAAACGAACAAACAAACAGGGTAATCTTGTTCGCCAAATCAATAAAACGGCTTTAGATGCTTTATCAATATATGTTTGGATTGTTTTAATTGAGCATTTATATTAGTGGTAAGTTCTTTATAGGTTTGTTTTTCTTGAGAATAATCAAGCTAAATATCAGCGGGATTTAATTTTGTTTTAAATGTGAAGGCTTTATTACAATGATTGCATTTATAACGCTGAGCATTATTTTGAGTGCCATATCTCTTACATATTCATATTTAAGCAGAAAGGGCAAGTTTTTTACCTTTTCAAAAAAGGGGGTTAAAGCCTTGTACTAACTATAAGGCTTTAACCCATTTTTTAGCAACTATTTTGTCTATTATGCCAAAATTTCACGCATTAATTGTAAATCAATATGACAATAACCGTTTGGATTTTTATCTAAATAATCTTGATGATATTCTTCAGCAGGGAAATATTGTTCAAGTTTGGCGTTCTCGACTGCAAGAGGCTCAGCATATTGAGCTTGCAAATCGGCAAGCGCTTTATCAATCACTGGAATATCTTGTGCATCGACATAATAAATGCCCGTGCGATATTGAATGCCTTTATCTTCGCCTTGTTGGTTTACGCTAACAGGATCAATCACTTTAAAATAGTAATCGAGCAATTTTGCTAAACTAATTTTTTCTGCGTCATAAGTCACTTTAACGACTTCTGCATGACCACTGCCTGCGCAGACTTCTTGATAACTAGGGTTTTCGCTATTACCATTAGCATAACCAGACTCCGCGTCAATGACACCATTAATACGTTGCATAAAAGCTTCGGTTCCCCAAAAGCATCCGCCTGCTAAATAAATTTCTCGAATGTTTGCCATAAACTCTCCCATTTGTAAAATTTTCGCAAAATTTGACCGCTTATATGCAGATAAGCGGTCTTAAACAACCATAGCATATAGTGATTTATAGCGGAGTACAAGCAGTTAGTTAGAGGGGCAAGCGGCTAATTTGTAGCCTGAAAGACATAAATTACAGGCAATAACGTGATTTACTTCTCAAATTTGAAATCTCATGTGTTTCCTAATAAAATTTTAGAGATTTTTTATGTAAAAAAAGGTATAGTATCGGAACTTTTTTACATGCCATTTTAAATTTAAATGGTGTTTTCATTCCTTTTACTTTTTGAGGTTTTTTCAAATGAGTGCGTTAAATAGTATCTTAGGTATTGTTGTACTCCTACTGATTGCATTTGCATTATCTAATAACCGCAAGGCAATTAGTCTTCGTACGGTGATGGGTGCATTATGCTTACAAGTTGGGATTGGTGCAGTTATTCTTTATTGGGAAACGGGTCGTAAAGGTTTATTAGCTGCAGCAGAAGGCGTGAGTAAAGTTATCAGCTATGGTAACGATGGTATCAGTTTCTTGTTTGGTGGCTTAGTAAGCGACAAAATGTTTGAAGTGTTTGGCGGTGGCGGTTTCGTCTTCGCATTGAAAGTTCTTCCTCCGATTATTTTCTTCTCATCTCTCATTTCTGTACTTTACTATTTAGGTATCATGCAGATTGTTATTCGTATCCTTGGTGGTGCGCTCCAAAAAGTATTAGGTACATCAAAATCAGAATCAATGTCTGCGGCAGCAAATATCTTTGTTGGTCAAACAGAAGCCCCTCTTTTAGTAAAACCTTACATTAAATCAATGACCAATTCTGAACTATTTGCCGTTATGTGTGGTGGTTTAGCGTCAGTTGCTGGTGCGGTAATGATTGGTTATGCAGGTATGGGCGTGCCTCTTCCGTATTTAATCGCTGCATCATTTATGGCAGCACCAGGCGGTTTATTATTTGCTAAAATTCTTCATCCTCAAACAGAGCAGTTCAAAGATGAGTTAAGTGCGGATGATATTGATGATAAACCATCTAATGTGATCGAAGCTGCTGCGGTTGGTGCATTCTCTGGTATGCAACTTGCGATGAACGTAGGTGCAATGTTATTAGCGTTTATCGCATTAATTGCAATGTTTAACGGCTTTATTGGAGGTGTTTCATCATTAGTCGGTTATGAAAATGTAACGCTTCAATCTCTATTTGGCTATATATTCCAGCCTTTAGCATGGTTAATCGGTGTGCCTTGGGGAGCAGAATCTCAAATTGCAGGTTCATTAATTGGTCAAAAATTAATTTTAAATGAATTTGTTGCTTATGCAGATTTCGTAAACTATTTAAAACCTGAAGCAGCAGTGGCGCTAAGTCCAAAAACAATTGCAATCATCACATTCTCATTATGTGGTTTTGCAAACTTAAGCTCAATCGCAATCTTAATCGGTGGTTTAGGTGGTATGGCACCGAGCCGTCGTAGCGATGTTGCTCGCATGGGGGTAAAAGCAGTTGTTGCGGGTACACTTTCTAACTTAATGAGTGCGGCAATTGCTGGCTTATTTATCGGTATTGGTGGCGCAGTAATGTAAACTAACCACTGAAATTAAATAACACCACTGGAGACAGTGGTGTTGTTGTTTTAGGGATAGGGAAACGTTTGCGTATTGTTTGTAAAAACAAGCGGTCTAATTTTTCTATATTTTTACCAAAGTAAAATGGGGGCTCATATGAGTTTAAAAGATTCAGCAAAAATCGCTTTATCCTTAATGGATTTAACCACATTGAATGATAACGATACAGACGAGAAAGTGATTTCTCTGTGTCAGCAAGGTAACACGGAATTTGGTACGCCAGCGGCAGTGTGTGTTTACCCTCGCTTTGTGCCAGTGGCTCGTAAAGCATTAAAAGCTCAGGGTACTGAGCAAGTTAAAATTGCAACAGTAACCAATTTCCCTCACGGCAATGATGATATTGAAATTGCAGTGGCAGAAACCAAAGCAGCAGTAGCTTACGGTGCTGATGAAGTGGATGTGGTATTCCCATACAGAGCATTAATGGCGGGCAATGAACAAGTGGGGTTTGAGTTGGTTCAGCAATGTAAAGCAGTTTGTCAAGCGTCAAATGTATTACTTAAGGTGATTATCGAAACAGGCGAACTTAAAACAGCGGAATTGATCCGTAAAGCGAGTGAAATTTCAATTAAAGCAGGCGCAGACTTTATTAAAACCTCAACAGGTAAAGTACCAGTAAATGCGACATTAGAATCGGCTCGTATTATGTTAGAAACCATTCGTGATTTAAACGTTGCGGATAAAGTTGGCTTTAAAGCGGCTGGCGGAGTGAAAACCGCAGAAGAAGCAGCACAATATTTAGCGCTAGCAGAATCACTTTTAGGTCGTGACTGGGTGAATGCAGCTCACTTCCGTTTTGGTGCTTCTAGTTTATTAACCAATTTATTGGCAACACTAAACGGGCAAGCTAACCAAGTAGTAAGTGGTTACTAATAAGCGGTTAAATTTTATTTATTTTTTACACACTAACACTAAATCGTAACAATAGAGGGAATTAAAATGACTCCACATATTAACGCACCAGAAGGTGCATTTGCAGATGTAGTAATTATGCCAGGCGATCCGCTTCGTGCGAAATACATTGCAGAAACTTTCTTAGAAAGCGCAGAACAAGTAACAGATGTTCGTAATATGTTCGGCTATACAGGTACTTATAAAGGTCGTCGTATTTCAGTTATGGGTCACGGCATGGGTATTCCTTCGTGCTCAATTTATGCGAAAGAGTTAATTACCGAATACGGCGTGAAGAAAATTATCCGTGTAGGTTCTTGTGGTGCGGTTCGTTCAGATGTAAAAGTACGTGATGTAGTTATCGGTAGTGGTGCTTGTACTGACTCTAAAGTAAACCGTATTCGTTTCCGTGATAACGATTTTGCGGCAATTTCTGACTTTGATATGACTTTAGCTGCAGTGCAAGCAGCAAAACAAAAAGGTGTTGCAGTACGCGTTGGTAACTTATTCTCAGCAGATTTATTCTATACACCAGATGTAGAAATGTTTGATGTAATGGAAAAATATGGCATTTTAGGTGTTGAAATGGAAGCGGCGGGTATTTACGCAGTCGCAGCAGAATACGGTGCGAAAGCATTAGCGATTTGTACTGTTTCAGATCATATTCGCACAGGTGAACAAACTTCATCAGAAGAACGTCAATTAACGTTTAACGATATGATTACTATCGCATTAGAATCTGTATTAATTGGTGATCAAGCAGAATAAGCGATCAATTTTTCATATGATTTTACTAATCCTTCGGGCTAAGAGCTCGGAGGATTTTTTTATGTGTATAAATCTTTTTGATTAATTATTCATTTTTATTGAATTTTTATTCTACTTTGCGTTTGAAATTCTCACTAAATAAGGGTAAGATGAGCAACGTTTTGATAGTAATAAGGATTTATGATGAGTAAATATAAAATTTTTGTAGACGGTGCAGTTGGTACTACTGGCTTACGCATTTTTGACCGTTTAGCCGATGCGGAAGATATTGAGCTATTAAGTCTACCTGAAGCATTACGCAAAGACTTGAATGCCAGAGTGGCAAAAGTGGCGGAAGCGGATTTGACTTTTTTATGCTTACCTGATGAAGCTTCGAAAGAATTGGTTGCAAATGCGCCTGTTGATGCAAGAATTTGTGATACTTCAACCGCTCATCGTGTAGATCCTAACTGGACATATGGTTTCGCTGAGCTAACGGGACAATTTGAAAAAATCCAACAAGCGAATCGAGTTGCAGTACCAGGCTGCCATGCAACGGGTTATATTGCTTTAGTTCGCCCGCTTATCGAACAAGGCGCTTTAAGTGCCGATTATCCGCTAACTTGCCATTCCTTGACAGGCTATTCAGGTGGTGGTAAATCCATGATTGCTGAATATCAAAACACCGAGCGAGATACTAAATTTGTGGCGCCACGTGTTTATGGCTTAGCATTAAAGCACAAACATTTGCCAGAAATGAAAGCGCTTACTGGCTCAAATCATCCTCCTATTTTCACACCTGTTGTTGCTGATTATTACAGCGGAATGCTGGTAACAGTGCCAATTCCTGTTTCTGCTTTTTCACAAGCGGTCAATTCTGTCGAAAAAATTGCAAATTTATTCAGTCAATATTATCAGGATTCAAAATTAATCACAGTGCATCCAGCTGCGACATTACCAGAAGATGGAATGTTGGCAGCTAACGCGTTGAGTGGTAAAGATAGCCTTGAAATTTTTATTTATGGCAACGAAACGCAAGTATTGCTGTGCGCACGCTTTGATAACTTAGGCAAAGGTGCATCGGGCGCAGCGGTACAATGTATGAATATTATGTTAGGTCGTGAAGAAACCGCTGGCTTATCAATTTAGTAAGCTCAGAAATCATTTGAGGTTCAATATGTTACAAAATGAAGTAGAAACTTTTGCAAATAATTTAGAAAAAGCGACCGCTTATCTTGCACCATTTAAAGACAAAATTATCGTAGTGAAATACGGCGGTAATGCCATGATTAATGAGGAGCTCAAAAAATTGGTGATGCAGGACATTTTATTGCTCAATCAATTGGGCGTAAAAGTGGTTTTAGTGCATGGCGGTGGGCCAGAAATTTCACAAGGGGTTAAATTACTCGGGAAAGAACCTCAATTTATCAATGGGTTGCGTGTTACAGACCAAGATACCATTAATGTTGTGCTACAAATGTTAGCAGGCAAAGTGAATAAAAGTTTAGTTGCTTTGTTGAAGGGTAAAGGCATTGGCTTATGTGGCATTGATGGCAATATGTTGCTATGCGAAAAGTTGCAAGACGAAGTAGATTACGGTTTTGTTGGTGAGATCGTAAAAGTAAATAGCCAATTATTAGATCTTGCATTAAATGCGAATTTGATCCCTGTGATTTCGACGGTTGGGGTAGACGAGCAGGGTGTTGCTTATAATATTAATGCAGATACGGCTGCGAGTGAAATTGCAATGGCATTAGGCGCAGCAAAACTAGTGAGTATGACGGATATTGCAGGCTTGTTACGAGATCGTTTTGATGAAAGTACATTGATTCCAGAAGTCGAAGTCGGTGAAGTACAAGATCTAATTGCTCAAGGAATTATTGCTGGTGGTATGATCCCTAAAATTGCTTGTTGCACAGATTTTATTAATGCTGGCGGTATTGAGGCGAATATTATCGACGGACGAGTGCCACATGCGATTTTAGTATCATTATTCGGCGGTAAAAACGGCACACTTTTTTATAAAAAATAATCAGGAACAGTCTATGAATAGCAACGACATCAAACAATTAGATACAGATTATATTGCACAAACCTATGGCAGATTTAATCTTGCACTTTCACACGGTAAGGGGTGTGATGTATGGGATTTTGAAGGCAATCAATATTTAGATTTTACCAGCGGTATCGGTACTAATAGCCTTGGTTGGGCAGATGATAGTTGGCTGGCGGCAGTGACAAACCAGGCTGGAAAATTGCAACACACCTCAAACTTATTCTTTACCGAACCATCAGGGCTGCTAGCGAAAAATTTGGTACAAGCAAGCGGTCTAAAAAGAGCATTTTTTTGCAATTCAGGTGCGGAAGCGAATGAAGGCGCAATTAAAACTGCTCGCAAATATAGCCACGATAAATATGGTAAAGGTAGAGCAACGGTGTTGAGCTTGGTTAATTCATTCCATGGTCGTACGATTTCGACCCTTGCTGCAACAGGACAAAATGTATTTCACCAACATTTTTTTCCATTTACACAGGGCTTTGAGCATACGCCTGCGAATGATTTAAATGCGTTGAATAGCCGTCTTGAACAAGATGATGTATGCGCCATTATTTTAGAAGTGGTACAAGGCGAGGGTGGTGTTTGTGCATTAGATGCAGATTATTTACAAGGCGTACAAGCGCTTTGCCAAGCAAAAGATATTATTCTGATTATTGATGAAGTGCAGACAGGTATTGGACGTACGGGTAAATTATTTGCTTATCAACATTTTGGTTTACAGCCTGATATTATTACTTTAGCAAAAGGTTTAGGTGGTGGTTTACCGATTGGAGCTTTTGTACTAGGAGAGAAATGCCAAAATACCCTAGGCAAGAGCGATCATGGCTCGACCTTTGGGGCAAACCCTGTTTGCTGTGCAGCGGCAAACGCAGTGCTAGATAAAATAGATGAACAGTTCCTTGCGGATGTTGCAGCGAAAGGCGAAAAGTTACGTAGTGTATTACTCACTTTGCCAAAAGTAAAATCAGTTTCTGGCTTAGGATTAATGCTGGGGGTGGAATTTGAGGAAAGCGTGAAGGCCAGCGATGTGGTGGCAAAAGCGATTGAAAAAGGTGTGCTAACCCTTACCGCAAAAACGAAATTACGTCTCTTACCGCCATTAATTATCTCTGAAACTCAAATTGAGCAAGGCGTTGCGGTGTTAAGAGAAGTATTAGAAAACTTATAAGTAGCCTATTTTACAGAAAATAACAACGATGCTTTCTGTCTGTTCTTGTGGCAAAAGGCATTCTAGCTAAAATCGTCCACTTATAAGTGACTAAATTTTGCTATGAGTAATAATAAATATTGAGGCAAGCATTATTTAAGACAGAATCAACTTGAGAAAAAACACTTAGCCCAAAAATTGGGTTGTCTTTAATGGCGATTTTAGTTTAGCGCAGATAAAAGAAGGCATTCAGTGACCTTATATTAGGGTTAGTTGAATGCCTTTATTTTTATTAGATTATGAACGTTTCATTACTTCAAAAAACTCTTCATTAGTTTTTGCTACGCTGAGTTTGTCGATTAACCATTCCATTGCTGCCACTTCATCCATTGGATTTAACACTTTGCGTAACATCCACGCATTGCGGTGTTCTTCTGGCGTCATTAATAAATCGTCTTTACGAGTACCAGAGCGGTTAAATTCAATCGCAGGGAAGACACGACGTTCTGCAATTTTACGAGAAAGATGTAATTCCATATTACCCGTACCTTTAAACTCTTCAAAGATAACTTCGTCCATTTTTGAACCTGTATCAACAAGTGCGGTTGCAATAATCGTTAAGCTACCGCCTTCTTCTACGTTACGTGCTGCACCGAAGAAGCGTTTTGGGCGGTGTAATGCATTTGCATCCACACCACCAGAAAGGATTTTACCTGAAACTGGGGTAACTGTATTGTAAGCACGTGCAAGACGGGTGATTGAGTCTAATAGAATAACCACATCTTTTTTATGTTCTACTGAACGTTTTGCCTTTTCAATTACCATTTCTGCCACTTGCACATGGCGTGTTGCTGGTTCGTCGAAGGTTGAAGCAATTACTTCACCACGCACAGTACGTTGCATTTCGGTTACTTCTTCTGGACGTTCATCAATTAACAGAACAATTAACTCACATTCTGGATAATTATGCGTAATGCTTTGAGCAATATTTTGTAGTAAAACTGTTTTACCTGCTTTTGGTGGTGCGACGATCAAACCACGTTGACCTTTACCAATTGGAGACGCTAAATCTAAAATTCGAGCGGTTAAATCTTCGGTTGAGCCGTTACCGCGTTCCATTTTAAGACGTGAATTTGCGTGAAGTGGAGTTAAGTTTTCAAATAGAATTTTGCTACGAGAAACCTCAGGTTTGTCGTCATTGACTAAATCCACTTTAAGTAGTGCGAAATAACGTTCACCTTCTTTTGGTGGGCGGATTTTACCTTCAATTTTATCACCTGTTTGAAGGTTGAAACGGCGGATTTGGCTTGGCGAAACGTAGATATCATCAGGACCAGCAAGGTAAGAACTATCAGCGGAACGTAAGAACCCAAAACCATCAGGTAAAATTTCTAACACGCCTTGACCGAAAATATCTTCACCACTTTTCGCGTGTTGTTTTAGGATTGCAAAAATAATGTCTTGTTTACGTAAACGAGCTAAGTTTTCTAAGCCCATTTGATTTTCACCCATTTCGACAAGTTCCGAAACTGGGGTATTTTTTAATTGAGTAAGATGCATAGGAAATATATTGATTGTGATAAATAGATTGGAAATCTGTATGATACGGAATACCGTAATTTGATTCGGTGAATTATACGGCGAAATGCTTAAATTTGCAAATTTTTTGCAAAATTAAACCGCTTGTTAAAAGTGTTTAAAATAAAACGCCAGCAAAAAAGCTGGCATTAGGAATGAAATTAAACTTCTACACCTTCAAACAGTAAAGTGCTTAAATAGCGCTCTGAGGCTGATGGCAGAATCGCAACGATTTGTTTATCTGCAAATTCAGGTAATTTCGCTAAGCGATCTGCAGCGGCAACAGCGGCACCAGATGAGATACCCACTAAGATGCCTTCTTCTGCCATAATTCTACGTGCGGTAGCAATGGCCTCTTCACTCGAAACCCGCTCAACACGGTCAATTAAACTTAAATCTAAATTTTTCGGAATAAAGCCTGCGCCAATACCTTGAATTTTATGTGGACCTGGTGTTATTTCTTCACCGTTTAAGGTTTGACTGATCACTGGCGATTCTTTTGGTTCCACCGCAACAGAAAGGATTTGTTTGCCTTGATCTTGTTTGATATAGCGAGAAATTCCTGTAATTGTACCGCCAGTCCCCACTCCTGCCACGATAACATCCACGTTACCTTCAGTTGCATTCCAAATTTCAGGACCTGTAGTTTGTTGGTGAATTGCTGGATTTGCTGGGTTTTCAAATTGTTTTAAGCTGACATAACGATTTGGGTCGCTTGCTACAATTTCTTCTGCTTTCGCAATCGCCCCTTTCATGCCTTTAGCGCCTTCAGTTAAAACTAAATTTACCCCTAAACCACGTAACAAACGCTTACGTTCGGTACTCATCGTTTCTGGCATAGTAAGCGTAATTTTATAGCCACGAGCCGCAGCTACATAAGCAAGCGCAATACCTGTGTTACCACTGGTAGCATCCACGATTTCTTTGCCTTTAGTGAGGATACCGTCTTTTTCTGCTTGCCAAACCATATTCGCACCAATACGGCATTTCACGCTAAAACTTGGGTTACGAGATTCTACTTTTACTAATAAATTGCCGTTTTGCCCGAAATTTTTTAAGCGAACGAGTGGTGTGTTACCAATAGTATAGGAGTTGTCAGCATAAATAGTCATAATGTTATTCCTTTAGTTTGAATAAAAGCTTGGGTGGAGCATACGTTATTTTTTCAGAAAGGTGTTAGTAGTGAAAATTTATTTGATATAACTTAAAAGCATATCGCTAGAGTTTGCGAGTGATAAGCGTATCTGGGGAAGAAAACAAACGGTCTATTTTTGCAAAATTGACCGCTTGTTTTAAGAGAAGAGAGCGTTATTTCAGTTCACGAGCCCCTTGATTATCTACTTTACAAATATGGATAAAACCTTCGTTGTTTTGTAGATATTCTTTTTCAAGATAAGCCACGAGTTTTTGGGCATGTTCAAGATCAGGAGCAATTGCATACATTGTTGGACCTGAGCCTGAAATTCCTACTGCTAATGCGCCCAAATCTTTACAGCCTTGGCGAACCATTGGAAAGTTAGGTAATAAATTTTCACGGTATGGTTCAGCAATCAGATCTTTCATCATTGTTGCCGCCAAAACATCTTGATGTGTATGACAAGCATGCACAAATGAGCCTAAATAGCGAGCCTGTTGAATCATATCTTGACGAGTATAGTTTTTCGGCAGAATTGCACGAGCTTCAGCGGTTGATACCTCAATGCCAGGGTAGGCAAGCACCCAATACCATTCATCAAAGAATGGTAATGTCTGACAAATATTGCCGAGTGATTGCGTCATCAATTGCAAGCCACCTAAATAACATGGCGCCACGTTATCGTAATGGATTGAGCCTGAAATTCTACCCTCTAATTCCCCCATCATTTCAAGCAATTCCATTTTTGAGAATGGTTCATCATGAAATTTATTTAACGCAACCAATGCCGCAACAATAGAACAAGCACTTGAACCTAATCCAGAGCCAATTGGCATATTTTTTTCGAGGGTTAAACGCAAATTTTTCACATTTCCAGCACGTAATTTCAAACGCTCACTGAATAAAACGTAGGCTTGATATACGATATTCTTTTGTGGCTCTTTTGGTAATTTACGCACGAAATAACCCGCACTTTCTAGCTCAAAATCGGTTTCACAATCTTCAATTTGCACCACATCGCCTAATAATGAGCCATCAATTGGGGAAATTGCTGCGCCTAAAGAATCAAAACCTACGCTAATATTTGCACTCGAAGCGGGCGCATAAATTCGTAACATTGTCATTAGTTTGCGCCTCCTTGAAGCGTACGAAGAATATCTGCAAAAATACCTGCTGCTGTTACATCAGTACCTGCGCCGTAACCACGTAATAGTAGTGGAATCGGGCTGTAATAACGGGTTAAGAAGGCAAGGGCATTCTCGCCATCTTTTACTTTATACAGCGGATGATTTTCATCTACCGCTTCAATTGCTACACGGCATTTATCGCCATTGATTGAGCCAACGTAGCGTAACACTTTGTCTTCTGCTTTAGCAGCTTGAACACGTTGTGCAAATTCAGCATCAACTTCTGGTAATACTTTCAGAAATTCTTCTTTGCTCATACCTTCAGAGAAGCCTTTTGGTAAGACGCCTTCCACTTCGATGTCATCAAACTCCAATGCAAGCCCTGTTTCACGTGCAAGAATTAATAATTTACGAGCAACGTCTGCACCAGAAAGGTCATCACGTGGATCTGGCTCGGTAAAACCTTTTTCTTTCGCAATGAAAGTCGCTTCAGAAAGGCTTAAACCTTCGTCTAATTTACCGAAAATAAATGAAAGTGAACCAGATAAAATCCCTTCAAATTTTTCAACTTCATCACCTGCAGCTAGTAAGTTTTGTAAGTTTTCAATAACAGGTAAACCTGCACCTACGTTGGTTTCGTATAAGAATTTGTGCTGACCTTGGCGAGCAGCATGACGTAACTCTTGATAGTATTGGTAGCTACCTGTATTCGCTTTTTTGTTTGGGGTTACAACGTGGAAGCCCTCTTTTAACGCACGGGTATAAAGATTTGCAACCGACTGTGCGGCAGTACAATCTACAAATACAGGATTTACTACGTGGTGTAATTTAATAAACGATAACAACACATCAAAGTCTGAAGGCTGAGTCGCATTTTCTAAATCGACTTTCCAATTATCTAAATTTAAGCCACGCTCATTGAGTAACATTTTGTCTGCATTAGCTAAAGCGCAAACACGGATCTCAATATCCTTCTTTGCTAAAAAAGCTTTTTGTTGCTTAATTTGTTCGATGAGCTCACCGCCGACGCCACCAGCACCAACTAAAAATACATCAATTGATTTTTTATTGCTAAATAAGCCTTGGTGCGTTGCTTTTACCGCTTCAATGGCTTTATTCATTGGTACAACAGCAGAAATGGAACGTTCTGATGAACCTTGTGCAATTGCAACAATACTGATATTGGCTTGCGCAAGTGAAGAGAAGAAGCGTGCCGCAATCCCTTTCGCTGTACGCATACCATCGCCAACAACTGAAATGATAGAAAGCTCACGAATCATATCAATTGGATCTAAATCACCATTTGCAAGTTCTTGGGCAAATTCCGCATTTAAACAAGCGGTCGCTTTTTCTTCAAATTTTGCAGGCACACAGAAACTAATACTGTATTCAGAAGATGATTGAGTAATTAAAATCACTGAAATACCCGCTTTTGACATGGTAGAGAATACACGAGCAGCCATACCTACCATACCTTGCATACCAGAGCCAGAGACATTAAACATCGCTACATTATCAAGGTTGGTGATACCTTTTACTTTTAAGCCGCCGCTTTCAACATTGCTGTCGATTAATGTGCCTTTTGCATCAGGATTTGCTGTATTTTTAATTAAGCACGGAATATTTAACGGCACTAATGGACCAATTGTGCGAGGGTGAATCACTTTTGCGCCAAAGTAAGATAGCTCCATCGCTTCTTGATAACTCATTGATTCTAAACAAATTGCATCAGGCACTAAGCGAGGATCACAAGTATAAACACCATCTACATCTGTCCAAATTTCACAACAATCAGCTTTTAAACAGGCTGCTAAACAAGCCGCTGAATAGTCTGAGCCATTACGACCTAACAGCACTAGTTCGCCTTTATCGTTACCCGCAGTAAAGCCCGCCATTAACACCACGTTTTTCTTTGGAATAGAAGGTGCATCTACACGTTTGGTTGATTCGGCAATATCCACCGAAGATTCTAAATAGCTACCATGCGCTAATAATTTTTCAACAGGATCAATACGAGTTACTGCATAACCTTTCGCTTCAAACCACGCTTGCATCATAGCAATCGACAATTTTTCGCCACGGCAGTGAATGGTCGCTGCTACATTATCTGGCAATACTTTTGTTTTTGCGGCTTCGCTGGCAACCGATTGAATTTGAGTTAATTCCGCTTCAACTAATGCGAACAAGCCTTCACGATCAAATTTGGTATTAACGGCATAAAGTCCATTGATGATATTGTGGAAAATTTCGGTTGCTTCGTTAAGGTTGGTTTCGAATGATTCACCTGCGATTGCTTTATCTACAATTGCAACAAGGTGGTTGGTAATCTTGGCTGGTGCGGAAAGCACACCTGCAGCTTGGTCTTTTAAATGTGCCTTTTCGATAATATCGGCTGCTTGCATAAAACGCTCTGGGTTAGCAAGCGATGTACCGCCAAATTTAAGAACTCGCATAATTTCTCCTGATGTTAGTCTAATGTTTGCAAATTTGGGTATAAAAAAACCCGCATATACTGCGGGTTTGGTTAATTCTTTCCGTTTTACTGGTACAGACACCCGCACTATGCTTTATACATAATGGTAATAGTGCCGCCAGTGGTGATAATAAAACGATTCATTTTATGTATTTCTAATCGGTTAATTTAAAACGGTGAGATGTACAGAGAATGGGGGAAACAGTTTGCTTTGTCAATGGTTTTTTGTGGAAATAATATGCATTTATACTAAGAATAGTATAAAAAGCTTAAAAAATAACATTTTTTTGATTTAGATTAAAATATGGTGCTTTTCTAAACGCTTTTTGGTATATTGCACCTGATTTTAACTCACCTAACAAAAAGGACCCTAAAATGGCATATCAATTACCAGAATTAGGCTACGCTTATGATGCGTTAGAGCCATATTTCGATAAAGCGACGATGGAAATCCATCACTCAAAACACCACCAAGCGTACGTAAATAATGCAAATGCAGCATTAGAAGCTCACCCAGAGCTTTTAGAAAAATGCCCTGGTGCGCTAATTAAAGATTTAAGCCAAGTGCCAGCAGAAAAACGTACGGCAGTACGTAATAACGTTGGCGGCCATGTAAACCACACGCTTTTCTGGAAAGGTTTAAAAACAGGTACCACGTTACAAGGCGCATTAAAAGATGCGATCGTACGTGATTTCGGCTCAGTGGAAAACTTCCAAGCAGAATTTGAAAAAGCAGCAGCAACTCGCTTTGGTTCAGGTTGGGCGTGGTTAGTGGTTGAAGATGGCAAATTAGCGGTGGTTTCAACAGCAAACCAAGACAGCCCAGTAATGGGTAAAGAAGTGGCAGGCGTTTCAGGTTTCCCAATTTTATGTTTAGACGTTTGGGAACACGCTTACTACTTAAACTACCAAAACCGCCGTCCAGACTACATCAAAGCGTTCTGGAACGTAGTAAACTGGGACGAAGCGGCACGCCGTTTTGAAGAAAACAGTGCATGTGGTTGTGCTAAGTAATTAAGTTACTCAAATCTCAATAAACAAGCGGTCAAATTCGCAACATTTTTTGCAATTTTGACCGCTTGTCGTTTCTATTTATATTCAAAAATTACTCGTGGAGTGAGTTTGGTGATTAATTCGTAGCTGATTACTCCGATATGCTGTGCGACTTCTTCAATCAGCAGATCTTTGCCCCAAAAAATCACTTCATCGCCCACTTTGTCTTGGCTGTCTGCACCAAGATCAACCGTAAGCATATCCATTGATACGCGTCCCACAATAGGCACAATGCGTCCATTCACTAAAACTGGCGTACCTTCTGGCGCATTGCGAGGGTAGCCATCGCCATAACCCATCGCAACCACACCGAGTTTAGTTTCTTTATCACTTACCCACGCACCACCATAGCCAACAGGTTCGCCTGCTTTGTGGGTTCGCACGGCAATTAATGAAGAGGATAGCGTCATGACTGGCTGAAACCCTAAATCGGTGATTGGCGTATAGTGAGGCGAAATGCCGTGCATAATAATACCAGGACGCACCCAATCGTAATGCGCCTGTTTCCAATACAAAATGCCACTTGAAGCAGAAATACTGCGATCGTGTGAATGGTATGCGGCGGTTGCAGCTTCAAAAGTAGCGATTTGTTTTTCGGTATAGCCACAATCCAGTTCATCAGCTCGGCTAAAGTGGCTGACAAAACTGATACTTTCCACTAAAGGACAAGCTTTTAAACGTTGGTAAAACATATCGACCTGTTCAGGGTGAACGCCAAGACGGTGCATGCCTGTGTCAATTTTTAACCAAACATTTACAGGAAAATAAATTTTTGCTTTACGTTTCCAAAAGCCTTTTTGTTGCTCTTGTTGCCATTCTTTTGCCACTTGTTCAAGTAATTCTAACTGTTCTAAGCAATGTACAACCGTATCAAAGCGGCGAGAAAGTGTTTTTAATAACTCTTCTCGGTCAAAAAAGCCTTCAACTAATACAATTCTTCCTGTGTAGCCTGTTTCTTGAATTTCTAATGCTTCACGCAAGCGTGCCACACCGAAGCCATCTACTAAATCAGCTAAGGCGCTAGCAGCAGGCAATAACCCTTGCCCATACGCATTGGCTTTAATCATAGCAAGTAATTTCTGGTTTGGTGCAAATGTTTTGATTAATTCGATATTATGTTGCAGTGCGGATTGGTTAATAGTTGCGGTAGCTGGTTTCATTTGTTTCACTGTTATGGATAAGCCGTTAATAAAGGCTCAATTATACGCCCGATGAGAATAAATGGACAATGGATAATGAAAATTAGATAATTCGGCTATTGATTTGTCGTTATTTTTGATTGCCATGCTCACTCTTCTTAAAACTCTTAAAACCGAAAAACATATCTCTGAATTGAATTATCAATTTGCTCAAATGATTGCCACTAAGCAACAAGCTTATCATTACAGCGAACAGCAACAAAATCTTGCAATTTTAGTGGCGGCCCTGCTTTCATTTCATGTAATGCAGGGACATTCTGCACTGCGTTTGGATTCAAATGCAGCACAATCATTTTTTGGTTTGGAGGGCAAGAAATTAACCCGTGATTTTCAAGTAGAAATTTTGCAAAAAATTGATGGAATTTCACCGCTTGCATGGCAACAAGTGCTAGCAAATCATATTGCTTTTAGTGATTCACCTACAAAAATTGCGCCTATGTTATTTCAAAACGAGCTTTTGTATTTTTATCGCTATTGGCAAGCTGAACATAATATCGCTCGCTATTTGCAACAAGCGGTCGACTTTTCTGAAGAATACGCAACTGCAGCGCTAGATCTCGAAATTTTGACCACGCTTTTTCCTGAACAATCAACCGAAATTGATTGGCAGAAAATTGCTGTGGCAACAGCACTGCGCCAACGCTTTAGTGTGATTTCAGGAGGGCCAGGCACAGGTAAAACGACCACAGTAGCAAAATTGTTGGTAGCCTTGCAAACAAAGCAATATCGTCAACAAAAAGCAGCGCTTAATATTGCACTTGTTGCACCGACAGGTAAGGCTGCAGCTCGTTTAAAAGAATCGATCAGTAACAGTCTTCAAAAAATGAAACTGACCTTTGAAATTCCGACATCGGCTTCCACCATTCATCGATTACTAGGAATTAGGCCTGATTCTGATACACCGACATATCATGCACAGAATCCGTTACACCTTGATTTATTAGTGGTGGATGAGGCATCAATGATCGATCTTTCCTTAATGGAAAAACTAATGAATGCGCTAAAAAAGCATACTCGGTTAGTGATTTTAGGCGATAAAGATCAGTTAGCTTCAGTGGAAGCTGGGGCAGTCATGGGCGAATTGGGCGCATTTGTGCAACAAGGTTATAGCTTGGCACACTGTACTTATCTTACAAAAGTAACAGGATATACTTTAAATGGACAAGCCAATATATTGCCTATTTGCGATATGCTTTGTCATTTGCAAAAAAGTCATCGTTTCAGCGCAAATTCGGGCATTGGACAATTAGCGAGAAAGGTCAATCTGCAACAAGCGGTCGAATCTTGGCAAATATTAGCAACGCACCAATATTCTGATTTGGTTTGCGTAAAATATCCAAATGCAAACCAATTTGCTGAAAAACGCTTGTGGATTGAACATTGTGTTAATTTAGTCGTCGAACAAGCGGTAGCGCATTATCAAAACTATCTGAAATTAGTGCAAAAACGCTTACTTAATCCGCAAGATGCTTCTGTGAATGAAATTTTTGAAGCGTTTCAAAAAGTCAGATTTTTATCTGCGTTAAGAGTAAGTGAATTAGGTAGTGAACGTTTAAATCAAAGTATTGCAGAGGCATTGAAAAAAGCAAAACTACTTAATTTCGCCTTTAGTCGAGATAGCTATGCAGGTAAACCGATTTTAGTTACGCAGAATTCTCCACAAAATAATATTTATAGTGGTGATATTGGCATTATTTTGCCAGACGAAAATCAGCAATTAAGGATTTATTTTGATACAAAAGTGGAGGATAAACATTTAAGTTTATCGCTTAGCCGTTTACCTCAGTATGAAGTAGCGTATGTGATGACGGTACATAAATCTCAAGGTTCTGAATTTGATCATACCTTTTTTATTATGCCATTAAGCAGTGCACCAGTTATTACTAAAGAACTTATCTATACAGCAATAACACGCGCTAAAGTGACATTTACTTTATTTAGTGAAGAAAAGGTATGGAAACTAGGGGTAAAAACGAATATACAACGACAAAGCGGTTTGCAAGCACAATTAAAAAACATTTTTAGCTAATTTAATACACGAATTGTACTAAAACTGCGCTTTTGATAAATTTTTCAAGATTTTTTGCAAAAAACACTTGCATAGGCTTAGAAAATCTCTATAATGCACCACACACAACGACGCACTGTTGTGAACGAAGTTAAGTTATCCAGTGCGTCGTTTCTTTTTGTTCTTTAACAATCTAT
>NZ_CABFJY010000021.1 GCF_901687125.1 Actinobacillus vicugnae
TAGCGACCTCACGAATACCCAAATCCTGTTCGGTCACTTGTTTGATAATGTTTAAACGAAATTGATAAGAATAAGACATAATCTGCACCTCAAATTAGGTGTCCAGGTTTTGGGGTGCAGATCATATAGCTCAAATTAAAAGCGGTCGTTTTTAAACTAAATTTTACCTTATACGTCGTAGGTTCCCATAACACTTGCACTCGCTAAAATATGCCCTTGCATCGCAAAATGCAGATCATTAAAACGAAAACCCGAAGCCAAATTCAGTTTGGTATCCAATGCATAAACGATCAGCTCGTAACGGTGCTTACAGTTTGGTGGCGCCATTCCACCGTAATAAGAAGCTTCTTCTATCGAAAAATTGCCTAATTTGCTCGCCCACGAATTTGCCCCTTGAACAAAGTCGGTCGCTGTTTGGCTTTCATTTTCGGCAATTCTGGTGCGGGTTAAATCTGCAATCAGCCAATGAATCCAGACAAACCCACTCGCGGTAATGGCATCTTTATCTTCCAACACCACCACAAAAGATTGGGTTGCTGCGGGCGCATCACTAATTTCAAACGGAATTGAATAACTAGGCATTCCATTTGGGCTAAATTGGTTACCCCGCTTGCCATATTTATCGGCAAACACACCATTTTCAATCGCAGAACTCATTACTTTCATTGTCGATTCCTTATAGTGAATTGATAAATTTTAACCTATACTATACGCCCATTTTTATTAGTAGGAAACAGAATGTTATACGCATCTCTTGCCATTGTAATAGGCTTAATTTTGCTCGTTTGGAGCGCAGATAAATTCGTAGAAGGCGCAGCGTCCACTGCGCGCTATTTTGGTATGTCGCCATTGTTAATCGGGATTGTCATTGTTGGTTTTGGTACTTCCGCACCAGAAATGATCGTATCGGCTTCATCGGCTTTAAAAGGCGCATCGGGGATTGCTCTCGGTAACGCTTATGGCTCAAATATTACGAATATTGCACTGATTCTCGGGGTTACTGCGCTTATTAAGCCGATTATGGTTGCTTCTGAGGTAATTAAACGTGAGCTACCAATTCTAATTTTAGTTACGCTCGTCTCAGCATATATGTTATTTGATGCACAAGTTACGCAACTAGAAGCGGTCATTTTATTGGTCATTTTTGCAGTTTATATGAGTTGGACAATTTGGGTAGGACTAACTAATAAAGGCGATACGCTCGCACAAAGCGAATCACTTCAAACTGAACAATTACCCCTAACAAAAGCATTATTCTGGCTAGTGATCGGCTTAGCATTTTTAATGGCAAGTTCGCAATTATTAGTTTGGGGCGCCGTTGAAGTGGCAAAATATTTTGGGGTAAGTGATCTTGTTATCGGTTTAACCATCGTTGCAATCGGTACTTCATTACCAGAACTTGCTTCATCAATTATTGCAGCACGCAAAGGCGAATCAGATTTAGCGATTGGTAATATCGTAGGTTCAAATTTATTTAACTCACTTGCCGTAGTCGGGATTGCTGGTGTCATTGAACCAATGCAGGTGGAAGCCGAAGCCTTCTCTCGTGATATGTTGGTGATGTCTGCGCTAACCTTACTCTTGTTTTTCTTGGCGTATAGTTTTAGCAAAAAACCAGCGAAAATCACCCGCTTAGAGGGGGGAATTTTCTTATGTTGCTATATCGGTTACACCCTTTATTTACTCAAAACAGCACTATAGTGGTATCAAAATAAAATAAGCGGTCAGATTTGCGACATAATTTCGAAATTTTGTGCAAATTCGACCGCTTATTTTCCGTTTATTTCACCTTAACTTCGCCTAATGACACGATTTGTAAGGTTTTTCCTAAAGGCACGAGTAATTTCAATAAGGTGCCAAGCGAAGGATTGGAACTCCCTTTTTCTACACGGGCAATCATTGATTGCTTAACACCACTAAGTTTTTCTAATTTACGTTGTGAAATGCCCAACGCCTGTCGAGTTTCAATAATTTCGAGAATTAATTGCACACGAAAATGATTTTCTTGCATTTCTAATTCGTTAAACACTTCTCGTTCAAATGATGTCCAACTAGAACCAATGGGGCTCATCTTTTATCCTCTCCTGTAGATCTGCCAAACGACTTTTTGCTCGTTCAAGTTCTCGCTTAGGAAGCCGACTGCTACTTTTGGCGAAATGATGCAACAACACAAACTGCCCACGTACGATTCCTGCAAACAGTAAGCAATCACTTATTGGACGTAACTGCCAAATACGATCCTCTAAATGCTTAATGTAGCCTTCGCCTGCACGTGTACCATGCAAATGTAAAATGGTCAAATGCTGACTTAATTTATGCAAGCGTTCACGGCTTTCATCTTGTTGTTCATTAATAAATTCCTGTAGGAATTCTTTGACGGGTTCTCGCCCACGTCGGTCTCGATAAAAGACTATTTCATACATCGTTTTTTTCTCCTCTTGAATGAAAACGCGTAAATTTATTATGGCTTTATCACACAACTTTCTCAACATTTAAGGTAATTTTTTGTCAATTTTTACGTTTTGCGTACTTATGGCTAAATTTCTGCTAAAAATAACGGTGTAAGAAAATACGATTTTTGCCTGACTTTATCTATTTTGTATTACAATATCTCACCTTTTATTTGTTTAAATTTATATGCTAAAACGTCTTATTTTTCTATTCGTTAGCCTCATGTTCACGTTTCCCGCTCTGGCGGGTTTATTTGGTAACAATCAACCCAAATATTTAACCGTAGCAGAGGCGTTTGCTTTTTCGAGCAATCCTATTTCTGCCAATCAAATCGAACTAAACTGGCAAATTGCAGACGGCTATTATTTGTATAAAAAAGAAATACAAATCACACCGCAACAGGCAGATATTGCATCTGTCGAATTGCCTGCTGCAGAAAAATATCAGGATGAATTTTTTGGTGAGGTAGAAATTTTCCGCTATCAACTGGCGATTCCTGTTGCCATTTCAAATCCTCAAACCAATGCGAATCTTTCGGTGCGCTATCAAGGCTGTACCAAAGGCTTTTGCTATCCGCCAGAAACGATCAGCGTTGCCTTAAATGGACAACAAGCGGTCGCTTCTGCCCCAAATTTTGCCAAAAATAGTGAAAATGCGACCGCTTCTCAGATGAGTGATTCCCCTAAAGCAGCGCAAAATCAGCTTGCCGAAAACTTAGCAAGCAATCGCTTATCTATTTTTTGGTTCTTTGCATTAGGTATCGGTTTAGCTTTTACGCCGTGCGTACTGCCAATGTTGCCGTTGCTCTCTGCTATTGTGATCGGCAATAAACAACGTCCTAGCACGCTGAAAGCACTATTGCTGAGCTTAAGTTATGTGCAAGGTATGGCGCTCACTTATACCTTATTAGGATTGATCGTTGCGGCGATTGGTTTGCCATTCCAAATTGCGCTACAAAGTCCGCCTGTGCTGATTTCACTTGCGATTTTATTCACAATTTTAGCCGCTTCTATGTTCGGCTTATTTGAGATTCGCTTACCTAATGCTTGGCAGCAGACACTGAATGCGATGAGCCAACAACAGCAAGGTGGCGCATTAGGTAGCGTATTTGTGATGGGAATGATTGCGGGCTTAGTGGCTTCTCCTTGTACTTCTGCTCCATTATCAGGCGCATTATTGTATGTTGCTCAAAGTGGGGATTTACTCACAGGTGGGTTGGCGCTCTATTTATTAGCGTTAGGTATGGGAATCCCATTGGTGCTGATTACCTTATTTGGTAACCGTATTTTGCCAAAATCAGGCGATTGGTTACTAAAAGTCAAAACCGCATTCGGTTTTGTGATGTTAGCATTACCCGTCTTTTTACTCAGCCGTGTATTACCAGGCCATTACGAGCCGTTTATGTGGTCAGCATTAGCCATGGTTTTTTTAGGTTGGCTCATCAGCGTGATTCCGCCACAGGGCATCTTTAAACAAGCGGTCAAAATTCTGTTATTCTTTGCCTTCGCGCTTTCCTCTTACCCTTGGGCAAATTTGGTCTGGCATCAAAATGCACTAAATACGACACAAGTAACCAATCACTTAGCGATAGAGCGTATTCAATCTCTTGCAGAATTAAAAGCAAAATTGACCGCTTCGCAAGGCAAAAAAGTAATGTTAGATCTCTATGCTGACTGGTGTGTAGCGTGCAAAGAATTTGAGAAATATACCTTCACAGACAAAGCCGTTCAGCAAAAACTGGCTGAAATGGTGGTGCTACAAATTGATATGACCAACAATTCCGCACAGAATGATGAACTAATGAAACAATTTAACGTATTAGGTTTGCCAACTATTTTGTTCTTTGATGAGCAAGGCAATGAACTCACCCAATCCAGAGTGACAGGCTTTTTAGAAGCGAAGCCATTTTTAGATTGGTTAAATGCGTTGTGAGCACACAAATAAAGGAATTATATGAACCAAGACAACCATAAAATTGAAGATATTATTCGCCTTTTCGATGAATGCTTTGCGAACGAATACAACACTCGCTTAGAGAAAGGAGGGGATTATCCGATTTATTTACCTGCATTTTTAGATGAAGATGGAGTGAAATCAGCACGTCCGTATAACGTGATTCTGTTCGCTCACGGTTATTACAGTAGTGCATTACACGAGATTTCACATTGGTTGGTAGCAGGTACAGAACGCCGTAAATTAGAAGACTTTGGCTATTGGTATGAGCCTGACGGTCGCTCTGCTGAACGTCAGCGTGAATTTGAGTCGGTAGAAGTCAAACCACAAGCAATTGAATGGGTATTAGCAACCGCCGCAGGCTTTCGTTACTTTGCTAGTGCGGATAATTTATCAGGCAACCCTGGCGATAATTCAGCATTTAAACAGGCAGTATTCGATCAAGTAAAAATCTACGCAGAGCGAGGTTATTTACCAAAACGTGCCGAAACATTACGCAAAGCGTTAGCCCATTTCTATGGCACACCCGATACAATTGATTTAGCGAATTTTGATTTAGCAAGGATCTAATTAATAAGCGGTTGAATTTGCAGAAAAACTTGCAAATTCAACCGCTTACATATTATTTATCTGAGAAATGCGCTAGCCCGTATTGATACAACGCATTCTTTTTATAGCTGAAGGTTTCCGCCACGATTGCAGCGGCTTTTTTCAATGGCAATTCTTGGCAAAGTAAGTCAAGTAATTTAACCGCTTGGGCAGAAAAGGCTCCATCCGTTTGTTCAGGCTTGCCTTCCACCACCAACACAATTTCACCTTTAATGCGATTACTGTCTTCATTTAGCCACGTAATTAAATTAGCTAATGTATCACCGTGAATGGTTTCCCATGTCTTAGTAATTTCACGAGCCATTACCACATAGCGATCTGTGCCTAGCATTTTTTGCATATCCGCTAACGTATCCAAAATACGATGAGTCGATTCGTAAAAAATAAGGGTACGAGGCTCATCAGCGACTTCCGCCAATTTATCGCAACGGGATTTTGTTTTTGCGGGCAAGAACCCTTCAAAACAAAATCGGTCTGAAGCAATACCCGATGCACAAAGGGCGGTAATTGCAGCACAAGCGCCAGGTAGCGGAACTACCTTAATTCCTGCTTGACGGCAATGACGCACTAAATGAAAACCTGGATCGCTAATTAGCGGCGTGCCTGCATCCGAAATAAGGGCAATATTTAGCCCTTGTTGTAGTTTTTCGACCAACACGGCTGCTTTCTGTTGTTCATTATGATCATGCAAAGCAAAAAATGGCTTTTTAATGCCATAATGACTGAGTAACAAGCCACTGTGACGGGTATCTTCAGCGGCAATTAAATCAACTTGAGTAAAGGTATCTAACGCGCGTTGCGTAATATCTCCAAGGTTACCAATGGGTGTGGCAACAATATACAAAGTGCCGTTTTGTTCGTTTTTCATTTGCTTTTCACTCGTTTGATAAGTAAGATTTCAACATTATTCTGCCTATTATAGTCTATTAGGAGCAATACAATGGCGACTATTTTAAAACAGAAACTAAAAACCGTCTTTGTCCCAACCGCAATGGCGCTTTTTCTTTCTGCTTGTACTGGAACAAGTTTTTTCGAAAATCCATTAACCAAAACCGTAAAAAACGAAGCGTACGCAACTTCTGAGTTTTATATTAATAAAGCGGAGCAAACCACCAATAAAGAAGATAAAGTAACTTATCGCTTACTTGCTATACGTAAATTAATTGATGAAAACAAAGCATTCGAAGCACAAAATCAGTTTGAAGAATTAAATGCTTTTCTCGCTGATATCCAAAAAAACGAAATTCAAAAAGTTGAATATAACTTAGTGGCGGCACAGCTTTTTGCATTGCAAGCTAATGATGCTCAAGCAATGGCACAATTAAAACTTGTACCACTTGCACAATTAAGCCAATCACAATTATTGCGCTATCACCAAACGCAGGCTCGTATTGCAGAAAATAAAAAAGAGGTGATCGAAGCAGTGCGTGCTCGTGCTTTAATGAGCGCACATTTCTCTGAAAACCGTTTACGTCAAGAAAATAATGACCAGATTTGGGCATTATTACGTAATGCAAATAAAGGTGTACTTTCCGTCGCAAATGCAGGCCCTGGTGAAACTGAATTTGCAGGCTGGTTAGCATTAATTGCTGTATATAACCAAAACGTTTCAACACCAGCGCAAATGCCACAAGGCATTAATAACTGGAAGCAACTCTATCCGAATCACAGTGCAGTAGCATTTATGCCAGCTGAACTACAAAACGTATCAAACTTCCAGCAAACTCAGTTAAATGGCGTTGCATTACTGTTGCCATTAAGTGGCGATGCGAAAATCTTAGGTGATATTATTAAGAAAGGTTTTAATGACGCTAAAGGGAGTGACTCTATCCCTGTGCAAACTTACGATACCGATAGTAATTCGCTTGAAAACATTCTGATACAAGCAAAACAGCAAGGCGCACAAACTATTATTGGGCCGTTACTTAAATCTCGTGTGGATGAAATGTTAATTAGCCCAGAAATTAAAGGGGTAAATGTATTAGCATTAAATTCAACACCAAATGTAAAAGCGATTCCAGGCGTTTGTTATTATGGTTTATCGCCAGAAGCGGAAGCAAGAGCAGGGGCAGATCGTTTATATCGTGATGGCTATTCCCGTGCGATTGTGGCTGCACCACAAGATGATTTTGGTCAGCGTTCTGCCGATGCATTTGCGCAACGTTGGAGACAATTAACTAATGCGGATGCGGATGTGCGTTATTACAATATTCCGCAAGATTCTGTGGCAGCAATCCAAAGCTCAGGCAATATTCAAGGCGCAGCGCTTTACGCTTTAGGTACTGCAGAACAATTACTGGAATTAAAACAGGGTATTGATGGCTCATCACTTGCAGGACAATTAAATATTTATACATCTTCACGTAGCAATTCACCGAATAATGGCATTGAATTCCGTACGACAATGGAAGGTGTAAAATTTAGCGAAATTCCATTACTATCAGATCCTGATTCTGATGAATACAAAAAAGCAGATAGCTTAGCGGCGAGCGATTTTTCAATGATGCGTTTATATGCAATGGGATCAGATACTTGGGCATTGGCGAATAAATTTAACGAATTCCGTCAAATTCCTGGTTATAGTGTTTCAGGCTTAACAGGTAATTTAACCGCTGGCCCAAATTGTAATATCGAACGTGCCATGACTTGGTTACAATATAGCAATGGCTCTGTTCAAAACGCTAACTAAGCGCTCCCAAGGTGCTAATTTTGAGCAACAAGCCCGCGCTTTTTTAGAAAAGCAAGGGCTTAAGTTCGTTGCGGCAAACCAAACATTTAAATGTGGTGAACTCGATCTGATTATGCAACAGGGCGAAACGGTGGTGTTTATTGAAGTTCGCCAACGCAAAAGTAGTCGCTTTGGCTCTGCTGTTGAAAGTATTGATTACCGAAAACAGCAAAAATGGTTAGATGCTGCCAATATGTGGCTATTCACAAAACGCAACCAAAGTCTGGATACAGCAAACTGTCGCTTTGATGTGGTTGCCTTTGAAGGAAATGATCCGCCTCTTTGGATCCCCAATTTTTTAGGATAGTTTTTTTCATGCTAGAAAAAATTCAAGATCGCTTTACCGAAAGTATTCAGATCCAAATTGCGGCGGCGGAATTACTGCCCAAGACATTAAGTGAAGCGGCTAATCGTATTGTTGCTTGCTTATTACGAGGTAATAAAATCATTGTCTGTGGTCATGGTCGCTCCTATGCTAACGCTCAACTGTTAGTTAGCCATTTATTACATAAATATGACCTTGCCCGCCCTAGTTTTGCTACTCAATTACTGCAATTCGATGGCGTGTTAGCTGGTGTGATTGCGCAGGATAATGATCTTGCTCAACTCTATCGTAAACAGCTACAAGCAACTGCCAAAGAAGGCGATCTATTTATTAGTTTTTCTCCTTTAGGCAATGAAGAAGCGGTGTTAAATGCTCTACATTCTGCAAAAAATGAAGGGTTAGAGGTTTTAGCATTTACCAGTAGTCGTAATGACCATACACAAGGTTTGCTTGATGATCATGACCTTGAAATTTCAATGCCTTCCAGCAATGAATTACGCATTATTGAAGGTCATCAATTCTGTGTAAACTTGCTTTGTGAATTAGTTGATCAACTACTCTTTTCTTAGGGTTACCTTAAACATTTAGAAGGATATTCTTATGCTTACTTTAGCCAAACGAATCAGTTTAGCGAGTTTATTCGCTGTAACACTCTTATCATTACAAGGTTGTATTGCAACAGCAGTAGTTACCTCAGCAGCCGTTGCCACCAAAGTCGCAACCGATCCTCGCTCAACAGGTACACAAGTGGATGATGAGATCTTAGAAGAACGTGTTGCCTATAACATCAATAAAGACGAGCAACTCAAAGAAGAGGCTCGAATTAATGTGGTGGCATACAATGGTAAAGTATTGTTAATTGGTCAGGCACCAAGTATGGAAGCGGTCGAAAATGCGAAAAATCTTGCAGCTGGCGCAGAAGGTGTAACGGAAGTCTATAATGAAATCCGTACAGGTGCTAAAATTGGTGTAGGGCAGATCTCTATCGATAGTTGGATCACCACTGCAGTTAAATCTAAATTGTTGATTAACTCGGAAGTAAAAACGACCGAGGTTAAAGTTATCACTGAAAACGGCGAAGTATTCCTTGTTGGTAAATTAAGTCCAACTCAAGCAGATGCTGCTGCTGAAGCTGCGCGTACTATAAATGGTGTAAATAAAGTCATTAAAGTGATTGATTACGCCCAATAACAGAAAAAACCGAGCTAAAATGCTCGGTTTTTTTGTATTAATTACTACACTTCATTTTGCAACATCATAAATGCTAAGCTGTGACGTGCCGCAATTCGACGCTTTCTTTTCAGAATTTGCAAAATTCGACGAGATTTATTATTACACGCCAATTTCTTTTTGCTTTTCAATCTACGTTGTCTCATAGCTCTATTCCTTAATCATTTCGTTGGATTGTTCAGGTTTCGTAAGCATTTTATCAGTAAATGGAGCAACGGGAGAAGTTTCTGTTAGCTGTTTCTGTGCTTGTTGTTTTGACAATTGTAATGCTTGTACTTTCTGTTCTTCAACACGCTGGTGATTGATAATACTACTATAATAGCGACGAATATTTTCTAAGTATTGAAAAGCTTCAAAACCACGTGCATAGCCATATTTTAACCGACTATAGTGGCGCTTTTCAGCGAGAAGCGGTAGATTTTTCTTCACATCTAACCAGTTATCTGGATCACCTCCTAACTGCTTAGTTAAACGTCGTACATCTAATAAATGCCCAAGTCCCATATTATAAGCTGCTAAACCGTACCAAATACGATCTTCTTTGGCAACCGTTTCAGGAATTTGCCCCATAAGTAAATGAAGATATTCCGAGCCTGCCCGAATACTTTGCTCTGCATTGGTTCGATCGGTAATTTTCATGCGCTCTGCAGTATCTCGAGTCAGCATCATCATACCACGCACACCTGTTGGTGAAGTTGCATTCGGATCCCAATGAGATTCCTGATAAGCAATCGCCGCCAACATTTGCCATTCTAAATCACCTCGATATTTTTCAAATAGCGGTCGATACTTAGGTAATATTGATTTAATCGCATTTAAATAACTTTGCGTATCGACATAATCAAAGCGAGATAAATGGTTAAAATATTTTTCTTCAATACGTGAAATCAAGCCTGTTTCATTCGCATTATTCATAAAATCTAATACTGCGGCTTGTAATTCACTATATGAACTATTTGGCAAATACCATACCACGGGCATTTCATCACTTAAATCAAAACCAACTGCAATATTAGGGCTAATATGCTGTGCAGCGGAAATATCCACAGAAACTGCAACCGTATAAGGAATTTTGCCTTCTGCAACCTGTAATAACAGCTCTTCTTGAGTAAATTGATCCGTAATATGCCAACTTAATTTAGGATGTTCCTCTTTCAACTTTTGCAAAATAGGTAATACAGCAGAGCCCGATGGCACCACTAATTCACCTTGCAGATCAGCCAATTTATATGGTCTTATTTGACCTTTTTTATATACAATCTGCCATGATGCAGAATAATAAGTCGCACCAATTTGAAACTGTTCGCTTAGTTCAGGTTGATATAATAAGCCTGCGGCTGCAATATCGATCTTATTATCTCTTAAGGCCTTAAAAAGTTGTTCACTATGATCAAATGACTTAATTTCTAAGCTAACACCTAAATAATCTGAAAATGATTTAGCGAGTTCATACTCAATCCCCGCCTTACCATCAGCTCCAACAAAATAAGAAAGCGGGTGATTAATCATCCCCACTTTTAATAAGTGCCGTTGCTGAATCTGCGCATAACGATTTTCTTCCGCCTGCATAAGCTGTTGCCATGGGTAAACCATATCCCATGCCCATAGCAATAGCGCTAAACCTACGAACAATCTAGCCAGTAATCCTTTCAATATGAAATCCTCATTATTTTTATTTAAGTCGCAAGTCTAGCCGAATTTTGAGCATTGCGAAATAACCCATATTTGGATTTATTAACTCCTAAAAATAAAAAAGACGTAAATAACTACTTACGTCTTTGATTTTATTACATTATTTATATTTATCTAAAAAACGATAATAGGGGATACCAATCTTCAGAGCCATCTTCTTGACCCATTTACCGCCATAAAGGCTTGGCACTTTTAAGCCTTCAAAAATAGCTAAGCGTTCATCATTGCCTAAAATTGCTTCTTGGATAATACGACCTGCCAGCCCAGTTAACGCGACACCATGCCCAGAAAATCCCTGTGCAAAATAGATATTTGGTTTAACTCGCCCAAAATGTGGGGTGGAGTTAAGTGTCATATCAATCGGGCCACCCCAGCCATACTCAATTTTAGCTTCTGCTAATTGAGGAAAAACCGCCAGCATTTCCGAACGCATTTTTGCCACCATATCCACATTAGTGCTGGAATCAGAACCAAATAATAAGCGATTATCTGCCGACAAGCGGTAATAATCCAACAATAAATTGTTATCGCAAACCGACATACCATTATTGATCAAACTATCAGCCATCACTTGCGACAAGGGCTCCGTTGCAATAATAAAACTTTCTACGGGCAGAATTTTTTTCTCAATGCCAAAAGTTATTTTGTTAGATAACACATCAATATAAGCATTCGTTGCTAAAACCGCAGATTCACATGCAATGGTAAAACCTTCCGCAAAAACGACCGCTTTACTATCGCTCACGCTTTTGATTTCAGTTGCTGGCGATTGTTCGTAAATAGTTACACCCGCCTCAACACAAGCTTTAGCAAGTCCCAAACAGTAATTAAGTGGATGCAAATGCCCTGAATTGCTATCAAATAATGCCCCAACATAAATATCGCTGCCTAAATGTTGTTTAAGCTGTGATTTATCCCATAACTGCATTTGTTGATAGCCAAAAGTCTCTCGGCTCGCTTGCTCCATTGCAATCAAATCGTCCATACGGCGATGATTTAAGGCAAGTGTTGCATAACCTTTTTTCCAGTCACATTGAATCTGATGTTTTTTGACGCGTTCATCAATGATATCAATCGCTTCTAATGACATTTGCCATAATTTTTGGGCTTTATCTAACCCCACTTGCTCGATATATTCATCAATCCCGTCCTCAAATCCATTGATTGCTTGTCCGCCAGAACGACCAGATGCACCGAAACCGACTCTTGCCCCTTCTAACACCACCACTTTTTTGCCTTTTTCCGCTAATTCAAGTGCGGTTGAAAGCCCTAAAAACCCTGCGCCAATAACACAAACATCTGCATCTTGGTTAGCGGTAATCTTCGGAAATTGAAGAGATAAGTTACGAGAATCGTAGTAATAAGATTTAAAGTGTTCTTGATAAGCAAATTTAAGCATAAAATTTTTTTGATTAATTTAATCTAATCCGTAAAGGATAATACTGAAAAGAATTACTTGAAAATTTGCTGAATTACGAAAAAGATTTGATAACTTGAAATGGCGCACCCGAGAGGATTCGAACCTCTGACCGCTCGGTTCGTAGCCGAGTACTCTATCCAGCTGAGCTACGGGTGCGTTGTATTTTGAATTGTGAGTTATTTAATTTTATCAGCGACCATTTTAATTTGAATAGAGTAAAAACTAAAATGGCGCACCCGAGAGGATTCGAACCTCTGACCGCTCGGTTCGTAGCCGAGTACTCTATCCAGCTGAGCTACGGGTGCGTGATAAAGTAAATGGCGGTGAGAGAGGGATTCGAACCCTCGATAGAGCTTTTGAACCCTATACTCCCTTAGCAGGGGAGCGCCTTCAGCCTGCTCGGCCATCTCACCACTCACTGTGTCTGTGGCGCACATATTACTAGAATTTAGAAATATGTCAAACCATTTTTCTTAAAAATTCTAAAAAATTAGGTGTTTGACTACATTACAAACAAAAAGAGTGATTTTCACCAATTTTGTGAATAATTCTCAACCTTTTCATAGGGTTATAAAACAAGCGGTCGAATTTTTCGAAGTTTGCAAAAAATCCGAAAATTCGACCGATTAGCAAAATAGAACGAGAAACCGATTAAGCAGTGGCTGATATACGCACACGATAGCGTTTATCCATCATGCATAAGATCCCGCCTAATGCCATAAATAATCCACCAAACCAAATCCAGCGAATAAAAGGCTTATAGTACAAACGTACACCCCATGAGCCATCATTAAGTTTTTCACCTAAAGCGGCATAAAGATCACGGCTAAATCCCCAATCAATCGCTGCTTCGGTCATACCCATTTTGCTCACATTATAAAAACGTTTTTCCGCATTTAAGGTTGCTTCATATTGTCCATTTTTACTAATTGCAATTTCAGCTGTTCCGCCTTGATAATTCGCTCCATCACTCAGTTTGATACCTTTGAACTCAAAATTGTAATCAAGGATTTGCACCTGATCACCCACATTCATACGAACATCTTTCTCAATACTGAAATTCTGGCTAAAAGCGATGCCAAACACACTCATAGCAACCCCAACATGTGCCAATACCATTCCCCAGTGTGAACGAGATAATTTAAACACGCCAGCAAAGAAAGTATGACGATGGGTTGCTCGTTGATGCAATTCATATAAGCTTAGCATCACAATAATTGCCGCCATCATTACCCCTAATACCGAAGTAACAGTAATGCGATCAGCAAATAAATATGGCAACGCAAAGCCAAGTATCACCATTAAAACTAAAGAGACAATCACAGGTATACGAATGGCCGAAACCTGATCTCTACGCCATTTCACTAAAGGCCCAATGCCAAGAATAAAGGAAAATGGCACCATTAAGATCACAAACATTTGGTCAAAGAACGGCGCACCAATTGAGATTGAGCCTAAGCCAATTTGTTTATGTATAAGCGGTAAAATTGTGCCTAAAAATACCACTGATAAAAATGCCATTAATAAAATGTTATTAATCAAAAGCATTGTTTCACGTGAATAGCGCTCATAATTATCTAAGCTTTTGATTTTCGAGCCTTGGAATGCATAGAGCAATAATGAGCCACCAATCACTAACACTAAATAAGCAAGAATATATAAACCACGGGTTGGGTCAGAGGCAAAAGCGTGTACTGAAACCAAAATGCCTGAACGTACCAAAAAAGTACCTAATAAACAAAGCGAGAAAGCCAAAATCGCTAGTAGCACCGTCCATGCTTTAAAGGTGCTACGTTTTTCTGTGACTGCTAATGAGTGAATCAGCGCAGTACCTGCAATCCAAGGCATTAGTGAGGCATTTTCCACAGGATCCCAGAACCACCAACCACCCCAGCCTAACTCATAATAAGCCCACCAGGAGCCTAACACGATACCGAGTGTTAAAAAGACCCAAGCTGCCATTGTCCAAGGACGAGACCAACGCGCCCAAGCGGTATCTAACCTGCCCGTCATTAACGAAGCAATCGCAAAGGCAAAAGCAACCGAGAAGCCAACATAGCCCATATATAACAGCGGTGGGTGGAAAATTAAGCCAATATCTTGCAACATTGGGTTTAATTCCCTGCCATCCGCAGGGAAATCAGGGAAAGTACGAGCAAATGGATTCGAGCTAAAAATAATAAATAGCAAGAAACCAACACTAATCAAGCCCATAATACTTAGCACACGAGCCACTGCTTCTTCAGGCATTTGGCGCGTAAAGGCTGCTACCGCCACAGCCCAAAGTGCTAACAACCAAATCCAAAGTAATAATGAACCTTCATGCGCCCCCCATACCGCAGATAAACGATATTGTAGTGGCAAAGTAGAGTTTGAGTTATTCACCACATACTGCACACTGAAATCATTTACCGCAAATAAATAGAAAAGCGAGCCAAATGAAATCGTTAACGCCAAGAACATTCCCCAACTCATCGGGCGAGCTAATGCCATTAAGGTGACATTCCCTTTTTGCGCACCAATAAGCGGTAAGATTGCCAAGAAAATTGACAAACCTAATGCTAGAGCCAAACCATAATTGCCTAATTCTGCAATCATTTATTTGCCTCCTTCGAGTGAATTCAGCAATTTTTTCATTTCTTTGTCACGCATAGATTCGCCTTTAAGTTCTTGTTCTGAAATGCCCATTGAATTGTGTTGCTCTTTCATTTTTTCACCCAACTCTGGTGGCATATAATTCTCATCATGTTTTGCTAAAACTTCAGTCGCTTTTAAACGGGTTGGCTCAACTAGCACGCCTTGCGCAACGATCCCCTGCCCTTCACGGAACAAGTCAGGCAAAATACCTTCATATTCGATCACAACTGATGGGCCAATGTCATTGGCTTCAAACTCAACTTTTAACGTTTTCTCATCACGTTTTACTGAGCCTTCAACCACCATACCACCGACACGGATACGCTGTCCAACTTCTGGCTTTTGGTTTGGATCATCATTTTTACCATTTACAATCTCTGATGGCGTATAAAAGAGGTCAATATTTTGACTCAATGCATACAGGGTAAGTCCTGCTGCGACAGCTACGCCAAATAGGATTGAAACCACCACTTTCAATCGAGATTTACGTCTTGGATTCATAGTAATCACCTTTTAAAATGTGCGAATTACACAAAAAAATTTAAATAAAAAACGAAGTGTAGCATAACAAAAAATCACCCAAGATTCCGCTATTAGTTTAATCTTGCGCATGAATCTTTGCGTTTTCTCAAAGCCTATACCTCAAAAGAAGTAAGCGGTCATTTTTTCACGCTAATTTGCAAAAAATCAGCAAAAAATGACCGCTTGTTTTCAACTATTTTTTATTGAGTTGAGCTTCTCGGGCTAGCTCTTTTTTAACTTGCTGCTCAATCTGTTTTTGCTCTCGGCGAGAGAACCAAATTAAGCCCCCTATTGCTAAAAATGAAACCGCATAAGACAGCCAAACATAAAAGCCATAATTGCCCATGGCAAGGAAATCACTCAACGACTCAAATTGAAATTGCATTTTTTCTCCTCATTTAACCACTTATTTCGCCACAAGTGCTGTTACCCACGGACGTTTGCGTTCGTCATTTAATAAAGCAATACGATAGCGCCAAATACTAAACCAAGCAGTAAAAATTAAGCTACCGAAAATCGCTAACAACAGCGGAATCAACATTTCCACAGCCATTGATGGCTTGTCTAATTTGGTAATCGTTGCCCCTTGGTGCAAAGTGTTCCACCACTCTACTGAGAAGTGAATAATCGGCAAGTTAATCACGCCAACTACGGCTAAAATTCCAGCCGCTTTTGCACCCATTTGTTTGTCTTGGAAAGCAGAGTAAAGTGCCATTACACCGATATAAAGGAAAAATAACACTAAAGCAGAGGTAAGACGCGCGTCCCAAACCCACCAAGTTCCCCACATTGGCTTGCCCCAAATTGCCCCCGTCGCTAGCGAAATAAAGGCAAACACTAAGCCAATTGGCGCCATTGAAATCATCGCAAGACTAGCTTGGCGAATTTGCCATACTAATGTCACAAGCGCTGCAATTGCCATCGAACCATATACGCCCATAGACCAAATCGCTGCAGGTACATGAATAAAGATAATTCGATAGCTATCACCTTGTTGGTAGTCTTTAGGCGCAAAGCCAAGCCCCCAAACAAAAGCAATCGCTAACATAATAAAGCTTAACCAACCCAAAGCAGGTTGAATTTTCCCTAGCAATCGATATTGCGTCTCCGATTTGGCGTAGGGGTGAAGCCATTTCCACATAACATCTCCAAATTACAAAAAATAATAAAAAAATAACCGCTTATGCACCTGCTTTAAGCTGGGTTTTATTGAATACTTATTCTTAATGCGCCCGCAATTGCAAACGGCGAAAAGGTAAGCGTTAGCGCTAAAATAGCACCAATAATCGCAAGCTGACCGCTATAGCCCATATTTAAACTGGCGGCTTCCAATACAGCCGCTGCAAAAATGAGTACAGGTAAAAATAACGGTAAAATCAATAAACTAAGTAAGGTTCCGCCCTTGCGAAGCCCAACCGTTAAAGCCACACCAATCGCACCTAAACAGCTTAAGATCGGCGTACCAAGCAATAAAGTAAGCACTAACGCCCACCAGACTTGTGTTTCTAATGAAAGCAACACCGCAGCCACAGGCGAGAGTAAAATAAGTGGTAAGCCTGTTAATAACCAATGCGCAATCACTTTTGCTAACGCCACTTGCGGTAAGCCAACAGGCAATAACATCAGTTGTTCTAATGAACCATCTAAATAATCGTCCCGAAATAATCGCTCAAACGATAACAATGCCGATAACAATGCAGCAACCCACGCCACGCCAGGTGCAATTTTGCCTAATAGTTCGGGATTTGGGCCCATTAATAGAGGAAATAGCGTAATAACAATCAAAAAGAACCATAACGGATTTAAAATTTCTGCTGGTTTGCGAAAAGCGATGATAAGCTCTCGCTGAATTATATTAAATAAAATCATATGAATGAGTTGATTTTTATAGCTTAAATTTATCTAAGGAAAGCACTTGTAATTTGCGACTTTCGGTCGCTTGATGGCTTGTGAAAATCACGATACCACCTTCTGCACAATGCTGTTCAATATGCGAAATTAAATCTGCGACACCTTTTTTATCAATTGCAGTAAATGGCTCATCTAAAATCCAAAGCTTTTGCTTGGTAAGCCACAATCTTGCTAGCGCAACTCGACGTTGCTGACCCGCAGAAAGATGTGAACAAGGCAGATCTTCCCGCCCAACTAAACCTACTTTATCCAACGCATTCCAAAGCGCCTCATCATTTAATACTAAGTTCTGAATTTTTTGAAAAAAGCGCAAATTCTCCCAAGGACTCAGCTCAGGTTTAACCCCCGCATGGTGTCCTAAATAGAATAGCTCTGTGTAATATTCTGCTCGACATTTTTGGATTGGTTCATTATTCCAAAGCACCTCGCCCTCAGCGGGCGTGGCTAATCCTGCAAGGATTCTTAATAAACTTGTTTTACCAATACCATTATGCCCTTCAATTTGTAGCCAATCACCGCTTTTTACGGAAAACTGACAACCTTCAAACAAACGGTTCTCGCCTCGTTCACAAGCTAAATTAATTACTGAAAGTTGGTGCATATAAGACATAACAATTTATTGGTAGTACAGTGGAAGAAGTTTATCATAAGCCTACATTTTAGCGTAGCAAAGCACTTACCTCTTTAGAGGTAACAGGCGTTCAAATTTAATGATTTTTTTACAAATATTGATAGGAATCAAACCACTTTAAAGCCCTAAAATTTCCTTCACAAAAGGCACCGTGAGTTTGCGCTGTGCTTGTAAAGAAGCTCGGTCTAAACGATCTAATTCAGTAGAAAGCGTTTGCAAATCCCGATCCAAACGTTTGAGTAAGAAATTTGCTACTTCATCGGATAATTCGATTCCTCGATGATAGGCATTACGTTTTAAAATGATACATTTTTGCTCATCACTTAAATCACTTAACTGATAAACTTCCCCCCAAGTCAGGCGAGAACGTAAATCAGGTAAATTGATTTTTAATTGATGCGGCGGACAATCCGCACTGATAAGCAGTAAAGTTTTGTGACCACTATCAAACAAACCTTGTTGCTCACGAATTTGGTTAAATAGATTAAAAATAGCCAGTTCCCAATCTTCATTTCCCGCAACAACTTGCAAATCATCCAAACAAATTACATCGAGTTGTTCTGCATTATCTAACACCATTGGCGAGAAATATTGAGATTTCTCTAAAGCGATATAGCTCGACGTTTGTTGATTCAATAAATAGTGATTACTTACTGCTTTGAGCAAATGGCTTTTACCACTACTTTTCCCCCCCCAAATATAAAAGAAAGGTTGTTGTACATCGACAAAATTTTGACGTAACGAATCCAACAATACAAGACTGTTTTCCGCATAAAAATTCTCGAAAGTTTCGCCTTCAATTTGGTGAATAGGTAAAGAAAGTTGTAATGACATTCTGCTCACAATAAAAATAAAAACCTAGTAAGCATAACGGAAAAGGGCAGATTCAGCAATGATTTGTTATTTAAGACAGATGGAGTTGATAGCAAGCGGTCGGATTCGCTTAACTTTTTGCAGTTTGAGCCTGATTGTTGGTTTAGCGTCTTAAACCGCTAAAACATAAAAATAACTAAAC